>NZ_JCAUAM010000003.1:0-575269 GCF_059691955.1 Paenibacillus sp. J22FR83
AGAAAAGGGTACACCATGCAGACAAAGTGGAACAATGAGTTTTTCGTCCGAATAGGTTTAATCCCAGCGTTTTGGCTCTATTACCATAAGCAAAACGGCCAAACACTGGATGAATACATCCAGTACCTGAAGAACAAACAGCAAACGAAGAGAGCCCAGGAAATTGAAAGAATGAAGAAACGCGGACAGAAATATTACACAACTGAACGCGCTCGGAAAATACAATGTGCCCAAAGGTTAGCCACAAACTGAAGTTCAAGTTGAATCACGTTGGTGAGCCGTATGCCTTAGTAGGGCACGTGCGGTTCGATAAGGGGGGAGCCATGAGAGTGGTTCCCCTACTTTTTTTTTTTTTTTTAGGGGGTTAATGAATGAGGATATGCGTTAATAGCTACTTAGTTAAGAAGAAATCGAACCTGTTGCTGAACTAACGGGCAGCATAACGTACTTGAGGCTCTCAACTTATGATACAAATCGTATTTGATTTTTAGTGAGTCTATAACTCTTCTCAAAAGAAATTTGTTATTTTCTCATCTATTGATCGGATAGTATTTATGGATTGCCTAATAAATAAATTAGATGTGAATTCTTACGTCACCAATCGCGGTGATGTTTTTTATATGCATAAGAATTATTTTTGAAAGAATGGGTATCTTTTAAATAATCATAATAAAAATTGGAGGCTAACAAGATGAATCTTAATACGACTGCTATGCTTACATCTACAGAAATTGCCGCATTATGGTCTCAATATATGAACGATACATTGTCTATTTGCTTCAGTAAATATGCATTAGAGATCATTGAGGATCCAGAAATCAAAAACATTTATAAAACCGCGCTGAATTTATCAGAAAAGCATGTAGTCAAAATAAAAGAATTCCTTATGAAAGAAAATTTTCCAATACCCTATGGTTTTACGGAACAAGATGTCAATACAAAAGCCCCAAGGTTATTTTTAGATGGTCTTTTTTTGAATTACTTATTAGTTATGACTTTTCATGGAATGACAGGCTATTCTGTTTCATTACAAGTTTCCTCAAGAGTGGATATTCGTGAATATTATACGGAGTGCAATTATGAAACGATTAAATTATACAACGAGATAATGGATGTAGCCTTATCAAAAGGGATCTATACGAGACCTCCGTATATTCATTCCCCGGAAATTCCCGAAATGGCGGATAAAAAGTTCCTGACTGGCTGGCTTGAAAAACGCAGACCCTTAAGCGCAATTGAAATTAGTAACATTACTTTTAATATGAATAAAACGTATTTGAGCAAAGCAATATCTATGGCATTTGCTCAAGTAGCTAATGATGAAAAGGTGAAAAAGTACCTACAAAGAGGATTAAAACTTTCCACTAAAATAACGGAAGTATTTAGTACATTCTTTATGGAAAGTAATTTGAATTTCCCAATTTCCTGGGAGTCAATGGTTACGAATTCAACAACACCGCCATTTTCTGATAAACTCATCATGTTTCACATCGGATTCTTATCATCATCAGCAGTCGGATTTTATGGTGCTGGACAAGCTACTTGTATGAGAAGAGATTTATCTGCCCAATATATAAAACTGATCGGCGAACAATTATTATTTTCAGAGGACGGAGCAGAACTTATGTTAGAAAGAGGATGGTTTGAGAAACCTCCTATGGCTGAAGATCGAAATGCCTTAATGCTTAAGTAGTTAAGCCTAATGACAAGTGCAGAAGCCATTTTATGGAGCATAGCATTACCAGGGTTTTCTCAAATTCTGAATAAACAACTATTGAAGGGACTACTCTTTGTTTTTTTAGAAGGGCTTATTAATATTCAATCGAATTTAAACGAAGTGATTATCTTAAGTTTTCAAGGCAATATTTCAGTAGCAATTCAGCAAACGAATTATGAGTGGCTCATGTTTTATCCGTGCTTGTATTTCTTTTCAATGTGGGACGCATTCAAAGAAGCAGGAGGAGCAAAAGACCACTTTTCTTTTCTGCCATTTGTGCTTACTGCTTACTTTGTCACCGTAGGGTTGATTTACTCTTCAAAATTAAAGATTTTTGGAGTGTTGCTTGGTCCGGTATGGCTACCGATGTTATTTGTAATACCTGGATTAGTCAGTGGTCAACTCACTAAAAAATTATGCAAATGTCTTATGTCTAAATAGAGCCATAGATGGATTTTCCATCAGAGGCTTTAAATTTTTTTCCATTTTCTCGTTGTATACTCGCCTAGCAGAACTATTACAGAAATTTGGTCCAAGTCATTCCGCTAAAGATTCCTGTATAGCCTAAGAAATGGGCTTTGTCAAAAAAGGAGCTCCTCGGTATGATGGGTTTGTCGACGGGTAGACACCCAACACCATCAAGGAGGCGCTCTTATTATGAAGTTTAAGCAATCAGACGGACAAAATCAACGTATCGAACGAATTACTACTTCACATCTAGTTGTGGGCATTGATATGGCAAAGGAAACTCAAGTAGCTCAAGCTACCATTTTCAGAGGTTACGAACCCTAATGAATGATCGAGAATATTGGGTCACAAATAGTGTTCGGATGCAGAATCGGATCATCCGATGGCTGGACATACGCTTCCCTGAGTATGCTTCTGTGTTTAAAGATTGGACCTGCCCACGCTCCATAGCTACACTCAAAGAGTTCCCGTCTCCGTTTGATCTAAAAAGTCAATCTACGTCCGAAGTTATTACAGGTTGGCGAAAATATATGAAACGAGCTGGCGGCTCCACAGGCATTCAGAAGACCGCTGAACTACTCTCTAAAGCGGTTCAAAGCGTGGGGGAAACTGTAGCGCTGAATGAGGTCAAACAGGATCTGCATCGCTTACTAGAAGAGTACGAGCGCATTGATGGTATATTGAACCAAATCGAACAAGAAATCGTAGCTTTACTTGGTGATATCCCAATTGGTTACCAACTTCGCTCCGTTAAAGGTTTGGGCACAAACTATATTGCAGCAATTCTGTCTGGTGCGGGTGATTTGAAGCAATACGCTCACGGTCGTCAGTTGTTACGGAAGGCCGGTTTAAATTTAGCAGGGAGCACGTCTGGAAAGCGTAAAGGTCAGATCATACTTTCCAAACGAGGGGATTCCACACTTCGAAAATATTTGTATCTAGCCACCTTAACATTAGTGGGAATAAATCCTATATTTAAGCAATTACATGAGAATAATGTGCAAGTTAAACACATAAGTAAGCAGAAGTCGATATTTAAGTTGCTTGTAAAACTGGCAAGAATCTTAGTTGGCATGGTACATTCCGAGGAGTCATTTACTCTGAAAAATCGGTCATTCAGGCTACTCAGGCTGCTTAACGCCTTCTAACTAACGTAAATTGATTCATTCGCAGGACTTCAAAAAAGAAAGCACGGAGGACCGAGTTCGTTCTCCAAAAGGGCACAGACCCATCCGCTAAACGCAATCGGTCTCCACACCTTGGATAGGTGTAACGAAGCATGTAAGGGCGACGACCCGTAGAGCCTTGGGATGGTCAATCTCCAGGGGATTGTGGAGTATGCGTGCAGTAGAGTATGATATGGGGAAATATTACATATGTTCCTCTGTTCCCGCATGCCTTAAAAGGATACATTACGGTCGTAACAACCTAGTATTCTTCGGATTACTATATTTCAAAGTGATGAAATCCTGCGAATGAGGAGTTTACGTGAGATAAATCCTTAATACTGAGGGACGGAGAACGTTAGTTTAACAATAAGGGGTTTCACATATTAGATATGTCTAACATGTGAAACCCCTTATTTAATCAAAGGTTTTTAATTTTTGTCTTGATAATTTCCAATAAAGTTGCTCGCTGCAGGATTTTATCAGTGCCGGCAAGGTTCGTTACATCGGCGCATCCAACTATGCAGCCTGGGAGCTGATGAAGGCGCTGGGCAAAAGCGAGCGGCACGGGCTTGCGCGCTACGTATGTACCCAGGTGAGCTACTCACTTGCGGACCGTACACCCGAGGCCGAGCTGATACCGCTGTGTCTGGATCAGGGCATCGGGCTGATCCCTTATTTCCCGCTCGCAGGTGGCATCCTGACGGGAAAGTATGCATCTGCCTTGGAAACACCGGAAGGCTCTCGTGCGGTCACAGACCCCACGTTCCGCAGATTCATGGGAGGTCCGGCGGACGGGCTCGGCAGACAGCTCGCAGCGCTAGCGGACGAACTGGGGGTTAAACCCGCTGTACTCGCCATAGCCTGGCTGCTGAAGCGTCCTGCCGTAGCGAGTGTCATAGCTGGTGCTACCCGCCTAGAGCAGCTTCAAGACAATCTCGCTGCGGACGACCTGAAGCTGTCCGATAATGTATATGATCGCTTGAATAAAATTAGCGATAGGTTTCGTCACGGCGACCCATTCGCCGTCTATCGACTTTCCTGACGCTCGGGAGTGCATGGAGTAAAGCTGTATGAGATTATTCGAAGACATCTGGGAAACAAGTCTACCTAGTATTTTAAGAACGGTCATTCTTTTAGTATACCCGTTCATTGGCTGTCTTTATTAAGTGCTGTCCAAGAGCTATGAAAATTTTCGGAATATTAAAGACTGATTGTTCAGAGAGAGGCCAAATCATGAAAACTATATCTTCAAAAACATCCTTTTGGATTGTTGCGTGGGTACTAACTATCAGCTTGTGGTCCAGTACAGCACCATCTATTGAGTTTCCGGTCTATGCCATACAGTGACATCTTTCCAAAGCAGTAACGACAGGCATATTCTCGATTTATCCTATCTTCCTTATCTTGGTTCTGTTCTTATTAGGGAATATTTCTGACTACATCGGGCGTAGGAATACGTTAATTACCGGACTTGTTTTCCTTCTAATCGCGGCAGTAATCTTCTCAACGGCTCAAAATGTAGTCTGGTTGTTTGTCGGCCGAGTGGTTCAAGGCTTTGGAGTAGGATTAACGGCTGGTTCTGGAGCAGCTGCACTTGTGGAGTATAATCCTTCCTCTAATAAAAAGTTGCCTGGATCCATAAATACGATTACGCAGGTAGTTGGTCTGTTTCTTGCAACAATTGTCGGAGCAGCGCTCATTAAATATGCTCCTTCGCCGCTGTATTTCAGTTATTGGGTACTTTCCGTTCTTGTGTTATTAAGCATCATTTTGTGCTTGTTCCTTCCGAAGGTAACAACAACGCAATTTGCAACAAGACCTGCCTTTAAACTACAAGGTGTAAAAGTACCGAAAGGTCTATGGAGAGTTTACCTTTTGGCTACCTTGGCAATAGGCATCGGTTTTGCAAATACGGCAATATTGTTATCGCTTGGAGCCCAAATCGCCCGTGATGTCATTGGTACTCAAGACATTCTTGTTATTGGAACGGTATTATCCATTTCCTACTTGCTGGCTTCGGTTAGTGCAACCATAGCTGGTCGTTTAAAACCTGTAACATCGATTCGTATAGGAATGGCTTCCATTGCTGTTGCAACGGTACTGCTCATTTCTGCTGCAGAAAATCATTCATTCCTGTTATTTATGAGCTCGTCAATATTTGGTGGTCTTGCGTATGGGTTCTCAGCTTCTGGAGCAATTGGCCTTGCCGCAATTAACTCAACTGTCCAGAATCGTGTTCAGTTTTTGTCAGCTGTATATGTCGGCGCCTATTTATTCCAAGGTTCAAGCGCTTATGGTGGAGGAGTTGCATCCAGCACACTTGGCTTCAACTCCGCGATCTGGTTAATGGCTGTCATAATCGGAACTCTTGCCCTTCTTACCCTGTTATTCACCATAAGAAAAGGCATAATAGCGGGGACCATTCCAGCAAAACCTGCTAAAGCATAAGTAAAGAAACAGGGATGTACTCTCAGGGCATTCCTGATTTCGTTCGTATAGTCGTAATTAAACCGTTGGCACCGTATCACCGACATTGCCATATTCGTTACTTATAATGGAACCTGCTCGATCCGATAACAGGACTAATCATATTGAGCCAAAATCTACTCAGCCAATTAATGCTAAAGTACTTCCTGATGGAGTAGAACCGGCAACTGTAATACTAACAATCGTTCTATAATTATATGTGTAACGATTGTTAGGAGTGGATTTAACTATGGATTTAAAGAAAAGAATAAAGAAATCTTGCTCAAGAATTAGACGATAGTGAAAAATGGGAACTCTATGTCGGTTCCTATTCATGTGATGGATGGGACGGTCGGCTTTTTTCACTGAACAAACGGGTAGTATAATTCAAGTCTAAAGATGGAAACCTTTTTATAAATTAATTATGATTTTAAGTACGTACATAAATAGTGAAAAGTGGATTAAAGAGAAGGCAAGTTCGGTGGATTTTTTTGAACTGGCTGTTTTTTGCATTCCAGACGCTTTATTGCAAGTCATATCGCTGGCAACCTTCAATATAACTGTAATTTCTTTATTTAAAACGGTTAACTTTTAACCCAGAATCTACATTAAGGTTTAACATAGCCAATATAAAAGTGCACCCGTGCTGGTGTCGGTTGACAAGAACTTGATCCGATTCCCGATTCGTGACAAGAACATTGTCCGATTGCCGACAAGCAGTAGACTGATCAGTAACTAGCTAAACTAACGACAGCAGTTTCATAATTGTTTTTACGGAAAGAGCAACCACCCTTACAAGTATTGGTAATTATATAAACAGTAAGAATATGCAGGTTTTCGGGCTTGTTTTTTTATTTAAATGGATTTCCATAAGAAGCCTAATGGTTCCTTTTTTTCTGACCTGCTGTATTCCCCAATGTTCCTATAAATCGTTGTAGTCGGCTTAATTGAGCTTGAGCAATCCATTGCCTCAAAGCATCTACATTCACTAGTACCGTACCCGCAATGATTGTAATTCCCCCAAGTACCGTTAACCATGAAATCTGCTCTTCATAAAACAACACGCCTACGCCCAACGCGATCAACGGGGAGATGTAGAGCCAGGTGGATGGGAATACAGGATTCGTTCTAGCAACGAGCCAATAGTACATACTGTGTCCCACCATGGACCCAATGACGATTAGATAAAGCAGTGAACCGCTGGTTTTTAGCGTAAGCATAGTCTGGAGATTCATGTTCTCGGTGAAAAGTGACATAAGGAGCATCAGGAGACCTCCAAACAACATCTGAGCTGCATTGAGTGCTATAGGTGAAGTATTCGGAAACCGCGTGATGACTTGCTTGGAATACAGGGTACCGGATGCGTAGAAGATTTCTCCGATTAAAATGATGACCGCTCCCATCATCCATAACAAATTCGCCTTAACCGATAGACTGGGTAGCAGTAAAATAATGACCCCTGCGAGACCTACCATGCAACCATAGATTGACTTTATATTTGCCTTTTGGCGAAGAAGTACCGATTGTATCAGCAATATCATAATCGGTGCTGTGCCTGATAAGACAGCTGCAACTCCTGACTCTACATATTGCTCGGCCCAATAGAGCGCTGAAAAGGTTCCGAAAGTTAAGCCTATCCCTGTTAACAAATGCTCCTTGCGCAGCAGGAGAGACACTTTCGCTTTCTTTTTCCATACCATCCATGTAAAAAGAATCAAACCCGCTACAAAAAAACGCAGTCCCGCCGAGAAAAAAGGGGGCGCTCCGGCATCCACGCCAATTTTGATACCCAAAAAGGTCGTACCAAATATCAAGCAAACTAGTACGTAGTTAACAATAATCATGCAATATCATCCCTCTCTTGTTAATCATCATATAGGGGAGGAGACAGAACAGATGAGTTGCCATAGAACAGATGAAGAGAATTTAGTGTAAAATAAGGGGAGTGGAGGTGAAGCAGACATGAAAAATTTACCGGCGATGGAAGATTCGAACCATCTATTTAAGCAGGTGTATGATTATATCCTGAATCGGATTGGCCGCGGAGAGTGGAAGGAGCATGATAAGCTGCCCTCCATCCGGGTGCTGGCTGAGGAGTTGCAGGTCCATCGATTGACGGTTTTCAAGGCTTATCAGCTGTTAAAGCAGGATGGTAAGGTAGTTGTCAAAGATAAATCCGGCTATTATGTACATCCAAGCAGCAAGATGTTGGAGCCTTTCGAGGACACAACCATAGTTACCTCAAGTTTATTGAGAAACCATCTATCCGAAATCCAAAGAATTCCGGTTGTTTACCAATTTTCTCAGGCTCTTATTGATCCGAATCTGCTGCCTAATCTTTTTTTATCCGAATATGTGAAAAAGGTGTTTGATATATACCCCAAGCTGATGGGTACTTACTCAAATGTGCAAGGAGATGAAGAGCTGAGGGAAGCTCTTGCGGACTATATGCTGCAGCGGCATCGCATTCAAGTTTCTGCGGACGAGTTGTTAATAACCTCGGGGGCGCAGCAGGCCATTGATTTGATCTCAAGAATTCTTATCCGACCTATGGATGCAGTGCTTGTGGAGCGACCTACCTACAGCGCGGCTATTGATATTCTTCGTCAACAGGGGGCGCGTCTTTTACCCATAGATATTCGTCCAGACGGCTATGATCTTGCGTATGTAGAAGCTTTAATGATGAAGTATAAGCCGCGTTTCTTCTACTTGAATCCTACTTTTCATAATCCAACGGGTTACACCGTTCCCTCGCATCAACGAAAGCAGCTTGTGGAACTGGCTGAACGATATCGGTGTCTGCTAGTAGAGGATGATGCCTTTCATGATATGTATTTTGAGCAGGAGCCTCCGCCGCCAATTTTCACCTATGATACGGAAGGCTGGGTCGTGTATATTCGCAGTTTTAGTAAATATGTGGCCCCGGGACTCCGCATCTGTGCTGTAGCCAGTAGGCGGTCCATGATGGAGCATCTGATAACAGCCAAATCACTGTCCGACAATGGAACTCCGTTGCTGAACCAAAAGATCTTTCTACATTACTTTACATCGGTGAGATTGCAGCAGCATATTGAGAAGCTCCGAACAGCTCTGCATATCCGAAAAAATATAATGGAAGACGCATTGTCCGCCACCGGTTGGAAATGGGTCAGTCCGCAAGGCGGGTTGAACTTATGGGTGAAGCTTTCAGAGGGGGTCTCTGTAGAAGCTCTATTTGAGAAAAGTATTGGAAAGTCTGTCTCCTTTGTTCCTGGGACGATCTTCGATCCTTCAGGAGAGCTGAAGTCATGGATACGGTTGTGTTATTCTTTTGTGAATGAAGTGCAATTGAAGGAGGGGCTGGGAAGGTTGGTTGGGGTTTGGATGCTAGAGTCGAACTCAAAAAGGGGGCAGCACTGAAATCATACTCATGGGGGAGTCGATGTGGGTTAGAATGGTTTTAAGCATCAGGCGCTGATGTGGATTAACATAATCTCGAAGAGTGAGCTCGAGTTCTTCTTTTTTTTATCGCCGAGCGAAACTTACTAATATCTCCGGAATTTCTACACCCTCAGCGATGGCGTTGTATTGTTGAACTTTCTCGCACCGGTGAGACTGCAATGAATCGCGGAGACTAATCTATTTCAACATTACGATTTCTAAGAACGTAGCCGTAGGCTACCCAATATCCTTCATATACTTAGCACCTTGCGACTGCAAATACCTCGCGTTTAGGATTGAGATGATACTCATAGTCCGTCGACTCTTCGGGGTATGTAGTATAAAATTTATTTATACTTTTTCATCATTGTTTGGGATTTTTAATAGTTTTTAGAGGGGGATTTGAAAATGTCTGTTGAAGTTCACGGATCAGCCGTTAAGAGTGTCATTGAGGGTTGCGGGGTATTTCAGAAAAGGGTCAAGACACTTCTTGCAGAAAAAGGAATTGCAGAATTAGATATAGAAGCATGGTACTCACTGGACCATGTGATTACAGTAATTACAGATCTTTCTGCTTCTGTTGGGAACAATTTGTTGCTTGAAATAGGTAAATACATTCCTAAGAACTCGGTTTTTCCTCCGGAAATTGATAGTTTTGAGAAAGCAGTTGCCCTGTTGGATGTAGCCTACAAAATGAATCATCGTAATGGGAACTATGGTGAATACAAATGTATTCAAGAAAATCCCCAGACAATTCGTTTTATTTGCAATGTTCCTTACCCAGCAATGGTTAACTTAGGTATTTTGCGTGGTTTTGCTCGTAAATTCCAATCATTAGCTACCATTGAGGAAGTCAACATGAATGGTGGAGGAGAGTTTATCATTAGATTGTAGCTGAAAACTATGACAAAGGACTGAATAGAAGTGATTGGAAAAATAAATGCTAAAAAGTTACTAATAGGTTTAAAGAGAGGTTACTTAATTGCAGTAGGGAAACGTCCCATTAATAGATTGAGCTTCAAGTCACTCGAAAACGAAGCGACTCTTTCCGTACAAACTGAAACAGCAGTTGTAGCTTCTACAAGTTTAAATCGTGCGCATCGCTTGGCGATTATGGAACTAGTCGAATCAACAGAGCAGATCGCCTCATACTCAGATGAACTTTCGGCAACGGCTTCTGAGAGTACACGAGGTATGTCAGCTATTAAAGTAAGTACTGAGCAAATTTCTCAAGGAAGTCTTCAAATAGCTACATTTAGTGAGGAAAGTACACGTTCTATGGAAGAAATGGCGCAAGGTATTTCCAAAATAGCCGAAACTTCTGCCATTGTTTTTGAAGCGTCCATGAAATCTGCTGAAGAAGCGGAAATAGGCAGCATTTCTTTGCAAAGCGTTATGACACAAATGGATTCCATTACTGAATCAGTAAATGAATCCGATATGCTCATTCAATCTTTGGGCGAGAGTACTAACAAGATAAGCGAAATTATTGCATTTATTACTGGCATTGCGGCAGAAACGAATTTGCTTTCTCTGAATGCTGCCATTGAGGCTGCACGGGCTGGTGAACATGGTAGGGGATTTGCTGTTGTTGCTGGAGAAGTCAAGAAACTTGCGGAACAGTCAGCGAAGGCAAGTAAACAAATCACACATATTCTTGAAGACATTCGAAAAAAAAATGAGCAGTCAATAAGAGCTATGACGGATGTTCGTAGAGAAGTAAGTACTGGCGTACAAAAGGTAACTGAAACGAGTGACACGTTTAAGAGGATTCTTTCAGGTGCCAGACATGTCACCGAACAAATCCACGATGTTTCTGCAGTCGCAGAACAGCTATCTGCAAGTTCTGAAGAAATCGCCGCATCTGTGGCAGAAATGAATCATGTCTCCCAAACAACTGCTCTTAATGTTGGAACCGTTTTAAATTCAACAGAAGAGCAGCTTGGTTCGATTGAAGAGATAGCCGCTCTAGGTGAGTATCTGAATCAATTAAATCAAGATTTACGAGAAAAAATGTCGAAATTTTTAGAATAGGAAAAAGGGAAGTGTATTTTGAAAACCCATACTTCTGGGTTTCTGGATATTCTTGAAAACGCTTTAATATCTCTCGGAAGTCGATTCTAAATTGCAATGTAGCCCATTAAAAGAGGTGCAAAGTAATTATTTGGGCTTATTTTTATTTATCAAAAATGTTTGTTTTTATCATAATGTAAAAATTCAAGTGTGAATTATAGCTATATATTTCGATGTATATTTGAATTGTAGATGATTGTTTTACAGTTATATAATAAAATTAATGGCCTCAAATTAAAGTTTTTAAGAATAGAAAACAAGGTAAATATTACATTGAAGTAGGAGAATATCAATGAAATTAAAAATATTTATTTATAACGAAAAAAAGGAAGCAACATTTTGTAAAATCAATTTATGTACGTTTCAAAACAATAATGATGGTACCGTAGATGGCAGTAATAAGCTAACAGTCTATTGTAATGGCGAATATGAATTTGAACTGGTACCTGGTATTTACGATGTTAAATTCTATAAGGGGAATTTATATCAGCCTGTGAAGGAAAAGGTGGAAATTAACGGAAGGGATATTACTTTAGAGGTATGTTTGAAGGAAATGATTGACACGAAAAGTCTTGGCCTATATTCCTTTGATGCGCACTCTCATGTGTCAAGAAATAAAAAATCAACAATAGGGAACCTTGAACATGCATCTACAATTATGCAAGGAGAAGATTTCAATTTCCTGTTTGCCGGATCGCCATATGATCAGGAGACCCATATGCAAGATACGAATAATAGTGATATTGAAATGGTTCCCTACAGGGAAAAGTTTTCAGAAATTATTCAAGCGGTAGACAATAGCAGTTTTATTCTGGATATTGGTAATGAAATTGTAAAATGTCGCTATGGGCATATGTTTTTAATGAATTATGATCAGATGCCTCCTTATAGCCAATATTATGATCGAGCATGGGATCCATGGCTTTTTACTAAAGTTGGAGAAGAACCGGAATACGACATTTCATACCCCTATGAAGCACTTGGAAAGGAAAGAGGCCCAAACTCTGTTGCGGTGGCTGCCCATCCGACTAGTTGGTGGCATCATAACGGGGAATTTATATCGAATATTGCAGCAACTTTAGGGTTTGAAATTCTGGCGGAATCAATTGATGCTATGGTTATCATGGGGTATAACAGTGATCATATCCATTACCAGGAGCTTTGGTATGATGTATTGAACAATGGTTATTTTATGCCAGGGGTAGCTGAATCGGATCATACTTTTGACACGACTGTAATGAAGCATCTTAAGTTTAAAACTTACACCTATCTAGACGATTTTAGCATTGATTCCTTATGTACATCCGTAAAAGCAGGAAGAAATACGGTTTCCTCAGGCCCTATAATCCTATTTCATGTGAACGATCAAAAGCAGGGAGCAGTCCTGAGCTATGAAGAAGAGGAGGAATTTAATATTGAGATAGAAGCCTTCCAATGTTACCAGGCGCCTCTTAGTAAAATCCAAATCATTGTTAACGGTAAAGTTACGATAGAACATGGAATAAATGATAGTAGGTATGTTCTGAAGGAAAAACTGAAAATTAGCCAGGACAGCTATGTGCTTGCAAAGTGTTATGATTTTGCTGGAAATGTAGCCATCACGAATCCGGTTTATATAAGAAACACTCCCTTTGAGAACAGGGATTTTAAATCAGATTTGACATTAAGTGTCCTTAAGGATGGAAAACCTGTAGACGGTCTTTTCTGGATTGATGATAACCTGAATAAGTCAAATTTTTCAAAGGAAATCAATTGTATGATCAAAGTTGCTTCTGTAGTGAATATTGAGGTTGACGGGACTGTAAAGAAAGTGAAACTGTTTGAAATGGACGAATTACAACAAATATTTAAGAAACTGTACTTTGGTTATTTTAATCAAGACAAACAGTATGCTCCCGGAGAAGTGCCTGCATCATACTTTGAACTTGCCCGCATAAAAAAAATATTAAGCAAAGTTAAACTTCAAATCAGCTTCTAGGGCGGTTCTTCCCATACAAATACTGGTATGATAAACTATTTTATATCCATATAATGACTCTATTGTAGTGGTGCATGATCCTGAAATCACAAAGGAAAAGGTATATGATCCATGACCAAACTACTCATTGTTGAAGATAACGATTTTGAAAGAAATGCTTTACAAAATTACATGAATTGGGATATTTTAGGTATTCGGCAAGTGGAAACGGCGTTCAATGGCTTGGATGGACTGGAAAAAGCGAAAACACTTATGCCCGATATCATCATCAGTGATGTGAAAATGCCGGGTATGAGCGGAATTGAGATGGCCAAAAATATTATAAAGTTTTGTCCTGATGTCAAATTCATTTTCTCCAGCGGACATGAAGATGTCAGCCTACTTCAAGAAGCGATGGAAGTAAGGGCGTTAAGTTATTTGATCAAGCCTTTAAAACAAGAAGAATTAATAGCAGTTATTAAAAAGACTACATCCATTCTAGTTGATGAAAAACTTACGAGTCTTGAGAATACTAAGATTGTTGAACAATTTAAAAATAATCTTCACTATTTGCAATCCAAATTTCTTGAGGAATTAATCACATCGGGAAAAAGCTCTAACGATAGCAAATCATTGTTTGTTCAGGCAAATGATCTCAAGCTGAGAATGATTGGGATGTATAAGTTGGCGTTAATCGAGTTTGAGTTTGGTGTGGATACGGATATTTTTCAAAATTCTGACTTACTCAACGTGGTTCTATACAAACTTGAAAGCATTTGCAACAATAAGAATGTGATTTTGATCAAGTATTCAGGCAAAGGAATCATTGTCCTGCTTCATACGCTAGTTCGAGGGAATGAGGAAGGTTCTTGGATCATAAACGATATTGAAAAAGAAATCGAAAACTTATCCAAGGAAAATAATTATAATTATATTATCGGCGTTAGTGATGTATTTGCGAATATTGAGGAGCTGCACATCGCATATAAACAATCCAGATTTGCTACAAGCCGAAAAATAGCCTTAGGGTATGGACATATTGTTTTTTATGCGGAGGGTAATGAAGCTCATTCTGTTTCATTGGAAACGGAACAGCGAGATATTAAAGCTACAATTTCACAAATAATTGACTTGGCATGTGAGGGAGAGAGTTGTGAGGAGGCAATAAGCAAGCTGGTTCATTTAATACTAGTTGACCCGAACCACAAAATGGACAGTATCCAAAGCTTATTTATTTTATTGTTTTCTAACTTATCCATGCAAATGGCAGGCAGGGGTGAAAGCTTTGGGAAAATTGCCGAAGAAGAAGTAGACATTTTTAAGGAAATTATTAATTCCAAGACAATCCCCGATATTATCCTGTATACCAGTAAGATCTTAAAATCCATATCTTCGTATATGGGAAGGAAAAAACTAAACAAAGATGATTACATCATCAATGAAATATTACATATTCTAAATCACGAATATCAGAAACCGATTACCCTTACCTACCTTTCAGATCGGGTATATTTGAGTTCAAATTACCTAAGGATTGTATTTAAGCAAAAAATGAAGATAAGCATTCAGGAATATTTGACGAACCTACGCATGTGTAAAGCAAAGGAATTATTAACGCAGACCCGGTATAAAGTTCATGAAATTGGCGAGATGGTGGGGTATGAAAACAGCACTTATTTTAACATCGTGTTCAAAAACTACATTAAGATGACACCAGGGGATTATCGAAACAAGTTTATGAACTAAAATAAAAAAGACGTATGTTAATGGGGCGTACAAGGTAATGAGAAAAAATGTGATTCGCATCAAAACTAATGATTTCAAATTTTTTCACATCATACTTGCCTTCAATATCCTTATTGTTCTCATTTGTTCGGTTACCATCAGCTCAATCATATACGGCAGATTAAACCAGACTCTTAATAAGCAAAATGAGGAGTTTATGCACTATGCTACTTCCCAAGCGCTCAATGGCGTAGAGAACATCATGAAAAACAGTGAGTTGACGGCCAGAAGCATATATTCCGATAGTACAATAACGAGCTTTTTTCTTGGTAAGAATGCCGGCAATGTCGATTATGTTCTTTTTAACCAGTTTATGAGCATTAATAATATGTTTGAAAACTATATAACGACAAACAATGATATCAAAAGTATTTCCATTTATAGAATGGACCCTGAACTTATTACGGACGGTAAAAATATCAAAAGTATGGAGAGCTTTAAGAGGCAGGATCTGATGAAAAAGGCGATTGATGCTCGCGGGAAGGATGTTTGGGTAACTTATGAGGAGGAGGGCGAGGGTACCAAAATCCTTTTGCTTAAGTACCTCAATATTAACCTGCCGGGTGGAATTCTAGCCATAGAAATGAATCAAGCAAGATTAAGCAATTTGTATAAAGTAGAAGAGGATGCTAAATACTTGTTTTATTTACTGAGTGAAGGAAATATTGTTTTCAGATCCAATCAGAAGGTTCAAATTGGGAAGGAAACACTGGACAACGTGGAAAAAAATGTTGAAAGGGATAAGGTCTATTCAAAATTAAAGCAGGGTAGTAACTTCTACTATTCCTATTACGGGAAAGTCAATAACGGATTAAATGTTGTTATCCTCTACGACGCCTATGAGTTAGAGAAGGAAAAACGATCTATAGCTAGGTATGTCATGATTTGTACATGCTTTTTTGTGCTGATTGGCGTGTTACTAGCTATCCTGTTTTCTACGAAATTTGCACATAATATAGAAAAACTTGTGAAAAAAATTAGAGCAATTGAAAAAGGCAATTTAATAATAGTACCAGATCGAAGCAGCATCCGTGAAATCTCTGCCCTTGATCATACATTATGCAATATGGCACTGACGATTGAAGGACTTACGGAAGATATCGCAAAGAGAGAACGACAGAAGGTTGAAAGTGAGATCAAGTATTTACAGAAGCAGATGAATCCCCATTTCCTATATAACTTACTTTCGGCAGTGAGATGGATAGCTTTCCACAAAAATGAAAATAAAATAGTCACAATCATCGACCTGTTAAGTGATTTTTATAAGCTCGTTCTTAGTCAGGGGCGAGACATCATAGCGATTAAATCCGAAATCAAACTGATAGAAAAGTATGTCGCGCTACAAAATTTATGTCACAGTGACCAGATCAAGCTGACGGTTCGTGTAGAAAAAGAATACGAAGACCTATTGATTAGTAAAATGACCATACAGCCATTTGTTGAAAATAGTATTATTCATGGCAGAGTACATGGGAATATCATCCACATCATAGTGGATATTTACAAAAATGGAAATAACCTTGTAATCACGATTGCCGATAACGGTATGGGGGTAAACGAGAACTTTATCGCATACATTAAACGTCTGAATAATGGAGAAGTTTCAGACTACAAAGTGGGTTATGGTGTCACGAATACGTTTATGCGTCTCAAAATATTCTACAGCAATGCCAGTATTCATGTGTATCATGGAAACCCCGGAACCATTGTAGAAATATCTTTTTCCGTTGAAAACAAACAGGAGTTAAGTGTCTAATACACATATATCATCCACAGGGTATTCTTGGGACTTTGATAATCCCAATAAATACCCTGCTTTTTTTTCCTGGATAGGCGCCATCTTGGGTTTTGTTATTCATTGAAAATGTTTATATCTATATGTGATTTGCATTCAAAATGATACGGTTACTTATATCATTCGATGGATACTTAAATTGAAAATAAAGGGTTGCCCCATCATAATTAAAGATGTCGGTGAGTGATTAAGATAAGTCAGATGCAGAATTACATTTGGGATTGGGGAGGAATTCGTTGAGATTATCAAGTATTTCGAGCGTTAAGCAAGGTATGAAAGCCAGTTATAGAAAAAATGCCCTAATAAAGAAAATTAAAAGGCAGAAAGTTCATCTTCTATTATTAATCCCGTTTATCACTTTTATCTTAATCTTTAAATATGTTCCGATGTATGGCGCCCTACTAGCTTTCAGAGAATTTTCCTTTAGAACACCATTTGGAGGAGAATGGATTGGTTTCACTTATTTTGAATCATTTTTTAAAAGTCCTGATTTTTCCATTGTCATGCGTAACACGATCGTCATTAGTTCGTTGAATCTTGTGTTTTCAACCATTGCGGCCATTCTATTTGCCATATTGATTTGCGAAGTTAGAAACGCCGTGTTTAAGAAGTTGGTACAAACTGTCTCCTATTTACCACACTTTATCTCATGGGTAGTGGTAGCGGGAATGGCGATGACGCTATTCTCCATTGATGAACTTGCACCGGTCAATTCCGTTTTAATTCATATGAATATACTTGATAAGCCGATTAACTTTCTAGGGGAAGAGCAGAACTTCTGGCCTTTGGTTACAGGGCTTAATGTGTGGAAAAACATTGGATGGAATTCGATCATTTATATAGCTGCAATCACATCAATTGATAAACAAATGTATGAATCCGCTATGATGGATGGAGCAAGTAAATTTAAACAAATAACCAGTATTACATTACCTACCATTTTGCCTACCATCGTCCTCCTATTTACTTTTGGTTTAGGCTACATATTGAACGCCGGATTAGACCAGCAGCTTTTTTTGCAAAATCCGATGAATATCAGGCATTCAGAGGTGTTGGACACTTATGTACTGAAATATGGCTTACAACAGGCAGCTTACTCCTATGGAGCCGCTGTGGGTTTGTTTAAAAGTGTGGCCGGATTGGTGTTGATTGTACTATGCAATTATTTATGCAGGAAATTTCTGAAAATGGGTATATTTTAGAGGAATACATTTAAAATCCGGTAATGGGGGTGTCAGATGAAAATAACACCGGGAGAACGGTTGTTTTATGTATGCAATTATGTTTTTCTGTTGTTGATTGCATTCTTAGCAGCATTTCCTTTCTGGAACATATTGGTTGTGTCCTTGAATGAGGGAAGAGATGCCATGAGAGGGAGTATTTATTTCTGGCCTAGAAAATTCTCATTAGAAGCATACGCAGCTATTTTCAATGAAAGCAGCTTGATGCATGCGACATATATCAGTATTGCGAGGACTGTATTAGGAACACTACTTGGTCTAATAAGTACGGCGATTCTTGCTTATCTGTTAGCTAACCGAGAGTTGATATTTAGAAGAGCTATCTTATTTTTCTTTATCTTCACCATGTATTTTTCAGGGGGCTTGATCCCGGAATTCATGCTCTTTAAAAATTTACACTTATATAATAACTTTCTTGTTTATATTATCCCTGGTGCCATTAGTGTCTGGAACGTGATGGTCATGAGGCAGTTTTTCGAAGATCTCCCGCCTTCCTTATCCGAATCAGCTAGAATCGATGGGGCATCTGAATTAAAGACGTTAAGAAGCATCATACTGCCCATGTCGACTCCCGTATTGGCAACAATCGCCTTAATGATTGGCGTCGCGCAGTGGACCACATGGTTCGATACCTTCATGTTTACTTCAGGTTCGAAGGAGTTGGCAACCCTGCAAGGGGTTCTTGTAAACATACTAATGGAGACACAGATTCAGTCAACAGACCCTGCGCAAGCGGCCAGACTGGAACAATCAGGTTCCATTCTCACACCTGAAATCATCAAGATGGCGACCATCACCATCACTACAATCCCTATTGTCATGATATATCCATTTCTACAAAAATACTTTGTTGGCGGACTTACGGTAGGTGCTGTTAAAGGATGATAAAGTTTCAGGTTAGCAGAAAAGCCTAGCGGAAACTATTCATAATAATAAAAAGGGAGTGTCAGATGTAATGAAAACGAATTCAAAAATGGTAAGCTCGATCGTTGCTACAGCATTGTGTATCACTGTTCTAAGCGCATGTAGTTCGAACACGGTAACCAACACCGCTACACCTGCTGCCAGCAGCCAGACGAGCCCAGTGAAAGAACCGCCGACCGTGTTAACGATTGTTAATTCTGCTGGCGGTACACCGAATTTCCCTACAGGAGATCCTTTCTGGGAAAGTAACCCTGTCGCCAAAGCAATTGAGGAAAAACTGAACATTAAGTTGAAATGGGATGTCTATTCAGGAAATGGAAAAGACAAATTGAATGTTGTTCTCGCCAGTGGAGAATATCCAGATCTAATTATGTTATCTGATCCTACGAAAGTAATTGCCGATAAAATAGCTATTCCGCTAAATAATTTGATTGATAAGTTTGGTCCGGATCTGAAAAAGAAGTACGGCTCAGCGCTTAACATGCTCAAACAAAGCGACGGTAACATTTATCACTTAACCAACACCTATTTACCGGAAGGAGCTACTCCACCAGGATACGGGTATAGCTTACAGGTAAGGACGGATATTTACGAAGCGCTTGGTTCTCCAAAGCTGGAAACATCAGATGACGTGTACAATTATTTGAAGAGTGTAAAAGAGAAATATCCAAAAACCTCTGATGGACAAACGATGTATCCGCTCAGCGGATTCAATCGTAACTGGGGATCTCCTTACTTTGGCATGCTTGCTATGGCAGGTTCACCGGCAGATTCAAAGCTTTATATGGGAGCGGATGATGTTGTGAAATTCTGGCCAAAGGCGCCTTGGGCTCAGGATGTTCTTAAATTTTACAACAAACTGTATCGTGAAGGATTAATTGATCCCGAAGCATTTACACAAGACTATGCGACATGGCAGAAATCCAAGCTTAGTACGGCAAGAGTTGCAGCTCATATCGGCGGTTGGAACCAAACCTTTGACGTTTTGAAGACCTACACGGACGCGAAATTGCCAAATGCTGAAAAAATGTATTTCCAAAACGTTGTATTCAAATTTCCTACCGCTGATAAACCAACCTTATTATCTGTAAGCAAAAAGGGTACAGGAGCGCTTATCATCACCGACAAAGCGAAAAATCCGGAAGCTGCAATGAAGTTGCTCAATTACTTGACAACTGAAGAAGGAAACTTCTTGGCCATGAATGGACCAAAAGGGATTCAATGGGACATGGTTGACGGTAAGCCGACATTGGTAAAGTCTTATCTGGATAGATGGCTTTCTGGTGAAAAACAAGCAAATATTGAAAAAGAATCTGGTATGAGTCAATATTCCAGACTTGTAGGATCAGACCTTGGTAAAACCAGCTGGGGAACTTACTGGATCTTGAAGGATGATCCTGTTGCAACAAACAATACACGGGCGCAGCAAAGAGACAAGGCATTAAGTCCATACTGGTACGACTCAACCACTATAGGCGATCTGATGGCTGGAGCGGATACAGATACAATCTCGAAACAGCAGGCTGTGGATAAGAGGCTGTACGACAATGCCTTCTCCGTCATATTGGCCAAATCAGAGGCGGAGGCTGAAGCTGAGTTTGCGAAGTATGTGAAAGATCTTGATGCTGCCGGTGCTGCTCAGGTTGAAGCGTATATGACAAAGATGCATAAACAGTACGTGAAACAATTAGCAGGGAAATAATCCAATCAAAAAAGTTTAAATGGTAGAAAATGGCAATGGATGGAGACATTAGACTTCATTCATTGCCTTTATTATGAACGAAGGAGAGAATCATGAGACTAACTTTCATACGGCATGGACAAATAGCAGGAGACCCCTTTATATGCCCTGAACGACCAGTTAAAGGGAGTCTATCCGAATTTGGAATCCTGCAGGCTGAGGCAACTGGGGAGGCTTTAAAAAATGAAAAATATGACTATGCATTTTCCTCTCCCTACGGTAGGGCGCTGCAAACTGCGGAGGTTGTTCTGGCCGGAAGGAAAATGGATATAAGGATATTGCCATTTATATATGAATGGATGCCGGATCGGAATCTGGAAAATGTGCCTAGTACTGTATTTGAGGAAATCCAACGACAAACTGGGGATGCCTATGCGGAGGAAACCTGGAAAACGGAATTGGGTGAGGGCTATTATGACATGTGCGCAAGAATAATTCCGCCCTTTTTAAAGTTGATGAGTGAGATTGGCATACATAGCCGTATGGGCGGTTATGTACCTAAGGAACATGCTAAAGAGCTTTCTATTGTCGTGTTTGCTCATGGAGGTTCTCTAGGCGTATTGTTAAACTTTTTACTTGGTGTTAGACCTTTTCCAATTGGAAGCTTTTCTTTGGAACATACAGGGGTAGCAGTAATTGATTTTGTAGAACAAAAAGGAATCTATTATCCTAAATTACTTATTCCAGCGCTTCATCAGATAGGCAAATAGACAGTTGAATAGTGGATACAACATATTGGGGGAGGCTGAAAATTGAACATTATTGAAGAAGCATATAGACAATCCATTCATGTAGTAGAGCGGTGCATGCATGCAATTGGTGCAAAAGCATCTGCATTATCGGAGGGGTATAATCAGGTATTTGCAAGGGATAGTATTATTACTTTTTTAGGCGCATCCTTAGTAGAAAATGAGGTGTTTAAAAATTCCTTTAGGAACACACTAGACACGCTTTCAAAATATCAAACCAGACTTGGCATGATCCCATTATCCGTTGATGTAGATAAGCCGGGAATTGAATCGTCCCAAGGTGCTGTAGACAGTAATCCATGGTATGTCATTGGGCACGGAGTCTACTACAAGCGATATAAGGATATGGATTTTCTTAGAAGGAATTTGGAATCCATAAAGAAAGCAATGCTTTGGCTTGAATATCAGGACAGCAACAATTGCGGTTTGCTCGAGGTCCAAGAAGCTGCGGACTGGGGAGACTTGTATGCAAACAGAGGGAACATCCTTTATGACAATGTCTTATATGTTAAAGCACTCGTAGAATATGCCAACATACTGGAGCTGAATGGAGAAAGCGGCGAGGAGAGTCTGTCTAAAGCAGAAGATGTAAAAACAAAGCTGAATCTCTTGCTTTGGCCTGGAGATGTGGAAGAAAAAACAAAAATCGTTAACGACAATGGTTACTGTCAAGAGTGGCTAAGGATTATTAGGATGAGCAGTGAATTGTATTGGTTTGGTAAGTTCTATTTGCCCTATGCATCTTTCAGGGATTTTGGACATCACTGTGATGCTCTTGGCAACAGCCTGGCTATCCTTTTTGACATTGCAGACGATGTAAAAGCAAATACAATTATAGACCATTTTATACAAACGGGTATGAACAGGCCATATCCCATCATGGCTAACTACCCGCCGATCATGCCTGGAGATAAAGACTGGCGCGAATATTACAGAAATGCACATTTAAACCTGCAGTATCAGTATCATAACGGAGGCATATGGCCTTTCATTGGAGGGTTTTATGTTGCAGCACTGGCGAAAGCAGGAAAAAGAGAATTTGCCTTAGAGGAACTGGAAAACCTGGCAAAAGCGAACCAGATTGGAAGGCGGTTTGATTGGGAGTTCAACGAATGGTTGAACGGGAGAAGCGGAATGCCTTCCGGTATGTCCTATCAGGCATGGTCTGCCGGGATGTATATTTTTGCTTATAAGTGTGTTATGGATGACGAAATGATAGGGAAGATTTGATAAGTGAGTGAGGTAAGATGCTATGGAACATATAAAAGCGACTGAATATACAGGGATAATTACTAAGCTTAGATGTGAATATTTTATAACGCCTCTGGGGATCGACAAGCCACAGCCAAAATTGAGCTGGGAAATGGAGAATACCGGGCCAGATTTTAAACAAACGGCATATAGAATCATCGTAGCTTCTCATATGTCCAATATTGACAATCATATAGGCGATATGTGGGATAGTCATAAGATTGACTCTAATAGGCAAAATGCAGTTATTTACGATGGCTGTACGCTTGCTTCCAAAAGCCGTTATTGGTGGAAGGTAAAACTATGGGACCAGGATGGCAATGAATCGCCATGGAGCGAAGCAACTTACTTTGAAACTGGCATGTATCATTCCGAGGACTGGCAATGCAGATGGTTTAACTGTGAGTATCCGAATAGTCCTACCGCCATTTATTATGAGCGCAGGGAATTCGTAACACAGGAGAATGCTCAGATATCATCGGCAAGAGTCTATATTGGTGCTACCGGCAGCAAGGCGAATGCTTATGAATTGCGGATGAATGGTGTCAAAGTTGGTGAAGACTTAATCAGTCCGGGCCAGACTCATTTTACACGGAGTATGTATCGTACGTATGATGTTACAGATTTAATCATTTCAGGCCCTAATGCCATAGGGATCATGCATACAAGAAAGGTCATCTTTCATCTCGATATCCGGTATACCGATGGTTCTTCCGAGATAATTACGAGTGACCACTTGTGGAAAAGGCTTAAAAAGGGCCCATATGTAGCCTTGCGTTATGCAGGAGGCAGTATCTCCGAGGGCAAAGGTGAAACCTATGATGCAAGACTCGAACCTGATGGATGGGATATGCCTGGCTATAATGACGATTTATGGGGCAGGCCAATTCCTGAAAGCGGCCCCCTGATGCTGACTGCACAATTACAGCCGATAACTTGTATTCAAGAAATAAAGGCTGTATTCATTTCCGAGAAGCAAGAGGATACCTATGTTGTTGACTTTGGTCAAAATATGTTCGGGACCTTATGTTTGACTGTGACAGGTCAAGCGGGTAATAAAGTCATTCTCCGATATGCAGAATGTATAAATTCAGATGGAACTATCAATTCCGGCAGTATTGAAGCAGGCTGGCTTGCAGAATCGCAACCCCAGTTTGATGAGTACATTCTTAAAGGTGCCCGGGAAGAAACGTATCAGCCCAAATTCTCATGCCATGGCTTCAGGTATGTAGAGATTTCCGGTTACCCTGGAAAACTTACACCAGATCAGATTACAGCTAAGGTTATACATAACGATATTCTGAATTATTCAGAATTCAGTTGTTCTAATGATCTGTTAACAAGGCTTCAGCACAGTGCAGTGTGGTCATTCCGATCCAATCTCGTGTCGGTCCCCATGGATTGCCCTTCAAGAGAAAGACAAGGATGGCTTGGGGATGCGCATTGCCATTCAGAGGCGGATTGCCTCAATTTCGATATGGCTGCTTTCTTTGATAAATGGTTTGACGATATTTCCGATTGCCAATTGGAGAATGGCATGGTCCCTCTTATATGCCCAAGTGAAGGTCATGAGTATTCCTATGACATGCCATGGGTTTCCGCGGTTATTTTTATTCCTTGGGACTATTACTTGGCGTATGGAGATAAGGCGTTTATAGGGAAGCATTACTCCTTGATGGCAAAGTGTCTGACTTCCTTCAGGAATCATCTGGACAGTAGTTATCTGCTGCAAAACAGCCTCATGTTCGGAGATTGGTTTGGAAGCATTAAAGACATCTCTAAACCATTTCTTGCTACGGCCTACTACTATAGGTGTCTGGTATTAATATCAAAAATGGCGGAGGAGTTAGGATATATAGACGATATGGCCTTATACTCAGGCCTGGCGTTCAAAGTAAAAGAAGCAATTAATACGGCTTTCCTAAAAGAAAACAGGTACTATGACACCAATTCTCAAACAGCAAATGCCCTTGCTCTTTACCTAGAGTTTGCCCCGGATACCTGTAAATCGGCTGTGCTAGACAGCCTGGTAGAGGATATTTTGACTAGAGAGACCATGACAGTGGGATGTCTTGGGGCAGAGGCTATTATAGCGGCACTGGCGGATAACGGAAGGAATGATATTGCCTACTACCTCGCTAACAATACAAACAAAGGATGTTGGGGGTACTGGATTAAGGAATATGATTCAACATCGGCACTTGAAAGCTTTTCTGATAATAGGTCATCCAATAACCATGCATTCCTTATAGGAGGACTCAGTGCCTGGTTTTATAAGCACATTGCCGGAATTTCACCCGCAAAACCAGGATACGAGAAAATAAGGATTAAGCCTTATATCCCGAATGATATGAATAGCGCAAGTGCACAAATTCAAACAATCAGAGGAATGGTGAAATCAAGCTGGCAGAAAAGCAGCACACATCTTGAATTCAAAATTACCATCCCCCCTAATTCAACAGCAGATGTATATGTACCATCCGATGATTTGGAAAGCATTATATATGAAAATGGTATTTTTTCAATTGATTTCAATAAGGAAGGACGCGTGAGGCGAGAAGGGAATTTTACTATTTATGCTGTAGGTTCAGGAGATCACTACTTTAAAGTGAAAAACCTCAATTAAATAGAGCGTGTTGAAAAGGAGGTGGTTAGTCATGTAATAGTAAACTCTGGGGTAGTACAATTTATCGGCGAACGTCATGATAATATTATTTAGGAGGAAATTCGAGATGGTGAAAACTAACACGCGAAGGATACTGGCATTTTTGTTAATCACGATTGCATGTATACTTTTTAGTACTTCAGGCAGTACAGCGTTTGCGTTGAAGGAGCGTGCGCCTATAGCGCCCGATCCCAAATTATCTTATGCAAGCGTTATCAATTCGCAATGGATGGAAATATGCCTTGTTGACAACCCTTACTCTGATGCTCATGTAACGAATACAGATTATTACACGATTACCAGCAATGATGATCCGAACTTTTCCGGCGGAGTAACCCCTATATTGGTCAATTATAGGTATTTTCCCGAACAGGCTCCCTATAACCCAACATTAACGGGAAATATTGGAAAAATTCAAGTGTTTTATAGAGCATATCTCAAAATACCCTCTACTGTCAAATTCAAAGAAGGGAAAACCTATACCATATCCATAAATTCAGCGGTTGCCAGTGCAGGACCTCTTACATTCAAATTTGACGAAACTAAACCCAATCTGGTTATACATGCCAACCAGGTCGGATACCTGTCGGAAGGGTCAAAGATATCCTACCTGTCCCTCTGGACCGGGCAAGGGAGTATAGATTTCAGCGACTATAAGAAATTTTATGTGGTGGATGAGCACACAGGAAAAAGCGTGTATACAGGAGATATCACACTTCATCTCGCTAATGATAGATGGACAAAAAGTGATATATATGCCATGGACTTCAGCCAATTGAAGGCTCAAGGAAGGTACCACCTATATATACCGGGTATTGGCGTATCCTATCCATTTGAGATTAGCAGCTTGATTTATAAGGATGATATAGCTTATACCATAACACGTGCCTTGTTTGCACAGCGTGACGGAAATCACGGACTTGATAACCCTGCCTATACCCATTGGAACCGACCGCCTGCGCATTTAGATGACGGGATAGACCAGGCATTATACATGGATAATGGCCATAATCTGGAGGCTGCGCGTGTTGATCTTGTCGGAGGACACATGGATGCAGGGGATCGGGGCAAGTATCCCTATAATTCAGCTTATGTCGGCATCGATATGTTGATGGGTGCCAAATACTTCTCTAACCAGATCAAGGCACAAGGGGAATCACTTGAAATCCCCGAGTCACGTAACGGAAAACCCGATTATCTGGATGAGCTTGTATACGAGCTCGACTGGTTGTACAAAGCTATTATGAATACTTCTACAGACGGGACTCTTACGAATTATCTGAGGCCGCAGTCCAATGACCCTACAACCGGTACGTATGAAACTAACGTGCCTCTTGCCGGAGCACTAAACAGAATGTTTTACAACAGAACCCAGGGGCCTAATAAAGCAGAAACCTTGTTTGCTGCGGGTGTGATGGCTCAAGCCTACAATACACCGCTCATGCAGGAGTACTATCCCGAAAAAAGTCAGCAATACCGAACGGCCGCTCTAAGGGCCTACAATGGATTCAAGCTTCATTACCAGGAGCCTGACTATCTGAAAGAGGGAACCTATTACGATGTAAGCAAGGAAGGGACTCCACATTCATGGTCTAACGAAATGCTGCTGGCTGCCAGTGCATTGATGGTAGCTACTGGAGATGTAGATGAATTCATGCCCTGGATAACTAGCGAGATGGCGACTAACTTAAACAATTACAATTCAATCAAGCATTGGAATTGGGTGTTGGATCGCGTATGGTTAGGAACGTTTGTTTCCATGTATGAGAACCCGTATATTTCTCAAACTCTCAGACAGTGGGCCTATGGCGGTATCATCAATTATGCAGAATCGGAAATGAACCATCAAACACCGTTCGGAGCTTCTACACAAGATGAAGGGTTCCCGAATTTGATTGGGTGGAGATTTACAAGTGCAAATCTGATGCCAGTAGTTGTAGGTTACGGAGTTACACAAAACCCATTATACTTGGAACGTATACAAAAGACTTGGGACTACACACTGGGGAGCAATGCAGTAAGCAGATCGTTTATTACTGGACTAGGAGACCCGCAGAGATCACCAAGGTGGTTTGTCAATGAGATCAACCAATACCAATGGGTTCAGCATGCGCAAGGAAATGGCGGATGGGTTGAACCTCCGCCGGGATTACCGGGTTCAGATATACAGAGTGCCCCGTATCCTTCATGGTTTAATGATGCAGGAAATACGGTAGCGAAAACAAAGATATTTCCAAGTTATAATGAACACGCTGTCATGTACAGATATACGGACTCATGGAACACTCAAAATGAGTATTCTGTAAATATTTTGTCGGCAAACGCTGCAAGCATGCTGCCGTTAATTCCCGTGAATACGTATGACCTTACCGTTAATTCCGCCCAGGGCGATGTGTTCCCTGCGGGAGGGAAATACAGTCAGGGAATGCAGCTTACACTTACTGCAAAAGGGAAACCGGGATATAAATTCGACCATTGGAGCGGGGATGTTTCAGGCACACAGAGCCCAGTGACCGTTACGATGGATACGTATAAAAATGTAACGGCTAATTACGTTACGGCAGCTGTGTATGCAATCACTGTCAATGCGGTGAATGGCAAAGTTACACAGGATAACCAGGACGGAAACTACAGTGATGGAGATCTGGTTAACCTTACCGCGGAAGCAGACTATGGTTATAAATTCGTAGGCTGGAGCGGTGATGTGACGGGTACAGAACCGTCTATACAAGTTACAATGAACGTCAATAAAAACATTACTGCCCAGTTTGTGCCACTTTCTCAGTATTCGCTTTCGATCACTTCACAAAATGGGATCGTAAAGGTTAACCCAATTAAAGCACTCTATATGGAGGGCGAAGACGTTATTCTTACAGCCGTTAAGAATTTTGGGTATAAATTCAGCGGCTGGAGCGGTGATTTTACTGGACTTACAAATCCCGCAATTGTCAATATGGATGGGAACCAACAGATTACTGCCAACTTCACGGCGGTACCGACCTATCCACTTGCTATTAATGCGACCGAAGGCGGAGATGTTGCTACAGCGATAGACAGCCCCGCCAATGTATCGGGTGGTCTTTATGAAGAGGGAGCCCTCGTAACACTGACTGCAACGGCAAAACCAGGATTTCTGTTTACCGGCTGGAGCGGTGATCTCTCGAGCAGTGCGAACCCGCTGAAGTTCACGGTTGATGGAAGCAAAATGCTAACAGCCAATTTCAAACCTACAAGCGGACTCATCAGCGTGGATGTAACGCCAGCAGGCACACCAGGTACGACGCAGGTGAACGACGGGGTATATACGCTAACCAGCAGTGGAAATAAATTTGGGGTCGCGCCTGACAGCTTTAGGTATCTACTGCGTGCGGGACTAAAAGGAGATGCAGTTTTTTCTGCAAAGCTCGATGCTTTGACTACTGACAATCCTACTGAGGCAGTGGCCGGCATACAAATAAGAACAAATTTGGCAGATGAATCTACTTACGCCGCTATTATGGTAAAGAACGGCAAGCTCGTCGTACAGACTCGAAAGGGCGGCGCGTACTACGATACTTATCCGCTTGCACCAGTCGATACGACCTTGCCAGTTTGGCTGCAAATAACAAGAAACATCAACAGAGATATTATTCTTTCATGGTCAAGTGATGGCGTTAACTGGAACATCTACAACACGAGCACGTTCTGGGGATGGAACGACCCTAATGTGGAGTTGACCGTAGGAATGTTTACTTCAGCAGGTCGAGCAGGTAAAACAGCCACCGCCCAATTCAGTCATGTTAGTTGGCCGGCCATGCAGACCCTTACTGTAAATTCGGGTCCAGGGGGAACGGCGGCGCCAGATTCCGGACTTTACGTAGCAAACTCGCAGGTTAAACTAACTGCAATGCCGGATGAAGGGTATGCTTTTGCAGGTTGGTCAGATGGTCTATCAGGCAAAGCCAATCCTGCATATATATTTATGAATGGTAATAAGACAGTAACAGCCAACTTTAGCCTGATGCCAGCCATCTGTATCCTGACAGTGCAGAACATCAGCGGTGGAACCCTTGTGTTTGATCCCCCTGGTGGCGCATATGCTCCGAATACGATAGTCAAGGTCACCGCCGTACCGGAGGGCGGGAACAGCTTTGTTTATTGGGAAGGAGATTTGGTTGGATCAGAGAACCCTGTTTACTTAAAAATGGACGGACATAAGACAATATCGGCCAAATTTGTGTCCTACGAAAGTACAGATATTACAACGACTTACACAGGGAATACAATAGAGGATGGAGACGGTACAACGATTAAGGCATCAGGACTTATACTTTGGGGTGAAAACGATAGCTTCAGGTACGTATACGAGGATAATCTAACCGGAGATACTGCCATTATTGCCAAGGTTACCGAATTTAACGCAACGGCTGGTAACGCAAGAGCGGGAATCATGGTGCGGCAAGGCAACGCTGTTCAAAGTAACTACCAAGGAATATTCATTACCCATGATAAAAAAATTAGAAGTCAATTCAGGAATGGAAATAAATGGACCATTGCTGAGTATACGGGAACCGAAGCTGTTACTCTTCCTATTTGGCTTAAAGTGGAGAAACAGGGGACGAGATTAACTACTTTCTCCTCTGTTGATGGGTTGACTTGGATACAGAGAGGTTCACAAACGCTTGCCACATTTACGAATACTTTTACAGTAGGGTTAGCAGTTACTGCAGGCCAGGACGGTAAATTCGTGACTGCGAAATTCAGTGATATCAACTGGCACGCTACGCCGTCAAATACCTTTACTCTAATTGCAGATACGGCACATGGAACCATATCCACGAATCCTACGGGTTTTACACATGAACCAGGCACTGTGGTGACAGTGACAGCAACACCTGACGCAGGATACACGTTCAACGGTTGGAGTGGTGACCTGAATGGTACTACGAATCCGGCGACAATCACCATGGATTCCCAAAAGACAATAAGTGCAAATTTTGTGGATTCATCCACTCAATTTACATTGACAACCCAAGCAGAACATGGGGCCATTACACAAAATCCTGCAAACGGACCTTATAATGTGGGAACGCAGGTCACATTGACTGCTGTGCCGAATGCAGGCTATGTATTTATTGGATGGAGTGGTGACCTGAGCGGTACAACCAATCCGGCTACCCTCGTCATGAATACTAATAAAACGGTAACGGCAAACTTTGTTCCGGCAATACCGCAGCAGCGCTATACGAGTGCAGATATTGGCACATCTTACACGGGGACTACTTCGCAATTGGGAGGCATATTAACGGTCAAAGGATCCGGTTCCAATATCTGGGGTCAAAGTGATACTTTCCGATATGTACACCAGGACAATTTAACCGGAGACGCTACGATCATTGCCAAAATTAATGGAATGACCGTGTTAGGTGCAAATGCAAACTCGAATACCAAGATTGGCGTCATGATCCGCCAAAGTACGGATGCAAATAGCGTTCATCAAGGCATATTTATCGACGGTACCAAGAAGATTAAAAGCATATACCGCGATACAGCTAATGGATGGGCAGGTAAGAATTACGACGGAACAGCTCTAGAAACATTGCCAATATGGTTGAAGATTGAAAAGGTAGGAAATACGGTTAAAACATACTCGTCTACAGATGGAGTCCTATGGACAGAGAGGAGTTCACGTACCTTATCATTAACTGGGCGATTTACAGTAGGTTTAGCCGTATCATCAGGTACTGACAGTAAATTCGCGGAAGCAACCTTTACTAATATTACGGTGCACAGCTTTAATAGTGCGGATATCGGTACTACTTACACAGGCACAACTTCGCAAGCGGGATCAACTGTAGCGGTCAAAGGATCCGGTACCAACATCTGGGGACAGAGTGACAATTTACGTTATGTGTATCGGGACAATTTGACCGGTGATGCCACGATTATCGCCAAAATTGCGGGAATGACTATGGTAGGAGCATCCGCAAATTCGAACACAAAAATAGGTATTATGCTTCGCCAAAGCACAGCTGCAAACAGTGCTCATCATGGCATCTTCATCGATGGCGCCATCAAGGTTAAAAGCATATATCGGGAGTATACCAATGGATGGGCAGGAAAAAATTATGACGGTACAACTGTAGAAACGTTGCCAATATGGTTAAAGGTTGAAAAGATAGGGAATACGATTAAAACGTACACGTCTGCAGAAGGCACCATATGGACACTGAGGAGCTCACGTACCATCACTTTTACGGGGCCATTTACAGCAGGATTGGCTGTATCCTCGGGTACGGATAGTAAATTTGCCGAAGTAACCTTTGATAACGTTATATGGCCGTAAGAAAGAATAACTTATATAACTTAACTTTCGCACCTAAGATCAGCCATTAGAGACTTAATAGCCACTATTTTTGTGAAATGCACCCCCAATTGTTAGTCAAACTTAACAATTGGAGGTGCATTTTTTTAGTGACGATGGAAGGGTATCCCTTTCTTCGGAGGTTCGTTTTAAATTTACACGCGGTAGAGATTATTTTTTAAAACAGAAGTCCCCAGAAAAAATCACTTCTATAAGAATTCTAATAGTCCGAAAACAAAAGGAAAATTGCTACAAGAATTAATGACCCGCCCATGATCCAATTAAATACCTTCATCCCATTCTTCACTTTTATTAGAAACTGTAATTTTGATCCTATGAGAGCCCAGGTACTGAGTGAAAGATAACAAATGACAAAATAAATACACACAAAAGCAAGAAGCATCGAATAGGAAGTATTCAAACCAAACACGGAAACGCCGGTAAGACATGCAATCCAAGCTTTGGGATTAAGCCATTGCATGAGAACACCTTGATGAAAACGGGGCAGTTGTTCTTCTTTTAACTCGATTTCTGTACGTGAAACCATAATCTTGTACCCAATATAACTCATATATCCTGTCCCAATATACTTTAGAAAATCATAGAATACGGGGACTTGCGCCACGAGATTGAATATCCCTAACCCAACAGCAGTTAACAAGATTGTAAACCCGACTGTTGAACCGGATACGAAAGGTAATGAGCGCTTAAATCCATAATTGACTCCAGAAGAAAGAATTGTTATGTTAACTGGGCCAGGAGAAATCGACATGGATAATGAGAAAAAACACATTGCTAAGAAAATAGACATGATAGTACACTCCTAATAGTTTTACTGGGATTACTATATCTCATTTAAATGAATACCGTCCAATTTGAAGTTCTGATTGAATCGATCGCAAAAACGGAATACTTCGTACAAATACTTCTGGAGGGAGTGTCAGATAGTTGGAACTCTACCAATTGAAAACCTTTATAGAAATTGCCAGTACTGGCAACTTGACTGAAGCCGCAGCGCGTCTAAACACAAGTCAGCCGGCTGCAAGTGCACACATTAAGGCCTTGGAGAAAGAAGTGGGTTTTTCTCTCTTTTTTCGAACATCCAAAGGAATGACTATGACAGAAAAGGGTTCAAAGTTGTTGTTGGAAGCACAGAAAATTCTCAGCTCTATTGAGAATTTCGATCTTAAAGTGAGTGATTTGAAGGTAGATTCAATGGAGACGATTCGAATCGGGTTAAATACAAATGGGCAGCTTCTTCAAATTGAGAGATTGATCGAGACTATTTCGGGATGCCTGCCGAAGGTGGAATTGCATTTTCTTGATGTTAAAAGTGAAGATTTCATCCAGAATTTGACCAGTTCCAAAATAAACGCAGGTTTTTACTATGGAAATGTTGTGCATACGGCCGTACACTCCATCAAACTCCATTCCTTCAAGATGGTTGTGGTCTATCCTAACAGCTGGGCTGTACAACCTAAGAAGGAGTTTGACATGGAGTATTTCGCAGCGAAGCCGTGGATTTGGACAACGCAAGGTTGTCCCTTCTATAAACAATCTATCGATTACTTCGTGCAACAGGATATAGTTCCCCAAAAAATCATGTATGTCGATGATGAGGCTTTGATTGGGAAATTGGTTCAAGGAGAAATTGGTTGTTCCTTGTTAGCTGAGCCAATAGCTATGCGGTTTGCTAAAGAAAATATGCTGCAGATATGGGAAGGTATCGATCTCTATATTGACCTGTATTTTGGTATTCTTAAGGATAAGAAAAGTGATCCTGTGCTCCTTGAAATAAGTTCAATAGTGGATAAAATGTGGAATGCGAATGACATCTTGATTTAACGGAGGTTGCCGATTGATTCTTATTTGAGATAGCTTAAAGGACCTTGCGACTAACCAACGCAAGGTTCTTTTTAATATCTTAAACAATAATTAAGTAAATTAATTGAAAGGTGACAATTAATGTCACTATTCATAGGTATAATAGCAACAATGGCAAGATTCAAAAACATTTGCAGCCAAACACACAATAATAGAATGGAGAGTCAGTTATAATATGAAAGTAAACAAGATATTGCATTTTGCCCTTACGTTTCCGTTGACTATAAGTCTTGCGACAGGATGCAGCATGGGAAGTGGCGATAACAAAAAAACGAATGAACCCGTGAAGCTTCGTATCATGCACGAAAGCGAGGAGGGCTTCTATCAACAGTATGGCATGTTGTTTTCTGCTCTATATCCCAACATTGAGTTAGAAGTCGTTTCTGTTGGAAATCTGAAAGCCGAACAAGGGCAAACCTATCAAGATTTTATAAGTAATTTCGTCAATAAGAATAACCCGGATGTACTCTTGCTAGATTCCACACAATACGCCAAGATGTCTGCTGAAGGACGATTGATGGACCTTGAGTTGCTTACAAAGAAAGATAAGTTCGACGAAGATCAGCTCATCCCTGGTGTTATGGATTACTTGAGGGAAAAGGGTGGTGGAAAATTGAATGGTTTGCCTACCGAATTTTACAGCACCGCGGTCTACTACAACAAAGATTTGTTCGACAAGTACGGTATTTCGTATCCTAAGAACAAGATGAGTTGGGATGACTTAATCCAGTTAGCATCCCGTTTCCCAACTGATGACAAAGACAAGCGGATGTATGGACTGAAAATGGGGGAGGGGCAAGAAAACCTCTTTCAACTGGGCGATACCATCGGCCGCACGAGGGGGCTCAGTTACGTTAATTCCTTGACGAAACAAATCACAATCAACACGGAATCATGGAACGCAGTATTTGAGACGGCGTTGAAAGCATTCAAATCAAATGCTATTTACCATGAAGATCCTCCTACGGCGAACGGCCCCGTAACTATTGAGGAGTTCCTACTGAGGGATCCTTTCATAGCTGGAAAAGTAGCTATGACCATAGATGGTTCAACTCTTATGGACACGATCAAGCAAGCACAGAAGACAGCTCCTGATAAAGCTGTTAGTCATTGGGATATGGTAACGATGCCAGTTAATCCACAAGATCCAGATTATGGTGTTACAGGAATTTATCCAATATTGGCTATAAACTCCAAATCGTCAAATGTGGAGGCAGCCAAGACATTTATCAACTATATCCATAGTGAGGACTATGTAAGAGTATTGGTGAAGGCTAAAAGGGGCGGTGGTTTGCCAATTCGTAAAAAGTTTATTAAAGATGACCAAGGCCATCACTTGGAAGCCTTCTATGAATTGAAACCATCGTTAGCTGAAAATGATACCTATAAGGATTTCGATAAGTTACCTAGTGATTTCATTGAGCAGTTTAATGTATTAGCAGACAGGGAGCTGCAGGCATCTTCAGAAGGCAAAGTTTCTATTCGCGAAGCGCTAGACAGCCTGCAATCCAAAACTCAGGCTGCACTTAAGGAAGGCGCAGCAGCAAATGTGGAATAATCGCAAATAATTAATAGGACCAAAAATTGCTTAATATCAGTTAAATACCATCCAAGAACATGGGTGCATTGTGATTACAATCGCATCAATGTTCTTGGATGGTATTTCTATTCTAACTCGTTGCGTAATTCTTATTAATTGTCTGCTCTTCGTTTCATTCTAACAGTAAATATGAAAAAAACTACGATAAGTATCTCTAAAGCTAGCATGATATTTCCGCCTAAATTATTGTTTTTTATATAAAAATAATTGTAGGTCATCACATTTGTAAACAATAATAATTTCAGCAAGCCTATTCCGATTGGTGCAAGAAAAGACATGATCTTACTCTTTTTTATATTGAGCATAACATTGAAACATCGGTATAAAACATAAACCTCAAGAGACATCTTCGATAACACGGTAGGAATCCAGAAGAAAAAAAGGACCAAACCGAGTCGATCAATAGAATCAGTGATTTTCATTTCTCTGTCCATAGAAATTGTGGGATGACTTTGATTCTTCATTAGGTCTTCCCCGAAAATCGCAAGTTCGGAGAAAATGATGAGATATAGTAAGAAAAGTCCAAGCATTGTACCAGAAATTGTGGCTATTCTTATACCTTTAAGAGGAGTCATTTGTCCTAAAAGCGCTAACAAAATAATAGTTTGAGCCGCCCATGGAAGTGCATTAAATACGGCTTGTAATAATGATGGAATAGTTCCTGCATTAATAATTGGTACAACGTTTATTAAGTCAATTTTGTTTATAAGCAGAATGGGAGCTAACAACATGGAAAATAAAAGGGCTGGAAAAATTAATTCATTAAAGTTGGCGATGCTTCCCAATCCTAAGCGCGCCACATAAACTAACACCAATATTGTAATAATTGTTGTTACGGTAAGCGGTGTCTTCGGTAAGAGAGCTATTTGCATTGAATCAACAAATGCTTGTAAATCATGTAGGAGTAGTATAGACACAAATAAAACAAATAGAAGGGCAATACTTTTCTCACTCCATAGGTATTTTCCATTTTTTGTAGAAAGGACGTCCCAAATTGGTATCTTGCCTAATCCAATAAAACTAATGATAGTTAAGAGGATAATGATTGGGACCAAAAAGAAAAAAACAAGCCAAGAGTTTCCGCCAGCAATTATTACTTGAGACAAAGGAAAATGTATGAGTGATACAGTCAATACAACATTCGCACATAGCATTACTACTTGTGAGTGTGTTACTTTTTCCTTCATTCAAGTAATTCCTCCTTTGGACTCACATAAGCAGAATCTTATTGCTTCGAAGTATGGATACTCAATCCTGTATTTTCAATAACGAATTTAACGTCAACATCTATTTTGAGATTGGGGAGTATTTGATCCCATTGAACTTTCCATTCATTTTCCCATTGTACATTTTTGTACACATATAAGTAATGTCCTAAACTAAAGGTATCGATACTGTTTTCTAGTGTACTTTTTAAGATATCTTGAACTTGTTGTTTGATCGTGGATTCCAAAGTGGATTCTATTTGATTAATGATTTTTGTATCCTCTAGGTTAAATGTTTCCTCGCTTTCGCTAATAAAGCCTTTCCCCGATATTTTTATATGAAATTTGGGGGTGTTACTGGTAACGACAGGTTTTATCTTGAAATTTTGACTGCTTACCGAAACGCTCACAAATTTGCCGTTTTTGCTTGGGAATGTTATTGATTTTCCCTCCATTGCTTTGTGTTTCATCCAAAGGATTCCCAGACTTTGGGTTTCATTGGAAATAAATTTCAATTTGTCCTTTTTGAATATTGCTATTCGATTGACTTCTAGTTTACCTTTTTCGATATCGACTATGGGGGCAATCGGATCAGTTCCCTCTTTATACAAGCTTCCAAGAAATTCACGAGTTGTAATTCCTAAACCCATTAATCTACCTATCCCCTTAACAGCTTCAGAAGAAACTCCACCTGAATTGGGAGGGGTATTCAAGATATCGAAAGATTTTTTTTTGGAGATATAAATATAAGTCGTTAGTCTGGTTTCTCTATCACGGTTAACAAAATCGAGTACTTCACTAATATTTTTTTTTGCAATCTCCTCATGAATGATGATGATCTGTTGGTGAGAAAACCTTAGAATATGAGATGTTTGGTGTTGTATTTTTTGAAGGGCTTCCTGTATACTGCGACCTGTATTGGATTCCAAGTAATACGCTTTTTTCTTCCCTTCTTCGATTCCTTGTCCTACAGTAATTGGAATTTGAACGGTCACTTTAAATTCATCATTCGACTTGTCAATACCCGTAGCCAATACCAAAGCCACGTCGTTTATTTCCCTCTGGTCAGTACATCCCGTTAGAGTCGAAGAGAAGGCCAACACACTGAAGAGAAAAAAAAAGCTCCGTTTCATCTGTTACTTCTCCTTCTTTTGAATAATCGATAAGGGGACGCGTCCTTATTTTGCCGTTGGCGCATAAACCCCCATGGAACTCTTGCCAAAACATCTTTTTGTTGCCGAATGGATAAGGGGGCAAAGGGAGTCATAAATGGCGTCCCGAAGGATTTTAGACTACATAAATGAGAGCCTAAAAGTACCATACCTATGGATATACCGAACAGTCCCAAAAAACCGGCTAAAACCATCAATGGAAAACGAAGTAATCTCAGCGTATCCGCAATATTTGCCTTCGGTATTATGGATGCTGCTATCCCAGTTAATGACGTAACAATAACCATAGGTGCCGAAACAATTCCAGCTTGAACGGCGGCTGTGCCGATGACGATCGCACCTAAAATACTTACGGTTTGACCGACTAATCTAGGAAGCCGAACACCGGCTTCTCTGAGAGCTTCAAACGTGACTTCCATTGTGAGGGCTTCAAGGAGTGCTGGTAAAGGTACTTTTTCATGGCTAGCCATCAAAGTGAGAAGCATATCTGTAGGTATCAATTCTATTTGATAGGTTGATAGCGCAATGTACATGGCAGGAAGAAGTAAAGTAATTAACACGGAGAAATATCTGATTATTCTAATAAATGTAGAAAAATAAAAACGATGATAATAATCCTCGCTGCTCTGTAACAGTTGCCAAAACGTTGTCGGCACAATTAGTACGGACGGTACTCCATCTAGCAAAATAGTGATTCGGCCTTCCAACAAGCTGGCAACAGTTGTATCAGGGCGTTCCGTATTCTGAATTTGGGGAAACGGACTTAAAGGATTATCTTCTATAAATTCTTCTACATATTCACTCTCAAGAATGCCATCTATGTCAATAAGATCTAATCTTTTCTGAAGTTCTTTTAGAATTTCTTGGTTTACCAAGTGGTCCAAATAAACTAATGCCACTGATGTTTGTGTCTGCGTTCCTAACTTTTTTTGTATGATCTTTAATTGAGGAGAACGTATTTTTTGTCGTATTAAAACTATGTTGGTTGAAATGTTCTCTATAAAACCGTCTTTGGATCCACGAATAACGGACTCAGATGACGGCTCTGAAACCTGTCTATAAGCGCCGCCCTTCGTTTTGAAAATTAATGCCTTATCTCTTTCGTCAATTAGTACGACTGAATGCCCATTCAAAACTTCATTGACGACTTCGTTCATTTCATCAGTTTCGTTGATTGGTATTGTGTACATACTCTCTTCAAGGTGACTTAGGTCGTATTGTTCCATAAAGTCTTTAGATAGCAATTTTTTAATGACTTGAAGTGGTATGCTTTCATCATTAACAAAACCATTAAGGTATATAAGGTAAGTACTTGTACTTTCCACAATGTAAGGTTTGAAAACAACATCGGGGCAATTTTGGAACAAAGATTGCAGATAAGATAAATTATTTGCAAGGCTGGAATATACATACGATGAAGACGCTTTATCACCTAATAAAGCGTTTTCCGAAGTGATTTGATTCTTGATTGGAGATTTTGAACCTGACATTGGCTTCCTCCAATTGTACATATTCTTTTGAACAATGAAGTTATTGTTGGCAATTAAAAAAATATTATGCAAGGGATTTGGTATTGCATTGGGTTACAGATGAGTGGCGCGCGCGGTCCATAAGTAATAAAGCTGCCCAATAATGCATTTGGGCAGCTTCTTGAAGTTGAAAATGTTATTAGAACATCCTCTTTATAAAGTCCAGTTGCACAATATTAGAATATCAATCATTTTACTTAAAATAATGATATCAGGGTGCTGTAAATTGGAATTGTGAGATTGCACTTTATACTCGAGCATTTTCTTATATATATCTATCTGCTTTTTTATATAAGGTTTTAAGTCCATAGATTTCCTACATTCGAAGATTAACTCATCGTAACTAATATCATTTCCACTTTTAGTCATTGACAGGTGCTGAGAAAGTAATTTGACTTCAAGTAATTTACCATTAATTTTGAGCTGTGTTCGGTATATATCTAAGTTATCATTGCGCCGAATACGTTGATAATGTGTGCTACAAAGTCCCTTCGATTTTATTGTATTATTACATTCGAGGACGGAACAAACGGGTGGATAATGCATTAGTTTGGGTCTACCAGGTGTTGGGGTCATCTTTATCACCTACCTTTAGGAAGTAGCGTATGCTCAGTTCAAATTAATGGGTGTTCCACACATCGACATAAAATCATAAGTTTCGTCATTATTTTAACTATACCAACGAATGGTGTCATTAGATGTCACTCTTCATTGGTATAATTATTTTTGTAATTTATTCCATGCTGCACCCTAAGGAGGAAAGAAATAAGTATAAGACTACCCTTACATTTTAGGCATCTAGAACTGTAAGGAAATTATTACATCACTTAGGAGGAACAGAAACCATGAAGGTTCAACTTTTAAAAAAGAAGCTGGCTGTTAGCATTGTTGCGCTAACCTTACTTACGAGTCCCTTTACATCTTTTACACCTTTTCAGTCTGCAACGGCGGCAACTGCATCAGTAGCTACTACTGTTAAAGCGAGTACATCAACTGTTCAGGCGGGACAACCAATAGACTTTACACTTACGTCCTCTGCGGCTGTTAACAAAAAACTGATATTCCAGTTTCAAGTAATTGGAAGTAATGGAGTAAAGGTTTATGAACAAATTTTGAAAGATCAAGTTTTACCCGCAGGAACACCAACCTCCTATCCAGTTCAGTGGATAACTCCTGCTAGTTTGCCGATAGGCAAGTATACAATCAGCTTGGGTGTGTTTGGAGCAGGTTACTCCGAATCCATTTCGTGGAACTGGGGTCTTGCGCCATTTGAAGTCAAAAGCGCCTCAGATGGCAATGATGTACCAAACAGCGCACCTGTATTCACATCTGTGGCGACAGTGCCCTCCACGATACCTGCTGGAACGCCAGCCGCATTATCAGCTACTTTCACAAGTGACAAAAAAGCGACCGCGAACTTGAATCTTGCCGTTTTTAATGTTAACAATCAAAAAGTGTATGAAGAAAACTATACTAATGTTACTTACGAACAAGGCGTAGCCAAAGCACAACCTTTGAAATGGGACGTTCCGGCGGACACAGCCTCTGGTTCTTATACACTCCAAGCTACACTGACTGGTGTTGATGGTACCGTTTACCATAAAAATACCAAACTCAGTACTTTTACAATTAAGAGCGAAGATCCTGCAGCTAAGGCTGTATATACAACTCTGGCAGTTGTAGATGGAACTTCTACAAAAGCAGGAAATACAGCTAGTTTTACTGCTAAAGTAACTTCCAGCAAATCAGCTGCTGTACTAGTTAACGTGGTTATTGTTGATCCTTACACAGGCAATCCAATTTTTCAAAAAGTATTTGATAAACAAGCGTTGACTGAGAATATTACCAAGGAAATTCCCTTATCATGGGAAGTGCCTGCTAACCTCGCTACAGGGTCTTACCCGATTGCCATTGGTATTTTTGGAACCGGTTGGGAAAAGCAATACGCTTGGAATGCAAAAGCAGGAGTCATCAACGTAAATGACGGGAGTATACCAGCGGCGCAGTTCACGGCCTTGTCACAAGTGACCCCTGGCTCAGTAGAGGTAGGAAGCAAAGCTAAGATTCAAGTTGCAGCCACAAGTGATATGAATATTTCAGGAACTGTGCAAGCTAGAATCATAGATCCGAAAGGAACGACAGTATTCGCAAAAGAATTTGCAAATGAGACTTTCTATAAACAAATCGTTAAAACATTGGCAACAGAATGGACGCCTTCCAGTAAAGCGGAACTTGGAACATACAAGTTGGAACTAGGTATTTATAACACAGAGCGAACAAACACTTATTACTTGAACGCTGCGGCTGCACAATTTAATGTCATTCCGGCGCCTGTAGTTGAGCCAACTCCAACACCGACACCCTCACCAACGCCAGGCGGTGAAATTCCAGACAATGGATCGATAGCAAAATGGACGCTGAACGCAGCAGTAGATCCTGTTCTGGAAGCTGGTTACCCAGCGACAATTATGGCGGAGGTTGGCAGCGATGTAGATGCTAAAGCACTTGTCGATGTTGAGGTTTATAAAGGAAACACGAAAGTATATCAATATTTTGTGGATAACCAAGTATTTAAAGCAGGTGTCACCAGACAATATCCGGTAACCTGGAATATTCCTGTCTCCCAAGAGCGCGGAGACTATACAATTCGAGTAGCTGCCTTTGCACCAGGCTGGGGATCAAACTGGCCATCAAGTTGGAATGGAAATGCGACTTCTTTTAAAATTTCCTGGGGCATCATTCCTGATATCATCATGAAAAGCACGAAAAAAGCAGATATTGTAAGACCGGGTGAAAAGCAAGTAATCGATACACAATTAACAAGCTCAGAAACAGCATTAGCTACTGTCATTACAGAATTATACGATCAGGTTGGAAATCTGGTTGACAGACAAGAACAAAAAGATGTGCAATTTACTAAAGACGTGCCCAACACGTATCTAACAGAGTGGACAGCGTCAAGCAGTGCCGTCAATGGTACTTATACGTTGAAAGTTTCTGTAGCGAAACCAGACGGCGTGCGTGTCTATTACACGAATCCGGCAGCTGCCAAGTTCGAAGTTACAGGTGGTATTACCATGGAATATGACCTTACTGCGATAACTGTGCAGCCAGAGATTAGCGCAGGTAAGACGCTGAATGTTATTGCAAAGGTTGGAAGTACAGTTCCTTCTACCGTCTCCATCAAAGTGAATTTCGTCGATGTTCTTACTGGTAAAACGGTACACTCCGAGGAGCTCAAGAATCAAATAATTTCTTCCGATAAGCCAGCAACACTCAGTATGAACTGGACGTTGCCAAAATGGATTAAGATGAACCCAAGTTCCATTAAAACAAAAGAAGACGTCATTCAGTACGTGCTTGATGGAACTTACAAAGTTAATGTAGAATTGTACAATCCAGATATGACGCATAAAATTAAGTCGGAAGAAGGAGCGGCTAGCTTTAAAGTTGTAAATTCTGTCGATGTTTCTGCTCCAAAACCGGCAAAAAAGCCAGAACTTGCTAAAACGATGAAGCTTGGCGTGTTTGCAACAAACAACGATGCAAATGGTATTACAGGTTGGATGCCGCAAACCGGAGCTCCATGGGATCTTGCGTACCGTTACTTAAATGGCGGTGTTAATAGTGCGGACGGCTGGAGATACTGGGATCAAGGCAATGTAGGAAAATGGGAAGGCGCATATGTATATGACTATGCAAAAAAAGCAACAGAACGTGGATATACACCTGTATTTACGTTCTATCAAATGCTTCAAACCATTTCAGCTGATTGTCTGAAATGCGGAGAAGTTCAGGACGATCTCATGACATTGAACGATCCATATGCGATGCGTTCTTATTTTGAAGAATTTAAGTTAATGATGCAATTAATTGGAACAGGCAATTATAACGGAAGACAAGGTATCGGGAAAACCGCAGTTGTCCATATTGACCCTGATTTGGCTGGTTATGCACAACAAGCCGTTCTTGATAACAAACGTTGTCATAATCAATGTACGGGGCAAGGCAATAATCCTGCATTCCTGAATGCAGCTGTATCTAGTACAAGGATGCCTGAATTGGAAGGTTTGCCAGATACATATCAGGGTTATAATTATGCTTTACTTCGACTGCGTGATTTGTATGCGCCTAATGTATTGATGGCTCCTCATGTAAACAGCTGGGGAACTTTGACTGATGTAACCAAGAATACAGATCCTAATTTAGATGTGCTGGGTCTGGCCAAAAAAGCTGGGGAATTTGCTGTGCAGAATGGATTTAAGGATCTTCCTTATGGAATTCAGCCTTATGATTACGTGCTCCTGGATATTGACGATAATGATTCAGGCGCACAATCTGGTCCCCAATTAGGAAATTGGTTGGATCGTACCAACTTGACGCTGCCTAACTTCCACAGATGGGAAAAGTTCGTTAAAGCAGTTTCAGATACAATAGGCAAGAAAATAATGGTATGGCAAATTCCTGTAGGAAATCAAGTGTACCGTACGATGAATAACACGCCAGGCCATTGGCAAGATAACAAAGTTGAGTATTTCTTCTCTCACATGCAAGAATTAGCCGACTCTGGTATTGAAGGGCTGATGTTTGGAGCAGGTCAACCGACTTCAACTGCAAATTATAATAAGTTTAAAGATGCAGGGGAAGATGAGAATGGTGTGTTTAACCCTGCTCCACTTACAAATATCACTGCAGGTTGGGGTGATGGCTCCAAGCATACGAATGATAAAGTTGCGAATTATAGCGACGATGATGGTGGACTTTTGAGAGAGAAAGCTATTGAGTATTACAAGAACCCACTTCCTCTCCCAGTGAATAAATAGCTAGTAATGAATAAAGTCTTGCTGACGATGTTGTCAGCAAGGCTTTATTTGGTTGGAGGGATATTCAGAATTTTCAACGATGATACTCATAGTCCGTCGACTCCGAGCAATCATATAGATTAACATGTCCATATGTCAGTAGTAAAGCAGATTAATTTCTGTTTTTGATCTAGGCAATCCAAATAAGGAGTAAGGGAGTACTTATAATATGATATTTTATGATATAAATCCACAGCTCATGTATGTAGAGCGGCTAATTAAACAAGATAGATTAGTAAAAGAATCTGCCAGTGTAGAACTAAGAAAAGTGGAATGGTATTTCGTAAAGCTCGTAAACATATTTCACGCTAATAAGAAATAGAGTTGGTTTGCATGTTTTGTGAATTCTCATTATGTAGGTTAGTAGGCATTTTAGTTTGAGGGGGGTTGCAATGAACAAGTCACAGAGGCTTCTTTCACTCCTGATGACCTTGAACTCAAAGAGGAAATTCACTCTTAAGCAGCTCTCTGAGCAGTTTGAAGTATCCAAGCGAACAATTTTACGTGATTTTCAGGACTTGGAGCAATTAGGATTACCTATATTTACTGAGTATGGTGTTAATGGAGGTTACCAGATTTTAAAAGAAAGAGCATTACCATCACTACGGTTTACGGAAAATGAGGCAATCGGCCTTTTTTTCGCATGTCAGTCTCTGGAGTACTTCGGTTCTCTTCCATTCGAAGCAGAGATTAAGACCTTACTTGATAAACTTTTTTTTTCATTCCCAGATGACGTCAAACACAGAATAGAACGGCTCAAGAAAAGACTTCGTTTTTGGACACCTACTGTTGAACAGCCGTATCTGCATGTACTATTAAAAGCTGCGTTGGATAGGGCACATGTTGAAGCGGTATTTAATTCGTATTGTGGAGAAAATAAGCGTACGCTGCTGCCATTAGGTTTATATGCAATGAACGGTCTGTGGTACTGTCCGGCTTTGGATATCAAAACGGGTCAAGTACAAGCAATTCGCACCGATCAATTTGATTCTATTAAGCCTATTACAAGTGAAGCGGCTGATATAGAGACCAAATCGAACTTCCAAATAGATACTGATACTGCAATAGATCATTGGTTTGGAGTGCAAGTGATGGAGTCAGAATTGGAACTTGAAGTAAGATTAACTCAGCGTGGAGTAGCTCGTTGCCAAATGGATGTGTGGTTGGTTAGCGGACTACAAGTAAACGAGGATGGAACAGGAATTATTAAGCTGAATATGAGTTCATCCTATATAATGTGGGCTGTTTCTTTTTTTATCTCGTTAGGCTCAGAGGCTGAAGTCATAAGTCCTATAGAAGTACGGGAACGTATTCAGGAGCAGCTTTTGGAACTTATACAAATTTATACAGGATAAAAACGAAATGGAAGCTATATCATTAGTATCTCCATGGCTGCTAGATCATCTTCTCCATGTATCACATAGTAGTATCGACATATAGTAGTTTATTTACAGATTAGGGGGATGCAGAATGGCTTGGTTTCATTGTCATTTTTACTCAGAGGTGCTAGGCTTGTCAACATCCATGTATGTGCTATTGCCACAACGGTCTGGACTTCCGATTGGGAGTGAGCTTCGCGGCAGTCCAGTTAAGCATCCAGTGCTCTACTTACTACATGGATTGTCTGACGATCATACAGCGTGGATGCGTTATTCATTGATTGAAAGGTATGCTGCCGAGATTGGTTTAGCTGTTGTGATGCCAGCCGTGAATCGCAGTTATTATACAGATATGCTGCATGGCGGGAAATATTGGACCTACATTAGCGAGGAGTTGCCACAATTGGCCAGGTCTTTCTTCCCTCTATCAGCTGAACGAGAGCAAAATTTTGTGGCTGGCTTATCTATGGGAGGGTATGGTGCGTTAAAACTGGCAATTAGTTGTCCAGATCGTTTTGCCGCAGGAGCTAGCATGTCTGGTGCGCTTGATCTGGAAGATGGTTATCGTCAAGGTATAGCGGATTTTCAATTAATCTTCGGTCATTCAGAAATGATACCAGGATCCAAGCATGATCTGTTTGCAAATGCTGCTCGGCTGGTGGAAACCAATGGTATAAAGCCGCTATTATACGCTTGCTGCGGAACTGAGGACACGATGTATGGACAGACGACTCGCTTCCGCGACCATTGCAATGCGTTAGGGCTGCCGTTGACTTATTCAGAGGGACCTGGTGCTCACAATTGGGAATATTGGAACCGGAGTATTCAGGAGGTACTGTCGTGGCTTCCACTTCATAATCAATTGGGCACTACTGATTCCTCATCTGGAGAAGTTTAGTATGTTGAAAGTTTTAGCTCGATTTTTAAATTCAATTACGATTTATAACAAACTGCTGTTATCCTATTTTGTCGTAGTAGCGATTCCTGTTCTGCTTGTTGGCATCATGTTAACGCAATCTCTCAGAGAGATGGCATTGGACAATGCGATTAGAAGGTCGATGGAAAGTGTTGAGAAGATCAGGAATCGCACGAACGAAATTATGAAGACTCCGATTAACATCTCTAACGAAATTTTGCTGGATAAAACGTTAAGGACGATTGTTAATACAGATTATGAATTCACCTTTGAGGTTGTGAAGGCTTACTCTGAGTATACCGATTTTAAGGATTATATGCGTCTGAACAAGGTGATTTCGGGCATCCAGTTTTATACGAAAAATGCAACTATGCTCAACAATTGGGAATTTTTTTATGAGGATGACCAGACTTCTTCCAAGGCTTGGTTTCAAGAAGCATTGAATGCCAAAGGCCGTATCGAATGGCGCTACCTGAAAAATGAAACATTTGGTGGCGGCTATATGATCAGTCTGATACGTAAGATCGGGTTCTATGGTGATAGCAACTATGGAATGCTGGTGATTGGCATAGATCCTGTTGTATTCCAATCTATGCTGAGCCAAGAGCCCTTTGAGACGATGTTAATTACAGCCGATGGATTCGTTGCAGCAGCAAAGAACGCGGATTTAGTCGGCCAAACGGTGGCTGAACTGCATTTGAATGTTATGGAGGCGGAGAGGCAAGGACAAAGTTTGCTTGAAAATGAAACCGTTTACAAAGGCGAACTCTCTAAGATAATTGTGAACAATTATTTGCCTGATGCCAGCCAGAGCGGTTTCAAAATTGTTTCGATTATTCCCGTTCAATCGATTGTTCATGAGGCCAATCGAATTCGATTGTTCAGCTTTACGATCACCAGTATAAGTATGTTAATCGCAGTTATCCTCATCCTTGTGTTCTCCAATACATTAGGAAGACGATTGAAGAGATTGAGTAAGGAGATTAAGAAGGTTGCTCTGGGTAATCTCTCTGCATTTTCAGAGATGGAAGGCAAGGATGAGATTGGACAACTGTCTCGACAGTTTAATTCCATGGTTAGCAGCATTCGGGATTTGATGGAGGAAGTATCCACAGCAAACCTACAGAAGAATCAACTGATCGTTAAGCAGAAGGAAATCAAGTTGAAAATGTTGGCGAGTCAGATCAATCCGCACTTTCTATTCAACACGTTGGAAACGATACGAATGAAAGCCCATCTTCATAGGGAATTGGAGATTGCACATGTGGTCATGCTACTTGGCAAATTAATGCGAAAAAATTTGGAGTTCGGGAATGACAAGATTCCTTTAGCCGAAGAACTTGAAAACGTAAAAGGCTATCTTGCAATCCAGAAATTCCGATACGGCGACAGACTTAACTTCCATATGGATGTTCAGGAAGGGGCTATGTCCTTCAAAATTTTCCCGCTGATCCTACAGCCTTTAGTAGAGAATGCAGTTATTCATGGTCTTGAATGCAAGGAGGATCCCGGCACAATTCGTATACACGTAAACTTTGTAGACTGGCAGTTGAAAATTTCAGTTATTGATGATGGTATCGGCATGGAACCTGAACAACTGGACCATGTAGTTCATACTCTCAATGAACCAGAAGAGGGGGCCCAGACGCATATCGGGCTTAAGAACGTACATCAGAGAATTCGATTGTCCGATGGCGAAGAATATGGACTTGAGATCGAAAGCGTAACTGGAAAGGGGACAAGGGTTACTTTACGTTTGAAAATGGAGGGGGAGGGATATGTATAAAGTGATGGTTGTAGACGACGAGCCGTCCATCCGCGAAGGGATGAGGACGCTTATCAATTGGGAGCGATCTGGTTTCTGGATTGCTGGGGATGCCTCTAATGGCAAACAAGGTTTGGAACAATGGGCGAAGCTGCAGCCAGAACTCATCATAACTGACATTCGAATGGCTGGGATGGATGGACTAGCCATGATTGAGGAAATTAGGAAACAAGACAAGAAGTGCCAATTTATCCTCTTAACGGGCTACTCCGATTTTCAATATGCTCAGAGAGCAATCAAATATGGTGTCGATAGCTATTTGCTCAAGCCAATTGATCCGGATGAACTGCAGGATCGGTTGGAATGTGTGTACAAATTACTGTCTGAAGAACGAACAGCTCAGAAACAGAAATCCAGTATGCTTCAGTTATATCAGGAAGAACTGCTCCAAAAGATAGTTGTGGGCAATGAGGGGGAGGAAGTATATTCAGCTGTTGTACGGGAACTTGCTTTGGAATGGAAGAGTTACCGAGTCCTATTGGTTCAGTTAGAACCTTCGCTCCCCGGCTCCGCGGAAGTTACTGAAACGGCAAAGAAAGCTGCGAAACTGCAGTTGCAGAAAGGCATTCAAATGAAGGGACTCGGATATGTATTCACGCTGGAAGGCTTCACAGCTATTTTGCTGAAGGAGGTTTTAACTGCATTCATTAGACCAATGCTCGAGGAGACAAGAAATCACCTAGCTGCCGAATATGAAACGCATATGACTGTATTCATTGGACATGAAGTGAAGCGGAAGAAGGATTTGCAAGCTTCATATCGAACGGCTATGAAGCTCGCAGTCCATGCATTCATTTATCGCAGCGGAGACGAGATGATGATTGCGGATTATGACCACTCAGGTGATATCTCTCAGCTGTTTTCTGATCCATATGAAGCAGTAGAGGGTGATTCCTTTCATGCAGATCATGCTGTTGAGAAACTAATGTTCGCCGTTGAGGCGGCTAACCGGATGCTCATCGGCAAAATACTCGGCGATTTGGCCCGTCATCTTATACGGGAAGAATGTACGGAATCTAGAATAAAATCGAACTTTGCACTCGTGTATACGAAGATTATTTACAGCTTGACTCAGACAAGCGCAGTGCCGAGGGATAGCATGCACCCGTATGAAACGTTTCAGTACAAGATAGATGCTTACCGTTGTCTCGAGAGCTTGCTCACAGATCTGGAGAATTGGTTATGTGAGATAGCGGATGTGGTAAATGTGAAAGGGACGGATCAAGCTTTTGGCCGAATGCTAATTTTTATACGGCGTCATTACGATAAAGATTTGAAGCTTGAGACGTTGGCCGAAATGTTTCATTACAACAGTAGTTACTTAGGGAAGTTATTCAAACAACAAACGGGTCAATATTTCAATACATATTTGGACAGTCTGCGAATCGAGAGAGCAAAGGAATTGTTACTGCAAGGGCTAAAGGTTCATCAAGTTGCGAAGCAGGTCGGTTATGCTAATGTTGATTATTTCCATGGCAAATTCAAAAAATATGTCGGGCAATCTCCCTCTGGATATAGGGATGAGTCAAAGCTATAACATGGAGGTGTGCATGTAGGATGCACACCTCTAATTTTCATATGAAAATTGAGCGGATATTTCGGGTATTGTGACTATATTAAATTTGTTACGCTATTAAGGCAAGAAGAAAACGTTTACAAAGGAGTAGTGAAATGGAGGTAATAGCGAAGAGAGGGGTTCTCACAAAAGGGAAGAGGAAAAGTTTATGGCAGCAAATATCAGAGCAGCGATACTTGATGTTGATGTCATTTCCCTTCGTCCTGTGGGTGTTTGTATTCAATTACATCCCCGTTTGGGGATGGACAATGGCTTTTCAGAATTATCGACCTGGTAAGTCGTTCTCGATGCAGAATTGGGTTGGTTTCGAGCAATTTGTAGAGCTATTCTCGGATGAAAGGTTTTATATGGTTATGCGAAATACACTTGCCATGAGTTTCCTAAGCCTGATTATTGGGTATACCGTGCCAATTGTATTCGCTATCTTACTGAATGAGATTCGCAGAGCAAATTTCAAAAAGGTTATCCAAACGATTACCTATTTGCCTCATTTCGTTTCTTGGGTGATTGTGGCCGGTTTGATTTACAAAATGCTTTCGATCGATAGTGGGATTGTCAATGAAATGCTGCTTTTCCTTCATCTGATTGATGAGCCTGTGCAGTTCATGGCTCAACCCAAATCTTTCTGGCTAATTGTCACGCTTTCCGACATGTGGAAGGAGACGGGCTGGAACTCCATTATTTTCCTGGCTGCGATTGCAAGCATTGATCCCGAACTTTACGAGGCGGCAACGATCGATGGAGCGGGGCGATTCCGACGTATCTGGCATATCACACTGCCTGGTATCAAGACAACGATCATGGTGATGTTGATCCTGTCAATTGGTTGGCTGACCAGTATCGGCTTTGAGAAGCAATATCTGCTTGGCAACCCGCTAGTGAAGGATTATGCTGAAGTACTGGATTTGTACGTACTTAATTATGGCATCAATCTGGGCCGATATTCATATGGCACAGCTATCGGCATCTTCAACTCGGTGGTAAGCATTATTTTGCTGCTGACAGCGAATGGCATATTTAAGCGAATCACTAAGGAAAGTGTTATTTAATGGAAGGGAGGAAGGGATCTGCCTGTGGAAATGCTTCTAGGAAAACGCTCAAAATGGGCGGACAGAGTATTTGGATGTTTCTTGTATATTTTTATGATTGGAATGGGAATCTTGACGGTCTATCCTTTTCTGAATGTGCTAGCGATCTCGCTCAATGATTCGACGGACTCCGTGCGAGGAGGTATTTATATATGGCCACGTAAGTTCACTTTGGAAAACTATCGAACGATCTTCCAATACAGCCAGTTGTTCACAGCTTTCCAGAATTCCGTTTTGCGCACGGTCTTGGGAACCATTTTAGGGATCATCAGTGCTTCGATGCTAGCGTACACGCTTAGTAGGAAGGAATATTTTGCGCGTAGATTCGTCTCTTTTGTACTGGTACTGACGCTTTATTTTTCCGGTGGAATGGTGCCCGTATACATGTTGATGCGGGAGCTGCATTTACTGAATTCGTTTTGGGTGTATGTACTGCCTGGACTCGTGAATGCCTGGAATGTGTTCGTTCTGAGATCTTATATGGATGGCTTGCCATATAGTCTTCAAGAATCCGCTAAACTGGATGGAGCGAGCGATTGGACGATTTACTGGCGGATCATTCTGCCGCTATGCAAGCCAGTGTTGGCGACGATTGCGCTGTTCATAGCCGTAGCACAGTGGAACGCATGGTTCGATACTTTCTTGTATAACAGTGGCAAAGAAGGGCTTACGACGCTGCAATACGAGCTTATGAAAATATTGCAAAACACAGCTAATAGCGGAGGGGGCCAAAGCCAATTACACAATCAAGACGGTGCGCAATCGATGCAAGTATCACCAGAATCGATCCGCATGGCCATTACGATTGTCGCAACAGCTCCAATCCTAGTCGTGTATCCGTTCTTACAGAAATTTTTTGTCAAAGGGCTAACCCTTGGTGCAGTTAAAAGTTGAATAATTTTATTTTAAAAAGGGAGAGGGTTTATCAATGAAAAGAAAATTTAGCAAACTGCTTTTCTTGTGTACGACCGTGTGTCTGGTTGCTGTCTCGGCGACAGGCTGCCAAATCAATGATGCGTCAGATTCAAAAACTACAGTAACGCCTGCTGTGGATAGAAAATCAGGGGATAACCTGACTCCAATCACCTTCTCCATGTATGGTGCGACGTCGAATCCAAATTTTGAAAATATGGAAAGTCCGATAGGCAAGATGATTACGGAGAAAACAGGTGTAAAGCTGAAGATGGAATATGCTGTCGGTGAAGAAAAACAAAAAATATCACTAATGGCTGCGAGCGGCGATTATCCGGATCTGATTTTTGCTCATGGGAACGAGAATGTTTTAGTTGATGCAGGGGCCTACATCGATCTTACCGACCTGATAGACAAACACGCTCCGAATATCAAAAAGTTGTACGGCGACTATTTTAAACGTTTACGCTGGAGCACGACGGATAAATCGATCTACACTTTGGGTGCTCTCGGGGTTAATGAACAGAAATGGGAACCAGCGACAGGCTTTCAACTGCAGCATGAGGTCGTCAAGGAATTAGGCTATCCTAAGCTTAAGACTCTTCAGGACTTTGAGAAGGCGATTCAAACCTATAAAGATAAATATCCGAAGATTGATGGACAGCCGACAATTGGACTCTCGGTTCTGGCTGACGACTGGAGATATAAAATTTCAGTTACCAATCCGGCACTATTCGCTACGGGAGGCCCTGATGATGGCGAGTTCTATGTGAATCCTGATTCGAAAAAAACAGTTTATCATTACACGAGACCAGAGGAAAAGGAATATTTCCGCTGGCTCAACCATATGAACGACGTGGGCCTACTCGATCCTGAAAGTTTTGTGCAAAAATATGATCAATATGTGGCTAAGATTTCGGCAGGCCGTGTGCTGGGGCTAAGCGATGCTAAATGGGAATACAGAAATGCAGAGCAAGCGCTTAGACAGGCAGGTAAGCTAGGACGTATGTATGGAACTTATCCGATAACCCTCAACGAATCTTACAAATATGCCGATTTCCAAACAGGCGGATATTCTGGGGGAACTGGTATTGGTATTTCTAAAAATTGCAAGGATCCAGTAAGAGCAATCAAGTTCCTCGATTGGTTGGCTTCTGAAGAGGCTCAAATTTTGAACAACTGGGGAATTGAAGGCGTAAATTACAAGATCGAGAATGGTAAACGTGTCATTCCGCAGGAAGAAATGGCAAAGCGTTTAAACGATCCTCAATACAGCAAGAAAACGGGAATCGGTGTTTATCTGTATCCCTTCCCTGAGTATGGCAATGGTGTTCTGGATTCTACGGGTCAGACGATAACAATTCGTTCTAAAGATCAAATTAAGGCGAGTTATACAGATATTGAGAAAGAAGTATTATCTAAATATAACGCAAGTATGTGGATGGATCTTTATCCGCCAACTTCTGATTTTCCAGTGAAGCAGTGGGGTGACGCTTGGCAAATAAGCATTCCTCAGAGCCCTGCGTATGTTATTTCCCGAAAGACGGAGGATATTGTCAAGAAAAGAGTGCCGGAAGCAGTTCTGGCAAAACCTGAAAAGTTTGATCAGATCTGGGAAGTGTTCATGAAGGATTTGGAAACTGTTGGTGTTCACGAGATGGAAGAGGAGTTTAACAAGCTGTTGAAGGATCGTATTGAGCTGTGGAAATAAGTTCAATCCAGATTTAAGGTCTAGGTTTAAGGTTGTGAACAGCGGATCCTGTATGTATTCATACAGGATCCGTGAAGGGGGGTGTGGCTGGGAAAGCACATCAGGTCAGACATGATGACTGGAAAATTCTGAAGGAAATCAGAAGAATTGAAAGGAGAACATGTTGATGCCATTAACCATGAATAAAGCCTCATTCCGTTTCATCGTCGTCGTACTTGTTTCTTTATTAATCTTACAGGCTATGCTAACATTTGGTGCATCCGGCAGGGCACAAGCAGCAGCAACATTTACAGTTACAGCTCAGGCTACCCCCTCAAACATAGCGCCAGGCTCCAGCATGACATTGAACGTGAACGTTGCTTCCTCACAAGCTGCAGCTGTACTGGTAGATGTAGAAATCTTTAATGCTTCCTTGACGAGAGTTAAACAGCTGGTCGTCGATAATGTTCAAATTGCAGCAAGTGGCAGCACAAACGTGCCTTTTCTATGGGATGTCCCAGCTAATTTGCCTGAAGGAACATACACGATAAGTGTAGGCATTTTTGGGGCTGGTTGGAGTTCCGGTATGAGTAAATGGGTCGCTGGCGCTGCTCATGTGACAGTTAGCAGCGGAACGCAGACCCTTAACTTCACGAGCAGTGCAGCGGTCAATCCCGGAACAATCACTCCTGGTGGAGCATTAAGTGTCAGTGCTGCCATTACAGCTAGTCAAGATACAAGTGCTTTAGTCGAACTAAGGATAGTGCAGCCAGATGGCACCAACGTTAAGACAGAAACGTATACGGAGGCATTTGTTGCCTCGCAAACCAAATCTTTCGTAACCAATTGGAATGTGCCCTTAAATGCTCAGCTTGGAGCTTACAAAGTTGAGCTAGGGGTATACAACGCAGACCGTTCCCAGACTTATCATGCTAACACCCAGGCCGGTCAATTCAACGTAACTTCACCTACGCAGCCGTCGTTAGGCACTCCGACTAACCTGAAGGCAGTTCCTACACAAACTTCTGTTGGCCTCTCTTGGAATGCTGTAACTAGCGCAACCTACTATGATTTAGAGGTGGATGGAACGATTGTAAATAGTCTTGGAACCACTTCTTATACGCATACTGGATTGCAATCTGCTACTTCACATTCTTACAGAGTGAGAGCCAAAAACGTGCAGTTGACAGGAGAATGGAGCGCTGTGATCACGGCGACTACGTTGTCCGCGCCTGTGTCAGGGACGATCAAGGTGCAAACCAAAACCTCCGGAGATTCCACCTCACAACAATTGTCGCCCGGGTTTGAAATTACGAATATGGGCAGCCAGCCAATATCGCTTAGTGATATCCGTGTCCGTTACTATTTTACAATCGATACATGGAAGACGATGTCTGTGAATTTCTGGACGACAGTCAACAGCAATAGCAACGTGCTTACCGAAATTGTCTCCATGCCGATGACGACAGGCACGGCTGACCATTTTCTGGAAATCGGTTTCACCGCTGATGCCGGCTTGTTGCAGCCCGGCGCAAAGAAGGGTGTTTACACATGGATGAACAAAAGTGACTGGTCTTCTTTCAATCAGTCTAACGATTACTCGTATAGAAGCAACTCGTCAAGTTATATGGATAATGATAAAGTCGCGGGTTTGGTTTCCGGCGTACTAAAGTGGGGATCTTCTCCAGTTCCGTTCGACTTACCAGCATTCCCTGAACAAATTGCGGCAACTCCGACTTCGCTGACATCACTTCTCATTACCTGGGAACCCGTAAATGGAGCGACGAGCTACGATATCGATGCAGACGGTACCGTGACTACTAATCTGACATCTACGCAGTTCACAGACCAGTGGTTGAACCCGAATATACCCCATACCTATAAAGTAAGAACACATCAAGATTCGATATTTGGTTATTGGAGTGAGCCGATTACCGTTCGTATGACGAATGCGTCAATCTTGCCTGCGCCGGTTAACATTAAGGCGACCAAGACCAGTAATGCGATAAGCTTGACATGGGATAATCTGAAAGAATTCGTTACAGAATACGAGGTTGAAAAGGATGGGTTCACACAGAGCGCAGGAAACGCAAACTCCTTTACACATAACGCTTTGACACCAAGCTCATTGCATACTTACAGAGTTAGAGCAAAGAATGGGCTTGTTATCGGAGACTGGAGCCCTCTGATCAAGCTGAATACATTGAGCACGCCGACAGGTACCTTTACCGTTGATTTTACGGTAGATCCAACAGCCGAGAGAGCACCTATAAGCCCCTACATCTATGGAACGAATGAGAACATGACCGGAACTGAGAATTTCAAGTCGAGGAGAATGGGCGGCAATCGATTGACTACGTACAACTGGGAGACGAATGCGTCCAATGCTGGTAAGGATACGACTGGTCAGCCAAACGACAATTACGTTCCTTTTTACTACGGTGAAGTGCCATCGACCCAATACAATGTTCCGGGGATAGCGGTCACAGCCTTCCATGAGAAATCGTTGGCACAGGGCGCCTTGTCGTTGGTTACTCTTCAAGCCGCAGGTTATGTAGCTAATGACAAAAACGGAAGTGTGAGCGCAAGTCAGACGGCGCCTTCGGCCAGATGGGCAGAAGTAAAAGCGACGAAGAACGCGCCATTCACGCTTGTACCAAATGTAACGGATCAGGTTGTATATATGGACGAATTCGTAAACTTCCTTGTGAATCGTTTCGGCAATGCAAGTACGTCAAACGGGATCAAAGCGTATCTTATTGATAACGAGGCTGGTCTATGGTCAGAAACTCATCCCTATATGCATCCGGCACCTGCGGGAAGTGCCGAAGTACTGAATAAATCGATTGAATTGGCCAAGGCGGTCAAGAATATCGATCCTCATGCGCAAATCTTCGGTTTGGGGGCATATGGATTTAGCGAATTCTATAATATGCAGCTGGCGGCAGACTGGAGCCAGCTTAAAGGCAACTATGACTGGTATATGGATTACTATCTGGATAAAATGCGCAGGGAATCGGCCAAAGAAGGAAAGAGGTTGCTCGATGTGCTCGATGTCCACTGGTATCCTGAGGCAACAGGAGGTGGCGTAAGAGTTACACGAAGCGATACGAATACTAATATAGAGGCTAATAAAGCGCGTATTCAGGCCACAAGAACGCTATGGGATCCTAGCTACAAGGAAACAAGCTGGATTACTGGAAACTCAAGCTTCCTTCCCTTTTTACCTCTAATACCCAGACTTCAACAGTCGATTGATCTCTACAACGAGGATACCAAGATTGGATTCTCGGAGTACAATTATGGTGGTGAAAATCATATTTCCGGTGGTATTGCTACAACAGATGTGTTAGGTATATTCGGTAAGACAGGCGTGTATTCGGCGCAATATTGGAAAACGGCAAGACAAGTAAGCGATGCTCCATATTCTTCGGCTGCTTTCAGAATATTTAACAATTATGATGGCAACAAGTCCGAATATGGGAATGTGAAGGTTCAGGCTGAAACAAACAATATTGAGAATAGTGCCATCTATGGATCTGTATTCGCCGATAGCGATAACAATCTTCACCTCATTGCAATTAATAAAAACTATGATCATGATATGAATGCCGTCTTCCACATCGGCGGAGAGACTTATACCGCTGCACGTGTGTGGGCATTCGACAGCAATAGTCCTGTTATTACGGAGCGTCAGCCTATTACGCAAGTTAATGGATCATCTTTCTCTTATACTATTCCTAAACTTACCGTGTGTCATATTGTTCTAACGAAGACGCCTGCGGGGCAATAAGTTTCAACAAGAGAGAAATCGGTTTAGCCGATTTCTCTTTGTTGAGATTTATTGTCTGTCTAGGTTTCTTTTATGTCTTTGATAGAAACTAGAGTGTTATTGTCATGTTTCTACAGAAAACGACAAAATTTCGCTTATGATACTCATAGTCCATAGACTCAATCTAGAAATACAGATTAACATATAACTATTATAATAGTAGGTTGCACTTCTATGATGTGATACAGAATTCCATAGATATTAACAATACAACATTGGTTCAGTCAGAATTACAAAAAATAGCACGTGAAGGGAAGTTTATAGTATGAATGAAAAAGTAAAAAAAGTAACGAAATATGTAGTAACGTCTGCAATGTTGGTAAATTCATTAGCAGCACCAACTGCGATATTTGCTGCGGATACTAAATTGGAGCCATCTGCGGTGCAATCTGCGGTGAAGGAATTGCTGGAGAAAGGAATAATGAATGGTGATCAGAATGGCGACATGAACCTTGAAGGTAAATTAACTAGGATTCAAGCCGCATCAATTCTTGCTCGCGCCTTGAAACTGGAGGTACTTCAACCGACTGTCACATATACTGATGTTAGCTCTGATAGCTGGGGTCTTAAATATATTGATAGTATGACTAGATTGGGTATTATGGTAGGTTCTGATGGACAGTTCCGACCCAATGCTGTACTCACAAAGGAAGAATTGGCAGTAATACTGGTTCGCATCACACAAACCAATATCATAGGTAAAGGAAGTAATCTACCCATCAGCGACGGGGACAAGGTTAGTGATTGGGCCAAAGCTTACGTTCATGCTGCAATTGAAAGTGGACTTCTGCAAACAAATGACGGTCAGTTTTCTCCTAAGGCACAGGTTACACGCCAAGAGATTGCCGTGCTAACCAATAACTTTGTTCGTAGTGAACAATTTGAACAGTATAAAGAATCCATGGGTACTTTATTGGAAACAGGTAAAAAGGTATCTAATAGCGATCCAACAGTTTAATAGTGTCAACTATTTGTTCATACCGTCATCGCACAATTGTTACCGCGATGACGGCTTTACTATATGGAAAGAGGTACATTATGGAGATTTTCCTTACATGTTGTATTATTAGCCGCAATAGTGAAGCTACAATAGCTAATGCGATTGAAAGCGTAAAAGCACATGTAAATGAAGTCATCGTGCTCGATACAGGATCTACCGATGAAACGGTAAGGATTGCTCAAGAATGTGAAGCAATTGTCTATCACCACTCATGGCTTGATGATTTCTCTAAAGCAAGAAATGTTTCCTTGCAACATGCTAAGCATGGCAGTTGGATCTTAATTATTGACTCAGATGAAGTGTTCTCATGGGACAAGTCAATAAGTTTGAAGGAATGGCTGGTAGGAAAAAATCCGGAAACTGTCTTCACTTTCACATGCAACCACTTCAAAGTGTCGGATAAACAATTACTCTCCATAACACATGTAGAGCGGTTATTTGCAAGAGGTTATTATCACTATCAAAGATCGATACATGAAACATTAGTTTCAAATAGAGCCAATAACAAAATAATTGAGATCTGTCCTGGTGGTACTTTTCATCACTATGGTTATGATGAATCGGAACATGAAGTTAAACATATTAGAAATGTTAGTCTTCTTCAAAAGGCAATTCAGCTAGATCCTAAGGATGGATTAAATTATCGCTATTTAGCAAACGAAGCTTTTAATGTTGAACAGTATTCGCAATGTCTCCATTATGTCAATAAAGCATTCGATCTACTTGCTGTTAAGGAAACTTACAGCCGTGCTCAAGTGCATTACTATAAAATTATGGCACTTCTTCAATTAAATCGTATCAGTGAAGTTGAGATGGCGGTTAAAGCATCTATCGAAGAGATTCCAGATTATCTCGATGCATATGCAATAGCAGGGGAGTTACACTTTGCTTTTAGGCAATGGTCTGAGGCGGTCAGAAGCTATAAGGAATGGGAAATTCGCCTGGAGCAGCAAATTCTGCTTCCAAATCACTGTATTTCTCTAATGAAGACATTACGCAAGCATAATTGGATTGCCAGTCAAAAGTTAGTACGTCAATCAAATAGAAATGAGGCCCCAATTATGAAATTAGCACTGTTAGTTGTCCATCCACATCTTGATATGGACTTGGAGGAACTAGTCAAGCATTTTGAAGAAAAATTTAGTAGCATACCCTTTGATGTTGGATATTGGTCAAATTCGCACGATTTTAAAAACAGTCAATTACAAATTGGAAATAGTCAAATTCATCTTGTTGAAGCAAGTAATTCTATGGAAGCCGCGGAGAAGCTTTCTTTAGCTTGTGAATCTGATGTGACTTGGATATGGTTGGCAAATGAGAGACTGGTGTCGGAAGTGAACGAAGATGTTATATATAGCGTTTTATCTAAAAACGGCTGTATCTCTGTACGCTCCTATTCGGATCGCATCGGAAGCTGTTCATTGGAGAATCGACTGTATGCGAGCAAATTCATGACTGAAGATAAACAGATAATGGCAGGTGTCAAGCCAAACAACTCGAGTATGATAGCGACCGGTAAAGCTTTAACGAATTCATCGCCACTCATCGTTCAACGCCCTTTTATTATCGCTCTAGATAAACAAACTTTGTACATGGCGGCTGCTCGGAAAGAAACGCCTCGTCATCAATTACTTACTGCCTTCGGTTGTCAACGATATGAGGAAGTTCTGAAGGTGGAAGAACCGGACGAAGAAGCAGCAGAATGGGTGACCTTCCGATTTTATCGGATACTTGCTTGTATCAATCTTGGTCAAATCGAACAGGCATCAGAGTACATTTACAATGCTTTGCTTACTGACTTAAATGCTCAGGATCGATTAGAATTTATTTATTTATTTGGGAAGCTTTCTCAGAATGTTCAAATAAATGATATGAAATTGGAAGCTATTGATCTGATTGAGGAATCATTGCAATTACATCCAATGATCGAAACGAAGCACGTGCTTACAACCGAGACTGATTGGCTAGCTTTATTAGCGGAACTTCAGTGGCAGCTGGGCAAACAACAAGAGGCTATCCGATCATGGCGTTATAGTCTTGAATGTTCATCTTACCAAAATGAAGGATGTGCTTATCGTTTAGCAGAAGCCATCTATGAACACTATAGATTGGATGGTACCGAGAAGGTAGCTCGTAAGCTCTTGGAGATATATAACCGAGATTCCTCGACAGCAAAGTCGTACCTCCCCCCCCTATTCCATTATTTGAATATGCCGGAGTGGGCGTTGTTGTTTCAACGTAATTCCGATGAAATGAATAATGATTCATCCCTAGAGAATGGTTGTCCTTTGGTTAGTGTTATCTTACCCGTTCGTAATGATACAGAGTTTTTATTTGAAAGCATTCATAGCATTCTTTCACAAACTTATTTAAAGCTTGAATTAATTATTGTCGATGATGGATCTGAAGAAGATATTCATGCAGTTGCGAATCAGTTTAAACATGATAGTCGTCTAAGCTATTACAGGATTGACCGCAATGGTGGGCTCCCGAAGGCACTAAACTATGGATTGTCAAAGGCTAAGGGCGAAATGATGGCCTGGACCTCATCTGATAATAAGGCTCATCCAAGTTGGTTGGAGCGAATGGTTTTGAAGCTATCCGCACATCCCAATGCTGCTGCTGTTTATTCGGATTATTATCATATAGATAAGAACGGCTTGGTCAGTGAAACCATTCGAATGCCAACTTATAAGCTTAACGGAATGCAAAATGGTGGGCCATCTCTTGTATGGAGAGCATCCACTTTGCAGAGAACTGGTAACTTTGACCCTACGCTCTTTGGTATTGAAGACCGTGACTTTACGGTGCGGATAGCTCTAGTAGGATCAATTATTTCACTTCAGCTGCCGCTCTATTATTATCGCATACATAGTAACAGTCTCTCATCCAAAATTGATAACGGTTCTTTTGGTGGCTGGCTAGCTCTACAGGAGAAGTTAAAACGCAAATGGTTATTTTTAAATTTTGTATAAAAGAGCAGGAGTTGGCGTCATGACTGAAACAAGGAACCAAGCAGGTCAACTAGACGAAATTGAACATACTCACCAACAGCTGCAGTTGGATTCGTTGCGAAAACTCTATAACTTATCTCTGATGAAGCTTAATCGAATTACAGCTGTTAAAGTAGAATGGGAGCACGAATTGAGTGTGCGTAAATCTGTTATAAATGAAAGGGATCAGATCCTAGATAAACTAACAGAGCAGCTTGAAAGCATGTCAAATGTGTTGGAAGAATCGCTTACAAGGCTTTCCTACTTGTTCGAATATGAACAAAGGCAGAAATATTATAAAACCGAGTTCAAATTGATGAGGGAAGCGAAGGAAGTACCTGTAGTACCCCATGTGTTAAAAGGAGATTTGAGTCACTATAAGGGGATCATTGTGTACCCCGAGGGAGTACGAATTGAACCTGAGCGCGCGCAAAATTTATTAGAACAATTATCAAATGCGGGCTTCCTTTGTTTTGTTTTTAATAATGAAATAGCGGATAATTTTCAATGTGTTTCCTATCATTTGTATCATTATAATAGTGACACTATTCTGCTTGCATGGTTGAATGAAAGTTCGGTCACCCCTATTGTGTTATGCAACTGGGTGATAGCGTCAGCATGGTTTGACTTATTGAAGCGAAAAACGATATGGTATGATATTTGCGCGCATGAAGATGTATTGTGGGGAATGGATGCGGATTCCAAGCTAAAACACTACACGATGTTGAAGGAAGCAGCGCTTGTTACCTACTCAGATAAAAAGTGGAAAAGCTATATAGCCCTGAACAAGAACGCAGCGCGGATTGATTCCCAGGATGCACAAGCTATCGTTCCAATCTTAAAGAATCTCGTCAAGGGAGCGACATATGGTGGTACAACAAATGGATACAGACAGGAATAATGTAATAACAAGAGAATCGGATGCTTTACAGCTGGCAATTAAGCAATTTCAGCGGCTCGTGGAGGATACCGAATTTGATGTGGATCGCATCAAGACGGCTCTTTTGGAACTTGAGAATGATAGTAAAGTTCAAACCGAGTCAATTGAATCGCTTAAGGAAGAGATTCTAAAACAGCAGGAATTATTAGTGCAACATGATTTAGTTTTTGCACCTGAGTTTAATGCGCGTGCTGCCTATTACCAAACGCTTGTTAAATGCACTCTTTCTCCAGAGTCACTAGAAATTACCAAGCTTATTCGTGAGCGTAAATATCGAGGAATTGTTGTTTATCCTCAAGCTGTCCATTGGGAGCCTATGCAGCGGCCACAGCAGATTCTACTGGAATTCGCACGTAAGGGTTATTTATGTTTCTTTTGTGATGTCGATGATCATTTCTACCTGAACGAGGTAGAAGAGGGAATGTTTGTTGTTTCCAATCAGGATCATTTGCTGCAAGCATTGCAGACTTCCCATGTTCTTATTATTAATACCTATTTGCTTCAAAATCCTTGGATTGATGCTCTGCCACACAAAACCATCTGGTATGATGTTCTCGACCGGGTTGACTTTTTCGGTTTATATGATCGTAATATGTTAGCCAAGCATTACGAAGTGCTTCATGAGGCTGATATAGTGACTTATTCAGCGCATCGTCTAAAAGAATATGTGGCAGACAGGGAGGATGTTATCTATTTACCTAATGCCGTCCGACCGGAAGATTTTCGATTTGATGAGGATGAGCATATTGAAGTTCCAAAAGATCTGAAATCGATATTGGATAAAAGAAAAAGAATAATCGGCTACTATGGAGCAATTGAGGAATGGTTTGACAGCAAGATGGTTATTGCGCTGGCACAAACGCCGAACGTTGAAATCGTATTGATTGGGCATTGCGGAATCACGCAAGAACATTTTCCTGAAAATGTTCACTTTTTAGGTTCTAAACCTTACTATAAACTTAAAAGTTACACCATTTTTTTTGATGCGCTAATCATTCCTTTTAAAGTGAACACGCTGACCAATTCGGTGTCTCCTGTTAAATTCTTTGAATATTGTGCGATTGGTAAGCCTATTTTGACGACGTCCATTGAGGAAGTTGTTCCTTTTGAAGGACCTGGAATTACCGTGATCCGGCCTGGACAAGCGATTAAGTTAGAGTCTTCGTTCTGGCATACTTCACCTGATGCAGTTAAACATCTAGCGTCGATAGCAAAGGAAAATAAATGGAGTTCACGAGTGAAGCAGGTTATTCATGAATTGGAATCCCATCCTTCCTGTCTGAGCCTGTATGCTAATCGGTCATACAAGAATCATGTAAGTGTTTTTACTTCGACATTTTTTGATTATGACGGTGAGAACTACTATTCTGGTGGGGCCGAACGGTATCTCGTAGATTTGCATGAAGCATGCGGCGAGCTTGGTTTGAAATTGGATATTTATCAGTATGGGAATTATGCTTGGTACCGCAAATATAAAGAGATCGATGTATACAGTCTCGGACATGACAGACTGGATATGAAGGTTTATAGCTACGATGCAATGAAAGCATTTAACCAAAGATATCTATATGCCGCAGAGGATAAATCGCAATTGAATTTTTATTCTGCTTTCTTTCAAGCATACCCGCAAACGGCGCATCCCAGTATCGGCATTAGCCATGGAGTGGCATGGGATCATCCGGGCTGTGATTTTATTGAAGGCGGTGAGTTTTGGCAATCTAATGAACGTTTTATTCAAAGTGCTGCTCAAGTGCAAAAGATGGTATCGGTTGATACGAATACAGCTAACTGGTTCCAAACCGTCTCTTATGGAGTTGGACAACGGATGATTACCATTCCTAACTATGTTGACCCTACTGAATTCTATCCTGTGCAGAAAAAACGTGATAGGAAAATTCGTATTGTCTATCCACGCAGGTTATATGAACCAAGAGGCTTATTTATGACACTGGACATTGTAGATAGCATCCTAACTCAATATCCCCAGACAGAGTTCCATTTCGTCGGTAAAGGATTTGAAGATGATGTGAAAAATATAGAAAAGGCAATGGAGCGTTGGCCGGACCGTATTTGCACTTACCATCGAGATCCAGATGACATGCATATGGTGTATAAAGAAGCGGATATTGTCTTAATTCCCACGTTACACAGCGAAGGAACAAGTCTGTCTTGCCTAGAAGCATGCGCGACGGGAAATGCTGTCATAGCAACTAGGATAGGCGGGCTAACCGATCTAATTATTGACCAATATAATGGCCTTCTGATTAATGCGGACAGCAAGTCATTGGAGGCTGCTATCATAGAGTGCTTGGAAGACCCAAAGTTGCGGGAACGACTTGGAAAGAATGCACTTGAGGTATCCAAAGCTTTTAACAAGACAAGATGGAAAGAACGTTGGAAAGCGGTTATTCAAGACATGCTGGGTGATAAGGGTGTTGATACCAGAAAGGGAACTGATGGCTCTGCTGTTGATGTAGTGGAACTGTGCTTAGGAGCGGAAGCTAGAAAAGAAGAATGGTTACCTGAAGCGATACGCTGTTTACAAGAGGGAAAGGCTGTCTTTGTTCGTGGCAATGAGGAAATACAACCAGAGGCGAGTTTTGGTAGAATGCAGTGGATTTCACATGAAGCAGAATTATGCGGTCATTCCAACGTGAAGATATTTGGCTAATAGAAAGAAGGAAGACAGGAATGTCATGGTTGGTTTGTCTCGTTATACTCGCATGGCATCTAAGCTGGAATGTAGTTCTTAACTATAATCATGGAAACAAGCTTGTCTCGAGTGAGCAGATTATGGTTTCGTTCATTACCGCTTTAGGTCTACAATCCGTGATGGAAATTAATCATGGAGCAGCGGCAATATTAATTAGTCTGCTCAGTGTACCGTATTATATAAATCTAATCCATACCAGATTTTTTGGTAAGAACATTGCGCTCTTCCAGATCCAGCAGACGTTTTCTACAAAGGTATCAGTTGCTGTAAATGGAGCAATACTGATTAAATCTGCCGGATATTTACTCAAACCTTCCGATATTCTCTATTTAGGCGGACTAGTCGGAGTTGTGGCAGCTGTTCTATATACGCCAGCCTTATCTGTGATGGATCCATTGGTGAAATGGATCCTATTAAATCTATTGTTGCTTATACTAATCATAATGACGAGATTAGAGGTGAAGAGGATTCAGTCAGGTTCAATGGAGACACACCGTTTTGGGATGTTTATCTCTTACTATTTCAAGTGGCTGGTCGATCGCAAGGAAGAGATAGAGCAGCAACAAATTCGGCTAGAAGAATTTCAGTCCCAAAAAGCTAAGGAGCAGGAAGGAAATTCGAAGTTGAATTTAAATAAGGAAGTCAAAGATGAATGGTTTGGAAAATTCAAAGGTATGAACGTTATTCTGATACAGTTAGAATCATTCCAACAGTTCTTGCTGCATCGTACTGTAGATGGACAAGAGCTTACACCGTTTCTTAATAAGCTAGCTAGAGAACATATGCAATTCTCGGAGATCTATAGTCAGTTTGGGATGGGACATACTGCTGATGTCGAATTAGCCGTCTTGCACTCCCTCTACCCGCTTCAGAAGGAAATCGTGAATTACAAGCATTATGACAAACGGTATTATGGGTTGCCTAAAATATTGCGAAGGGAAGGCTATCAAACTTCTGCTTTTCATGGCTATAAAGGGGATTTCTATAACCGTCGAACCATGATGCGTACATATGGTTTTGACTCTTTTTATTCTGAGGAGGATTACAAGTCCTCAGAGAAGATCACTTCCTTCGGGCTTGCTGATTTTTCGTTTTTTGAACAATCCGTTCAACGGATTAAGAAAATGAAGAAACCTTTTTTTTCATTCATGATTAGTGTTACCTCTCATTTCCCATTTAAGCTAGAAAAGAAGCACTGGGGGTTACAGTTAAATCCAGAATTGCCTGAGTTTCTGTCACTGTATTATCAATGTGTGAATTATACAGATAGAGCGCTTAGACATTTTATCGATTGTTTGGAGCGCGAAGGGCAGATGGAGAATACCCTCTTGGTGCTGTATGGCGATCATGAAGGAATTTCCCTAGAGCATTTATCCGATTTATACACGCATCTTGGGCTTGCTCAATCTGAATCAATGAACACGGCCAATCGCGTAAATGTGGCTAAAGTCCCATTTGTTATAGCAAGCGGCTCATCAAGCAAGAAAGCATCACTGAAATCAGATAAAATGGGAAGCACTCTTGATATAGGTCAAACGCTGCTTCATTTACTGGGACTTCCAGGAATCCCTAGTGGGATGGGGGATAGTTTACTAAAAGCATCAGATGATCGGATCATCCCTTTGTCTGCGAATCCGCTTGGAACCTTTACAAACCGCGATTTGCTCTGCGTTGCACCGCAGTCTGGGAATTTCAGTCAAAGCGTTATTCTTAACCGACACTCGGGCCAATTGGAAGCTCCCTTGGAGGGGATCGTACAACAGCATTTTCAATATGCGAAGCAGCAAATTCTGTTATCCGAATATCTCATTAGAAATGATTTGATGCTTGGAGTGCAAAATGAGAACAACGATGATGTGTATTCCGAGACACAAGAGGTCATGTTCTCTCCGATTATTGAGCAAATATTAGGTATGGTTGATGATCAAGCGGTTATATTTCCGCTATCGTTGTGGGAGGAAGAGAACTATCTTAAAGGTCAAGATTATGACCTGGAAAGTATGAGAAAATTAGAGGTGTTCTATAGTCAATCAACGAAAAAAAATATAAAGTTCTATTCGACTTTAGATCTGGACGCTAATGAACAAACAATCTATTTTGAGGATAGATCCTATCAGCAACTCCTCAAAGAACAGGGTTATAAGGTTACGCTCCTTAATGGTGTATCGCTTCAAGCGTCGTTGGATGCCTTACCGAATCATACATTAATCCTTATTTCTGCCAAAGATGATGCGGCAAATATGTTTACAAGCAGCTTTGCTTATCATATGAAGGAATATGGTTTCCATGAGCTAAATCAAGCCAAATACCGACATAGTTACATTAATTTAGTATATAAGAATATAGGGTTTATTTCACTGTATGAAGTAGCATCTCGTGATGCTCTTGAGATGGAGATAACAGCAGGCACATTCGTAAGAGGATTTGCAATTCCTGCAGATATTAAGATGACAAGTAAAGGGGCAGAGGTAGGAAATACATCGGTAACGAAAGTTAACGGATCCGTGTATGGCAACGACAGCAGAGGACTTAATATAACTGTTCTAGATATGGAGACAGGTGTCGTCATTCATTGCTATAACGTGGATACATTCCAAACAACATTTCTTAACAGCATTCATATGGCTTATAAAATGGGTCATGGATCGGATGTGACCTCATGATCCTCATAGCAATTAAAATTACTGCTTTCCTTTTGTTCATGGGCTGGTTGCTAGTGCTACTACGTGCTAATCGTTCAAATGCGCATCATTTCGTTCATATGGCTGTAAACACATTAGTACTAGAAGATATCAGTTCTTTAAGCAAAGAGGATATCAAGCCCAAAAATGAGTATTCCTTTGCCAAATGGAATGAGGTCTTTAAAGAACTTGAAATGTCTAAGATGGTCCTACTGGAGAACCGACAATGGTGGGAAGATCTAGTTGGATATCAGAAATTCAAGGATTTATGCCGGGAGAATGATGTTATGCTCGTACAACAGTGGAATAGGGAGGGGATACTCAAGCAACCAAAGGTCTTGTTCGATGATCCTGCTCTTATGCCATTTTTGTGGGAGAACGGCTACTATGTAAGCTTAGTAAAAGGGGATAACTTGATAGATTTATTAAGAAAGGTAAAGCCTTTTTCCTTAATTGCCTTATCTGTGAAAGATGATGGATCTCAAGCAATGAATCATAGATGGCAGGAAAGCTTGACGAATTATGGCATTCATATGTTAACAAGGGAACATCTTAGACACAGTTATATTAATTTAATTAGGAAAATAAATGATAATGTCTACGAAAGTCTTTACGAGCAAGTATCTGACCTTCCTCTATCATTATCGATACATTCAGGTGATACGCTGAACAATTATATAATACCAGTCGATGTAGGCATAGCAAGTGCCGGTATTGCAACCGGGAACATATCCAGCATTAAGTTCAATGGCTTGGAGTTGTCTCCAAATCTACGTGGTATTAATATGGTTGTTTTCGATATTATTCAACTTGCACCTATATCTGCACACAGGGTCGATACCTTTGTCACTATCTATGATGATTCAGCCATTTATTGCGCATCCTTGGAGGCAGAAGCAAATGAAACTTAATATCAAAGATATGTCGATGATGGAGAAGGAAAGCCTATTGCTTGCTTTACCCTCTCATGCGTCTTCCAAGTTTAATAAGAGCGAGTGGAAAACATTCATGGCGTATTGCTCAAAGATTTATCGACAGTATGGCATAACGATATCAAGTTTTGAAAGTGTTAATCTCTCAGATAACAATAAAACCATATATTTTATGAGTAGTAATTATATCCCCTATCTTCGACAGCACAAATATCAGGTCAGTGTTGAAAAAGGCACGTATTTCATAGATTTTCTAAGGAATATAAAGCCATCTTCACACATTGTCATATCTGTTAAGGATGATGGAAGTCAACAGTTAAGCAATGAAATTGCCAATGAACTAGCGGACTTTGGTATTCATTTGAATAGTCAACATCTGCGGTATAGCTATATATTCGTCGCACACAAAACGGGTCCATCCTCCTTTGAGGTTATCCATGAGCAATTTGCACCTGAGGATATTGAGTGGGAAGGTGATCTGGGCGGAAGAAAAGCTGTCATTCGAAGTGGTGGGGCCTTGGGTAGCAATTCCAGCCATATCCGTTTGGATGAAGAAGAGTGGAGTCTTAATCAGAGGGGGTTCAATCTTGTAACGATTGATCCCTCTTCGGCACAAGTGATTGAAGCAATAAACTTCGATACATTCACAACATTATTTGCTCAGGGAAGTTTGTTCAAGGCAACGCCTCCAATCGTCATTGAAACTCCCATTCACTTTTCAGCAGTGAGCCATGCAGGCGGGCAATTACACGGCGTTAATTATACGAACTGCAAAGAAGCGATGGAACATAGCTATACGAAAAGAGGGCATAGAGCTTTTGAAGTGGACCTTGAGCTAACCTCGGACGATGAGTTGGTTGCTCGACACGATTGGGATTCTTATTTATATAAGGTTTTAGGGCAAAATCCTCCAGAGGGCATTGAAGAAGGCAAGCCGCTCTCCCTGGAGCAGTTCAAAAGTTTGAAGATATTAGGCCAATACTCACCAAGTACAATAGACGATCTTTGTCAGTTTCTAGCTGAGCACCCGGATGCTTTTTTGGTGACTGATACGAAGCATACAGATCTTGATATCGTAAGGAAACAATTTAGCAAGTTGGTTGACGCAGCAGCCTCCTTTAACTTCAGTGTATTGTTGAGGGTAATTCCGCAACTGTACAGTGCTGAGATGTACCCGATTATTGAGGACATATTTCCATTCCCAAGATATGTGTACACGCTCTATCAGACTAAGGACAGTGATGAACAGGTCCTAGATTTCGTGAAAAAAAATAAGATTCACATAGTCACAAGTTATCCCGAGCGGTACAGTGGTGTTTTTGGGGCAGAATTAAAGAAACACGGTGTTAGGGTATATCTCCATACCATTAACGAAATAGCAACCGCACGGAAATATATAAGAATGAATGTGGATGGCTTTTATACGGACAGCTTGCCTAACGTTGATATTGAAATGGAAAAGTATGCCTATAGACTAGAATTGGAAACCAGGAAAGAGATGATTAGTGAATATCTAAAAGTCCGTTTTAATATTCCATATGAAGATGTTCAACAATGGTTGCATTCATTCAATCTTGATGATTTGTCGTTTATTACCCAGGTTATCTTTCAAAGAAATCAAATAACAACAGTCAAAGATATGCATACTTTCATGAAATCAATGTAAAATAGTGAAAGAAAATAGTTTTTAATAAGCGGGCCTATAGAGCAGTTTCTATTGGCTCGTTTTTCATGATAAATTAAGGACATATGTCCTTTCTAACATGTAATCATTTATTATTAAATGGAAATGATACTTATAGTCCGTCGACTCTGCGCGGCGTGTAGTTTAGGATTGATTTATACCCATTAACCAGAAGGATGCTTACTTATGAATATTATGCAAGACTTTGGATTACGTCTTAAAGAATTACGACTACGATCAAGTATGTCTCAAGACACACTTGCCTCTCTCTCTGGACTGGACAGAACGTATATTGGGGGAGTGGAGCGTGGGGAGCGCAATGTTTCATTGAAAAATATTGAAATTTTATGTAATACACTTGATGTAGATATTAGTTATTTTTTTGCCGATGAACGATTCTCTTTACATAAGGCCTTTTTGAAAAGTGAATTGAGTCTTCCTCTAGAAAAGCGTTTTAGATTTACCGTACAGAATGAGGAGAATATTATTGCTTGGCAAGTGACTGGGGCTCTACATCTCAATGAAGTAAAGAAGATCTCCGTGGATTTAAAGAACGCCTGTCGGCAACTTACTTCAGGTAAAGTGAAATTACTTATTGATAATAGCAAAATGATGACCAAAGATCAGCCCATTACCTTCCAACATGAAGTTACAGCAATTTGGGAAGAACTTCAACGATGGTTTCTGCCTCATTGTGAACACGTAATCGTACTTTGTAATTCGAGATTTATGCAGAATCAGATGAATCGGCTAGCGAAACGGAGCGGGATTATTAAAGTTCAGAAAAGTCTCTTTGTTGAAAATGGGCAGTGGTTGGCTGATGGTGAGGATGATTTACTGCTTGTAATAAAGGAGTACTTAAACACAAGATAACCTGAGAATGCGTATGTTGAAAGAATGACTTTAATTGGATTAGTGGAATGTCAGGATGAGAGTTGCCAAAAGTAGGAGGTCATTCAGTGGATAGAAACCTAGCGTTTATACATCGAGTTAATATATTGCTCACCTGGTTTTTCATGGTCTCGTGTGCACTGAGTACAGTGTTTTATATGGCAGTGGGTCGTTGGGAGTTAGGGATAAACTCGGCAATCTGCCTACTGCCCGGGGGAATCATTACTTATTTTGTTTACAAAAAAATCGGGATTAGAATTGTTCCTTATGTGTATTCCGCTATTATTTTATTAGGGACGATATCTTTGGCTATACAAAAAGCGGATCTGCTCATTTTTGTCATGTTGATTATCTCTCTGGCTATTAATGCTATTTATTTGAATTTAAGATATATCTTAGTGAATAGTATCATCACGATTATTTTGGCACTGACTTTCATGTTTAAAACACCAGATGTGTACAAGTCTGATGGTTCTCAATCCATGATGATCACCTTGATTTTTATCTTGTTTTTCATAGCTGGCATGCTCTGTTTACAAGCTCATCTTGGTACGAAACTCAGAAGAGACATTGAAAAGAGTTGGACAGAATCTGTGGCGGCACAACACGAATCAGATCGACTGCTAGTAAAAATTCGCAAATCCATTGAAGTGCTCACTTCTTTCAATCAAAGCTTAAGCTCAAATGTAGGATCTACAGGAATGATTTTCCATGAATTGTCCACTGCTTTTTCCGAAGTCGCCAAAGGTGTGGAAACACAGGCTAGCAGTGTTGCGGATATTAATGAATCCATTAAAACCGTTGATATGTCCATCTTGAGGACTTTTAATAATTCTGCGCAAATTGATAATTTGATTCAATCCACAGCATTAAAGACGCAGGAAGGTAGTAAGAAAATTGAGAATTTAACCAAGGAAATTCAAAAATTGGCAGATATTGTAACAATGACGGTTACTTCAATGAATGAATTAAATTTGCAAAGTGAGCATATTGGGAATATTGTTACGGCGATTAGCGATATTTCAAGTCAAACGAATTTACTCGCACTCAATGCGGCAATCGAAGCAGCACGTGCAGGCGAGCATGGAAGAGGCTTTGCCGTGGTTTCATCAGAAGTGCGTAAATTGGCTGAAAATTCTCAATATTCCACTAAGCAAATTGTGGATATTCTAAGTGAAATTAAGAATAAGACTCAAACGATAACCAATCAGGTGACCATGGGTCAGCAGGCTATATTAGCTGGTAAAGAGGTTGCCATCGATGCGGAGAGAACGTTCCGAGACATTAGCGCAACCATGCAAATTGTAGTGGAGCAAGTAGCTGAATCTCAAGATATGGTGACTGAGCTGAAAAATTCTTCTCAAATAATTGCTTCTGAACTTGCAAATGTATCTAGCATTACTGAGCAATCGAGTGCTTCCGTTGAGGAGATTTCAGCGAGTATTGATCAGCAAAATAGTACTGTTCAGACGATGGTAAACAGCTTTAAGCAGCTTGAGGAGCTTATTTTGGAATTACAGCGTTCAACAAAAAGGAATTAGTTTACTACATATAAGCTGGATCATTTGCTCCCTTCCTTAAAACTATGGGGGCTATTTTATATTAGGGGGAGATTAAGAATGAGAAAAATGTTGATAGCTGGCGTTATGGGTATCTCACTAGTACTGTTCTCGGAAAATTATGCAATAAAAACTGAGGCTGCTTGTGGGATGTACTGTCCAGAATTTGTAACAACGTTAGAGGAAACAGCCTTATATGACTTACCAAGAAAAGATTCAGCAATCGTTGGCTTGTTATCCCCTCAAACCTTAAAAAAAGCGAGCCATGTAGAAACTGTTGAGAAGGGCTGGACTCTGGTACATACATGGTTGGGTGAAAAATGGATTCATCCCAATGAGTTTGTGGAAGGAGAAGTGAGAAAATATGATCAACCTAAGAAAATGCTTATTGAAACGGATCAGGTTTTTTATGACTTTCCACTTAAGCATGGCCATAATCCACAGCCAATAGGGGTACTTGCTCCTCAAGTCGTAGTGGCAAGAGGAGATTTCTTTGGAGAAGGGACACAACTCGTAAGCATTGAGACTTGGCTAGGCCTGAAATGGATACGTCCCGGACACTTTGTAGAGGCGAATAGCGGAACGATCACGTTTAACAATTCTTTTGATATTTATGACGACACGTTTAGCCATCAAGCTACTGGGAGGCTTGATCCACAAACAGTTGATGTATTAGCTAAGGATGACTATTGGTACTACGTGAATACGGATAAAGGCATGAAATGGGTTGTCCCGACGGAACCTATCGAGAAGGAGATCAAGTTACAGTTTCAAACCCCGCTGTTTCGAACAATTTTCCATCGTTCCGGAGAAGAGATAGGAGAGCTCACTCCACAGACTGTATTTGCTTTTGAGAAATTAAAAGGCTCAGATGTTCACTATCGGATTAAGAGTGACTGGCTTGGTGATGCATGGATTGTTGTCTCTGACAAGTAACTTATGCTAGACGTGAGCGATGTAAAGTAACTTTCAGTTACTTTGCATCGCTTGTCAGAAACCACACAATTGCTTTGGTAAACTCGTCAGATAGCTCATTCACCTGTAGGTACTGTTTCATCTCATAGGTAATCCGTACATGATCGTAGCCAAATGCTTCGACATATCGAGCTAATTGCACATAACGTTTAATGTCTTCATGGAAATCATCGGCAGTAGCAGGCAGTGAATGAGATTCAACGTATGTTTGAACATCATACCTATTAACTTGTTCCATTAGTCTCAGGAAGTTAGCACTGGTATATCGATAAGGACCTCCGTAGATTGCTGGTCCGAGTGCGTCACCCAGAAATAAAGTTTTATCTTCCTTCACGTAGAGGAGACAGGAATCCTCTGCATGATCGCCGCCAACGTGTTCCAACTCACAGAGTACTCCTCCAAGATCGATAGTTAGCCTATCATGAAATATTACATCAGGTTCAATAATGTGTATCTCACGATTATTGCTGTATTCTAACTGGATATGTCTGGCACTCACCTCGTTAATAATCCCTTCACGAATAAGATCATTGAGAGTCTCATCGGTCCAAATGAGGTCTGCAAGTTGACCAAGTCGCATCGCTGTCTGCTGATTCGCGATCGCGGGAAGTTTCCATTCAGACATGCCAAATGTATGATCCCAATGCCAATGTGTCAAAACTAGCAGATCGGGCAAACGAATGTTGTGCCTAGTGAGTTCCTCGCGAAATTGCGCAGCGTGGGCCGGAGAATTGCCAGCATCCAGTAACAGTGTTCTTTTCTCACCGACAATTGCAGCAAGTATGGGACGGTCCGTTCCATGATCCGCATGCTGGATCCATATGTGCTTACTTATACGTTCAATCTGGGACATAATGAACTCCTATTCCTCAAGAATGCTAATAGATATCATAAGGGGCAATTGCAATTTAGCAACGATACTTATAGTCCGTCGACTCTACTCGAGCATTTAGCTTAACATGACTATATACTCAATACTCAAAAAGGGTGCTTAATTATGGATATTTTGCTTGACTTCGGATTACGCCTCAAAGAATTACGCCTGCGATCAAGTATATCTCAGGATACGCTTGCCTCTCTCTCTGGGCTGAATAGAACATATATTGGAGGTGTGGAACGTGGTGAGCGCAATGTATCGTTGAAAAATATTGAAATTCTGTGTCACACACTTAGCGTAGATATTAGTTATTATTTTGCAGATGAACGATTTTCTATGCGCTTAAAGCATAAAAGTTTAAAGCTTCAAGGAGATAAAAGAAGTAATTGATCACAAGCGTGTACATTCGGAGGGAAATGATGATGACAAACAAGGGAAATGCATTTCGAATGTCGCTAAAAAGTAAGTTGATCTTATCTTTTTCTGCTATTTTATTAATTCCATGTTTGACGATAGGATGGTTTTCCTATCAGAGTTCCAAAGAAAAGGTAGAGCAGCATATTATGGTGGCTACTCAGGAAAATGTGAATTATTTTAATAGACTGATTAATGATTATATGGAACCAATCCGCAGAGATGTCGATTATTTGGCGCAAAGCTTGCCCAACAAACTTGAAAGTGCCAACCCTTCAGAGCCTACAGTAAAAAACTTAATTGCCAAATTCCAATCCCTTCACTCCGAGCTGGATGCGACTTATGTAGGTGCCTCAGACGGTAAGATGGTTCTTTATCCAGAGGTGGCTATGCCGGATGGTTATGACCCGCGCCAAAGACCTTGGTACGAGAATGCCATAAAGGCCAAGGGTCAAACCATTATGACAGATCCGTACGTTAATGCGACGAATGGGGAGTTTGTCGTTACATTTGCCAGCGCGACTGAGGATGGTTCCAAAGTCATTGCTGTCGATTTGAATATGACAAAGTTTGCTGCAGAAGTGAAGAGGGTGAAGATTGGGAAGCACGGTTATTTGTCTATTATCGATAAGTCGAAGACTTATCTGGTTCATCCTACCATGAAGCCGGGTACTCCGGTTCCAACTGAACTTGTATCTTTCATAGGAGATGGTCAACACATCACCTTTTCATCAATACAAGAAAGGCAAGCCATGAGGTCAGTTGTTGAACAGAATGAATTAACGGGCTGGAAGGTTATGGGGACGCTCTCCCTCCAAGAGATTAAAGACGAAGCAGCGGTAGTATTGAGAACAACCTTGTTTGTCATTCTAGTTGCTATGATCGTAGGTGCAGCAATTATATATTTCATCATCCGCTCCATCATAGTTCCTGTCAGAAAACTAATTCATGTGTCTCAGCAAATCAGTGAAGGTGATTTGACTGTTCAAATGGAAGAAACACGGGCTAGAGATGAAATTGCACAGCTTGGCCAAAGCTTTAACAAGATGATCCATTCTTTAAGAACGATTCTGATGGAAGTGAGCGAAACCTCCAGTCTACTTGCAGCATCGTCGGAGGAGCTAACGGCAAGCTCGGAGCAGACTTCGAATGCTACACAGTTCATTGCCGAGAATATCCAACAGCTGGCAGAAGGTGCTGAGACGCAGGTGGACAGCGTCAAGACGGGATCACGCATTGTTATAGAAATGTCAAAGGATGTACAGGGAATTGCAGCCAGCTCGCAAGCAGTTTCTGTGAAAGCAGTGCAGGCTACCCGAATTTCGAAGGAAGGTAATCAGACTATTCAGACCGCGGTGACGCAGATGAGCTCCATCCAAAGTACTGTTGAAAATCTATCGCTAGTCATTAAAAATTTAACTAACCAATCGAATGAAATTGGCAATATTGTTTCTCTCATTAGTGAAATTTCAACTCAAACCAACTTGTTGTCGTTGAACGCTTCTATCGAAGCGGCGCGAGCAGGAGAACACGGACGCGGGTTTGCCGTCGTTGCTCAGGAAGTTAAGAAACTATCCGAGCAAACGGCATATTCCTCCAAACAAATCATCAACATGATTAAGACGATACAGACGGAGGCGCAGCAAGCGGTTATATCGATGGACGTAACATTCTCAGAAGTAACTGGGGGCATCCAAGTTATGAATAAAGCCGGTGAGTTGTTCAGTCAAATTCAGCTTTCGATAGAAGATGTGGAGAAGCAAATTCAGGAAGTATCGATCGCTTCTCAGCAAGTTTTGAACGGTGTCGATCAAGCAGCCCAAGCGATGGGGACTATATCGGCCATTGTGGAAGAAAGTGCAACAGCTACACATAATGTATTCTCAGCTGCAGAGGAACAACTCGCATCTATGGAAGAAATTGCGGCTTCTTCCGAGGCACTATCGAAGATGGCCATTGAGCTGCAAGAAATGAATGAGAAATTTAAAATGTGATGTCTTGGAGCAGGTTTTGCATTGGGAAAATCGCGAAATTCAAATTGAAAGAAGAGGTTTTTAATGAGTCATCGTTTAAAGAAAAGCAAACTTGCCTTCATTCTTACGCTTTTGTTGCTGGTACAATCTTTACAGCTAACAGGAAGTATGGAAGTTACGGCGGCAGAGGTTGGCAAGAATCCTCCAACAGCACAAGAGGAGATAATTCCGCCATGGGCACAGCAGTCATTTGCCAATTTAACTCGCCAAAAGGTCATTCAGGGATATGAAGATGGCACGTTTAAACCGGATCAAATTGTAACACGTGCTGAATTAGCTGTATTTGTGTATCGTATGGCAAGCTTGACCGGATTTAAGCATTCTGAAAGAGATATCTCGGGTTTCTCAGATGTGAAAAAGGAATGGTTCGCGGAGGATGTGCTTGATGCATCGAACCTTGGTTTCATCCAAGGTTACGAGGACGGTAGCTTCCGCCCTAACGAGTATGTTACACGTGAGGAGACAGCAGTTTTGCTGCATCGCTTTTATCCAAGCAAAACGTTTTCAGTCTCAAGGTTTACAGATAGGAGCGCCATTGCGCCTTGGGCGACTGAGGCTGTTGTGGCATTATCAGATGCTCAGGTTCTACAAGGATATGAGGATGGCGCCTTTCATGGGAAAAGGAATTTAACTCGAGCTGAACTAGTAGTTGCACTGGATCGGATATGGAAGCTGACAAATAGTCAGACGCCAACATCTGATATAACGCTATCTGTTACTGTTCAAACTCCGGATAATAACTTGATGGTCGATGCACAAGTATTTGTTCATCCTCAAGGAAAAAAAATGTTCATGGCGGAGGGGAAGACCGATGCAAAGGGAAACGTTACGTTCTCTCTGCCTTCCGGCTCTTATGAACTATATTCGATTGGTCAAGAATCTGTTGCTTATAAGAAAGTTGAAGTTGACAGTGTGCATACGGCATTTCAATTAAAGACTGAATCAGCCGCTTCTTTCACTGGAAGGGTTGTCGCCAAGAATGGAAGCCCATCGGCCGGAACTTTGGTCACCCTTACGACAAATCCTACATTCTTTGCTGTAACGAAGTCAGACGGAACATTCAAAGCCGTTGTTCTTCCTGAAAAGGATTATACAGTTAACTTATTGGAAGATCCTCGAATTCAGAGTTATACAGCTCAGACGGACAGACCCGAGGGTGTATTCGGTGCTGGGATGGATGTGCTGCAAGGGCTTAACTTGCTGGATTCGGATCAAGCCTCAATACCTGGCTGCGCTTGCAGCAAAGTTGCTTTAGCGGGGACCTATCACTCGCCTAAAGCAGGTGAACACAAGGAACTCGGCCAATTGGTTTTCTCTTCTTCCCAAGAAGCAGCATCAGGCGGCTCATCTGGCAATTCCTCGGGTAATCCCACTGGAGGAGGTAGTGACACAGACCGAATACCACCTGCAATTCCGACAAGACTGGTAGCTACCTCAGGGGATAAGGAAGCGGATTTGAGCTGGACAGCCAATAATGACGATGACTTGGCAGGGTATAAGATATATATGTCTATTGACGGCGGTGTTACTTGGACGTTAAGTACAGACAATGGTCTTAACACCTTATACAAAGCCAAAAGTCTTACGAATGGAATTTCCTATCAATTCGCAGCTACAGCCTACGATAAGTTGGGCAACGAATCCATGCGCTCGATATCCGTTGAAGTTATTCCTTCCGGCCCCCCTCCACAGGAAGACCTTGAGCCACCAACCATTCCTGCCGGGCTGACCGGTAATGCCGGTGACAGCAAGGTGACGCTTGGTTGGGAGACCAACAGCGAAGCTGATTTGGCAGGATACAATGTTTATGTATCAGCCGATGCTGTAACATGGAACACAGCTGTTGATGTGGGCACGGCTGTGAATTATACGGCTCTCAATCTAACCAACGGTATTCCTTATCGATTTGCTATTACTGCTTATGATCAAAGCGGCAATGAATCGGATAAATCATCAACGTTTACAACAACTCCAGTCTCCAGCAATGGCGGCAACAACTTGCCTCCAGACCCTATCGGAGCAGCCAACCCGCTAACGACAACTAGCATACCAAGCTTCACGGCGATGACTGAATTCTTATATACCGGAAGTCAGCCGATACAAACTGGTGTTGTACCGGGAGCGATTGACGAACACCTTTCAGCCGTGCTGAGAGGCAAAGTGCTGGATAAATCAGGCGAACTGCTCTCGGGCGTGAAGATCACGCTGTTGGATCACAGTGAGTGGGGGCAGACATTTAGCCGGGCCGACGGTATGTTCGATATGGCTGTAAACGGCGGTGGTAACGGCACGGTTCAATATGAGAAGAACGGTTATATGATAGTGCAGCGGAAGTGGAATGTCATTTCCGGCGATTATGCTGCCATTCCAGATGTCGTGATGACGGCTTATGATACGCAAGTTACAGTAGTCGATCTGATGGATGCAGAGCAGGTTCAGAGTGCGCAAGGCAGTACGGTTAGCGACTCAGAGGGACAACGTACACCAACGGTTATTTTTCCGAAAGGCGTGACAGGTTCCATGCGTCTGCCGGACGGCACGATGCAGCAATTAACCGAAATTCATTTGCGGGCAACTGAATATACGGTTGGTGAGCAGGGGATGAAGGCTATGCCCGGGGATTTACCTTCCTATGTGGGTTACACGCATGCTGTAGAATTATCGGCAGATGAGGCAATCGCAGCCCAATCTTCAGAAGTTGTGTTTAATCAGCCCTTGTTTTATTATGTGGAAAATTATCTTGATTTTCCCGTAGGTGAAATCGTACCGACAGGTTACTTCGATCGCCTATTAGGAAACTGGGTCGCCTCTGACAATGGCAAAGTGATTCGTATCATGTCAATCGATAATGGAGAAGCTGCAATCGATACGGACGGCGACGGAAGTGAAGACAGTGAGGAGCGACTGCTAGAGCTTGGTCTCACGGAGGAAGAGAGAGTGAAACTGGCAGAGCTTTACTTGCCCGGCCAAAGTCTATGGCGAACGCCGATCGAGCATTTTACTCCTTGGGACACTAATTGGCCATATGGACCTCCGCCAGATGCGATCAATCCTCCGGATAAGAGCCCTAATTTCAATCAGATTGATATTAAAGACCCTTGTGAACAGAGTGGTTCTATTATTGGTTGTCAAAACCAAACTTTAGGGGAGAGAATACCCATTCCGGGCACTGGGATGGCACTCACTTACAACAGTGAAAGGTCCGAGGGCTTTTTTCCTAAATCCAGACTTGAAATACCGGTAAGCGATGAGAACCCGATGCCTGCATCGCTCAAGTACATGACTGTACAGATTGATATTGGTGGTAATACTTACACGAAACAATTCGCCGCTTTATCCAATCAACAATGGACGTTTGATTGGAACGGGAAGGATGCTTACCAGAGATTGTTAACGAGCGCCCATCCGTATAAGGTAACTGTCTCTTATCATTACTCCGCTCGTTACTACCGTTCTGCCGAAGAGTTCTACCAAAGCTTCGGGCGTGTAACTCCTACAGGCGTGGTTATAGGAAGAGCAAATGCGCAACGTGAGGTAACCACATCACGAACATGGAACGGGCAGCTGGAGAGTCCCGTTAACCGTTATAAGGAATCAGGTATTGCTGGTTGGAGTCTGGATGTTCACCATATCTATGATCAAACGCAGAAAATGCTGCATACCGGTAATCATCAAAAATTTGAGAGAAGCGCTTCGTTATTTAAAGAATTGAAAATTACCGGTGATCCTGATAATTCGGTTAGTAAGACGACGTTGGAACAGGACTTCGACTTCGACAGATCGATTTTGGTCGCAGGTTTGGAACGAGAATATTACACAACAGCTTACGCGAAAGAGGAAGATAACTATCTGTTAATTCGCATAGGTTACGATGGAACATTTCATCGAGCTGGCGAATTTGGGCCGAATTTTAAACCATCAACAGTTAGGGTTGATGCATCTGGTGCAATTTATGTGTACTCGTATGAGGCATCCTCAATAATTAGGAAAAAAAGAACAGAAACACAGTGGATAACTGTAGCTGGTACAGGAACTAGAGGTAGCGGCAGTACGCCGATTGCGGAAGGTTCAAAGGCCAATCAGGCAGAGTTGGCCGAAGTAATTGATTTAGAAATAAGCCCGGACGGAAGTATTTATTTTCTTCAAGTTGAGGCAAGTAACAAAGGAAGATTGTACCGGATCGGTACTGATGGGCACATTGCACAAATGAATGATCCTGGGGTTGTTGAAAGCCTTGAGAACGGCCCTGCAACCAAGGAAGCTGTGGGACTTGTGCACGGCATCATGATAGGGCCTGATGGCAGCTTGTACTTGAAGGATAACAATTACGATTATTATGGCGGGATGAAAACTCGTTATCGAAAGATTAGTCCAGATGGGACGCTTTCTCGCTATGCAGGCGAGTACGGTTATAACGTATATGGCAACAGTTTAGAGGATGGTGCAGAAGCCATTGGCACACGATTCAATGCGAACGATCTAGATATGATGGATGCACGAGGGCGTCTTTATTTTCAAGATAAGTTGTTCCGCAATAAGATATACCGAATTAATGAGAAAGGTGATCTAGAGTTGGTTCAATCGGCATTGTTGGAGAAAATGAAGGATGAGCTAAATGGAACGCGTTTATTTCTCCAAGCCGTAGAATCAGATGGCAGTCTGATTGTCGCGGATCAATATTTGAAAAAACATTATAGAATTACTTCTAATGAGACGATGTATGTACCGGATGAGAGTGGAATGAAAATCTACCAATTTGACGGTAGGAACGGAAGACTTATAAAAACACTCCATTCACTCACAGGCGCTCTGATTAATGAGCTGAGCTATGATGATTCGGGGCATCTTATCGCCATCCATGATGGAGAGGGCAATCAGGTCTTGATTGAACGCGATGTCAGCGGTGTGCCGTTAGCAATCACTGAACCGGGTGGAGGGAGGACGAAGCTTGATGTCGACGCCAATGGCGAGCTCGTTGCGGTTACGGATAACGCGGGTCGCTCATACAAGATGGTGTACGATGCCCAGGGGCTGCTTACTCGGTTTATAGATCCAAATCAAGCTGTCAGTGAGTATGAGTATGATAGCAAGGGGCTGTTAGTTCGTGCAGAGAATGCATTGGATGGTGTTAAAACACTGCAAAGGACAGATACAGCGGTCGGATATAGGGTTGTATTTACTGATCCGGAAGCTCGTTCTACTGTTTATAAAGTAGAGAAATCCAATGGGAAATTGATTCGTACCTCGATTGACCCGGCTGGGGGACAAACGGTTTTGACCGTTCATGGCGATTACAGCCAGCAGTTGGATTTGCCGAATGGTACGACCGTCAACAAAACGTTCTCACCTGATCCGCGCTGGGGCATGAATGTCCCAGTACTGCAAGAGATGACAGCCATAAATGCAGATGGTCGCCAAGTGAAATTTTCGGAATCTCGTTTGGCCGTTGTACCAAATGGTACGTTGGAATCCTACACCGTGCAGTACAACATCAATGGGGCAATATCTAAGGTGCAGTATGAGGTAGCAACACGTAAATATACAGAGACAAGTGCAGAAGGTGCCGTATTATATACGTACTTGGATGGGAAGGGGAGGGTAAGCAGAATTGCGACTGCAGATTCCTCACTATCTGGAACTTCCTATCATTATGATGAACGAGGTCGTCTTGAGCGAATTGAACGTAGTGATCAAGCACTTAATTATGCCTATGATGAGAAAAATCGGTTGAAATCTGTCTTTGATGCATATGGAAGCGTGAAAAACTATGGATATGACGAAACAGGACGCGTGATCAGTATGGAGACACCTGGAGGTAAAACGTATCGTAAAGACTACGATGATTTCGGTAATCCAACCAAGATCACCATGCCTGACGGTACTAATTACAGCCAGCATTTTAACTCATTAAATCAGTTTGAAGGATTCAACCCTGATGGTTTGGAGCCTTGGATTTCACTGGAGCATAGCAATAGCGGAAAGTTAGAACAATCGAAACTGAGAAGTGGCAGAGAAACCAACTATCTGTATGAACAAATTGGAGGTAAGCGAATGACAGCAATGAATGATCCCGATATTCTTCGCACATTCACTTATGCAGATGCCACGGAACGTGTTCAAAAGATTCAAAGCGAGCAAGCAGGAAGCTTACAAGAGATTGCTTACACTTATGATGGAGAAGATGTTAGTCGCATGATCTGGTCTGGCGCAGCAGAAGGAAGATTCGACTACACGTATGATGCTTTGTCAAATGTGATAGGGTTCCAAACATCAGTGACAGGACAAGTTTATGGCGCTCTAACGAATACAACAGTCAATACGCCGATTAGCTTCGATCTTGATAATCGGATGACTCGATTTGGCGCGTTTGAATTCAATCGCAGTGGCCCTGGCAGAACCATCAGATTCATTAGTGATGGAAAATTAAAAGTCAACATAGGCTATGATGAAATTGGCAGGAAGGTAAACCAAACAACTGAACTTGATGGTGATGAAGTACATCGGATTGAATATGAGTATGATAAGAGAGGATTGGTTACAGATAGAACCGTTACTTCTGTAGAAGGCCAAGCAAAGGAACACTATGAATTCGATAGGGACGGCCAATTAATTTCTACCGAACGATACGGTGCGGATGGAAAATTGGATATTGAGACCTATGAATATGACGAGAACAAGAACAGGATCAGTCGGGAGTTTAACGGTGCAAAGGAAATAAGCGTGTATGATAAGTTCGATCAGCTTAAGAATGTTGGCGCAACCGCTTATTTATTCGATGATGACGGGTTCTTAAAACAGCGAGGTAACGATTCGTTTCGTTATGGCATCCGCGGAGAATTGCTTGAAGCCACGGTTAGCGATGCGACTTATAAGTACACCTATGATGCAATTGGGAGAAGGACAGCTCGGCAGGATGAGTCTGGTGGAAAGGTTCAGTACCTGTACGGTCACCCGCACTCCTTGCAGATGCTGACTACATCTATCGATCCAAACGGTGTTATGACTCAGTATGATTATGATGAGAATGGACTGTTGCTAGGACTGGAGCGGGCAGGCGTACGATATTACGTAATTACTGACGGTGTAGGAACTCCTCAATTAGTGCTCGATACCGACGGGAAAGTCGTCAAAAAGCTTAGGTACGACAGCTATGGCGTGCTGCTGAATGATTCGAATCCAGCATTTGAACTCGTGATTGGCTTTGCCGGGGGGATTGGGGATGGAGCGACAGGATTGATTCGGTTCGGGGCACGCGATTATGATGCATTCAGTGGGCGGTGGACGGCTCGTGATCCGATTCTGCATGAAAGCGGGCAGGCTAATTTGTACGCTTACGTGAACAATAACCCTGTACTATTGCGTGATCCCTGCGGTCTGTTCTGCATCGGAGGTTCTTTATATGAAGGTATTGGTGGAGGTGGGAAAGTTTGCGCAACCGACGAAGGATTCTCAGCCTGCGTAGAGTTCGGATTTGGCGCCGGTGGCGGTTTGGATGTGAATCCTTTCGAGGACTTGTCAAAGGATGCTATTGGCGTTGAAGTGACGGGCAAGCTTTCATATGGACCTGCATCATTAACTTTAGGAATGAAGGTAGAAGATAGCTGGGATGGAGGGTGCCCCTCATTGGGTGGTGTCGCCAAAGCCGATTTTGGTCCGGCACGAATTGATTTAATGGATCTATCGAAGTCCGGGGTTAAAGGGAAAGATAGCCAAATGCATGACGATGTCCGAGATTTAATGAAAAATAAGGACTACACTCCCGGTGGATCTATCACAGTTAAAGCAGAAGCAGCAATGAAGGCAAAACTCTGCAAGCCACTCCGTTGGTAAAATACAAAGCTGAGCGATCGGATTTGGAGTAATTAACAAGAAAATAAGGGCTGTCCTTCAAGGTCATTCGACCTAGAGGGACAGCCCTTATTGTCATGCAATATCAACTCATTAAATAATTTGACCTTTAATCATTGTCCATTGTACTTGGAATTGTTCATCTAACAAGACAAGATCAGCATCAAAACCCGCCGAGATCCTGCCTATAGTATCAAGGCCGAGTATGCGTGCAGGAGTTGTTGCTGCCATTTGAACCGCGTCTGTCAATGAAATACCTGTTTCAACGGTTAAACGCAGTGCCTCATTCATCGTAACTGTACTGGAGGCTAAAGTCCCATCCTCTAGACGTGCCACACCTTCGGTAACCGTAACATGATGGCCACCGAACACATAATTTCCATCCCCTAAACCCATGGCTTGCAAAGCATCTGTGATAAGTACCATGCCATCTGGTCCTTTGAGACGATGCATCATTCGAACGATCGCAGGATGCAAATGGATGCCATCTACAATCGCTTGGAGACTGACATGTTCTTCTTCAAAAGCTGCTACAACTAGGCCTGGATCCCGATGATGAATCGGCCGCATGCCATTGAAACAATGCGTAACATGACTCGCTCCTGCTGCAAAGGCTTGCTTGGCCTCCTCGTAAGAGGCATCTGAGTGCGCTACAGCGATAACCACACCCATTTCCTTCAGATAAGAAATGAGTTCCATTCCACCAGGCAATTCTGGAGCTATCGTAACCATTTTAATCAGTCCATCGGCTTCGTTAAAAATATCCTTCATTTCAGTCAGATTCGGATGACGTAAATATCGTTCATTTTGCATACCTTTACGTTTAGGATTCAGGTAAGGCCCCTCTAGATGAAGCCCGGCAATTTTGGCCCCGACTTCATGCCCGATAACACGTTTGACGCTTCGAATCATGGCTAATAATTCTTCGATTGTAGAGCTGACAGAGGTGACCAAGAATGAGGTGCACCCTGTTTCAGCACAAGCCCTTGAAACTTCCTGAATACTTGTCTCACTGCCATCCATCATATTGTATCCGTTGGCACCGTGAATATGCACATCGATCATGCCGGGTACTAATAAATGTCCTTGACCATCTATGAATTCATATTCGCCCTCTGGAAGAGAAGTCGGACCACTTTCTATTTTTTCAATCCTTCCGTTTCGTATCCAAAGTGTGACAGATAGTTCGGGGGCATCTTGTTGAAGCACATTTACATTGTGTAGAATTTTAAGACTCATGGCTCTTTTCCTCCTCATAGTTGTGTTTCTCATCACATTGAATTATCGTTATATTTTTATGATGAAGAACTTCGCTTATTTCGATAGGCACCTCTTGATCGGTAATCAAAATATCTACAAAGTCAAAATCTAAACGATAAACCGACTTGCTAGCGAACTTTGTAAAATCGGCCACAGCAATAAGCTGATCCGATCGCCGGGCCATCTCCTTTTTAACGGAAACATCATCTTCGTACGGAAAATAAAGACCATCGGCGCGTATAGCTGTAGCTCCGATAAATGCCTTATCAGCTCTTAAATCTCTTAGCTTATCAATGACAGAGGGGCCATATAATAATCGATTTTTGGTGTGTAAATAGCCGCCGAGCACATAAACTTGGAGATCTTCCCGACCTGACAGAATTCCTAATATATCTATGGAATGTGTGATCGCCGTAATGTTTTTGGCGGTAATTTGTTCGGCTACAGACTGTACCGTAGTTGATACGTCAAAAATGACTGTCTCCCGATCTTGAACTAGATTAGCTGCTAACTGCCCGATCTTCCTTTTACTGTCCGTTTCGTCAATTAAACGTTCTTGATAGCTAGCTATTTCCTTCTGCAACTGAGGTAGAGCGACACCTCCATGTGTACGAATAACAACCCCTTCTTGTACTAATTTAACAATATCTCTTCGGGCTGTATCTCTAGATACATCTAGAAGAGAGCAGATATCCATAACACTCATCACGGTGTTTTTATTAACATAGTCGAGTATTTTTAGTAATCGTTCTTCCTGATACATGAATATCACCCCATATAAGTAATTCTATCATACTATTTAAGTATTTGAAAGTAATTATTAAGTAAGTTTAAGTGATTTTTAAATTAAACTCACTTGTTCAGATTATACCAATTTTACTATTTATGATAAAATTGATTTAGTTTGATGAGCTAAATTAATCCTGTATTGACGGAGGGGTTTCCTTGAATTTATTCTATATTCTTATGTTCCTATCATTATGGACAATGGGAGTCGTTCTTATAATATATAGTCTTAGAATGAACTTTTGGATCGGCATTACGTTGATTTTCGGGGGAATGGCGAGTTTTACTTTTTCCATTCATTTGGTGATCATGCCATTTATTTTACCCCTAGGATGGTTAACACCTTCCATAAGCTCACTGATATATCAACTCAGTGTCGTTGCTATGAGTATCTATTTTTACCTTTTTCCTTTTGCCGCTTGTATGGGAGCGTTATGGATCGGTGCTATTGAATCCTTTAAAAAGAAGCTGCAGGTATCGCTTCTACTTTCGATACCTGCTATTGTGGTACTATTTTCTGATAATCTTAGTACTACACCTTGGGGTAGCTTCGACATCAGCACATTCCGGTGGTGGGCCGGCTTTTATCTCCTACTAAGCTATGTATTTTACTATGTCGCCTTTAGACGAGCCACGGAGTATCACGAAAAGAGAAATAAAAAGCGGGTGGGCATCCTTTTCACTATTGGTACATTGTGTGCATTCGTATTTGATTTTGTGGGGTTTCGATCATTGACATTGAGAGAGTGGAATTTTCAACTGGAGAGTAATGGGGCGTGGAAATTTAATGTAGTGGTTGTTCTTGGTCTGGTAGCGATCATTATTTTCTATACTTTGAAGTATGGATTTCTTGGCATTAAACTAAGAATTGAACGCGATAAGTTGGATTATTCGATGAGGGCACTAACAATGGGGGTCTCCATTCTTAATCATTCCATCAAAAATGAGATTCAAAAAATCAACTATTTAACGGAGAAAACGGAGGGTTACATCCATGCCGGTCAGACCGAAAAATCCTTGCAGGCAATTGAACAAATTCATTCGGTTTCCGCTCATTTGTTAAGTATGGTTGGGAGAATTAAGGACAAAGCGGAAGACATCCTATTAAGTGAATCCCAAATAGAAGTGAAGGAGCTATTGGCAGCAGTTATTTTGCCGATGCAACCGCTTTTGGAAAGCCGCTCCGTCGAGATTATATTGAAGCAGGTGGAAACAGGTGATTTGATTTGCGATACGATACATATGAAGGAGACTCTATCAAATCTCATTCATAATGCTATGGATGCGATGGAATCGAGTGGTGGAATTATCACACTGCAAGCTGTAAAATCAAAGCGTTACTTTATCATCAAAGTGAAGGATAATGGGGTAGGCATACCTAAAGACCAACTGACCAAGATCTTTGAGCCTTTCTACACAACGAAGAAAAATTCCTATAATCATGGTCTAGGATTACCTTATTGTCTGTCGGTTATGAGGAAGCACGGAGGTAAATTGGACATTGCAGAAACAGAAATGGGGAAGGGGACGACAGTCATTCTGCAATTTCCAATTCAACGATATGTTGATTAGGTTTAATTTCCTTTAAAATAAGTCAACTTATCCTTGATACTCTTCAATTGTGATTTGATAGTGTTCGTTGATTTATGAAGTTTGTCAGATATTTGCTGTTTGCTAAACCCTTCCTTGCGAAGGTCAAATACTTCTCTCTCCATAGGAGACAATTCCATGAGCTGGATTTCACTGCGCATAATACGAGCGGCATCCGCATGGATTGTCGAACGATCCATGTGTGCTTCTCTTATGGCACGTACGATATCCTTATAACTTACTTTTGTGATGTAATTAAGAGCGCCGATTTGGAAAGATTTCATAATGACATCACGCTCTGTTAAAGATGTAAGCATGATTACTTTTATCCCTTGTTCATAGAGCTTCGACAAGATTTCCTTCATAGCCTCTAATCCATCCAGATTGTTTCCGGTTAAATTAATGTCCATTAATATGATGTCTAATGGATATCGAAAAGCCGCATCAACAGCTTCTTCCTTCGTGCCAGCGACAACAACGACCTCGATATCTTCTTCCTCAGCCAAATCTGAGCTTATGTTGTGTTGCCAAAAAAGATCATCCTCCACAAGCATGACACGTATGCGATCCATCTATGTTGCCTCCAACCGTCATTGAGTTACTCCTAGTATAACAAAGTAAACTCCAGAGTTGATAGGGTGATTTTTTTTCACCCTTGTTCACATAAGGGTGAAAAAAGTTCATCCTCCTCAAGTTTTCTATTGCGCTGTATACTACGAAATGTGCCCAGTGAGGGTTTCTGCCTTTTGGTGTAAATATAGATTATATGAAATGAGGATTAATTAAAATGAATGCAACAATGAAGCACTTACAGCCCCCCATAGGACCTAAGGGATCTTTGCTTGGTGGGAATTTGATGGCATACCGGAATGATCCGCTCGGGTTCTTAACAGGATTGCAAAAGGATTACGGTGGAGTGGCTAAAATTAGATTTGGCCCTCAGACCATGTATGTTATTTATGATCCGGCGCTTCTAAAAGAGGTCTTAATTACAAAACAAGAGCATTTTGTTAAGTTAAAAGGCTTTCAAGAGGCACGTCTTTTTGTGGGAGACGGGCTAGCGACCAGTGAGGGTGAGAAGCATAAGCGGATGAGACGTACCATGCAGCCGCATTTTACGAGAGCGCATATTCAGACTTATGCCAAGCAAATGGCAGAGATTGTTCGAAGTGAATTAGATACTTGGAAATCAGATCAAGAACGTATGCTCACGGATGATATATCAAACATCACTTTTTCAATTATTGCTAAAACACTTTTCAGTTTAGACGGAAATGATCATTCTCGTGCAATCAGGGAGCCTTATGAGTTAATTAATCAGATGTGTTCAGAACGGATGCGTTCACTTATGGCGGTACCTCTGTTCATTTCAACCGCCAAAAACCGTGCTTACAAAGATGCGCTTCAAGCGCTAGATTCTGCGGTGTATTCGATCATTCAGCAAAGAAGATTGAATCCTGAACTAGGGAATGGCGATCTTCTTTCTGTACTACTTACGGCCAAAGATGAAAGTGGAGCCGTTATGAGTGATAGGGAGTTGCGCGACGAGTTGATGATTATGTTTATTGCGGGGCATGAGACTTCGGCAAACGCGTTATCGTGGGCTTTTTCATATATCTTGCAGCAGCCAGAGGTAGAATTAAAACTTTACGAGGAGTGGGATCGTGTACTACAAGGAAATGATCCCTCTGATGCGAATTATATGCAGCTTACCTATACGCAAAACGTACTATGGGAGGCGATGCGATTGCGATCACCAAGCTTTTTTACGGGACGTTCTGCAACAGCGGACGTTGAGATCGGCCATTTTACAGTGAAGAAGGGGCAGTCTATTCTATTTAGTCCTTACGCGATGCACCAGAATCCTGAATATTTTCCAGACCCGTTATCTTTTATTCCGGAACGGTTCGAGAATGATCTTGTGAAACGGATACCACAGTTTGCTTATATTCCTTTCGGCGGTGGGCCGCGTGGTTGTATCGGAAGCCATTTTGCGATGCTAGAGATGGTGATCGCTTTGTGTATGATTGGTCAGCGTTATCGGCTTCGCTTAGTGCCAGGTCAGCTACCGATCGAAATGGAGCCACTAATGACATTACGGCCTAAGAATGGCATTAAGGTGATTTTGAGAGAGCATTAAGTAAAAGAGAAAGAGCTATAGAGATACATCGTCTAAAAACAAACTAAGTAAGGAGAATTACTTATATGGATATTCAAGCTGAATTTGGATTCCGCTGCAAACAACTCCGAGCACGATCCGGCATGTCACAGGAAATCTTGGCGTATAGAGCAGGTCTTGATCGTACCTATATAAGTAGTGTGGAACGGGGGGAACGTAATGTGAGCCTCGTGAGTATGGAGAAAATTGCTTCCGCATTCCATGTATCCCTTGGTTATATGTTCTCTATAGAACGATTCTCCGATACTCCTGCCTATCAACGGCAAGATTTCGTACTTCCACTCTCAGAACGATTTAAATATCATGTTGATTTTGAAAATAGAATATTATCTTTTCAGATCAGGGGATTGTTGAATGGGGAGCATGTTGAATACATGTCGAAAACTTGGTTTAAAATAAGCGCTTTATTTGGGGATAAAGACTTAAGTGTATTTTTCGACTATCGGGGTATGTTGGCTTCTGATGGTGATCCTGCGGTATTTTTACCAGAGGTTGCAGAAAAGGCAGGTTTGTTCCAAAAGAAACTGACTTCAAATATAAATCGAATGGTAACACTCTGTAATTCTGAATACATGATGCAGCAATTAAATCATGTTTCGGCGATGAGCAATACTATGGATAGATCACTAAACCTATTTGGACACAATAATGAAATGATTGAAAATGCGTATCAACTTTTGGGAATAAACGATAATGAACTTATAAAAAATTGTAGTGTAATTCAGTCCAACTAGTAAAAGTAGAAGTAGCTTGTGTACACATATAATAAAAGCAATGATAATAACAACTAAATATAGAGGCTGCTTTCCGCTTGTGCGGTAAGTTGGTTCTTTTAGTTGTTGATAATTATGCTAGTATACTGTATCAATTTCAGATCCGGATCGTACCCTAAGGTGATTGGAGAAAAGTTATGAAACCTAAGTTTATCGTATTGGATCTAGATGGCACCCTTCTAAATTCAAAAAAGCAAGTATCTCAAAGAAATTTGTTCGCTTTGCAGAAGGTGAAAACTGAGGATATACATATTATTTTTGCAACAGCCCGTCCTCCAAGGAATGTGAAATATGAAGATATAAATTTGTTTTCTTTTGGAACGGTGGTTTTTTATAATGGTGGATTATTTCAATGCAATGTGACAGATCAGGAGATTCATTATTCAATATCTAAAGAATTAGTTGCTTCTATTTTCGATTATTGCCTATCGGTAGACCCTGAATCCAATATAAGTGTTGAAGTCAAAGATGAATGGTTCAGTTATAAATCGTTGGATTATCGAGAAATGATGAAGATTACAACAAACCCAACAATTATTAGTATAGAAAAACTGAAAACCTTTGATTGTACGAAAATTCTTATAACGGATTGTCATGATTCTGAACATATCATGAATAAGTTTGGAGACCAGGTAAATATTATAAGTACAGATGATGGGAAGTTAATTCAAATAATGTCTTTAAAAGCGTCAAAAGAAAATGCTGTTAAGCATTTAATTGAATCGCTAGGTTATAAAATGAGTGATGTCATGTGTTTTGGAGATGACTTTAATGATTTAGGATTGTTTCAATCCTGTGGCAGTTCAATAGCGATGGGGAATGCAATTAAAGAATTAAAAGAAATTGCAACAGAAATAACAGAAACGAATGATAATGATGGAGTTGCTTTAATATTAGAAAGAATCCTGGGTATCTCGCAAATGTAGGGTAGCTTGAGCTAATACCTATTTACGCTGGAGATTCAGCTGCCATGTTTGAATATGATTACATCCATTGGAATTATCTCTCTAAGGCCTGAATGGGCTGGTGCAACACCAAATTAGGATTAATCTACCATGAACGGAACGGAGAACTAAATGGGGCAGATTAGTTTAAGGATGATATGCCGAGCCTTTCATTGGTAGTGGTTAGGCATTATTCAGATGATAAAGAAATGACCGGGCTGCTCACTCGGTCATTTTTTGTTCTCATGCACGCTGAATCAATCGATGAAAAATCCTCCTTTAGCCATTTTGTATATCATTTCCATTATTTTTTCAAACTTTGTATCCGAATGTTTGAACACAGATTGAGTGGGAAATTGTTGTGATTTGTTGACATTGTAGTAATCGTAATTATACACAGGGAGCAGATTGCCGCGGCAACTGCTCCCTGTTTTCAGGCAGTAATGTTTGCTTTTCTCATAAACGTGCAGGGCAGTTTTATTCATTAGCCGCAAATCATTTATCTCGAAACGTTAACTTGTACCTTAATTCCCATTATCGTTACCGTTCTGCAATCTTCACCTTTCAAACACATATAGCTTTCCGTTCTCTGGATAAGAAAATCCTGGGCCGCTGAACCCTCTTTTTCGCAGTTCTTTGCGCATTTCCCTCATAAGAGAGCCATGGCTGACAATTAATATTGATTTGTGTCTGCCGGTAGCGATTTGATCCAAAATTTCGCTGATTCTCTGCTGTGCATTTCTAATTTGCTCCCGGCTCTCATGATTTGTAAGTTGTTTGAGTTTTACGGCGACGGCCCACCATATAAAAGGCATTTTCAGATTTGTAGTAAATGTAGGCAATGGTATCTCCCTTAATTTGCTGGACTCTATCACTTCTCCTCTGTAAGTTTCCTTTGCCGTTAGGATCGCTCTTAACATGTCGCTTGAGTAACATATTTCCCAATCAATATCACACAAATTCACGTCTTTTACAACAACATCGGCTTTATCATAATCTGCGAACCATTTAATCACCACATCTTTCGACACTAACCTTTGATTCGGGTATGCTAGTTTGACTTCAAAGTGTCGAAGAATTCCAATTATCATATAAAAACCTCCGTTTATGACTTTATTAGTTTGTATAGTCATATAAAACCAAAAAAAAATTGCTGCTTAAAGCAGCCATTTCCTTTTCTTTTATACTTTGTTATTATGATTATAAACGATTTTGTGACTAAATGTCCATATTAGATCATATAAAATAAAAGAAAGGCTGGCCTATCCTATGCCAAAATTCACGGAACAGGAAAAAGAACATATTCGTCATTCACTCTTATCAAACGGAAAGGCTTTATTCACTGCACAAGGTTTATCCAAAACCAGTATAGATGAGATTGTGTTAGCATGCGGAATTGCAAAAGGCTCTTTTTACAAGTTCTTTGCGACAAAGGAAGAGTTGTATTGGGATATTCTAATGAACGAAGAAACGATTCAAAACCAACTTCTACAGGAACTCTCAAAGCAAGATCGTTCTCCTAAAGAATTGATAGTTGGCCTGCTCAAGAGTGCCTTTGAGATGGCTGACAAGAACCAATTTCTGCAGCCGATCTTTGAGAAGGGGGAGTACGAACGTCTCCTTCGTAAACTGCCTGAACATATTCGAGAGCGTGCCTCCGAAACGAATCGATCTACTGGTACTGCGGTCTTAAGAAACCTCATAAATCGGGACCAGCTCTCCGAGGAAGATCCACAAGTCATTTCGGGAATTCTTCATGCGGTAATGTTACTTCGTCTGCATAAGGAACAATTGGGTGCTGACTTGTTTCCGTTAATTATCGATCGAATAATCGATTATGTGGCGGAAGGACTAACAAACGGAAATAGTTGACAATATCAAAATAGACCCACATCAATCATATGTGGGTCTATTTTGGTTCAGGACACCCTTAAAAAATGTGGTTTTAGAACGGTTGTCCTAGTGGTTCCCTTTTGGGGCAGTAAACTTTGAATTAGTTGAAGCGCGACTCCTGTCTAAGCAAGCACTGGGATTTCATCGAGAGCTCGGTATACCCTTTTCCCATTGGCCTCGGCAGTACTTACCATTTCATCGGCGCCCTTGGAGGGTCCTCCTATTCGAAGTACGGCGTCACAATGGGATAACAGCCGAACGGACGATGGGTGAAACATTCGTTCGAATATCTCATCTCCGATTCGGCGCGAACCGGCTGTTTCCATTAGAGGCAGGGCGTACCATTCGCCGAGTACGGGCATATGCCCCAACTCATAAACGCGCAAGGCCGTTTCATTCATTAGCCCCATATTGGCTTCGATTAACGCCTTGTCGTCTCCCGTATTGGAACGATAAGGCCCGGCTATTAAGATATGTTGAGGCTTGCTTAAAGATGGAAGCAACCCGTGAAGCTGGGCATATTGCAGTAGCATAATCGTTTTGGCGTCCCGGATTTCACCGTTCTCCACCATTTGCAAGGCTTGATTGAAGGGCAGTTCCAGCACCTCAATCTCTTCCTGTTCTTTTTCTACGCCTCCGCCAAGACCAGTTTGCATATGCGGTGTATATTCGGCTACGAAAAAATATAATATTTCCGTTACCGATCCTGGGGACATATAAGCCTCCCCAACCTTTTGGATATTGGAAACACGGTATCCGGTTTCCTCTTCTGTTTCACGACGAATACAGTCTTCCGGCGAGTCCTTATCCAGTAGCCCGGCGCATGCCTCGATAAGGATTCCCGTTTCATTTCCGTTTAGATAAGTAGGCATTCGAAATTGTCGGGTCAGAATGACGGTTTGCATATCCCGGTTATACAGCAGAATCACAGCGCCATTGCCGCGGTCATACGCTTCTCTAGCTTGCGTTTCCCAGCTACCATCGCGCTTTTGATAGTTGAAGGTCATTTTTTTTAATACGTACCAATTGTTCGATAAAATCTCTTCTTTCACCATTTCAATTTTCGGTCTCATACGTATTTCTCCTTATCCTTCTAATTTTTTCTGGCCAAAAAGAAGCCTGAGTCCTTCGTGATGTAAAGACTTCCTTTTTCCTCTATCTTGGCCTGTAAATAAGTTGTGAATTGGTCGAGCGTCGCTCCGACAAGAACCTTCCGCGCATTCATTGGCGTTGATGTAATGTATTGGATGAGCGGCTGCACATCGTCAATCTGCATGTGATCTTCGAACCGGATCAGTTCGATCTCCGCAAATGATACCTGCAGCTTGTCTATCCCGTTATCAAGCTGGAAACGTTCCATTACAGGATCAAGTACTTGAATGTGCGGATCGAAAGATCGGGTCAACTGCTCGATCTCTTGTAAATGACTTTGGCTCATTGTTGAGGCGTACAAGCAGCCGCCAGGCTTCAGCACCCGGTGCATCTCTGAAATGGCCTGATTCATATCAATCACATGATAAAGCATGTGATTGGCGATCACGATATCGAACTCATTTTCGTGGAAAGGAATCGACTGTGCATCGGCAAGAAGGAATTTGAACTGGACGTAGTGCGCACCCAAACCAATCCTGGCTTCCTCAAGCATCCCTGCTGACACATCGGTAAGCGTAATGCTCCAGGTTTTTGGAACAAGGTTCACATTTCTTCTCCATAAAGCTGCATCGCCACAGCCAAGCTCTAGTATCTTTAGATGGGGGAGGGTGCCCAGATGCTCAAAGAACCACCGGTGCCATCCAACCTTGTTCCAGCTGAAATGGTCGTATAATCGTATTCTCGCCTGCAGCCGAACCGCATTATGGTATTGTTCACTCCAGTCCTTTTCCTTTTGAATTGCTTGGATTATGTCCGCTAAATCTTCCCATTCCACTTCTTGCGCCTGTTCATCCGGCATACCCAACGCTTCTTCAATCACTTTGGATACGTACTTCATATGGGAAATTTTGTGTTGGATTATTTCCTTTTGCATCTTCAAAGAACTTCCCAAATCTTGATCTGGGGCATTGTCGTCTATGATCAATTGTTTGATCTCGGCAAGAGACAATCCGATGTATTTTAGCATTTGGATTTTTTGCAACCGGGCCACATCGTCTTTACTGTAGAGGCGGACTGAAGCATGGTTGTACTGTGTCGGTTTTAGCAAACCGATCTTGTCGTAGTAGCGAAGCGCTCTCAGGGTCATCCCCGTTCGTTGCGCGAGTTGGCCCGTTGTCAGGTATTGGTAATCCTCCGGCTTCAAGCACTCTTCCTCCTCTCGTGATTCTATTATAATCGGTGACGTTACGTCACCTTCAAGGTTTATTTATGAATCTCAAAAACGGGATAGCCTTCCGATGATCTTTTGAAAATCTACTTTCTAGTTACACATGATCCATAATATTTCCCCTCTTTCGTATGGATTCCTTCTCTTTATTGCCAAGGATCCCGAAAATAGAATCTTTTAACGGAGGTTGCTACTTATAGTCGATTGGAAATAGTACATTCTTACAATATAATTTGGAATATTGTGTTTGAAGTTATCGAGTGGAGTCATTCTATGCTTTGGAAGTGGAGAAAAACGAAATTCACCGATAATAGCAAGTATGGTCTTATTAACAATATTAATACCATTTGGAGGGACTACAACACGACCTTATTCACATGAATTGGAAACACCTATTTATTCATTGCCTATGACCATCAAGAATGTAAATAGTATTGAACAAAACACAGATATAACATCGAAATAATCATACGAGATCTGATGAGCTAAATGTTGTAAAACGCTTAAAAGAACTTGTGAAAAAACGCAGTAGCTTAATTTAGACAGATAATTAAGTCAATGCCAGTTGGTAAAGGTCAGTACCAGCATTTTGAATTTGAGGAGATTTGATTTATGCAAATTGTTTGGGATAACATTGAAGAAATATATTGTCCTATTCAAGGCGAGTTGGAAAAAGGAAGTCAAGTATTACTAGCTATTGAGTGCGATACTGAAATCGACGATCTCAATAGAAAACTGCTAAGTCCTTTTATTAATTCGTGGACATATTCACACAATGGAGAGTATATAGAACCATTTAATCTTAATAGTTTAGCTTTTAATAAGAAAAAAACTTTTGAAGCTTGTATAGTATTAAAGAAGAAAAACAGAGAGAAAGATGAATTTCGACTATTTTGTCAGGACCTTCTTCTTTATTTGAATACGGATAATATTCATGTAAAGTCATGGAAGCTACTTCTTAAAGAAAAATAGTATAATTAAGAGTCCCCTGCAGAGGTATTCAACTCACTGGGGACTTTTTTATTCGCCGCTGTATCGCAAACAATACAATTAAATGATAGAACGATACTAGCCGCTAAGCTTTCAATTAAGACAATATTTGTTTGAAGTAAAATGATACTTATAGTCCGTCGCATTTTTATGGACAATAACATAACATGAAATCTATAATCCTTACCATAAGAGGACCTCATGGTTCTAGCAAAATAATGATTATCACAAAGTGAAAAAGGAGAGGACGAACAATGCTTACATTTACAAAGACCGCTTCACTATCCATACTTCTTGCATTGACTTTAACTACTGCTTCAGGTTGCGGAGTAGGAGAAAAAGTTTCTGAGAAGGCTGCCGAAAAAATAATTGAACAGTCTACTGGACTTAAGGTCAATCAAGAAAATAATGGGGTGACGATAAGCTCAGATAAGGGAGAAGTGCAGTTGAATGGGGAAGCCAAGGAACTTCCAAAGGGATTTCCTTTAACCGCTTTTCCAGGTTCACAGATTGAAAGTTCGATGGTAACCAATACGAATGAGGGCAAAAATTATATAGTAGCGCTAACTAGTTCTAAGTCGATTAATGAACTAGCTACATATTATGAAAATGCGCTCAAAGAAAAAGGTATAAAACCTGAGCGTACGGACCTCAAGGAAGATGAGGGAGACGCCTTAAACTCTGTATTCCTTAACGGTAAATCAGATTCCCTGAACGTTACCGTGCAAATAGTTAAAAATGAGAAAGAAAAGAACAAGGAAAGTTATCAGTTGAATCTCATGGTGACACAATTAAAATAGCATATGAAACTATCTGGGTTTAACTTCGTGAAGCGTACCAACCGTCTGAAAATGAAACCTTTTCACCAAACCGTCATCGCATGCTATATTCCTGCGATGACGGTTTTACTATGTAGACATAGATTAACGATGGATAATTATGATGCAAAAATAATGAGAACCTTCAACATGAAGCTAAGAGGAAGCCAAAATACATTTTAGGTAAGCTGGCATTTCAAGTCGGTTGTGTATGTATGGACAGATTATTATAGTAAGCACCGTATTAAGAAAGGCCGGGTTTCCCGGCCTTTCTTTTGCACCTTTTTAAGTATTCCCCGCCCCGTGAAGCCAACATTAATAACTAAATATTGACAAACTATTTGCTGGAGTTGTTGAGCGCTGCCACGTTAGTCAAATAGTTTATTATTATCTCAGTCAACAACTCTATTTTCCAGTCTAACACTATTTTTCACCGAAATTATTATCACTCTCTATTAAAAAAATAAGCAATATTATCAATAGAATTTTAATGTTATCAACATAATTTTTTCATATTAAGATTATGTTAAAGCACAAATATATAAGTATATGATTTTATGTTTTTATATCTATCATAAATTGATAAGTGTGGTTGACAATCGATAATGTTAAATTCTATTCTAGGCATGTAATCAAATAAGGAAGTTATTTACTAGTAGCCAGAGGTGAATCTAACTTTATGGATAGCCATAATGGAAGTCCACCAGTTACTAACATATGGTTTTCGACAATTTCGTCGACTGCCAATTGGAGAACGGCATTGTCCGCTCATATGCCCTAGTGAAGGCAATGAGTACTCGCTGGAGTGCCATGGGTTCCCGCCGTATTTTCATTCCTTGGACCTATATGTTTACTCAATTATTTATATGGATGAGTTAAGTGTTGTCATACGAATAACAATTTATATTTCTGTTGCAATGGGTATATGCTCCGACTTTAACGTTAAGAAATCAGTAACTAAACGCCTTTTCGGAATTTTGAGCGTTGCAAGACAAAGGAGATGTAATTATGGCTTTGACTGACTCAGAATCAAGTGAAGGGAATGAATTCTTTTCAGCAGGTACGTTTTACTGAAGATCAGCTTGACCCATAAAATTTAAACATACGTAAATCCTTAATCGCTTCAGACGGCTTCTTCAACTGCGACAAATCATACCGCTTCGGAATACTTCGGCGGTAGAACAAGCCAGAAGGCTGGCCGCAACGGAGAACATGGTTGGAACGATTGTCCGACTGGCATTTTTGACTAAGCCTACGCCGAAGATGTCGGAAGAGACGATGTTTACAAGGTTGCTGACCACAAGCGGAAGTGAAGCTGTGTCGGAGATGAAACCACTTGCCAAGATGAACATGATACTTATAGAGCGTAGACTTTAGCGAACAATACTCGTTACCATAAAAGTGCGAATTATAGGGATCGGCATGGCGCAGATGGAAAGGAGGTGATCCCATTCTTGGAAATAAGAATGGATTCTGTAATTGACTAACGGATTGTCCCTTTATTTTCCTAATAGTCAGAATATTCTTTACATTATCTTAACAAAAACGAGGAGGAAACTCAGGATGTTGACCAATTACGCGCGGAAGGTCCTTGCCTTCCTGGTCGTCACGATTGGATTTGGTTTTATTTTTTTCGCCACGTCGGGCAGCACCGCGTCCGCCTTGAAAGAGCGTCCCCCAATCGCGCCGGAAGTGAAGGAGTCTTATGCCGGGGTAATCAATGCAGAATGGATGGAGTTTTGCCTAGTAGATACTCCGTATTCCGATGAGAACGTAACGGACACCGACAATTATACGATTACGAGCACGGACGATCCGGATTTCTCCGGCGGTGTGACGCCGATTCTGGTTCAATACCGGTATTTCCCCGAGCAGGCTCCGTACAACCCGTCCCACAAGGAGAATAAGGGCAAGATTCAGGTCTTCTATCGTGCTTATCTCAAATTGCCTTCCTCTGTGAAGTTCAAGGAGGGGAACACGTATTCAATCGCCATTAAACCTGCGGTTGCTCAGGTAGGAGCGTTCCCCTTCAAATTTGATTTGACCAAACCGAATCTTGTGATCCATTCCAATCAGGTAGGCTACCTGTCGGAAGGGAAGAAGATCGCCTATTTGTCTCTCTGGACTGGTCAGGGAAGCATTGAGTTCGGCGCCTACAAGAAGTTCCATGTGGTGGACAAGGCGACTGGAGAAACAGTCTACACCGGATTGGTCACCGCGCCGTATCCTTTCGTTCTGGAAAGATGGAGCAAAAGCTACATTTACACGCTGGACTTCAGCGCCTTGCAGGCGGAAGGGAACTATGAGCTGTACATTCCCGGCGTCGGCGCATCGTACCCCTTTAAGGTCAGCAGCAGCATATACAAGGACAACATCGCCTACACGATTACGCGTGCGCTATTCCATCAACGGGACGGCGATCACGGACTTTATGATACCTCGCTGACTCACTGGAACCGCCCAAAAGCGCATATGGACGATGCAATCGACCAAGCGTTGTATAATGCGAACGGCCATAACGCAGAGGGCGCAAAGAAAGACCTAACAGGTGGACACATGGATGCGGGCGACCGTGGTAAGTATCCTTATAACTCGGCTTACGTCGGCATCGATATGCTGATGGGCGCAAAGTATTTTCCGCAGCAGGTGGAGGCGCTCGGCGAGTCGCTGGAAATTCCGGAATCGAAAAATGGAGCGCCAGATTTCCTGGACGAGCTTGTCTACGAGCTCGACTGGCTGTATAAAGCGATCACGGAAACCTCTACCAACGGCATGCTGGCGAATTATCTCCGACCGCAGGGCAGCGATCCTAATGTGGGGTCATACGAGATCGGGCAGCCGCTGACAGGCGCTACGAACCGGATGTTCTACAATGCCACGCAGGGACCGAACAGGGCCGAGACCCTGTTTGCCGCAGGTGTAATGGCGCAGGCGTACAATACGCCGCTCATGCAGAAGTATTATCCGGATAAGGCCAATGCCTATCTAACTGCCGCCGAAAAAGCCTTCAATGGATTCGTCCAGTTTGGTGATACGGATGAACACGGCACCTATTACGACCAGACAGATAAGGGAGCGAAAAAATCCTGGTCCAATGAAGTGGTTTTGGCAGCAAGTGCGCTTATGGTTGCGACGGGCAAACACGAGACCTACATGCCGTATCTCATGGAGCATATGCCGACCAACCTGAAGGACGATACGTACAAGAACATCAAGCTCTGGGATTGGGTGCTGGACCGGGCGTGGCTCGGGACCTTCGTGTCGCTGTATGAGAATCCATATGTCACGGAGGAGATCAGACAGTGGGCTAAAAGCGGCATCATTAATTTCGCGGAATCGGAATTGAAGAACGAGTCGCCGTTCGGCGCTTCCACGCAGGATGACGGATTCAAAGGGGATCAGATCGGCTGGCGGTTCACCAGCTCGAACCTGATGCCGCTCGTCGTAGGCTACAAGGTCTCCGCCGATCCGGAGAGGAAAGCGGTCTATATGGATCGTATCCGTAGGACGTGGGACTACGAGCTGGGCGGCAATGCCGTCAGCCGGTCGTTCATTACAGGACTGGGCGATCCGCAGCGGTCGCCGCGCTGGTTCGTCCACGAGATCAGCCAGTATCAATGGGTAGCTCATAAACAAGCAGAGGCAAATAACGAACAAGGAGGCTGGGTGGAACCGCCGCCAGGGTATCCGAACTCAGATCTGCAGAGTACGCCTTATCCGTATTGGTTCGACGACCCTTGGAATATGGTCGCGAAGACGAGGATTTTCCCGAACTATAAGGATCATGCCAAGATGTACCGCTACACGGATTCGTGGAATGTAATCAATGAGTTCTCAGTCAATATTCTGTCTGCGAACGCCACGTCCATGCTGCCGTTGATTCCGGTGAAGACCCATGCGCTTACCGTGAACCCTGGAGGGGGCGAGGTGCTTCCGGCGGGCGGCACTTACAGTGAAGGCATGGAACTGACACTTACGGCGGAGGAGAAAGCCGGACTCAAGTTTTCCGGGTGGAGCGGGAGCGTAACGGGGGGCAGCAGAACCGTCACCCTTACGATGGATGGGGATAAGAACGTTACCGCCAATTATACGGAGGTACCGGTGAAGACCCTCGCGGTCGACGCGGCTAACGGTACCGTTGCGCAGGAGAACGCAGACGGCAAGTACAGCCAGAACGACGTTGTCACGCTTACCGCGGAGCCGGTGTACGGATACAAATTCAAAGAATGGACTGGAGCGGCAACGGGTACCAATCCGACCGTAGACGTCATGATGAACACCGACAAATCCGTCACTGCCCACTTCGAGCCGCTGCCCGAGTACACTCTTTCGGCTGGAGTCTCGGATTCGTTGAAGGGAACGATCAAGGTCAATCCGATCAAAGAGACCTACCTGGAAGGCGACGAGGTCATTCTCACAGCCGTCAAAAAATTCGGGTATCGGTTCACTGGCTGGACCGGCCTTGACGGGAACGACAATCCCGCCTTGGTTAAGATGAACGGACACAAAGAGATCACGGCGAACTTCACGGCCGTGCCCACCTACCCGATTACGTTCATGGCAACGGAGGGCGGCAGTGTCACGTCCGTTGTCGACAAACCGGCGAATGTGCAAGATGGAAAATACGAAGAAGGGACACAAGTAACGCTGAAAGTGTCAGCTAAACCGGGCTATTTGTTCACCGGCTGGAGTGGCGATGTCGTCAGTAGCGCGAATCCTCTCATCTTCACCGTTACCGGCAGCAAAGCGGTTGCGGCCAACTTCAAGCTGGCATACGGACTGATGAGCGTGGATGTCACGCCGGTCGCCGGGCAGCCGGGGAGCACGACGGTAGCGGACAATGTCTATACGCTAACCAGCCACGGCACTAAATTCGGCGTTGCGCCAGACAGCTTCCGGTATATGCTGCGTGCGGGGCAGAAAGGTGACACGGTCTTCACCGCCCGACTGGATTCCTTCACTACCGACAATCCAGCTGGAGCCGTAGCCGGTATCCAGATGCGCTCGAGTCTGGCGGATGATGCCAATTACGCTGCGATTCTGGTGAAGAACGGCAAACTCATCGTCCAGATGAGAAAAGGCGGCCCTTGGTTCGATGTGCTGCCGAAACCGCCGTTTGTTTACATCGATGCGGCGCAGCCGATCTGGCTGCAGATCAAGCGGACGCTCAACCGGGATATTGAGCTGAGCTGGTCGAGTGACGGCGTGAACTGGAACTCCTATTACAAGGACACCATTTGGGGATGGGACGGCGCTAACACGGAATTGACGATGGGCCTGTTTACTTCCGCTGGCGAGAACAATACGGGAACCGTAAAGACGGCGACCGCACAGTTCAGCCAAGTCAACTGGCCGGGCATGCATCATCTTACGGTGAATGCCGGTCCGGGGGGAACGGTGGAAGGTGAATCCGGTCTCTATAACGCAGGTTCAGAGGTTAAGTTGAGGGCGGTACCGAATGCCGGGTATGCTTTTACCGGCTGGGAAGGAGCTCTGACGGGCAAGGCCAATCCTAATGTTGTGAAAATGGACGGAAATAAGACCGTTACGGCCACCTTCAGCAAGATGCCTGATATCTGTGAGCTGATTGTGGAGAACGTCACAGGTGGCACCATCGTGCTTGACCCTCCCGGCGGCAGATACGCGCCGAATACAGTGGTCAAGTTGAAGGCGATACCCGACGAAGGGTACAGCTTCGTATCCTGGAGTGGGGATCTGATCGGCACGACAGATTCCATCGATCTTCTGATGGATGGACATAAGATGATCTCAGCGAAGTTCGTCCCTTACAAGAACGCTGACATTCTGACCACCCATGGCGGTAGCACGTCCGAGGACGACAGTGAGATCACGATTCGGGCATCCGGAAACGCCTTGTGGGGAGAAAACGACAGCTTCCGGTATACCTACAAGGACAACCTAAGCGGCGATGCCGTTATTGTCGCCAAGGTGACCGAGTTCAACGGAACGGCGAACAATGCGAGGGCAGGCATTATGATCAGGCAGGTAACCGACCTGCCGAACGATTACCAGGGCATTTTCATCACCAACGAGAAGAAAATACGCAGTCAGTTCCGAATTAACAACAAATGGACGGTTGTCGAGTACCCGGATAAAGGGCAGGTTGCCGACACCTTGGAACTTCCGGTATGGCTGAAGGTGGAGAAGATCGGCACGCGGCTGACCACGTACTCCTCGATGGATGGCGAGAACTGGGTCCAGAGGGGCTCACAGACGATCGTGTCCATCCAGGGTTCGTTCACCGCGGGTCTGGCCGTTACCGCAGGTCAGGACGGGAAATTCGTCACGGCCAAGTTCGGTCATGTGGAGTGGCCTACCGTGCCGACATTTGCGTTAAAGACCGAAGCTGTCAACGGAATTATTTCTGTCAGCCCGTCGGATACTGCACATCCTTCAGGTACCGAGGTAACGGTGACCGCAATCGCTGATACCGACTACGTCTTCACCGGCTGGAGCGGCGACCTGAGCGGCTTGACCAACCCGGCTACGATTACGATGAATGCCGACAAGCTCATTAAGGCCAACTTCAGGAAGAAAACGGACATGTACACCCTTACCACCATCGCGGAGCATGGCGTCATTACACGGAGCTCCGAGCAGGAAACGTACAGTCCGGGGACACAAGTCACCTTGACCGTTACACCGCACGAGAATTATGTCTTTATGGGATGGAGCGGCGACTTCGTCAGCACGTCCAACCCTCTAACTGTCATTATGGACGGCAACAAGACAATCACCGCAAATTTTGCTTTTGTGCTGAAGCCGGGACAGTATGAGAATGCGGATGTTGGTGGCGCGGCCGCCGGGGCTACGGTTCATGAGGGAGCGTCCATGAAGGTGACGGGCTCCGGAACGAACGTCTGGGGTATGAGCGACAAGTTCAGGTATGTTTATCAGAACGTTAAGACCGGTGATGCCACGATCGTCGCCAGAGTCGACGGGATGACCTATTCGGGCAGCGCGCCGCACTCGGACATCAAGATCGGCGTCATGGTCCGTCAGAGCGAGGCGGCGAATAGTGCCCACCAAGGCATATTTGTTAGCGGAAGAGGCGAGCTTGTAAGCATCAAGCGTGATTTTGCCGGATCATGGTCCCAGACCATTCCACTCAATGCACCTACAGTTAAGGTTTCAGGCCCCATCTGGTTGAAGGTTGAAAAAGTGGGGAATCATGTGAAAACCTATTCGTCGATCGACGGCGCCGAATGGACCGAGCGAAGCTCGCACACCATTACCTTCACAGAGCCATTTACAATGGGATTGGTCGTATCCGCAGGTGTGGACGGTCAATTTGTCGAGGGTACCTTTAGCAACATTATGTGGCCGGTTTTACCTACGGAGCTGGATCAACCATAGAAACGATATGAACGAGATTGCTTATATCCTGGAACAAGCTGCAGGTAGATAAATCGGTGTCCTGAAGAACTGGTAAGCTTAGATTTAATAATTTCTCGCGTACAAAAAGAAGACATCGACCACTTCGGTTGATGTCTTCTTTTTGTAAATGAACCCCATTTAAACGAAAAGGCTAGTTTTACAATGGCCTCCTGCGCCCCCATACTCTTTTTCCTATGACGATCAACAATTAAAGCAATACTTTTTTTCGTTATAAAGACCAATACTTGGACCCTTTATGTATAGTAAACGAGCTAAGAACCTCGATCCTTTATTGAAAACATAATCCTGTTGAATCTCTTATCGACGTCCATGGAAGGTGCGGCGCAAATCCTCAACCCACTTGTCCGGAATTTCCCAGGGAATGAAGTGTCCACCATTTTCGTGGGCTGTGATGTTGACATGTTTATACCAAGGAGCTCGATCGCTTTCGAGAAAATTCGGTACCCGATTTTGGGTCGTGATACCCGGAGGATTTTCGTAGCCTACGAAGGTTATACCGGTTGGTGTCTCAATGACAGGTGAACGACCATGATCCGGTGTCCATGGATAGCGGTTAGCGTTCGCATATACGCGCATAGAGGTTTCGATAGCGTTGTTGACCCAGTAGATTGTTGCGTGTGTAAGGATGTCGTCCTTTGTAAAGACATTCTCGACGTTGCCGTTATTGTCACTCCATCTGGCCCATCGTTCCAAGATCCATGCGAGCATTCCAACTGGCGAGTCGCTCAGTCCGTAGGCGAGTGTGCTGGGATCAAGCACATGAACGGCGAGATGCGAAGCAAAACGGCGGTCAAACTCCAAAATCTGCGATCGGATTTTCTCAGGGATGTTGTCAGGAATAGGACGACCTCCGGAGAGATCCCAAGCGCGATCTCCATTAAACAGGCTAAGCTTTTGAGCAGAACCAATATGTATTGCGTAGAGCTCGTCACTATATTTGTGTCCCAGTTGACCGGTCACGAGAGCGCCTACATCGCATCCTCCTGCTGCGTATTTCGCATAGCCCAGAGTATCGGTCATGAGCGTATGCCAGAGATCGGCGATTTTCCAAAAATTCATGTCCGGATTGTTTGGCAGTGGCGTCGAGAATCCAAAGCCAGGGAGTGAGGGCACGATAACATCGAATGCTTCAGCAGGATCGCCCCCGAATGCACCAGGGTCCGCTAGTGGATCAATGACCTTGGACCAATGCCAGAACGTCCAAGGCCAGCCATGGGACAGGATCAATGGTATAGGTTTGGGCCCAACGCCAGGTTTACGCATAAAGTGCACAGAAACTCCATCAACATCTACTGTTGATAGCCTTCTCGGATTTACGCCAGTCAAACTCGTTAATCCAATAGTCGACGAGTTCCTCAAGGTAGTTCCGACTAACACCGTAAAACCAGTCATCATTACCAGCATCGAGAGGCCATCTGGTTGCTTTTAAACGATTTTGGAGATCAGCAAGTAACTCATCCGACACGTAGATCGGACTCGGTTCAAGCGCAAAAGGAGTTCCTCCTTGTATTCGTTTGTTTTGTCCCTCATTGGGGTATGAATTACGGAAATGTAATCGTGACTGAGACTACGAATCGGTTCCCAGTTCGACCAGACGCCTCATTGCAGGAATTGCGGAAGTAATTGCCCGTTTTTCCTCCAGAGTGAGCCCTTCACTGAACTTTGAGAGATGTGTCATGCGGTCCAAACGACGCGAGTCAATAACATTTACTCCCATTGCAGTAATATGCACTTGAACGACTCGGCCATCATTTGGATCTGGTCGGCGCTCGACGAGTCCGTCTCGTTCAAGTCGGGTCACCAACTGTGTGATTGCCGACTGCGTAATTTGCTCATTAGCTGTTAACTCAGTAAGCCGCATGGGACTCTTGCGAGACAACGTATGCAAGACGGAAAGTGTAGTGAAGCTTAATTTTTCAATTGAAGGTAACCGAATGAAAACCCTCGTTAAATCTTCGAATACCATAGCGAATTCGCTAACGTTCAACTCAGTCAAGTTATTTTTAGGTTCCATAAAAAAAATATATCACAAACTTATATAAGTGTCTAATGTAAATTGCTGACCAAGATTTCAAACCAGCTTAAAGACGTGAAGTTCACGCTTCCGCATGCTAGTATCAAGGACAAAGCTAAATATACCTTGAGTAATTACAGTCTCAAAAGCCATTCTATTCGTATCATCCAACAACTCTTGAATGTTGAATGAGAACTTCAATATGTAGCCCTGTTGTAACGGTAACATCACGTTTATAGTTACTTAATTGGGGCAAATCATTAATGTGGGTGAATAATTGGTATAAAACATAATCTGGATGATAGTTTTCCATTTAAGCATGTTCGCCTACACCGTTTGCAAATATGCCTTAGACAAATGTAGCCTACAAATAACTATACAAATAACTTGATATAGGGTAGGGGGGTATGCTATATTAAATGTGTGAGGAGGAAACGAAATTGGAAAAACATGATAACCAAGAATTAAATGAGGGCTGTTTTTCTCATTCAAACATTGATCGAAAAAGTCATCATACAGATAAAACAAAAACCAACTTGATTTCTAGGCTTAATCGCATCGAAGGACAAATTCGCGGTGTGAAAGGTCTTATTGAGAAAGATACGTATTGTGACGATGTGTTAAATCAAATCGCAGCGGTTCAATCAGCTTTAAACGGTGTCGGGAAACTGATTCTCGAGCATCATCTAAACAGTTGTGTGATTGAGCGCATTCAAGAAGGGGATAACGAAGTTATCAAGGAACTCATGATTACCATGAATAAATTAATGAAATGATTAGGAGAGGGATTATTAGATATGAAAGTTGAAGGTATGTCCTGCGGTCATCTTCTAAAATAAAGTTAGCTGAGCCGCTTCATGCGGCTCCAATGTAACACTTATTTTTTTCGAAAAAAACATACCCCATGGGGGTATGAGACGGGTGGAGGGTATGAAGTGGTCAAACAGTTAGAGCAACAAGCGAATCTGCAAATAACGGGCATGACATGTGCGGCATGCGCAAACCGGATAGAAAAAGGCTTGAAGAAATTAGAAGGTATTTCAGATGTAAACGTGAATTTTGCAATTGAGAAGGCTTCAGTGACATATAACCCGAGCCAAATTAGTGTAGCTGCTATGGAAGAGAAAATACAGGATCTGGGTTACAGCACTTTAAAGGATATTGTGGATTTTAATATCGTTGGTATGACTTGCGCAGCGTGTGCAACTCGTATTGAGAAAGGCTTAAATAAGATGCCTGGAGTTAGTAAAGCAACGGTTAACCTTGCCTTAGAAACAGCCCATGTCGCGTATAGCGCTGATGAAGTGTCTGTAAGCGATATGGTTAACAAAGTTGATCAACTAGGATACAAAGCCATGCCTAAAGGAGAAGATGCATCAAAAGGCGATTATAAACAAAAGGAGATACGCCACAAGAAAATACAGTTAATGGTGTCGGCAATACTTTCACTACCCCTTCTGTGGGCCATGGTGAGCCACTTTACATTTACATCATGGATTTACCTGCCAGAGTTCTTAATGAATCCTTGGATGCAGCTTGTTCTTGCTACACCTGTTCAATTCATTATTGGTAGCCAGTTTTACATTGGAGCCTACAAGGCCCTTCGTAATAAAAGCGCCAATATGGATGTGCTTGTTTCTCTAGGAACATCTGCCGCGTACTTCTATAGTTTATACCTAACGCTGCAGTGGGCAACTTCAGTTGATGCCCACCACCATGCACCGGATATGTATTACGAAACAAGTGCGATTCTTATTACTTTGATTATTTTAGGTAAACTGTTTGAGGTGTTGGCGAAAGGACGAACTTCAGAAGCCATCAAAAAATTGATGGGCCTTCAAGCGAAAACAGCGTTAGTCATTCGGAACGGTGAAGAAATGGCTATACCAGTTGAGGAAGTTGTCATTGAGGACATTGTTCTTGTAAAACCGGGTGAGAAAATCCCAGTCGACGGTGTCGTTTTAAATGGTTTGTCTGCCGTTGATGAGTCTATGCTTACTGGGGAAAGTATCCCTGTTGAGAAACAAGCTGGTAACGCCGTTATTGGTGCTACGGTTAATAAAAACGGCAGCTTAAAAATTAAAGCAACTCGTGTTGGGAAAGAGACAGCTCTCGCTCAAATTATCAAAGTTGTGGAAGAAGCCCAAGGCTCTAAAGCACCTATTCAACGTATCGCTGATGTGATCTCGGGTATCTTTGTCCCGATTGTTGTAGGAATTGCGGTTATAACATTTCTGGTTTGGTATATCTGGGTTGCTCCTGGTGAGTTTGCAACTGCACTAGAAAAGGCTATTGCTGTCCTTGTCATTGCTTGTCCTTGTGCTTTAGGACTTGCAACTCCAACATCGATTATGGCTGGATCCGGTCGCGCGGCGGAATTTGGCATCCTGTTTAAAGGCGGGGAACATTTAGAATCAATGCAAAAAGTACAAACCATCGTACTTGATAAAACAGGTACAGTCACTAAAGGCAAACCGGAACTTACAGACGTTCAAATTGAAAACATGAATGAAGAAGATATATTTCTTAGACTAATCGGCACTGCTGAAAAACAATCAGAGCACCCTCTTGCTGAGGCGATTGTAGCTGGGATTCTTGCTAAAGGTATCCAACTTACCACCACGGAGCAGTTTGAAGCCATTCCCGGCTATGGAATTCGAGCCATTGTAGATGGCAAGGATGTACTGGTTGGAACACGTATGCTTCTGCAGCGTGAAGCAATTAACTTCGGTAAAGCAGAAACTGCTATGGAAAAGCTCGAATCTGACGGTAAAACAGCGATGCTCGTAGCGGTGGATAGCAAGTATGCTGGAATGGTAGCCGTAGCGGATACGATCAAAGACACATCGAAAGAAGCCGTCTCTCTTTTAAAACAGATGGGCATCGATGTCATCATGATGACAGGTGACAACAAACGAACAGCACATGCAATAGCTCAGCAAGTTGGTATCGATCACGTTCTCGCGGAAGTTCTTCCGGAAGGCAAAGCTGAAGAAGTGAAGAAACTTCAAGGACAAGGAAAGTTAGTGGCAATGGTGGGGGATGGCATCAACGATGCTCCTGCTCTTGCGACTGCAGACGTCGGCATAGCTATTGGCACTGGCACTGATATTGCGATGGAAGCAGCGGACGTGACACTGATGCGTGGAGAACTTACAAGCATTACAGATGCCATTTATATGAGCCGTAAGACGATGATGAACATTAAACAGAATCTGTTTTGGGCACTCGGTTACAATGCGCTAGGGATTCCGATTGCGGCACTTGGACTTTTAGCTCCATGGGTAGCTGGTGCTGCTATGGCGCTAAGCTCAGTATCAGTTGTGGTAAACGCTCTACGCTTGCAGAGAGTGAAGATATAAGCAGAATACATGGGAGGGTAGGAGATGTAGATGATGAAGTTTGCTATTACCCCAGGGTTTCAAACTGGTGGCACCATATTTAAACCAGAACAATTGGCGGTCCTGGGATCGATCGTCAGTGAGGATGCAGCAATAGAATTAACGACATTTAAACAATTGTATGTTGAAATGCAAGAAGAGAAAATTGATGAAGTTAAGGAAAAGTTGTCTGAGATCGGCTTAGAAATATATCCTACTGGATTTGTGACCAAGAGCCTTATTACGTGTAACTTTTGCCGTGGGGCAGAAGATGCAGGGCTTGAAATGGCTGAAGCGTTAAATAAGTCGATCTCAGGGATCGAAACGCCAACACCTTTGAAAATTGGATATGCAGGGTGTGCTCTCGGAACAAGCGAACCCTTGTTGAAAGATATCGGTGTAGTCAAAATGAGAGATACGTTTGATATTTATATCGGTGGCGAGCCCAAATCATTAAAGCCATCTTTTGCGGTCTTGCTAATATCTGACGTTCGAGCAGACATGTTGATTCAGATGGTTCAAAGTCTTATCCATTATTATCAACAACATGGCAAAATGAAAGAAAAGTTTTCGAAATTTATCAATCGGATAACAATCGAGGCATTGCACAAAGCAATTGCAGAGTGAGCGTAACGGGGGGAGTTCTATGTATGAAGACAATCTTAAGTGCCGATCTACACAAGATCTCATATGTACCTTTTATGATAAAGAAATAATGAGGATGGACTTAGATCTCTGATCTAAGTTCCTAATATTAGGAGGAAATCATGAATAAAGTAGCAATTTCGATTTTACTTACGGCTGCGCTCTTAACGGCATGCGGAAAATCAGGAAGTTCGACCAAGCACTCTTCGCATAGCGAAACGCCAGTTTCAACGAGTCATGCAGTGCAAGGCGTTACAGCAGGAATGGATCATAGCGGCATGGGAAATGATGTTGATTCCACACATGCTGGAAATGTCCAAGCAAAGTTTAAACTTTCTAGTGAGAAGACAGTGCCAAACCAAGATTCAACGATTACGATTAATATTCAGGATAAAGACGGCAAAGCAATTGATAAATTTGATACTGTGCATGAAAAACAGATGCACTTTATTATCGTCAGCAAAGATTTATCTTTTTTTAACCATATTCACCCCGATTACAAAGGAAATGGTGAATTTACCATAACTACACAATTTCCGACTTCAGGTGAGTTCAAGGTGATTGCAGATATCTCTCCAACGGGTATGGGTGCAATGAGTAAGAGCCAATGGATTACGGTTCAAGGAGAACAGTCTGCTCAAAAATCAATTGAACTTGACACATCATTAACTAAATTAGTAGACGGTAAGGAAGTAACGCTTTCGATTGATCACCTTATGGCAGGTATGGAACTAAACTTGAACTTCAATATTAAAGACGCACAGTCGAAGCAACCTGTAAAAGACCTGCAACCTTACTTAGGGGCTGTTGGACACGTCGTAATCTTAACTCAAGATGCAGAGAATTATCTTCATGTGCATCCGACAGATGAGAATGTGTCAGGACCGGATGCTAAATTTATGACGACTTTTCCACATACCGGCGTATATAAGATTTGGGGGCAATTTCAGCAAAATGGAAAAGTGTTTACAGTACCTTTTGTAATAAAAGTTCCGTAATAATTCATCCCCAGTTTCATGGTAAACTAGGCTGATTCCTTTGAAATACATTTCTCGAGATCAAATTCTTTATTATTAATCGACCCGTTTAGGCTGAACCAGTAATGACCATTTGATTCCGATGGGAATGTTGAGAACGATCCAATTGAATAGGTTTTAAGAAGGGCCGTGTAGAATGTATTTCTATACGGCCCATTTAGTATACAAAAGTTCAACATCTCTTTTGCCTGAGGGATTGATGGATAACATTCGTGGCAATTTTTTAAGGCTGGATTGAAAATAATATTGGCCGTGTGGAACGTGACGTTCGATACTTATAGTCCGTCGACTCTTTATCAAGTAGTAGCGTAACATGAATGTATGCCTATTTGATTAAAGAAGAGAAGAAAATAATATTTGTACTTCAAATGCCATTCAGATTAAAGAATTCCGCTACTTGGATAAAGAATTAAACAGAATTTCTCTGGATACGGCTTCAATACCGGATGTGACAAGCGACGGTCACCTTACCCGTCTTGCTAGACGCAGGAGAAGGAACAGATTTTCATTGCGGGAATGAGCAGCTACAAAAGTCTGGAAAATTATGGAATATTTAAATGGTATAGTTATAATGTGTGGCTGATTTTCTTTAAGATGGGATGAGTGAAAGCAGAAAGATGGTTTCGATTCTTCTTCATAATGGGATTAATCGGCTTGATTTTTCCTTCAATTGGTTGGTATATCTAAGAGAAGGTTGAACGGGAACGGAGATAATTGTCTCAAGGGCATTCGTTTATGGCATTCCTCTATAATCTTGATTCCATTTTTTTTAGTTACCTACGAGCCTGCGAGTTAATCATAAATCTCTGACGAAACAATTAAAGGCTACTAACGTCTATAAGTAAACCGCGGCAACGAATGGGAGTGAGCTTCTGCTATGACGAAAATCGAAACAGCAAGACTGCGTATAAGAGAGTATACAACAGAGGATATCTCAGCATTACATCAAGTACTTTCGGATGACCTAACAATGAGCTTCTGGCCAAGGCCCTTCGATTATTCTCAATGTAAAGAATGGATCCAAAAAAGAGGAATCGAGAATTACCAAACAGGATATGGCAGACTTGCGGTTGAACTCAAGGAAACAGGTGAAATAATCGGGGATGCTGGGCTGTTGAAGCTTGAGACAGATGGACAAATCGAGAACGACTTAGGTTACATTATTAAATCCACTTACTGGCGCCAAGGCATTGGATACGAGGCTGCAAGAGCATTAATGATGTATGGGCTCGAAGAATTACATCTAAAGCGAATATGCGCAAATATGCCGGAAACTCACCACGCTTCTAGTAGAGTAGCTGAAAAACTTGGAATGATGCTTGAAAAAAAATTTATGAATAGGAGAAATAGCAACATACTTACTTGCCTATATGTTAAATCATTGCTATCGGATAACTTTAGTTGAATCTATTTATTGAAGGAGGACCTCATAAGTTGACCCCAAAGAACGAATCAACAAAAGTAGACCTGATAACATTTCTTCTTGCACTGAGACATGATTTAACTGAGAATGCTTCCACCTGGCAGAACCAAACACTGGAGTTTTTTTTGGAAGCAATGGAGGCTTGGTTAAATGATTCAGATTTGATTTCTTATACGCCAACCTGGAGTACCTTTGCAACCTCGTTATTGGCAGGAAAGGCATACGAGTGAACTTTGCCATTAAGCTATCGTACCTTGAAAGACTATTTGTTCAAAAAGATTATCATGGTCAAGGCATTGCTTCCATCTTGGTAGGCACCCTTGAATCGGAAGCGAACAGATTGTCTCTTGTCGAGATTGACACCGATGCCAGTATTACTGAAAGATCGATTTTGGGGAAAAATGGATTAAGAGTTATAAAGCAACAAATTGTTGAACGCAACGGTACGGAAATCCCGAATTTTAAAATGAAGAAATCTTTACGCTAAAGGGGGAAGAGGTATGACATTGTGAAGTGTTTCAAGTCGTTTACGAGTGAAGCTGTCTGCACTAGCCTATGTTTCATTGGTTAGAATTCATTATTAAGCTTAGGAATTAAGAGCTATTCTAAAACCAAGATCATCAATTTTGAAATCGGGCATGCTTTTCCTTCTACTCGTTGAACCACAGTTGTTCGCAACTTCAGCCCAGCTACCTCCCCGAAAGACACTATAGTTCCCATATCGTTCAGTATCGTATAGATCCCAGCACCATTCCCACACGTTTCCAATCATATCAAAAAGCCCCCATGAATTAGGAAGCAATTGTCCTACTTGATGAACTGAACCGTTGGAGTTACCTTGATACCATGCAATTTGATCAATACTTGCATACCGATATCCCGCGGTTCCCGCTTTGCAAGTGTATTGCCATTCAGCATCAGATAATAGACGAAAGCCGTTTGCTGCCTTATTATATATCGTGTTCTTGCTTTCATTTGTGAATGTGTAGCATTCAGTATTACCAAACATGTTGGATAATTTATTACAAAAGGCAAGCGAATCCAGCCATGAAACATTCGTCATTGGCAGGTTATTTATAATCGGCTCTATTGTTTCATTATACATGACAAAATGATATAACTGCTGTGTTATCGGATACTTCATTACATGGAAAGGTTCAATCGTTTCGGTCCATAGGATAACCTTTTTATTACTTCCTGGATTTGATAAAGTGTAATCAGAACTAAGCCATTTATTCGTATTAACATAATCACGTAATTCAATAATCCCTCCCCTTACAGGTACCATTAAATTCATTAATTCTTGTAGAAAATGTTCACTGTCACTTTCTACATTTCGATTGTCATGATGACCAGCTCTCACTGTGAACCCCTCCTTTTTCCTTAGTTTTAGCTGAATAGGTCCATTTTTAAAAAAGATTTGATGCTGTATTAGCGGTATTGGCATTTATCAGGAGCTATATTTCTGAACAAGCTTTTCAAGAGCCGATAAAGCATCACCTTGAAATACCTCGGGTGGGCCAATATGATTATAGTCTGAATTCAGTAGATGTAGATCTTTTCTCAATAAGGTATACAACAACCCTAAGCAACATGCCTAACAGAGTAAACAGACTATAAGTATCATAATCATTAAACTCCATATTAGCGAGTCCATAGGCTTAAGTAATTGAATAGTTAACCTATTATAAGCCCAGTCTCCAAGGAAAAGAGGAATCCTCAAACTAGTGGAATCTACAATCCTTAAAACAAGCTTTTCCTGTTTTTTGCGAGGAAGAGCTGTTTTTGAATAGACTCGAAGACAGAAGCAAATAGAGCCTGAGTGACTTCAACAGGAAAGAGAATTGATGCGACGCGAAAGTTGAGACTTATTGATACTAGTCATTTGGAATTCTTCTTGATACTCAGGATCTGACTTAAGAAAGATCTTCAGTAGATAACCGTTTTAAGCTGTTTGCGATAATCCAGAAAAGTCTCAGAAAAAATTGTGAAATGGTAAATAAGAAAGGCCTGGAGATACTGGGATTATTGCCAAAGTTACTGAGTTTAATGGGACGGCAAAAATTCAAGAGCAGAAATCATGGTGAGGCAAGGCACCTCTGTTCAAAGCAGCTACCAAGGCATCTTATGGGGGTAAGAATTACGTTGGTACAACCGTTGAAACATTGCCCATCTGGTTAAAGTTTGAAAAGATAGGAAGTACAGTTAAGAAAATGAGAAGCAGCGGCGACTGCTTCTTGTTTTCTTTAAACTCTTTTTATTTTATATAAAGATAAACCTTTCCCTTTGAATATTGGAGACTGTAAAGTGTTAAAAGGAAATGTACAATATCATGATAAATTAGTAAGTATTTTCTACCAAGCAGTAGTCAAAACTCATACCTATCTGACAAACGAGGATAGGTATGAGTTTTACTATCAGATCGTTCGAAATGGTGCTTTGAGAGAGGTAGAAATTTGGATTGAAGTAACGAAGATCAAGAACCACTTGGTTTTATCACGATGGACGGGTCTAAAATTGAAATGCTTTTTGTAGACCCACACCATCAGCGGAGCGGTAAAGGACGCCGGTTAATTAAACATGTAGAAGCGCAAAAGGGCGCGAATCTCCGAGTTGATGTTAATGAACAAAATGATGGAGCATACATCTTTTATAAACGACTTGGCTTTGTTCGAATTGGAAGGTCTGAACTTGATTCTTCTGGCAATCCCTTCCCGCTGCTACACTTGGAGTATAGTCAGTCCTAAGTTGTGAATGTTAGCATCGCTTCATTGCTGTTTCGCCCGTTCGGGTTATCTCCATTATGCCGTACGATCGAATAAGTTGAAGGAACGCGTCGTTCTTCTCCGTATTGCCGACAATTTGAACGATCATTGAAGAGGGCCCGACGTCGATAACAGAGCATCTAAACGTATCTATTAAGCTCTGTAATTCAGTTCGCTTGGTTGACTCTAGTGTTATCTTGATGAGCATCAACTCACGGCTGACGTGGGGATTTCCTTGCAACAAGGTAATGTCCAACACGTCGATCAGCTTCTGAAGTTGGGCAACCATCTGCCTAATTTGGGCGTCGTCGCCTCGCGCAGCTATGATCATGCGAGAACGATTTTCGACTTCTGACGCCCCGACCGTAATACTTTCAATATTGTAGCTTCTGCGGGAGAACAAGCCCGAGATGCGCTGCAGCACCCCTGGTTTGTCATCGACTGTAATTGAGATCAACTGCCTGCTCATTTCGTTGCTCCTCCGTTCGGTCCAAGAATGATATCTTGAAGTGCTTGTCCTTGCTGAATCATTGGAAATACGAGCTCATCCTGAGAAACGACGAAGTCAATTAACACTGGACCTGTTGTCTCCAGCGCTTCTTGCCACACTCGCTCTGCCTGCGCTGGAGTTTCCGCACGCAACCCTTTTACTCCGTACGCCTCCGCTAGTTTGACGAAATCTGGACTGCCTGAAAGATCGATGTGACTAAATCGTCCCTCATAAACTAATTCTTGCCATTGTTTAATCATGCCGAGAATCCCATTGTTAATGACCACAATTTTTATGGGAATGTTATGGATTGCGCAAACCGCCAGCTCTTGTGCGCACATCTGCATGCCGCCATCCCCATTGATGGACACGATTGTTTTGTCTGGGTTTCCGATCTGTGCGCCAATCGCGGAAGGAAATCCGAATCCCATCGTACCCAATCCGCCCGATGTGATAAGTGACCGTGGATTCCGAAAGCGGTAGAACTGCGCCGTCCACATTTGATGCTGGCCGACATCGGTCGTTATAATCGCCTGGCCGTCTGTCGTACGGGAAATCATTTCAATGACATACTGAGGCTTTAGTTCGTCCTGCGAAGGTTCATAACCCAGCGGGAAATCCACCCTTAAACCATGCAGCTTTTTTAACCAGAGCGGCTTCTTGGTGATCCGTCCCCCGGCTAACCGGTTTAATCTTTGCAGTACACATCGAGCGTCCCCGACGATCGGAATCTCGGCAGGAACCAGCTTGCTGATTTCGGCAGCATCGATATCGATATGTGCGATGCGGGCATGCGGGGCAAACCCATCCAGTCGCATTGTGACCCTGTCGTCGAAGCGGGCACCGATTGCGATGAGTAGGTCGCATTGGATGAGCGCCTGATTGGCCGCATAAGTTCCGTGCATGCCGGGCATGCCGAGCCACAGATCGTGATCCGATGGAATAGCTCCCAAGCCGAGCAACGTCGTTGTAATTGGTACCTTCGTCCGGTTCACAAATTCGAGCAGTTCCTCGCATCCATCAGACTGTACGACACCTCCTCCTGCTAGAATCAGCGGCCTTTCGCTAGCGGATATAGCGGATATCAGTCTCTCTAGCATGTATTCATCGACTGGTAACGTTTCGGTACCCGCGATATAGCCAGGAATTTCAACTCGTTCTGGATATATGAATTTCGTCCGAGCTGCGCTGACGTCTTTCGGGATGTCGATCAGCACCGGCCCTTTGCGTCCTGATCCTGCCAGTAGAAAAGCCTCACGAATGATGTGGGCCAAATCTTCCACGCGCCTCACGAAGTAGCTGTGCTTGGTGATGGGCTGCGTCATGCCTACAATGTCGGCCTCTTGAAAGGAATCAGTGCCGATCATGCTCAAGGGGACGTTTCCGGTAATAACGACAAGCGGCACCGAATCCATATGCGCGGTGGCAATTCCCGTCACTAGATTAGTTGCCCCGGGACCGGAAGTCGCCATTACTACCCCCGTTTTGCCACACGATCTGGCATAGCCGTCTGCGGCATGTATGGCTCCTTGCTCATGTCTAGTTAACACGTGCTTAAAATCCGGATTATTATGCATGGCATCGTAAATGTACAACACGGCCCCTCCAGGGTATCCGAATACGCAATCTACGTCTTCCGTTAGCAACATATGAAGTAGAATTTCTGAACCTGTCATCCATTCTCCATTTTTTGCCGAGCCTGTTAAAATCGATGATTGATTTTGTGTTTGACCCATGTACTCATCTTCCTCCTTTATTTCGTCTCATCCTAAGTTAGCACAAAGAGGATGTCCTTGAGGCTATCCTTTCGGCTACTAGTACGGTATACTTCTAGATAAAAATGAGGTCGATACGGGGGTTAAGGCATGCAAAAGACGTTTGGACAGCAATTGAACAGGATTATGGCTGACCATTTCGTCGGACGGACTTTCGAGATGGGGTTATTCCGTGAGTTTCTAGAGCGAATGAAGGAGCATCCTGAACGAATCCTTAACGTGTTTGGCACAGCAGGTATGGGCAAGACATATTTACTTGACCGATTTACGGAGATTACAAGAGAGTTTGATAGGGTGCCTATTCGAATTCATATGGGTGAAGCAATGAACGATCAGCGTTTTATTACCCAGATGTTTGTTCAGTGCGCCGGAGATGAGGCACTGGATTCAAATCATGCGATGTCAAAAACCGATTCGCTGACAGAGCGTTGTATAAATGCGGTTCATGCTGTTGCTGAAAAACAGCAGGTCGTGCTCCTTCTCGACGGGTATGAAGAAGCAGGAGGGTTGGATCACTGGTTGAGGACGCTTTTGCTGCCTCAACTGCCACAAAATACATTGATCGTCATTGCCGGACGATTTGAATTGGAAGGCCCTTGGAGGTATACCCCAGCCTGGAAGAGACTAATCGTCCGTCTCCCGCTAGCGGAGTTATCTTATGAGGATATCCGCCAATACATGCTTCAGTGGGGGGAACAGGATGAAGCCGTCATCGACATGGTCTGGCTGCGCACGCTCGGACATCCACTCGCCATGTCCCTGTTGACCCCAATGGGAGGAGAAATGATTGTCCCAGATCGTCCCTCCCGAACGAGCACAGTGGAGAACCTACAGTTTTTACTAGAAAATTGGCTCCAGGAAGCCTCAAATGACCAAATTCGCGAATTACTGTACGCGGCTTCGATTACCCGCACATTTCGGCAGGAGCTGCTGGAGGAATTAACAGGGCAGCCAGTGCCGTCTACGGATTTCGATCGGTTAATCCAGCTCAGCTTCGTGGCCCGTACTGTTGGGGGCTGGCAATTGCACGATCTTGTCTGGGAAAACCTTCGCAGTATGTTCCGCGAGCGGATGCCAGGTAAGTTCGATCGGTTTTGTCGGATTGCAGTTGATTCGGCGATGAAAAAGATCATGGATGGTATCGGTGGAGTGAGGAACAGGGCAAGAGAACTAGCTGAACTACTTCATTTTGCGGGAAATCCGATCATGCGGGCCCACTATCGCCATTCGAGAATATCACCCCATTATTTGGAACCGATGAACGTAAGCAACATCGAGGAGCTCACGGCATTTATAGAGCGGAGGAGGACGGAGCCAAGAGCTATGAACATTCGATGCTCAGATCCGGAATTAGGGGAGATGTATCGTTTTGAAATCGCGCCTAGTGAGGGATTGCTTCGGTTGTCGCTGTTGGAAACGGATTGGTTGAGCGGCCTGCCAGAGCAAGCCGTGCAGTTGCTTCGAAGCGAGGAAGGGAAGGTTATCGGCGTGTTTGCGGCGATTCCGATTTGTGCCAAAACGCGCGATTTTCTGACGGCGGCGCCGGTGTCCCGAGCTTTCTTCCGCACACTCACGGCAGAGCGGAGACGTGCGCTGGAAGCAGCAATTGAGCAGGAGCGTGCGTGGTATCTGTACAGTGTCGACGTCGAAAATCTGGAGGTAGAACAACTCCGCTCGGACATCGTACGGCACTTATTCGACCTTGTATTGGCAGGCAGCTTGATCGTCTCGTCTCCTCCGCCTTTGCCCTATTATGAGCAGTCTCAGATTAGTCTCGGATTTGAAGAAGTGCTTGGAGCGGCACATTTCGATTATGGGACTGCAAAACCGGCCGCAACTTATTGGCTGGATACGCGGCAAGAGAAGCTAAGGTATTTCCTAGAGCGAATGATTGGACTGAAGGCCGGGACCGAAACGGAAATTAGGGATGTAGTCGTGACATATGCTAATCTCAGCGAATTGACAGAACGTGAGCGAGACGTAGCTTGTTTGCTGGCGGAAGGCCATTCAAACATGGAAATCGCTGCAGCGCTGTTCATCAGTGAGGCTGCGGTGAAGAAGCACGTCAACGCCATGCTATCTAAGTTCGATTTGAAAAACCGAACTCAATTGGCTCGGCATGTGCTGCTTAAGTGATGACAATAGTTTTCCCGTAATTTAAATAGCGTAGATGGGACTGTTGAGATCAAACCAATTGAATAGATAATAAGAAGGGGGCCGTGTAGAATGTATTTCTATACGGCCCATTCAGTATACCAAAGTTCATGTAGCAATTTTTTAAGGCAGGATCGAACTAATATTGGCGGTGTGGAACGTGGTGTTTGATACTTATAGTCCGTCGACTCCTTAACAAGTAATAGCGTAACATGAATATATGCTTATTTGATTAAAGGAGAGAAAAAAATGTTTAGCAAAAAAATATTATTGGCAATTACATGTTCAGCAATGTTAAACGGAATTACTGCAGGGAGTACTTTCGCTACGGATCCAAATGCTTCAAATGACATTCAGTTTAAAGAATTCCGCTACTTGGATAAAGAATTAGACAGAATTTCTCTGGATACGGCTTCAATACCGGATGGGACACGCGACGGTCACCTCACCGTCTTGCTAGACGCAGGAGAAGGAACAGAGATCCTATCGATTACAATGAAAACAGCCGATGCCGATGGAAGAGACACAAGTCACGGTATGTGGAAAACTTGGAAAGAGAAAACGGATATTGGTACTCTACTTGCCGTTTTTCACGATGGTAAAAGCGTCAATACAAGCTTTCAAAAAACGCTAGGCATGTTTAAAGGAAAAGTACAGTTTGAGTTATATGCTTCGGATAACAATGGAATGAAACTGGGTGAATATTATTATTTGGAAATCCTAACGAGTAAAGGACCTGTGAAATCGGATGTAGCCCCTTTTTCAGAAAATGAAGTTTCTTACGCACCCGTAGCAATTCGGGAATTTAGTTGGTTGGACTTGGATTCAGATCGTACAGGAGTTGCCGAGTTTGGCGCTGATCATGTGAAGGAAGGACATTTTAAATTAAAACTTAATTTTGCACAAAAAACAGATATTTCAGCCGTAATTCTGCGTGGAACGGACAAGGATGGCGGCAGCGCTCCAGGCATTTGGAGAACAAATAGAGCAGGAACCGGGTGGTTGCTTGGTATTACACAGGGTGAAATGGTTGTGACACCAGGATTTAAAAAGGATGTTAAAGAACCGGTTGGTTCGTTTAGGGGAAACATTGTCTTCGATTTATATGCCAATAATAATGGTTCTATAAAAAATGGCGAGTATTATCTTGTTGAGGTTGAAACTCCATATGGTACAGTCAAATCACAGCCAGTGAAGTTCGGCGACCCGGCATCCAACTATGTCAATCACGCACCGCTTGGATTTAAAAGCATATTTTTGAAGCTGGATTCCAACGCAGCAACTATTGATGAGCAAGAGCACACGCTTGAAGTGGCTCCTTTCACACTTGATGGTCGAACCATGGTGCCAATTCGCTTTATTGGGGAAGCATTAGGAGCGAAGATTGAATGGCATGCTCAAGAAAGACGAGTGATACTTCAAAAAGAAGGAAGTAAAGTTGAACTTGTAATTGATCAGAAGGATGCCTTTGTGAATGGTGCTGCTACGGAATTGGATTCACCGGCTGTCATTCGCGATGGAATAACGCTAGTCCCCGTTCGTTTTGTTAGTGAAAGTTTGAAAATGAAAGTGTTTTTTGAAGATGGAGAGATCACGATCACGGACGCGAAAGAACAGAAGAGTAAGTAGACGAGCCCATTTTCACCATAGGAGGCAAGCCAATGATTCATCAGTTAACCGAACGTTTTGTTTATATGTCCGCTGACGGTTCTGTTGACCGACCAATCCTAGGCGCAATCCTCGGAGATGATCGAACTCTCTTTCTAGATGCAGGCAACTCACTACGTCATGCGTCAACGTTCCGCGAGGCAGTGAGGAATGAGTATAACTCTCGACCTTGTATAACTGCGTTGACACACTGGCACTGGGATCATAGTTTCGGTGCGGCTTATGACCCATCATCACCGCTCGTCGCCACAGAAATGACGCATCAAGCCCTTCAACAGCTACTCGGCTTAGACTGGTCAGAGGAAGCTTTGGACGAACGTGTCAGGCAAGGAAAAGAGATCGAGTTCTGTGCTGACTATATAAAAAAGGAATATGATGGCATAGATCGAGACATCCAGGTTGTGCTTCCGAACATTACGTTTACCGAATCTTTAACGCTCCTTTTAGGTGCAGTATCCTGTCAAATCCACCATATTGGCGGTGTTCATGCAAATGATTCTTGCATCATGCATATTCCCGAGGAAAAGATTCTGTTTCTCGGGGATGTTCTCGGACCGGCAATTTACGATGGACCGCGATATTATGTTGCTCGGGATTTTCTTAGGATAGTAGAAAAGATTAAACAGTACCCAGCAGCTTGGTACATCGAGTCCCATCATAGGCCTGTTAGGGCTGAAGAGTTCTGGCAGGATTTAAACGAGTATTGTGCACTGGCCGAACTAGTTACTGAGTATGATGACCAACAGCTCATTGAACGTGAATTAGTAAATCGGATCGGCAGGGAACTGGTCGGTGGGGATAGAGAAGCCATCCATCAATTTCTGCTCGGAGAACAACGTCGTAAATCTAAACAAAGTTCAACTGACTAATACGTTTGGTAGTAACGTATTTCCCTAGGCGCTTACTACCCCCTTTACCTCTCGAGTAGTGAAAGTAAAATAGAGTGACTGGAACAAATGTTCTGTGAGTGGGGGAGACTATTGAGTAACTATGTTCGTGAAAATAATAAAATAATAAATGTGTTGGCCGCGGCTTTAATTGATCAACAGTTTGTAACTGTAAAAATTTATAACGATTCAGGGGATACTCATTTTACAGGCTTGATTACCCAAATGGATCAAGCGATAAGACGGGTGAAGTTATCACACGAGAATGGCATTGATTGGGTGCAGAAACAATCCTCACCTGTAGTGACTATTTACATTTTCATAATGAGTAATTTATCCAAAAGACTTGAGTTATCCAGTCTTTTTTTGCTGAGAGCTGAATGTCTTTTTGCAGGAAGTGTACAGACTTAGTAATGAAATTTACGTTGCTTCGTGTTCACAACCTCAAAAGGTGTAAATAACAAGCAACAAGTTCAGAGGAAATGAAAAATAACCCCGTTCTCAAATTTGAGAATGGGGTTATTAATCTTTAAATACCTCTTTAATAATAACTTTGGCCTTCTTCACATCACGAATATTATGCCTCAGGAGTATATCTACAATTTCTTGTATTTCCTCTTCTTTTTCACTTAGTTTTGTTTTACTACTTTTTGAATAACTGAATAAATCGTGAACCTCAATATCCAATGCTTCAGCAATTTTAGCTAAATTAAGCATGGAAATGTTTTTCTCAGCTCTTTCAATACCACCGATATAAGAAAAATGAAATCCTGCTCTTTCACCTAACTGCTCTTCGGAAAGCCCCTTTTCCTTACGATAATCCCGTATCCGAGATCCTATATATTTCAAAATATGATCAGACATGTCTACATCTCTTATATAAAGTGTAGACAAAGGAAAAAAGAAGAGACATACGCCGTTTGATATCAAAACTTATTTTGATAATTATATATATCAATTCTAGCAGTTGAGTCAATAATGTTACTAAGATAGTTTACTAGATTTAAGAGAAGGAGGTGATGAATAGTGATATTAACAAATTTACTGCCGTTGGATATTGCTAAGATAACTAGTGAGGGTATTAATTATAACGGTCATTTTTACACGACTCCAATTGCTATTAAGGAGCAATGGTTTCACCCATCCAATATTGATGAGAATAAAACTGTCTGCGTTTGTGCTGTTCCTGATAAACAAGATTTTATCTTGGTGCTGCTTGAAAAAGTTGGTTTGGTTTGGGCTTCAAAGAAAATGATGTCCGAACCCATAGATTCTGAAATTATAGAAGCATATTACGAGGCGTTTAATGAACTAAAGAAGAGGTGGAAAAATCAAAAAAGCAAATTGAAGAAAAAGGGGGGACATTAAACTTGAGAATGTCATTTTGTCGACGTTCGGATTTTTATCTAGAAGAAAGTTTGTCTAGTTATTTACATCGGGTTTCAATTCTAAATCGTTATGAGTCAATTTCATATATGCTAACAGAGTGTGAGATCTCATTAACAAGATATTCTAGCAATTTGTATACTCAACAACAACTCAATATCATTAGTAGTTTAACAACAAAATCTTTAGAATCACTTCATAGTCATTCCAACTCTTTAATTGAGAATCTTTTAGGCAATTATCTAGCAGTTAAATTAATTATGAAAAGTCGAGTTAAATATTGTTCAACATGTATGAAAGAAAGTGTGTATCATAAGTTACCCTGGATTCTGTTTCCTTTAAATGTTTGCCTAGAACATAGTACTGTTCTTCTTGAGAATTGTTATGGTTGTAATTCACCCATTTCACTGAGAAGTGTGATGGGTGGAGTCTGTGAGAAATGTAGATTTACTCTGACAAATGCTGTTTCAGAGAATATTGAACTAATTAATTCAATAATTGCGCCACAAATGTACTTATACAAAAGTCTATTTGTTCCTTCAATGGCTAATCCTATATTAGGATTAAAGATTGATGAATTCTTGAGGCTAGCAGATTTAAGTTATTTTTTACTAGAAGGTATGAAAAGCTACTTAGGCGATGAGCTGCTTATTTCCAGTTTTCATAAAAAGAAAAGTGATAATCGAGATAGTAAAAAGCAATCACACGCTTTTAATAATGTGTTTTGGATGTACAAAGATTTCCCCCAGAATTTCTATCGTGTGCTCGATGATTTTATTCAGAAGAAGGATTCTTCAATAATGTACGAACAGAAAGGGCAATTTGAAAAGATACTTGAGATTAAGTCATTATCTGAAGTAGCGGAAGCATATCAAAGATTTTGGATTGGGAAAATAGATCAAGGTATCGTTCGAAGGGATCTTTCTGTGTTTAAAAAGAATCCTGAATTACTAGAAAAACGTGAGTATTTAAGAAAAGATGAGATTAGAACCTCAGTTGGAACAAGCTATGCAAAGATGAACCAATTGAATGAACTGAATCAAATTACTATGCTAGCTTCGAAAAAAGGCAATAGAATGCAATATTATGTGGAGAAGAATTCATACTTAAATGCATAAATGCACTTGAAGAGAGCAGATACCTCATAACTAAAAAAGAAGCAGCACTAATGATTGGTATTCAAAAAGATTCGATACCCAAACTTATTGCAGCTGGTTTGTTGAATACCTTTCACAAGCAGTCTAGTCAGTATGAGTTGTTATCACACGATGAGGTTAAAAGTTTGGTGGAAAGCTGCCGCGGTAGTATTGTTGCAATAAGTGAGGTTCAAGGAATAGATTTACACAAGGCATTAATTACATACTCTGTGAACGGGTTAAATATTGTTAAAATTATTCAGTTCACTCGAGAGGGTATACTGAGGCCGGTTACTGATTCACTAAATGGAACATTAGCTCAGAATTATTACGTGGAAGAAGAACTGCTAAGGTGCGTGGAGTTGATTAGAAATGAGCTTCAGAATACGCAAGGTTACTATTTGCAAGATGTGATTGCTCTTTTAAAGATCGGGGAGAAGAAGGCGCTTAGGTGGATGAAAGAGGGGGTATTGGTTCCTGAGAAGATAGTTACTTTAAAGGATGGGAGAAGACGTTATTTGTTTAATAAGGAAATGATAGATGGTTTGATTTATAAAGAAGGAATCTCTGCGTAATAAGAATCAACAATTTATTATCGGATTTGTCTTAATGCAGGTGGTCTTAATGCAAGTGGTTTGTTAATCAAGAACTTAACTATAACTGTAATAACATTTGTATTATCAACTCCTTAATTTACAAAAGATTAGCCTAGAAATTACCCTGGTTGGGAGTAGGTAATATTTATATTGTCTATCAACGTTTGAGACCTTAAAATAGTTCTTACATCCTGAAATTTACTGGAGGACATTTCAAGAATATTAAATGTCATGTATAGTGTTTACAAAAGTAAAATTCAGATTTTAATGGGGAGAATGAAATGAATCCGGAATGGGTTAAGCTAATTGAAAGCTTCGAAGGGGTAATAGGAGCGGTTTGGGAGTTGCTGTAACACTAGTATTACAGTTTATCCTTAAAAACAGTGGAAGGCTAATAATTTATCCATCAGACATTAAAACGATAAGTTACAATCGGAGTTCGTTTGGCGATTATGTAGAATGCACATGGGAAAAAGCTACTTACACTAGTTGGGATATTGAACTGGATTTTTATAATAAAGCAGAAATCCCTAAAGTATTGAGAGAAATAAATTTTTCCTTCTACAAAGATAATGAATTACTATTAGAAAAGATAGCGGATGATAATTCTACTATAAAACAAAACGGCCATAGGTTAATCAGAGATGGTTTTAATATTTATAATTTTCAGCCGAAATCAATTGATAGGCTATCTTTACATCTAGATACTGGAGAAGCTGAAATCAATCAAATACGATTATATAATCAAGTTAGAATTACAGCTAGAAACCAAAGAAATAAGAAACAAACTTTATATTTGTTCAATAAAGTGTGAAAAGGTCTATCAAAAATCATGTTAATTTTTTATTTGAGAAAATGTGATTAGTTCCAGCTTGCTGCACAACAGTCCAGTATCCATAGTACAAAGGAGCAGTTGACTGCCACGGACAATCGCTCCTTTTACTCGTAGACATTTAGAGATAGAATTTAGATTATTTCATCTTAACTTAGTGCAAAAGAAGAACAACATCATCTTCTTACTTGGGGTCAGCTAATAAACTTTAGTAGTAGGATGATTGTTGAGGAAGTACTCTAAACAATGATCTACTTCGTATTGTGTCATTTTTGGTTAATTTCTGTATGGCAAGGATTTGTATGGTAATCAAGCAAACGTTGATAGAGAGATTCATTTGTTTAGCAATGGATTAAATTTATTGAAAAGTAATTATTCTGGAACTGTTAGCGATTTGAAATTCTTTGAATTAGCTTTAGGTTTAAGATTGTTTGAAGATGTAATAAGTAATACAGCTGTATTCGAACATGTTGCTCCAATAATTCACAGATTTCAAAAAAGGAAAAAAGAGCTAGCGAAAATTATTGAGATAAGTGACGATGATGATTTCTTTACAAATTCAGTAAGTAAATATTGTCTAACTAGTATATCGTTAAGAGATGTAAACACAGAAATGAAAAAGATCATTCCATTATTGGTGACTAAAAAATTATACGATACTCACAAAGGAGCACAAAACAGTTTAAAGACTTTACATATTATAATAGATGAAGCACATAATATTCTTTCCGAAGATTCCTTTAGAGAGAGTGAGAGTTGGAAAGATTATAGGCTTGAAGTGTTCGAAGAGATTATCAAAGAGGGCAGAAAGTTTGGTGTGTTTTTAACACTTTCTAGTCAACGTCCATCTGACATTTCTAATACTATTATTTCACAACTACATAACGTGTTTATTCATAGGTTAATTAATAACAATGATCTTCAAACAATGGGGAAGGCTATCTCTTTTTTGGATAAAGTCTCTTTTGATTCATTGTCGATCATGCCAGCAGGAGGGTGCATATTTACTGGAACAGCAACAGAAACACCAATTGCTGTACAAATCCCCTTGTTAGACAAAGAATTACAACCAACAAGTGAAACAATTGATTTAGAGGCTCTATGGTTTAGTGATTCTGTTTAATCAATTTCTGTCATTTTCATTTCGAACAACTCGTGTGAATATTTATACATTTTATGCATGAAAAGATTTTATTAACTTCAAATAATTTTGAAACTAAGGGCATTATAAAGAACCTTTACTAGCAAAATTATATTATATATGAAACAAAACAAACGGAGCGCCGCGGGTTTGCGGGCTCCGTTTTATAGTTATTTATGAAACATCACAATTATTTTTTTTTTATTTATTATGTTATTTATTTATATATTTATTTATTGCTTGTTGTGATAACTAGGTCCCCATTTGCATTCTGTTTTACCACTTGAGAATGGATAATTGCAAGGGGATCAAACGAAACATCGTCCTTTTTGCATTTCGTTTAAAGAAGAAAAAGGCCATTACCTCTTTGAGGCTCGACATCTACGCCATAATCACCAGAAGCTCGGGTAACAAATGTTGTCCATCCATATACCCCCTCTAGTATTTCAGCTACAAAATACTCAAATTCGTATGGATTATTATTAATAAAAATTGCTAGAGCAGTTTTTTTACTAGTGTTTCCTTCTTATTTTTTAAATACATTCCCATGGCTAAAGTTTTGTACATCTGCTGATTGGTTTTTAAATACGCGGTAGAAAGTGAACGAATTGTTGAGAGTTCCTTCTCTTTTAAATAGTACTTGTACAATCCTAACCCTAAGAAGATAATAGTTACAAAAGATAGAAAAATTTCCATTAGTCCAACTCCATGGTTAGTTTTCTTTCTAATTATTCCCACATGAAAATCAAATTAGACAATGTAAGTAGAAATGGAGAATCAGTTTATTTCTCAAAGGCATTGATTAGTAGATAATATGGAGGTCAGTACTACGATGAAAAATAAGATAATTACATCGCTAATCGTATCGACATGTTTAATGATTCCCACCTTATCAAAGGCTGAGGGAAAATTAATTGAGGACTCAAATCTTGAAGTTGCTATTAAAAATAAGCTAATGGTCACTGAACTATCTAAAGAGAATATACGTGATTTGGAATATCTATTAATCTATAGGGATAATAACATAAAATCCTTAAAGGGACTGGAGAATGCCACCAGTCTAGGTCAATTCTTAGTACAGTACAATCAAATCTCTGATCTTAAGCCTTTGGCAAATTTAAAAAATGTTTGGTTTTTAAGTTTGAATCATAATGAAATTAGTGATATATCACCAATTTCCAATCTTAAGAGGCTCAGCAGTTTAGGCTTGGATTTTAACAACATTGTAGACATTAGCGCTTTAAAGGGATTAAGGCTCGGAAGCTTGTCACTAGAAAGTAATCCTTATTTAAAAGATATTTCCCCATTATCTCAGGTCCAAAATATCCACAAACTTGATTTGGCTAATACTTCTATTACTGATCTTACACCATTAGTAAATCAGCCTATCAATTCATTAAATATTTGTGATACAGAAATAACTGATTTAACCCCATTAGAAAAGATACTGAGTTTAAAAACTTTATACATTAAGAATTTACCTTTAAATAATCGAGCAGATGAAGTAATAAAACACTTAAAAGCAAGAGGTGTAGAAATTGTTGTTCCAGAAGATTTGATGTCAAAAAGTAATATTGAAGTAAATGGTAAAGTTCAAACCTTCGAAGTTGAGCCAACGCTGTCTTATGATCGAACTATGGTACCTATGCGAAGTATTTTTGAATTATTAGGTGCAACAGTAGTCTGGGACGACTCAAGCCATAAAGTAACTGCGAGTATTGGTAAAAACTTGATTGAATTTTCTATTGGATCAAGAAAAGTTACTGTTAATAAGGAAGACATGTTTTTTGAAGTTAAACCACAATTGTATCAAAACACAACTATGGTGCCGCTTCGATTCATAACAGAAACTTTAGGAGCTACCTTGGATTGGGACGATGCAACTTCTACAATTAATATTAAAACCAATTAAGGTATGGACCTAGAAGATAACTTTTCTAGTTAAATAGGAGGTTTACTAAGTGAAAAAGTTATACTTGTTGAGTGTTGTAATCCTAAGTCTTATTTGTACTTCTGTTCTTATTGTTCCTTTTAGCACGGTTGCAAAAGTGAGTAATGTTGTAACTATTGAAGATCAAGCTCTTGAAAAGGTTATTCGTAAACAACTTAAAAAAGACGATTCTCCATTAACCCAAGATGACATGGATCAGTTGATTACATTAGGGCCTACAACTTGGCAAGGAATTACTAATTTAAATGGATTGGAGCACGCAACAAATTTAAGGAATTTATTCTTGGCAGTAAATGAAATCAAAGATATTAGTCCATTATTGGACTTGAAAAATCTTAGAGTATTAACGCTAAGATACAACCAATTGAGTAATATGGAATTATTAGGGAGAATGAAGCAACTAGAAGTTTTGGATTTAGCTGCGAGCAATATTACAGATATTAGTTTCCTTAAAGGAGCTTCACAACTAAAAGAATTAAATTTAAGTGATAATCTAATTTCTGATCTTTCACCTCTAAAAGATTTCAAACAATTAGAACGCTTTACTGCCTATGATAATCAAATTAGCGATATTTCCCCATTATCGGAACTTCATTCTTTAAAATATGTTGTCCTTAAGGATAATCAGATTGAGGATATAACTCCTTTAAGAAATCTACTAAATTTGAGCTACTTGGGTATACAAGATAATATGATAAAAGATATTAACTCGTTAAATGGGCTTACTCATTTAGGTGGCTTAGAACTGTCGAACAATCCGATTAAAGATTTGGCTGCAATAAAACAACTCACAAATCTTGCGAATCTAAATTTAGGATCACAACATTTAAAAGATATTAGTTTTCTTGAGAATCTGACTAATCTTTATAGGCTCGATCTAACTAATAACCAAATTTCTGATATACATGTTCTACAAAAGCTTAAGAAACTCCGAACTCTAATTTTATCATCAAATGAAATCTCAGACCTTTCACCATTATATGGTTCAGATGTACTAGATACACTTTATCTAGAAAATAACAAAATTTCAGATATTACACCACTCAGTGATTTGAAAAAAATATGGTTCCTAAATCTAAGTCATAACCCAATTATTAATTTAGATCCATTAACTAAAATGCCTAAATTGTATTCGCTTTATTTAAATAATAATGGAATAAACTCAATTGAGTTTTTAGGGAGTCTTCCACAACTATCTTCACTCTCCTTAAATGATAATAGGATCACCAGTCTCAAAGGAATTGAAGGTCAAACTAAACTATCATCGTTGGAACTACGAAATAATCGGATAACTGATTTGTTGCCGTTAGAAAAAGTTAATAAATTACAATCACTATATTTGGATGGAAATGGTATTTCTAATCTGTCAGTGTTGTCCTCTCAAACGGACCTGAGAAGGGTATCACTTATTAATAATAATTTATCGGATATTGCAGTTTTAGTTAATCAAAGCAATCTTTGGGAAATATATTTAGCTAATAATCCTGTCAGAGAAGATTCTTTGAACTGGTTAAAAGCAAGACAAGCTGGCGGTGTGATTACTTCGTATGGTGATCACATATTTGTTTCGATAGATGGGTTACTTCAAGATTATTCAACTGAAGAAGATCCTCAAAATATTAAGGGGTCCATATATGTTCCAATGAGGAAAATATTCGAGGCGCTACATGCAAAAGTAACATGGGAAAATGATACTCGTACTATTGTTGCTATTAAATCAGATTCGTCTTTAAAACTTCAGGTTGGTTCTAAAAAGGTGGAAATTAATGGAGCAGTAAAAGAGCTAGATACAGAAGTTCAAATAATCAACGGAAGCACATTTGTCCCAATTAGGCTCGTCAGTGAAGCATTAGGCGCTGAGGTCAAATGGGATGCCTCGAAAAAGACAGTCATAATATCAACAAAATAATAACAATAATAAAGGAAATGTTTAGGATCAATGATGGTTTCTAATGATATGCCTATGTAGCCTAATGAATACTGCTACAAACCGCTAATTTTGCCGCGGTTCGCTTCTAATTCTAAACATTTCTGAAACAACAATAACGGAGCGCCGCGGGTTTGCGGGCTCCGTTTACTAATTAATTCTGGAATATCACATTTTTTTTTGTTTTCTTTAATGCCACAAGAGGATTAGCCATCACTGAAAAAGAACAAATCGCCACGGCTGCGAATCAAGAACGAGATTATCAACCTTTCACGTGGAGACTATTGAATGACTAAATGATATAATAGCTTTACTAATTTAATAAATGATGACTTCAGCGGAGGTTTCTATGCAACAAGATTTTTTATGTGGCCCGTGCGCTCAAAATAATCAATTAAGTATTGAAACACGAGTTGCTCTGGCAGTCTCTGTGAAAAGAGGACGTCAATATGTTTGCAGTCAGTGTTCTCTAATTATCATATTACCAGAATATGGTATCCGCGGTAGTGCTACTGATGCATTGAATGATGCAATAGAAATTGTCCCTGAACGAGCAGATGAAACAACGATACTAGAAAATGTTAATACCATAGATGAAGATAACCAGGAAGTAGAACAATTGGTGTTGTTCCAACTTTGAATATGTTTCTGGAACCTGAGTAAGGTTACATAAACAAAGTGCAATTGCTACGTTTAAGCGATTTGCGCTTTTTTTTTGCCTAGCTATAATTTTGCACCAACGCAGCAAGCATCAAGAAAAAGCTAAAAGGCATGAGCCCGGTACAGTACCGAACCCATGCCTCACAGGCTGCATAACATAAATGTTTAACTTTTGGAGGGGCAGTTCATCTTCTTGACGGTTTTCTTAACACATCCGCACCTTATTCCAGTAATTTCTTCAACAGTTGGGTTCGGTTTGTTGCTTCCAGTTTGGCGAACATGGACTTCAAATGCTTTTTGACGGTAACTTCACTAATATACAGGGTTGTGGCAATTTCGGCATTTTTATAACCTTGTTCCAGCAACTTTGCAATATCTTTCTCACGTGATGTAATATCCGTTCTGGCCATAATCCGATCGAGGAACTCCACTTGATGATTCTGAGTGACGGTCACCGTTTGAACCTGTGGTGCAATGTCTTGTTCCACGAGCTTCTGTTGCCCCGTTATAGCGAGCATCCTATGGATGTAGCTAACCCCTTGCTCATTCTGCAAGTCAAGAACAAATGTATCAGCTGGTGTTACACCGTCATAGTTAACATGTCTGCCATTTGCGGCAATATCGAAGCCCAGACTCTTGTGCGACTCAATAAAGTAGGAGATCGGCGCTGGAGATTCGATAATCAATTCGCCTGTAAAAATCAACGCATGTATTAAATGTCCCATAGCTGCCTGTTGGGAAGGGTCCGTATAATCGGCCGTATCAATCGTTTCGATGAACCAGCCAGCTCGTGTATGTGAAGGTACTGACAGGCGCGCGTTCATTTGCGGGGACAAACTGTTGAAATAAGCGGAAGATCGAGGTGCCCGCTTTAAATAGGGTAACGTATCGCGGTTTATCGGGATAATCACCGCAAATCCGATGATCGCATTCGTCTCATCCCTCATGACGCGAACAACATCGTAGCCAAGCTGGAAGAGCGAAGCAAAATCCAGATGTTGAACGGTATAGCATGTTTCTTTCGCTGTGAGATGAAAGTTGAAGTGACCGTTCGAGTGGGGGTCATATGCTTCAATTCGTATTTCTTTGGCAGTTTCCTTACGCATGGCAACATAAGCTTCTAACTCATCTTGATGATGACTGCCGACCACTTCGTAATGCCGTGGTGTGAGTTCAAACCAATTCATTAGAGCGCGTATCAAAGCGTCTCCGATGTAATACATAAGCTCAATGGCTTCACGTGGATCGGGTCGCGGCTGACTCGAATCCGTCAATCGCTCATAGTAGTATTGTAACGATTTTGTCCTGATTTTCTCATATTGGGCGGGAGTTCGGAAAAGAAGCTCACGGCACACAGCATCTCGCATTAAACTATGTACAGTCCATCCTCGATCGACTCTCCGAATGAAGGAGAACCGAACGAGTTGATAAAATTCGGATGCTGTAATCTCACGATCTATAGCGAAGGATAAACTTTCCTGATTGAAGTGCCGCAGCACACACGCCGCTTCAATTAACGGTCGCAGATGATCTCCCGGCACTTCTCGAAGCCATTGACTCACAAGGTAAGGCAGCGAATCATCTCCACCAGGATGATCGGTTGTGTCCTTATACTCAGGTTGGCTAAGCAGGAATGCGATTAAGGTTAACGTCAAGGGGTGCCCTTTGGAATAACGCCAAATGCGTCCAATGGTCTCTTCATCTGAAACATAGGTATGTTCAGCATAGCGGGCAACCGAGGCATAGTCGAGTTCTGACAAGGGCATCCGCAAAATAAGCGGTCTCCAAACAGGTGAGAGTTGCCATGCTTCACTAAGAGGATACCTGCCTGCTAGCACGGTAAGCACATTGCCCTTCAATTTTTTGAGAAAGTATTCCCGCAACCATTGATCCATGCTCTCCATTTGCTCATACACATCGATAAATAGGACGACCAATTGTTTGGATGAAATGTGGTGAAGTGCTTCCAGAGAGACCACAGGGAGGTCTGAAGCTTGGTGGTCTTGGCTATTTTGATGAGGGAGCAGGTTAAGAATGTATTCGCTAAATGCTTGCGGCGTCTTAACGAAACCCTCGCTATCGACGGATATGGTGAAGGCACCTTTCGCAGCTGCCTGTTGCTGGAACTCATCTAACAGGGAACTTTTGCCGATGCCTGCAGTTCCGTAGACATTCACAATTCGTTGGGATCTATCTGTCTCTTGAAGAAGCTGAACAAAATGTAGAATTTCTCGCCGCCGTCCTACCAACCATCTGTTCTCTACTTCATCAAACTGTTGATCTATCAATGGATAGTCACCACCTTTACTTTGGTTGATACTGGTATGTATTTTCCATTTTACACGCATCCGATTAAAGGGTTCAACAACAAAATATGCGACAGGTATCCGAAAGCATACCCAGTTTGTCCTAATGGGATGAGCACCTTGTTGCTTTTGGATTTATTGAGGAGAATGTGGTTTCAATGCTAGAAGATAGAGGTTACCGATCTGCTGAGGTTAGATGTGTATGGCGTAAAAGCGGGATAGCGCTTGCTCTGCGGCAGTATACCAAAAAGTATACTTAAGGATCCTACAGGAATTTTTTACAGTGCTTTATAGTTTGTTTAGGGGCAAAACAAGGCAGCCCGAGGGCTTAAGAGCCACAAACTATAATCATTGGAGGAAAAGAAAATGACAAATGAAAAAACGACTCGTATTCAATTAAAATGGGTGATGGGAACAGCACTGGCAGCGGCGCTATTCGTATCGCTGGGAACTGTGCAACCAACAGCATCTTTGGCCAAAGCGGAAGCGAAGCCAGAAGCGCGTTACGCTGCCAAAGCGGAAGCAAAGCCAGAAGCGCGTTACGCTGCCAAAGCGGAAGCGAAGCCAGAAGCGCGTTACGCAGCCAAAGTGGAAGCGAAGCCAGAAGTATGTTAACAGTGGCATAAGGAAAGTAAATAACCTTAACTGGTGGAGTATACAGCCAGATAGGGTTATTTGTTTTGTCAACTCATAAAATCGCGCATGAGCATCGTCCCGCAGCACCTTCAGTTTCGGAGGGTACCCTTTTGGATACCTTATTATATCTTTTTGAATAATTAATCGTAATCGTTCGCCGAGTTATAGTAGACCTATCAAACAAAAGGATGTGTGTGAAATGGCAAGTCGAGTAAGGTTGGGTGGGTCTGGACTATACGCACGCGATCGGGATAGATTGGCTGCGTTCTACCAAACGATCTTTCAATTAAAACTGGCGACCTCGGATGAGATGCAGGATTTGTCCGAATTAACGTTGGAATGGGATGGATGCGTCAGTCGGTTAAGTATTGTAGGAAAACCAATTGCCGTAAAGACTGTGTTTCATACAGGTTCATTTCAAGAAGCCAAAGAGCTGTGGGAGCGGATCAAAACGAGGAAAATTCCAGTTCGAGGACTGTATGTGGAGAGGGAAGGCATCTCCTTTGAATTTTCGGATCCTGAAGGCAATCAGATTAAGGTGCTTTGGCCACAGGACTTGCACAATTACCGAAGTCCTGAAAGCAAGGAATTGGCATTGTGGATTCAATTGAACCACAAAGGCATACATGAAAAGAATGGAGGTTGATTGGAACGAGTAAAGGAACAGTGAAGTCAGAGATCACCCTTTTGCTGAAAATGAAACTTCCTATCCCCCTGTTGTCATTCGAAAATGGCGTAATATGGATTGCAAATGTCAAGGAGGCTAGATAAAGGAGCTGTATCTATTGAAAAAGAATCAATTAAAACGATGGTGGAGAAAGACATTAATTAACTCGATATTGCTTTCTCTCGTCACAGGAAGCCTTTCACCTGGTATCAATGCCAGCGAGCAGGAAAGGATGGTTGAGAATCTATCGTCAATGTTATCTTCCACATTCTTCAACGAATCCGTAACGGAGTCGGTGTATGCTTTGGATGTAGAGGAGAGTTTGACGCCAATCCTAACTCCAATGCCGGATCCAGTAAATACCGAGACTTTAGATGTCTCAGGTACGGCACAACCCGGTGCAGAAGTAACACTCTATGTCTCCAAAGATCATGGTTCTAAAGCTGAAAAGGGCAAGGTTGTGGCTGGTGCCAATGGCGATTTTGACATACAGATCGTGTTGCAAGGGGATGGGATCTATAGCCTGACAGCAAAAGCCTCCCTAGCCGGTAAAATTAGCCCGGAATCGACCGCTGTTCAAGTTATATTGGATAGTACGCCCCCTGAAACTCCGTCGGATTTTCGTTGGGAGACCATAGGGCTGGATGAAGTAAAAGTGACGTGGATCTCGTCGGACCCGGATGCGGCAACCATGAAGTATCGGATTGAACGAAACGGTGTATTTGTGCTAGAAACGTCAGACTTATTCTACTCCGAAATGAATGTGCCAGAGCTTAGCGCGCTGTCGTATCGCGTCTATGCGAAGGATAGAGCGGGCAATCTTTCGGACCCGCTCGACATTACCACAGGCACAGCGCATCACACCCAACAGAATGTTAATACCTCTCCAAATGGCGCTTTTGGCAATAACAATTCGGGAGAAATGAAGGTGAGCGGGGACGGGAGCAAATCTGTTTTCATTTCTAGAGCTACCAATTTAGTTGAGGGTGAAGGAAACGAAGAGATTGGCGCACTGTATGTAAAAGACTTAAGGAGCGGGAGCATCAATCGTCTGCCGTTTCCCGTTGGTGTTGAAAGTTTGGATTCACCAGTTATTAGTGAAGATGGCCGTACGATTGCCGTTCATGCGAGTGTAAACGGCGTCTATGAAATTTTGATCATGGATGAAGGTGCTTCCGAAGCGAAGCTTACGCCTACCATAGATGGAGAGAGACCCAATGATTTCGTTGGTCCACCTTCAATAAGTGACGATGGAGAGCGTATCGTTTTCAAATCAGCAGCTAGCAATCTGGTTGCAGGTGATACGAATCAATTGGCGGATTTATTCGTGTATCATCGCAGTTCGAACAGCATAAAGCGAGTTGAACTGTCTGAGGAGGTTTATGATTCGAATCTTCAAAATCCAATCCTATCAGGTGATGGCAAGTTTGTACTCTTTTACGCAGGTTGTGAGGAGTGTATCGTTCAGAAGCTTTATCTCCAAGAGATATCCATGCCGGGAGGTACGGTTCATCTTACAGATGGAAGCTTAGAAAGAAGTATAAGCAGCAATGGTCGATTCATCGCTTACAGCAAGAATGAAGGCATATACGTTTACGATCGTGAAGCTCCTGGTGAAGCAAAGAGTAAGCTCATTGTGCAGGGGGCTGACGGAAAGACTATGTTTGGTGAGGTCCAGCTAAGCGGTGACGGTAAGCATCTTATTTTTACAGCGTTCGAGTTTCAGCCAGATCAGGGTTATGCTTTTCAAGGCTATCATATGTATAAGATCGAAGTTGATGATCCGAATTTATCGTTAGCACTTCTTAGTAATCCAGCAACCGACGCCAGCTCAGGGTCCGTAAGTAAAGATGGCAGCAGAGTTGGATTTATAGGTACAGCCACGAATAGCTTTGACGAACAGGGCGATTTCCGCGTAGGAAGTTTTGTTGTTTGTCCTCGTGAATGTCGAGAGGTTCCTGACGATAAACCGATTCGCAAAGTAAGCTGGCAAGCGCCTATGGCGTCTAAGGATCAAGTTAAGCTGGGAAGTTCGCTCGATATTACGGTACATGGTGAAACAAATAGAATGGCTTCTGCAACGATAGCCTATGTGCAGAGTGGTGCTGAGCAAACACGGGAAATCCCACTTATCGAGCAGTCTCCAGGGATCTATCGAGGAACTGTTTACATCCAAGCAGGGATGACACGCTTGAATACGATTGTAGGTAAAGTAGCAGACAAAGCTGGGAACATGATAGCATTACCTGCGGAAGGCTTACCTGTTTCGGTATCTGCATGTATACGAGTAGAAGTATCCAACTTGCTTAATCCGGACCAATCCATGAATCAGGACGTTAGCGCAGCGCTTAACGGGAGTCGGCTGGTTGTCTGGAGTCCCAAGAAGAAGGCGGGTACTCAGGCTGTTTATCAGTCCGGTGGGGCATTTACCGTTATTGTCCCCGAGGCAGAAGACTATAAGTTGTCGATCCTTTCAAAGGACGGAGCACTTCTGGCCGAGCAACTCGGCGTCATGACAGTCAAAGGGGAGTTCGCCAACCTGGCTATGGACGTTTTTGTACCCTCGATGGTGACGATTAAAGTTACTAAAGAAGAGGGGAATGCTCCCTTCGCTTACCTCCCTGTGTTGATTGAGCAAGCCGAGTCCAAGAAGGTGATCGTGTCTGGAATTACGAACGAAAATGGAGAAATCTCTCTGCCTGTTGGTTACATTGGTGATCAGATTCGTATCAAAGTTCAAGTGCCATCTCCCTATGCAGCGATTGAGCCCATTACGATGAGGTTAAATCGAGCTCAAACCGACATTTCCTTGCAAACATTGATACATTATGGATCGATTCGAGGTATTGTCAAAGATGTACATGAACAGCCACTCAAGAATGTGACAGTTTCCGTGAAGCAAGAATCTCGCTCTATCGAAGCGATTACCGATGAGAATGGTGCTTGGCGTGTGAGGTTGCCGGAAGGACCTGCCACTATTACTGGATATATGGGCGGAGAGACAATTCGGCGTACAATGAAGGAAGAGGTCGTTCAGATAGAAGCATGGCAGGAGAAATCCCTTGATATGATTCTTCACCAAGAATTGACGGCCACCGTTCATCTGAAATTATTTACGAAGCTTGTAGGCAGTGAATGGAAATATCAAAACTTGGGGATTTCGGAACTTAACGCTTTCATTCCTTCTGTATCGAAAGAAGGAGGGAAGGGCATATCTCCGACCTATTTTGAGAATGGTCTTACATTCAAGGCTGTAGCGGGCGAAAAATTTCAAGTATGCCTTTACGATCGATTGGGACAATTGGGTTCAAGCTGTGAGCTGGTTACGATAGATGAGCAGATGCAGGCAACGGCTGAATTGCGATTGCAAGAAAAAACGGCTGCAGCGGGCAGAACGGTGATCGGAGAAGAGGGAATCTGGACCCTTCATGCTGGATTTTTCGAAATGGATAACCAAGGCAAGACCGGTCATGCAGTTACGTATTACGCGCTTCAGCCAGGTAAATTCCATGTTTCTCTCCCCAAAGCAGGAAATTACTTCGTCTCCATCACCGCGGTAGGGGATTACAGGCAGGATCGAAAAGTGACGAAAACGATCACGGTCCGCGAAGGGGAAATAACGGAATTAGGCGATCTTGTGCTTACGCGAAAAGGATTTTTTAATCAAGCAGGAGGTAACACGCTCGAGGCGCTGGACAGCACCGTTGCTGAAGGAAGTCCTGTTACGATGAGAGGCATGTTCCGTAATGGCAGTGGGGAATCCATCCAGGAGCCAATCTTGCTCCTACGGATTCCGCAAGGCACATCACTCGTTGAAGATAGTGTCGTGTTAAATGGAAGCCCCGTAGATGGGGTGGTTATGGGTACGCAATCGGTCGTGGAGGTCCCCTTACCCGCCGATCTCGCTCCAGGGGCAGAAGGTGCGATACTTTATCAATTGCAAGTGGATAAGGTGAACTCGGAAAGTATAACAGCTGAGATTGGAATGAGATTTAGGCAAAACGCAACCAATTGGGGCGAAGAGGACATCGCGAGGACTTTGATTCGGACTACTCAAATCAGCCTTGAAGCACCGCCGAAAGTGGATAAATCCTCTTTCGTAGTGAGCGGTCGGGCTGTTCCAGGAAGTAGAGTGCTTATCTACGATGGTATAAGGCTTGTCGCTGAAACGAAAGCCGCACCTGGCGGTTATTGGAGCCAGCAGGTGACTCTCATCGAGGAACAGGCGCAAGGAAGGACGCATGCTTTATCGGCTTCAGCGATACTAGGAGCTTATGAATGGCGTTCGGAGCAAGTGTTTGTTGACATGATGGAAGTTGATGAACCTATGCCGATTCACCTGACGATGCATGTAGGTGGTCATCGTTCGGATGTGGATTTAACCAACGGAATTGCACGCTTTCCGATTGTCGTTGATCCGAAAAAGCCCATCTCGTTCTCACTGAAATTTCGGGAACCGAAACGGGTGGAACAAGTCCAAATCCGCTTGGGAGGAGAAGAAATTCCTCTCACGTACAATGCATTGACAGAGCGTTATGAGGGGATTAAGTCGACAAAGCAGAGACATCTCGGACCCATCGCGGTAAACTATGAAGTACTTCCCAAACCGTATCAAGTCAGAGACAATCAGGAAGACATTCTTCAATCCATGCCTCCCGCATTTCGCAATCTGAAGCAAGAGGTACTGCCTCTAGACGATGTGAACATGAATCCTGGTGCAAATAGTGAGTCGTCAAAAACGTATGTCAATAAAGTTGTATTGACGAGTACCGATTCGCCCGGGGAGAGAATCGAGGCACAATTCTTCCATGCCCCGATGCCAATCGGTTACCATCCAGGAAATCGTCCTGCTAATGGCCCAGAGCTGTATAACCTTAAGTTTCACTTCAACGGGCAGCTTAAGACGATGATGGTTAGTGCGATTGTCCCTGTGGAGCAAGCGAAGCGAATGTTGACAGGTCTATCAGGATCCTCACCGAGCCTGTCAGGAGCTCCTTACATTGAAATTGGAGCGAATTTCAAGTATGAGCTGAAGACGCCGGGGACGGCGAGTCCACTAGGTCTTGCTTCAGCTATCTATGCAGGATATGACTATCAACAGAAAATGAATGAATTGAATGCGTTCATGGATCAAATCGGAACAGGCAATTGCACTTCCGCAAATTCAATCAAGCATTATAATGATGAGCTGCAGAATTTGGCTGAGAGGCTTTTTCAACAATTGCTGTTAAAATACTCCTTACAAATGGCTGCAATGGGATTAGCAGGCGCAGGAATCAGCTTCTTAGCCGGTGTCGGAGTTGTAGCGACATCCGCTGCGATTAATTATGGTTTTAATGCTGCTTGGGAAAGTGATTTGTTAGATCTTCAACAACAATACGCAACAGATCAAAGCTCCGATGAGTGTGAAGATGAAGAAGAGGACAACGAAGAGAAGCGACCGAAACGTAAGAAGGATCGGGATGATGATCGTGATATCATGGATCCGTATTGGATCTACGACCCTAGCGGTTATGTGTTTGAGGCTGTAGAAACGAATCGTGTAGAAGGTGTAAAAGCGACAGCGTTATTCCTTGATCCGCAGGAACAGGCATGGGAAGTATGGGATGCAAGCCTGTACGGTCAGCAAAATCCACTTCGTACGAATCGTGAAGGGAGGTATGCTTGGGATGTGCCAGAGGGTAAATGGCAGGTGTTGTTTGAAAAGGATGGCTACGAGATAGCACGAAGCGAGGTACTTGAGGTTTTGCCACCGCATTATGATGTGAATGTCGGTATCGTATCCAAAACCGCTCCAAACGTTGATGTCTTGGTTCCTCAGGGCGATGATATTCTACTGCACTTCAGCACCTACATGATTCCTGGCACCGTCACAACCGATTTGGTTACACTGACGCCTATAAGTGCTGAAGGTGTTGATGGCGAGCTGATCCCAATCGACATAGAACCTGTACAGTCACAGACTAGCCCAAGCGGGGAAGTGCTGGCTAAGCAATTCCGTATTGTGTCTGATATGCCTTTACGTGCTGGACAGAACTATCGGGTTGACGTGGATGCCATGGTTCAAAACTATGCGGGAACGTCCATGACGCAAGCCTACACTGGCTTCGTACAGGTAACAGCACCTGGTCCTGTAGCAGAAGCAGTGAAGTCTGGCAGCTTGGGGCTGATTCGTAGTCAGAATGCGCTTGGGGTAAGCTGGGAAGAGAATCAATCCGTGCGATTCGATCACCTGCGCGTGGAGTGGAAACAAGTGGAATCTGGAGCTCTAATTGGTGTTGAGATGGTTGAACCAGGGAGAGGGCAATTGATTATTGAAGGTCTCCAACCAGGCAAGAACTATGAAGTTAAGCTGCTGACCATTGACTTGGCAGGTAGAGAATCAGATGGTGAAATGTTGACTGGAAGCACTTTGGCTGAACCTCGTGCTTCGTTAAATCCAGCGCCTGGCAGCGTGAAGGAAGCGTCACTTCAGCAGGAAGACAAAGGCTTAACCCTCCATTGGACTGATCCAAGCGATAAGGATTTAAGAGGGATTCGGATTGCCTTGAAGAAACCTGGCGAATTTCAATTCGGATCTGCGATAGAGGCTGATAAAGCTGTTCAATTGTACAGATACGAGGGCTTGGTTGCACCTGGTACTTATACCGTGAGACTGGAAGCTGTAGATACTTTAGGGAAACGATCAGAAGCTGTTGAAGCAACAGTAACCATAAGTGAAAACGGCGGTACCAACAACGGATCTGGGAACGGAGGAGCTGGAGGCGGAGGCGTAGTTGTGGGTACTCCGGTACCAACAAAGGATGCTCAGTTGGCAACAATCCGCATTGTGAATGGTCAAGAGCGCTATGAAGCGTTTGAAGGTATGTTGAAAGTGCATATACCGAAGGGAACGCTTGAAGAAGGCGCGAAAATCCAGATTAGACGTAGCCAGGCTTCCCCTCATTCATTGCCATCGGGATATGCAGCGCACGCTGAATATGTGACGATATCCTCAGAAGATGCTTTATTGCACCCCTTGGATCTGTCTTGGACGTACTCGGAAGCAGTGAAGCAAGGAATGGATGTCCGTAAACTGGGCGTGTATAAACTCGACACTGCCGTACAAGGTGGTTGGCGCTATGTTGGCGGATTTGCACGCCAAGAGCAAAGCGACATGTCAGTGAAGCTCGAAAGTTGGGGGACGTATGCACTTATGACGTATAAGAAGCAATTTGTAGACCTATCTGGGCACTGGAGTCGCAAAGATGCTGATATCTTAATTAGCAGACATCTCATGGAGGGGATGGATGAGCTTCATTTCTCGCCTGATTCCCCTGTGACCCGGGCACAAGTTGTGAAAATGCTCGTCAATTTCTTACAGCCAGAGGGGCGGGTGTCCCAAGCAGTTGGCTCGCAAGTGTTTCGCGATGTTCCTGAATCCGCTTGGTATGCGGAAGCAGTTCAATCAGCAGCAGCTATCGGGTTGGTGGAAGGTGATCACGGAATGTTTCATCCCGATGCACCAATGACGCGGGAAGAGCTTGGTGTCATCGTGTGGCGAATGCTGAAAGATGAGACGGCTCCAGTACCGAGCACAATTCTCAGCAAATTCCAAGATCGAGCAGACATCGCAAACTGGAGTTCAGATGCAATGAGCTTTATGGTTCATAAAGGCATACTAACGGGAATGACGGACAACATGCTGATGCCGAAAGGAACTACGACTAGAGCGCAAGCAGCTGTTATTTTAACTAGACTGATGACGTATTTCATTAATTGACTTAGACGTCTTATTTCAGAATTCACTTGTATGCGATTATTTACCAATTAAATGAATAAGTAAAAAGAAGCAGACATCTGTGAATTCTCAGTTGTCTGCTTCTTTATAAATTCCAGCATCAATTTAAAACTTACCTTGAAGTAATATATAAGCAAATAGTAGTTTTTAAAGGGAAATATTGGGGGTTGTCGAATTAATTAAACACGTACATTTTTATTGTGATTTTAGTGATTGTTCTGATAACTTAATAAGTAAGCCATCTTGGTTTAACGGTTTAGTTCATGAAATAATAAGAAAATCTCTTTAAAAACACAAAAGGAGAGCTAACTAAACTTGGAATATAAAACTAAGCTTTTATTTAATAAAGGAATATCAACATTATTCATAGTCTCACTGTTATTTGCCTATTCTACTTGTGTTCAAGCTGCATCTGCAGAGGTGTACAAAGATGTTAAACCAGGAGATTGGTACTATGATGATATAGTATGGTCAACAGAGAATCAGATGACCAGCGGATATGATGATGGCACTTTTGTGCCGGATGCCAAAGTAACTGAAGCAGAGTTTTTGAAAATGCTAGTCTCAGTGTATAAGGGGAACATAACGCAAAAAAACGATCTGCATTGGTATGATGCGTATTATAGATTCGCTGAGGACCACAAGTGGAATGTTTATGGAATACTTTCGTATGCGTCAAACATTAAACAAGATAACTCAATTATTCCTGTTCCTGATAAGCCGTTGATTCGTCTTAAAGCCGCAATGATTTTGTTAAATGCAACAGGAAAGGAAGCAGATGCTCCTGACGAGTTGATTTGGGCTTTGTACAATAGTAATTTTTCAGAGGGTAAAACAAGTAGGACCGTCTATGGTTTCCAACCAAACGATTTGCTGACACGTGCCGAAGCAGTATCTTTTATTAGAAACTTTAAAGTAAAAAATGCTGTGAATGATTTGTATCCAGTAACTCAGATTATTGAATCAAATCGTGTATTATCCATGACTAGAATCACTAAAACGCTCAATGTAATGGCCGAAGAACATGGATATCAATTTCAACATAATAGTAAATTAAACAGATACGTCAAAGAAGAAGGGAATATCTTACATGGGTTTAAAATTTTTTCTAAAGAAGATCCTAGGATAAACCTTCAATTTTCTGTATCGGCTGAGCATCATCAACGGACAATCATTGAAAGTAATTTAAATAATGAAAGTGCACCATTAATGAGAGAATTTTTAAGCAGGATATTAGACAATCAAAGCTACAAACATTCCATTCTTGAAGCATTTGACATGATGCCAAAAGCAACTCCTCGAAGCATTGATATGAACATACCTTATAATTATTCATCGGTTTATTTTAGTGACTCAACTTTTAATTTAAGGTTAGACGAATCTGATAAATCACCTTTTGGTTTTGAAGGTAACTAAAATTTGCTAAACGGAGTACCGTGAGTTTGGTGGCTCCGTTTTTAATTAATTTTGGATTATCACACTACCTGCTGCTTTTCCTATGTTAAAGGGAGGTTACTTTAATGGGAAGCAGTAGATTCAATTTATTGTGCAACTTGACAATTGTTATTCTTTAAGATATTTTATATGCTATAGCATATAAATACTAAAAGGCAAAGCAATTGTACAAAGAAGTATGTAGTCCGAGTCATAACGAATCGAGGGGAAATATGGAACTATACAATATAACAGGCTTTCAGATTCATCGTGCTGATGTTAAAATGACCAATTTTTTTACAAAGCAATTAAAACCGTTTGAGGTGACGCCAGAGCAATGGAGTATCCTTAGTGTGCTGGATGGAGAAAGAGCAACGACGCAAAAAGAACTTGCGGAAGCTATAGATCGTGACCAGACTACGGTTGTTCGAATGATTCACTTGCTTGAAAAAAAAGAGATCGTTAAACGCATAGTAAGCGATACGGATAGACGCTCCCATAACTTGTTCCTAAGCGATAAAGGAAAGAAGCTCAAAATGGAGATTCTGCCGGTGGTTATCGAAGCGCATAATCATGTGACTCGTTATTTGAGTACAGACGAAATTCAGGAGTTAAAAGTTCTTCTAGATAAATTGTATGCGAGTGTTAAGAATGATTAAATGATAGGAATGGGGATGGAAGTAATGATTAAAACTGAACAGCAATTTTTTGAGGAAGGCAAGTTAATTCAAAATTACATGGAAGAGATGAGTTCCCTTAAAGAAGAGAGTTTCGCGGTCTTTAAGTCCTTTGAGATACCGGATGATGGTTTCATACAAAAACTCAAGATTGCTTCACTTCACTTTTTGGTGATTACGGAGGATTGGTGCGGCGATGCTATGATGATCAATCCCATTATTCGCAAAGTGACAGAAGCTGCTAATCTGGAGATGCGAGTAGCATTGCGAGATACTAACGTCGAATTAATGGATAGGTATTTAACGAATGGCGGCCGTGCGATTCCGATTGTACTAATCCTCAATGACCAAGGTCAGACAGTGGGGAAGTGGGGACCTCGCGCGCTTAAAGTGCAAGAGATTGTCGATGATCTTCGCTCCACGTTACCTGACAAAGAAGATCCTGCATTTGCAGATAAACAAAAAGCGGTATTTGGATCGTTAAGAAACCGTTACGCTCAGGATCCGACTCTTTGGTCTTATGTATATGAGAGTTTTAAAGAGACAATTTTAACTATAGCAAAAATGTAATTAAAAAGTTGAATACATGCTATAGCATGTAAGTGGCTTGAACAAAGAAATGGGGAAAAATGATGATATTGATTATTTTGCAAGTCATTCTCGGCGTATTCTTTATGTTTACAGGAAGTAAAATTATTTCCGGTAAAATGGCAAATGAGTTCGATCGTTTTGGCATGCCATCCATTTTTAATTTTTTGACAGGATTTATTGAGATAACGTGCGCACTGGGCTTAATTGTAGGTATTTGGTTTCCAATATTAGCTATGATCGCAGGACTTGTACTAGCGGCTACAATGTTTGTTGCGGCCTTTATTCTTATCATTATTGCGAAAGATCCTTTTACAAAGGCAATACCGGCTATCGTACTCTGCCTGTTGGCTATGGTTATCAGTATGACGCGTATCATTTAATCAGTAAGCTAGCATTAACAATAGTAGGTCGAGGAATTCCTTTGTCCTGTTACCTATACAATGAAGCGTAGATATGTAATATATAAAAGGTTCCTCGAGATGAATGTATATTTATGCATGCGCAGTTAAACGGCTAAAATGTATTTTTCTAATGAATTCTGAAACAACAACGGAGTACCGCGGGTTTACGGGCTCTGTTTTACCACCTAATTCCAACCCCCAATCCCCTTGGTCTGTTTTTAAATTACTTTTTTATGAATGCTAAAGAATTGTGACTGTTGCTATATCCCTTCCAGCCCAAAGTTTAAAGGTATAACCTGTTTCAAGCAGATGCCAAGGGGCTTCGTCAACTAAAAAACCTACATCTGCATAAGTGTTCCATGTTCCATCTATAATGGCGGTTATTCTTACAGGTACGGTCCATGTATCACCACTGACCTTCTTATCGATTATTTCTCCATAAATCACTACGATGTCGCGAAGCCATACATTCATGGAGTAACGACTGGGGTCTTTATTCCATTGGATAACCGCTTTGCAGTGTCTTCTTTCCATGTTATTTCTATTTAAATCACTTAATTTTTGGGCAAATATTCCTCTATAATCTCTCGTTTCATTTGGATACCTCTTGCGAAAGGAATCAATGCATTCCCAAAATAGTTTTTCATCAAATTGATTATGATTGTTTGAAAGAATTTCTGGAAGATTATGAAATACATCTGTTAATTCAGCAATATATCTAGTTTTTTGAACCATCTTATACAATGAAAATGGATTCCACCATTTAGCTAATGACCATGTGTTAGATCGAATGTCGATTAAAACTACATAAAGTAAATAAATATATGCTTTTACATTCCTTTCTTCCAACTGTTTCACCCACTTCTTTCTTTATGCGTTCCAAGCACAAAATTCTTTTATTAAACAAATAATACCATATACTGGAATGGAAGTCAGAGGAGGTTTAGATTATCTAATTCCAACATATGGTACAATTAAATTCTTAAATAAAATGTCAAGAAGGTGATTTTAGTGAAAGACATGCAATATTCCATTTGGATTGAAGCCGAACATTGGGCCCAAGGAGAATGGAACATATTCGATGATAATACGGATGCAATAGTTACATTTGAAGATGGGTCACGATGGGTGGCTTCATTTTTTACATACAAGAACATTCGGACTCTCGCAGAAAAGAATCAACAAACAGGAGAGTGTTTACAAGGAAAGTATTTTTGGGGAAGTGACATGGTACTGGTGGATGAATGCAGTCGTATTCGCATTGAAGAAGTGGTCGGGCATTTGATAGTCAAAGGAGACTTTGAAGTTATATTTGATAAATGTGCCGAGGTTAACATGGACGAATGAAGGTAGGATTCTATCTGACGATTTCTGAAACAAACCATCATTTTCAACTCGGAGTTCATCATAATGAACGGCGTTCACTCGATTCGGGTGGACGCCTTTTTGTTGTGAGAATTATTGTTTATCAGATGAATATTGAAAACGGAGGTTTTTCATCTCAGCCGCTTTTCCTTGAGCTACCGCGGTTTTAAGCCTATAAAGCAACTGAAAACTATCACCGCAACTAATGACAATTGGCCTGAAAAGCTTGATTTGAACGCATTTAAGCACCCATCTGAACAATCAGGGACTATCGACGGAAATGAAGATTGCTCGATATGATGAGACTGCAACTTGCAAGTCGCAACTTCAGTTGTAGTGAGGTCATGAAAGGATGGACGTATATGCAAACAAGTACGAATGCTCGAGTGAAGGTGCCATCGAATGCAAAATCATCGGCATTCATCAGCAGGCTCGCACGAAATCGATGGCTTTATTTTATGGTACTACCCGGATTGCTGTATTTTCTTATTTTTAAGTATTGGCCCATGTACGGCATATTTATCGCCTTTAAGGATTACCAGCCATTTCTGGGATTCTGGGATAGCCCATTTGTTGGATTGAAACATTTTGAACGATTGTTCAGCGACGACAATTTTATCGTGTTATTTAGAAATACTCTTATTTTGGCTAGCTACAATATTTTGTTTTTCTTTCCATTACCGATTGTCATCGCACTTATGTTAAATGAAGTACGGATTGAATTTATGAAACGAATGGTACAAACATTGATTTATATTCCTCATTTCATGTCTTGGGTCGTTGTTGTAGGGATTGCCTACATTTTTCTAACGACAGAAGGCGGCGTTGTGAATGACGTATTGGTACGGTTAGGTGGAGAAAAGATCAATTTTCTCATTAGTAATGAATGGTTTCGAACCATTGTTACGTCTGAAGTGATTTGGAAGGAAACGGGCTGGGGGACGATTATTTTCCTAGCTGCTTTGTCCGGCGTAGATCCTCAGTTATATGAAGCAGCACGTATGGACGGTGCAAACCGCGCACGCCAACTGTGGCATATTACGTTGCCGGCCGTTCGGAGCACGATTATTATTCTACTTATTTTAAGATTAGGCACCTTTCTCGATACGGGATTTGAGCAAATCTTCCTTATGTTAAATGCCATGAACCGTGAAGTCGGAGAAGTGTTTGATACGTACGTTTACTCCGTCGGCATTAGCCAAGGCCAGTACAGCTTTAGTACAGCGGTTGGGCTATTTAAATCCATCATCGGATTAGTGCTCGTCGTGATGTCCAATTACTTTGCCAAAAAATTTGGGGAAGAAGGAATTTACTAGAAAGGAAGCATGAATCTTATGGCAATAAAGCCAAGCTGGGGCAGTCGAATCTTTGATGGAATCAATATGGTTCTACTGCTTATCATCGCGTTAATTACGGTTCTTCCGTTCATCTATGTCATTGCAGGCTCGTTTGCAACTCAGAAGGAACTGTTGACGAAAGGTTTTATTCTGATTCCATCTGAGTTCTCGCTCGATGCCTACAAGTACATTTTCTCCACGCAAACGCTGGTTAGAAGCTTGTTCGTGACGATTTTTATTACTGTGGCGGGTACATTAATTAATATTTTCTTAACTTGTTTAATGGCTTACCCTCTAGCTCGAAAAGATATGGACTTTCGCAAGCCGATATTGATGCTTGTTGTCTTTACGATGCTATTCAGCGGTGGTATGATCCCGACATTTCTGGTCGTTAAGCAGCTAGGCATGATCAACACGTACTGGGCGTTATTAATTCCAAGCGCAATCAGCGCCTTCAACTTAATTATTATTCGCAACTTTTTCCAGCAGCTTCCAGATGGTTTGGAAGAGTCGGCCAAAATCGATGGCTGCAATGATTTGGGTATTTTCCTTCGCATTGTGCTTCCGTTATCGATGCCGGCAATCGCGACATTCTCTTTATTTTATGCTGTGGGGCATTGGAACACGTTCTTTAGTGCCATTCTTTACATCAACGATAACAAAATGTGGCCTATTCAAGTTTTATTACGACAAATTGTTATTTTAGCATCTGGAGGTATTGGCGACTCGGCTTCCATGGGAGCAGATTATGTTGCACCGCCAGATCAATCTGTCAAAATGGCCGTAATCGTGGTATCAACCCTACCGATTTTGCTGGTGTACCCTTTTTTACAAAAGCATTTTGCTAAAGGGGTATTACTAGGCTCAGTGAAAGGGTAACGATATAATAGGAATTAGATAAAGGGAGGATTTCACGAATGAAAAGACAACAACAGTTAACATGGGCTAAAACGGGTGCATTGCTTGCGACAGCCACGATGGTCATGACAGCTTGCGGAGGGAAAGAAGAGCCTGCTAAGAATAGTACTTCTGCGACGAGCAATCAGGGTCCGCTTCAATTGTCCATGATGCTGCCGAGTTACAGTCCAGAGATTATGCCACAAGACAGTTCCGTAGTAAAGCAGCTTGAAGAAAAAACAAATACGAAATTAGCGGTTACTTGGGTACCTTCCTCATCGTATACAGATAAATTAAGTGCGACGGTGGCTTCTGGCGAACTTCCAAAAACGTTTGTTGCCCTTGAGCCTAAAGCACCGTTCATTATTAATGCCTCTCGAACTGGCATGTTCTGGGAAGTGGGGCCTTTCTTAAAAGATTATCCGAATCTGAGTAAAATGTCCGACATTGTACTCAAGAATATTTCTGTTGATGGTAAAATTTACGGTGTGTATCGAGAGCGTGATCTCTCACGTTTTGGCTTAATGATGCGCCAAGATTGGCTATCCAATTTAGGCTTGCAGGCACCCAAAAATTTGGATGAGTTATATAGCGTTCTTAAAGCATTTGCCACTGGAGATCCAGATAAGAATGGCAAACAAGATACAATTGGACTTGCCGTAGGTATGCAAGGCGGTGTTATTGCTGGATTTAAAGATATTCTTGTTTATAATGGCGGCCCAAATGAGTGGGAGCTCAAGGATGGCAAGTTGACACCATCAGCAATGACAGATGCGTACATGACAACATTAAAGTTTTACAAAAAATTGTATGATGAAAAAATTATCAATCAAGATTTTGCCATTATCCCGGATGGGCGTGCTGTAATGAGTAAAGGCCAGGCTGGCCTTTGGATCGATAACATGCTAGATGGCAAAGGGATTGAAGATAACATTAAGAAAGTTGATCCTAATGCTAAAATGACTTTAATTAACCGCATCGCTGGAGCAAAAGGTGAAAGAGCAAGGGCAGGTGCAGGCTATTTAGGAATGTACATGATTCCCAAAACGAGCGTGAAGACAGAAGCTGAACTTAAACAAATCCTATCTTACTTCGATCATGTTTCTGAAAAGGATAACCAGAATCTAATGAAGTATGGCATTGAAGGAAAACAATACACGCTGGATAATGGCGCTTATAAGCCAACAACGGATGCTAAAGTCAAAGCAGACATTAATGATAGCGCGCAGTTTATGGTTATGCAAAATCAAGTTGTTAATTATGGGACAGAGCTCGAGAAGTTATCTACGAAACTGTTCCAAGATAATGCAACTATTGCGGTAGCAAATCCGGCAGCTCCATTTATTTCTAATACAGAAGTAGAAAAAGGTAAAGAGCTATCCAAGATTATTGAAGATGCAACCGTGAAGTTTGTAATGGGTTCCATTGATGAAGCGGGTTGGAAGCAAGCGGTCGATAAATGGGCACAAGCAGGTGGAAGTAAAGTGATTGAGGAAATTAACGCGGAATATGCCAAGGTTTCTAAGAAATAGGGCATGATGATGGAGGGAAGTAGTGCGATGCCGAAGCTAGTGATTGATGAACAACAGGTTAGCGCTGTCATTGATCGTGTCGTTGAACGCACGTTTCGAATGGATTTCAGCTGGGATTGGCCAGGGGGCGTAGCCTTCTATGGTGTGTCTGAAGCTTACCTTGCTACAGGTAACAAAGAGTATCTCTCGCTTTTACAAGTATGGATTGACGAGAATTTGGAAGACGGGCTTCCTAAGCTTTCTGTAAACGCTGTTTCGATTGGTCATGCGCTCCTTACTTTATTTGAAGCAACCCAAGAGGAGAAGTACCTGACGGTTGCAATAGAAATGGCAGAGTATCTCAAACATGAGGCAGTGCGTTTCTCGGATGGCATCTTCCAGCACACAGTAAACTCGGAGACGTATAACTTCCCGGAACAAGCTTGGGTGGATACCCTATTTATGGCCGGGTACTTTTTACTCCGGATGGGTAGCCTGCTGAAGCGCGATGATTATATAGCAGATGGGCTCAAGCAATATCACGGACATGAACGGTTTCTACAAGATTCGAAAACGAACTTATATTACCATGGTTGGGATCATATTGCGCAATCCAATATGTCTTCAATTTACTGGGCTCGTGGCAATGCGTGGGCGGCGTTAACGATGGCTAGAGCACTCGATTTGGTTCCAGTCACCCATCCTTCGTTTATGATAATTGATGGATCGTTGCGGGATCAATTAAGCTCGCTTGTAAGGCTGCAAGATGACTCAGGACTTTGGCATACCATTGTTGACGATTCAGCATCACCTCTGGAAACATCAGGTTCTGCAGGGATTGCAGCTGCTCTACTATCCCGCGGCAGACTGTACAACAAATATGTGCAGAAATCGATTGACGGCATCCTAGCGCGCATTGCGGAGGACGGGACGGTTACAGGCGTTTCGGCAGGAACTGCTGTGATGGATGATGCAGATGGCTATCGAAATGTGCCAGACAAACGAATTCAAGGATGGGGACAAGGACTTACGTTAGTTTTCCTTGCATCCATTCTCAACGCGAAGAGGGACCTCTTCGGTAATGGCTGCTGAATAACGAAGAAGCGCTGGTTTTGGAAAGATATCTTCCAAAGCCAGCGCTTTTCTGTTTAATTAACACTACCCATCATCCCGGAACTGCCCAGGTGTCATGCCTGCAAATTTACGGAAAGAACGAATAAAGTTGGCTGCGTTGTTGTATTGCAGTCGCTCCGCAATTTCGGCAACTTTCATGTCCGATTCTTTGAGCCATTTCTTGGCGATATCAATGCGGTACTGAGTCAAGTATTCACCGAAATTAATACCGGTTTCTTGCCGGAACACACGGCTTACATAATGCGGATGATAATTAATGCGAGCAGAACAATTCTCAAGGGTTAAGTCGGAATCGAATTCCCTTTTAATCATATCCATGATAGCTTCAGAAATTTGTTTGAACTGAGACTCACGCCGGTTACCGAGCTCCTCGATATAAGGAACGATGAACAAGGTTAGGAACCACTGTTCCATCTCTTGCATGTTTCTCAGTTTAAATAGAGTTTGGACTAAGGTAGCTTCTTCACTTATACGCTCCAAATCAATGGACAATTCTTGGCCAAATCGTAGAAGATCGACCAATAATCGAAGTAGAGTCAACTGATAGTCTTGATGTTGTGCAGGCGCTTGGAAAATCGATTCAATAAATTGATGCAAGGCAATCTCTGCTTGTTCTAGGTTGCCTCCACGGATAGCATCAAAAATGGATTGCTCTTTGTCATGCGGGAATAGCGATAGATTGCTTTTCTGCGGCTGTAGATCTTCAATAAACAGGATGGATTCGTCACCTAGGCCAACCCTATATTTTAAGGATGTCATCGCTTCATGCAGTGCTTGTGGTGCTTCCATAAACGAGCTGAATGTACGGCTAATCCCGATGCTCACTTTGATTTCAAGATACTGCAAAATGGCAGTCTGAATCTCATTGGAAAGCGTAAAGATGTGCTCTTTAAATGAGGCGGCTTCGTTGGAGGAGCCGATTAGCGTAACCTGATTGTCTAGATAGACGATCGGAACCAGGCGTTGCTCACTTAAAATTAAATCGCCAACAATATTATTGATGGCAAACATCAGTAGATCGCGATCTTTCTCGCTAAATCTAGTCTCTCTCAGCGTATCGATCTGGATGGCGATTACACACATCGACCTCCAAGGAGCTTCCACACCATATAAGCCTAACTTCTCTTCAAACTCTGTAGATCGAAGGCTTCCACCGAATAGTTTCTGCATAAAAAATTCTTTGAGTTGATCTTGCTGCCCTTTTAACTCGTTCATAATCAAGGACTGATTCCGGATTAGGAAATCAACCCGATCTCCAATGACCTGAAGCTCACCGCTAGGTTGTGCCACATTGGAAGACGTTGGAACATTATGGAGCGCCGTATAGAGGGATTTAATCGGACGATACATTTTCTTAGAGCCAAACCATGCAATCGCGAAGGTTACTAATAGAATGCCTACACTGACCAATAAGGTAACCCAGCCGATGATCGTATTTTGAGCATTGATTTGTTTGTTGGAAGCGACGGATACATAACTCCAACCGTTATAGGAAGATTTCCGGTAAGTGACAGTGACCTTTTCGCCATTTACTTTAGAGGTGTACTGACCGAATGCGGCATTCGCCTCAATGAGAGGTTCCAAATGAGGTTCCCCGGCCATGCTTTTACCCAGTTGATTACGGTCAAGATGATCAATGACATCTAAATTTTTATCCAGAATAAACGTGGTGCCAAGCTTGTCGCTTTGTACGGAAATAAACTCCTTCATCACATCGGAAGATAGGACGACACAAATAATGCCTTCGGGTGTAACCGCATTGAATGGATATTTTTTAATAAAATAAATATTTTGAAGCGAGTTCGGCGAACTCGTGGTATCTTTGGTCCAAAATGAACCGGTAACCGTTTGCGCAAATGCTGCAAGCTGCGGTCGAAAAGCCGGTGAACTATATTCATTCACGCCAGAGCTGGAGACGATCCATTGTTTATTTAAGCTATAGAGGAAGACATCTTTAATCCCTAGTTCGTAGGTTTGAATTTGGGAAATGCCCTTATACAGCTCATGAACCATTTCAAAGTCTTCTTTATTGATATCTTTTTTAAAAGCACCCATGACAACAGGCGACTGCAACAGTTGTGTTGCGGAATTGTCTATGGTTTTGAGGGTTTGTTCAACGCGCATCTGCATCTGCTGCAAGAGCTGCTTATTACTCTCGTTCACTTTATCTTGTACAGTTCGGGATGAGTTGTAATATGCGAAGCTTCCCAATAGCAGCACGGGAATTGTGCCTATAATCACAGAGAAAAACAACAGTTTTAATAAATATGAGTTTGATCGCAGCTTCATTGTTCCTCCAAAGAAAAGGTAGTTTCAACCTTGTTCCGTTTAATCCTTTTTACACTGTGACGGACTGTAGTACTTAAATTGCTTAAATGTCCGTGTAAAGTAGTTGATACTGTTAAAACCAACTTGCTCGGCTGCCTCGGTTACGGAAATGCCCTTTGTCCGAAGCAGCTTTTCCGCTTCATTGACGCGGAATAAATTGACGTATTCAACGAAGGTACGGCCTGTTAACTTTTTGAATGTTTTGCAAAAATGGTGGAGACTCATGTTGGTCACATGCGCAGCTTCCTCGAGGGAAATGGGGCGCCTGTATTCCTCGCGGATGAACGCAAACAAATTTTCAAAATGTTTGGCATGCAAGAGCGACAGATTCGTCCGATGGCTGCGGTGAGTCGTATTCGCTTGGTCCATCCACCGCAGCGCAGCAGTAATAAGGAGTTGAAGGTGCGAGCGGATGGAGATCTCATAGCCCGGGAGTTTGTGCTCGAATTCATCAATAATTCGAAGAATGAGTTCTGCAAAGGCCGTGTAAGCGGCATCCCCCGAACGCAAATGAAGAGGGAAGCGCTTGTGGCCTTCCATGAAAGGCAGCACCATGGGTCCATACAACGGATCTCCCGAATCGGCGCCAAGCAGGGATTTATTAAAAACGATGGCATAGTAATCAACATCCATATTATTGACCGCATAGCCCGTATGCAGCTCACCAGAATGGACAAACAGCAGATCACCTGGCGATGTCTCGTTGGAGATGCCGCCGATGTCAAAGACAGCGCTTCCTTTGACAAAATAGATAATTTCCATATGTTCATGCCAGTGAGGGTACAAGACGCGCTCACCGGAGCTGAGATTGTGAAAGACGTTAACCTGAAAATGCTTGCCAGGCATGCGGGTATTTTCTTTTAATTCCTTCAGAGCAGTCAGAATAACTTCACTCCTAATAGCACAAAATTGTGCAAGTTTTTCACACGATTCTACGTAGCGAGATTACCAAGAATTCAACTATTCTTAGTATATCCCAGATGGTTGTGTAGGGCTACATGCTCTAAATGGATATATGACGAATAAGGAGACGACTAAAATGGAACAAATAAGAATCGGTACGCTCGTTCAAGGGAACACGGCAGTTAAAGTGATTCCGCAAATTGTGAAGCATGGCTTTGAGAGCTTTCAGCTTTCATTTTGGCAAACGACAGGAACGACGGATTTAAAAGAAAGTGCTGCGCAAATTCGTGACATGATGATGCAACATGATACAGTCATTTCGAGTTTATCGATATTTGGCAATCCCCTTACTGGAACTGGAAGCAATGCGGACACGGTGGCTAGCTGGGAACGATTGATTGATTCTGCGAGGGATTTTGGCGCGGATATGGTAACTGGCTTCACAGGGAGACTAACGGATCAACCTATCCCCGATTCTATTCCCAAATTCAAGGAAGTGTTCGGTGAACTGGCACATCGAGCAGAGGCAAATGGTGTGAAATTGGCATTCGAGAACTGTCCTATGAATGGGAACTGGCAGAAAGGGGATTGGAACATCGCCCATAATCCCACTGCTTGGGAAATGATGTTTGATGCACTTCCTTATGATCATATTGGGCTTGAATGGGAGCCTACGCATCAAATGACACAGCTCATCGAACCGATTCCGCAACTGCGTAAGTGGGTCAATAAGATTTTTCATGTTCATGGGAAGGACGCTACGATTGCCTGGGATGTGATCAAAGAGCATGGGATTGGCGGCAATCACCCTTATGTATGGCACCGGACACCTGGCTTTGGCGATACGAACTGGACAGATATTATTTCCATTTTAAGATTAGCCGGGTATAGAAGTACGATTGATATTGAAGGGTGGCATGACCCGGTATATTGCGGTGAGCTGGAAATGACGGGGCAAGTTCATGCGCTCCATTATTTACAAACATGCCGAGGTGGAACGTTCGTTCCAAATCCGATCATTTAATCATAAAACAGGAGGGAAGAGCTCATGAGTACGATGTATAAAATAGTTCAGGCCGGCTGCGGCGGTATGGCTAATAAGTGGATTCAATATGCATTAGAGCGGGATGATGCAGAGATTGTAGCGTTTGTCGATTTGTACGAAGCGGCAGCACAAAAAATGAATGAAACCTATGGGCTGACGATACCTTGGTACGCAAGCGTGGAAGAGGCGATTAAGGAAACTGGCGCCAATTTGGTTTTTGATGTGACGATTCCTTCGGCACATAAGAAGATTGCGATGGCGGCGCTCCATGGCGGCTGCCATCTCATGAGTGAAAAGCCGATGGCAGCCTCGATGGAAGAGGCAGAACAACTGGCTCAACTGGCAGCGTCCAAGCCAGAACTGAACTATAGCATCATGCAGAACCGGCGTTATTTAAAAGATATTCGCGCGCTGCGTGAGTTGATCGGCTCCGGATCGATTGGCAAGCCAAACTTTGTGACGGCGGATTTTTTTATAGGTGCCCATTTTGGCGGGTTCCGGGATGCGATGGAAAGTCCACTCATCTTGGATATGGCTATCCATACGTTCGATCAGGCACGCTTCCTCATCGGGGCTAACCCCGTGTCAGTCTATTGCCACGAGTTTAATCCAGAAGGTTCCTGGTATGCCGGCAATGCCGCTGCCGTGTGCATTTTCGAATTTGATAATGGCGCAGTCTTTACTTATAACGGATCATGGTGCTCCGAGGGTATCCGTACTTCATGGGAGGCCGAATGGCGTATCGCCGGCAGTAAAGGAACAGCCGCTTGGACAGAGGGAGCTCCTTACGCAGAAGTTGTGGCACCGGATCAAGCAGATAAATTCTTATATGAATACAATCGCATCGACGCTCCTTATGTTTGGGGAGGGCGTGAAGGGCATGATGGGTGCTTGGATGAAATGTTCCAAGCGATTCAGGAAAGACGCCCAGCAGAGACGACTTACGCTGACAATATTTACAGCACCGCCATGGTTTTTGGTGCCATACAAAGTGCTAGGGAGCAGCGAAAAGTTTTCTTGCAACAACCATGAGTACAATGAAGAGCCGCCTGGATGGGCGGCTCTTTAAATGCTTAAACGCTCTGGTCCTTGAAGGACAGTGTAGCAATTGACGCCTGGGAATGGCGATTTCTATTTACATATTATAAGTTTGAAAATGACCGGTTTACGCGGGCGGTACCCAAATCCAGGCATCTTTGGCATAGCCTCGCTGTTCCCAGTAGCCCGTATGATCACTGTCAATGAGTTTGATCCGGTTCAGCCATTTTACTGATTTGTATGCGTACATTTGTGGAACCACTAGTCGAACAGGGCCTCCCATATCTCTGGGAATTGGCTTACCATCTAGCATAACCGCAACCATCACGTCCTCCATCCAGGTCTGTTCAATGGTGATATTATCCGTATATACGCCATCCGCTGAATAAAATTTCACCATCTTTACCCCCTCCTTAACGCCTGCTAGTTCTAACAGTTTGTTCAGAGGAATGCCCTCCCAAGTACAGCTGTTGACTGACCAACCTGTCACACAATGAAAATCGCTGACCTGCACTTGGCGGGGAAAAGCGAGAAATTCGGTCCAACTCCATTGAAAAGGCTGATTAACAAGCCCGTCGACAGTGAATGTCCACGTATCGGGATTGAACTTGGGTATGTCTGTCACAGTATAGATCCGGAAGCTGCCCTTCGCTCCGCCCCCCTTCGGTGGCAGTGAATCTGACAATGGCGTCGGCTGTAGAAAATCCACCAATAAGGACTCCTCTTCTTGAAGTGAGGAGAGGTTGGAGCCCCCTACAGCAGAATTCAGCCAACGGATAAAAGGGGGCATGGCGAGCCCCGCCACAACCACCGCCACACCTGTTTTAATGAAGGATCTACGAGATATGCGGCGGAAAATTCTACCCGTTGTCGGCTCATAGGTACCAATCTCCCTGAGCTCAACGGGTTTGCCCAAGGGGGAATGTTGATTCCTAGCCGCTTCCCGGGCGGCCTTTCTCAACCAACGACTTCGTGTGATGGAGTGGTAAATAGCGTATGGAATACCGACCCATGTCAGTAAATCATGAACCAATAATGCTGAATTATTCCAAGCAGGTGGAAATGACCGATATCTCCATAAAATAAGACCAGACACAATCCATCCTGCCAATAGTACAAGTACTAGCATCAGATTTCCTTGCTGGGCTTTGCGGGTAGACAGTAGGCGAAGATGCTTGCGGATGTATGGGAGATATATAATTATTAAAGCCAGAGATACCAATCCAGCTGCGATATGCAGCTGCTTCAGCCAAACCCGGCCCTCACCTAATAAAGCGCGCATGGGTGGTAGGTAAAGTAATATGCCGCTAATTGCTAGAAACAATAGGATCCAAGCATTTGAAGAATGCAACTTGTGCAGTTTAAGTCCCAATCCCTGCTTTTTCACACGACTCCCCCCTTATTGTAAGCAATGTCTGTTAAATCCGCTTTACACAAAACCATTATAAGTATATTTCACCCCAAATTGATATCATTTTAATTTGATATAATTTTTTACGTGTAAGTCCCAATTGGTGAATGTGTCATATAGAATTTCGGTCTTTTTTATAACAATTCGTGGATCATTCATATATCAATCTCACTGCTGAGTTGTTACGATAGTAACAGAAATAAAAACAATAAATGACATTCAGGAGGGGTAACAATGTTTAAATGGAAACGTTCTCTAGCCGTATTGGCTACAACAACTGCTTTGGTGGGATCACTGGCTGCTTGTGGTGCTAGCGACAAAGGAGCAACTACTAGTTCAGCGCCAACTGCCGCACCGACAGAGACAGCAAAGGCATCCACAGAGCCAGTTAAGCTTCGCATTATGTGGTGGGGGGCTCAGAATCGTCATGACGCAACTTTGAAGGCTCTTGAATTGTACACGAAGAACAACCCGAACGTAACGTTCGAACCTGAGTATTCAGGTATGGACGGTTATCTGGACAAATTGTCCACACAAGCAGCTGCTAACAATGCGCCAGATGTTGTACAGCTTGACCCGGGCTGGACGCCTGATTGGGCTGCCCGCAAGCAATTAGTTGAATTGACGCCAACTGTGGATGTAAGTAAATTTGATGCCAAACTGATGGCAGGTGGACAATCCGGTGGTAAACAATACGGTATTCCTCTTGGTTCTGTTGCTTTTGGTATGATTTATGACAAAGCGGCAATGGATAAACTAAGCATTAAGAATCCTGCTAATGGTTGGAACTGGGATGAATATTTTGCACTAGCCAAAGAATCCAAGTCGAAATTACCTAGTGGAACTTATTTCACTAAGGATTACGGCGGTAATTACTTCGTCTACTCAGCCTACCAGTATGCAAAAGGCAAAGGTTCGGTTGTATCCCCAGATGGCAAATTTAATGTAGATCAAGCGACTTACCTAGAATGGACTAAGAAATTCGAAGAATTGCGCAAAGAAGGACTTGTTCCTCCAGCTGACGTAAATGCCTCTGACAAAGAAAATGATCCTAAATTGGATCTAATGGTTTCAGGCAAAATCTTAGTGCGTTATGCGTTCTCTAATGGATACGGTACGTATGATAGCTTGAAAAAAGGTGCCTACGCTTTGGTGACTATGCCTCGCTCTTCCGCTCCAGGCGGTTGGTTGAAGCCTTCGATGTACCTAGCTGTTAGCGCAAACTCGAAAAAACAGGAAGAAGCTAAGAAGTTTGTTAACTGGTTCGTTAATGATACTGAAGCAGCTAAAATTTTGGGGACAGTACGCGGTTTGCCTGCTAACAAGGACGTTTCGGCTCTTCTTCAAGCTAGCTTCAGTGACCAAGATAAAGTCGGTTTGGATCTGCTTCGCGCAACAGAGAAAGACGGTCAAACTTGGGATTCAACAAGCGGCTGGACCAATTTCATTGACAAGGATTGGACGTTGGTAGGTGATCAACTTACTTTTGGTAAAATTACCCCACAACAAGCTTTTGATCAGTTGAAATCTGCATCGAAATCATACGAAAAGTAGTCTAAGTCAGATACCCTGGAACGGATACTTGTTCCAGGGTATCTTTTAATCTCTTGGAATGGGGACAACACGAGGAGGATTTATTTATACATGGAAACTTTATCTAACTTACATACTGGCAGCGGCTATCAAGCATGGCTAGGATACCGCCAATTGTTACCTGGGGATCGTTATGATCAATACGCGGACTGTAGCCGAATTCATGTAACGGAAAAGGATGCCGTTATCCAAACCGCAATATCTGAATTAACCTATGGACTAGAGGGTATCTTGGGCGTGAAGCCCGAAATTGTCGACCAAGAGAAACATGTCATTGCCATTGGCACGTTTGGCAACAATCCTGTAGTAGATCGTCTAGTCACACCGGAGAAAATTGCACGGGTTGGGCAGGAAGGCTATGTCATTATAACGGATAAAGAAAACGCATGTGTGGCAGTTGGTGCAACTACCTCTAATGGTGTTTTATACGGAACTTTCCACTTGCTACGTTTGTTAAGTACTGGCTCGGATATTAACGAATTAGATATTGTTGAGAACCCAATCAATATGATACGGATGATTAATCAGTGGGATAATATGGACGGCAGCGTGGAAAGAGGGTATGCGGGTGAATCCATCTTTTTTAAAGACAACCTGATTACAGAAGATCATGACCGTATCCGAGATTATGCTAGAATGCTCGCCTCAGCAGGGCTGAATGGTATTGTGATCAATAATGTGAATGTTCATAAAGTGGAAAGTAAACTGATTACAGAATTTTTGCCTGAGGTGGCCAAACTAGCTGCTATTTTCCGTAAGTACGCAATCAAGCTCTTTCTATCGGTTAATTATGCCAGCCCTATTGAAATCGGCGGTCTGACGACTGCGGACCCCCTTGACTCGGATGTGCGCCAATGGTGGAAGGATAAAACAGCTGACGTTTACGCAGTTATCCCGGATTTCGGCGGCTACTTAGTAAAAGCCGATTCGGAGAACCGACCGGGACCTTTTACTTACGACCGAGATCATGCTGACGGCTCCAACATGCTGGCTGAAGCATTAGAGCCATTTGGTGGCATGGTTATTTGGCGTTGCTTTGTGTATAACTGCAAGCAGGATTGGCGCGATAGAAAAACGGATCGAGCTCGAGCCGCCTATGATCACTTCAAGCCCTTGGATGGTCGCTTTAAGGATAACGTCATTTTGCAGATCAAAAACGGTCCCATGGATTTCCAAGTCAGAGAGCCTGTATCTCCACTTCTGGGAGCTATGCCGTCCACAAATCAGGTGCTAGAATTCCAAATTGCCCAAGAATATACAGGGCAGCAACGACACTTATTTTATTTGATCCCTCATTGGAAGGAAATCCTAGACTTTGAATCCTACACCAAAGGTAACGGATCCACCATTAAGCGTATTGCTAGTGGCTCGGTTCATGGCAATCGGTTGGCAGGCATTGCTGCTGTTTCCAATATTGGAAATGACATGAATTGGACAGGACATTTGCTAGCGCAAGCCAATTTGTACGGTTATGGCAGGTTGATTTGGAATCCAGACTTGACTGCTGAGCATATTGCTGAGGAATGGATCAAGCTTACATTCGGTGATAACCCAAATATCATTCATGTAATAAAAAACATGCTGTTGAGTTCGCCTGCTATCTATGAGTCCTATACGGCACCGCTAGGCGTTGGTTTTATGGTTACTCCCCATACTCACTATGGTCCTGATGTAGATGGTTACGAATACGCCAAATGGGGGACGTATCACTATGCCGATTGGCATGGAATAGGTGTAGATCGGACACTTGCAACAGGTACTGGATATACATCCCAATACAATTCACCTAATTTTGAACGATATGAATCTCTCGCCCATTGTCCGGATGAACTTTTGCTTTTCTTCCATCATGTTCCTTATACGCACGTTCTTCAATCAGGTAAAACCGTTATTCAGCATATATATGACACGCATTTTGAAGGTGTGGATAAGGCAGCGCAGCTTGTTTCACAATGGGACAGTCTAGCTGGAAGCATGGATGAGGTATTGCATAAGCAAGTTGCTGAGCGTATCGAAGAGCAAGTGGAGCATGCCAAAGAATGGAGAGATCGGATCAATACGTATTTTTATAGAAAAAGTGGGATTGCCGACAAGGCTAAACGCTTCATTTATTCCTAAAATAATTCTTGCTATGTATTCGCAATACGAGGAAGCAGCCACGGCTAGCTTCTTCGTTTTTCGTTATATTTTATAATAATTCGATGATTTCCCTACTTTAGACTAAGATGAGCGACTTATATAATTAAATTATAAAATACCGACTATAAAGAAAGTACAGAGGTGATTATGCTTGAACAATTCTACTATCGTTGCTGCAAACGGGGCTGAAGTGAAAAAGAAGCGCAAGTTTTTCAGCAGATGGGATGCCCCGTTAGCAGGTTATTTGTTTATTTCTCCATGGTTAATCGGATTTTTTGGTTTGACGGCCTATCCTATGTTTCTATCATTGTATTATTCTCTTACCGATTATACATTGCTTGAACCCATCAAATGGATTGGTTTACGGAACTACACCCGTATCTTTACAGATGATCCGAGATTTACCCAATCCGTCAAAGTAACATTTCAATATGTGCTGGCATCGGTGCCGTTGAAATTAATTGCGGCTTTGTTGGTGGCAACACTCTTAAATAAGGCAATGAAAGGTATTTCCTTTTACCGTACGGCGGTTTATTTCCCTTCTCTAATTGGTGGAAGTATTGCCGTATCGATTTTGTGGCGTAATATCTTTGGTGTTGACGGCATCTTTAACGAAATTCTATCCATATTCGGTATAGTAGGAAAAGGTTGGATCACGAATCCAGGTTCAGCCTTGTGGACGCTGATTCTCCTAACAGTTTGGCAGTTTGGATCAGCCATGGTTATCTTCCTTGCAGGATTAAAACAAATTCCAAACGATCTTTACGAAGCCTCATCCGTTGATGGTGCGAACAAGGTTGTACAATTTTTCAAAATTACGCTGCCAATGCTTTCACCGATTATCTACTTTAATTTAATTATGGGTGTCATCAATTCATTCCAAATGTTTACTTCCGCTTTCGTTATTACCAATGGCGGTCCGATGAATTCTACGTATGTATACGCATTGTATCTATATGAGCGGGCCTTCAGTCGCTATGAACTCGGATATGCTTCAGCTTTAGCTTGGATTATGCTGGTTATGATTGTCATAGTAGCAGTTCTTATTGCTGGCACTTCGAAGTATTGGGTCTTCTATGAAACTGACACAGGAGGGAAGAAAAGGAAATGAACATAAAATGGAATTCTTCTATTCGCCATACCCTAATGATTGTGTTTAGTATTCTTATGATTTACCCATTAATCTGGTGGGTTGGCGCATCACTTAAGTCGAATGCAGAGCTTGGTTCGCCTGGAATCTTTCCTTCGGTTCCCAAATGGAGCAACTACACGGATGGATGGCATGCAATTCCCGGACGCACATTTACTGATTTTTATCTGAATACTTTCGGTCTTGAAGCCATGGTTTTAATAGCAACGCTTTTTTCAACCACCTTGGTAGCCTTCGGCTTTGCTCGTCTAGATTTCCCATTAAAGAATCTCTGGTTTTCTATTCTAATGATGACTTTGATGATGCCTTCACAGGTGCTCATTATTCCGCAATATGCGATGTTCCATCAACTGGGTTGGGTAAACACCTATCTTCCGTTTGTGGTTCCTCACTTGGTAGCAAGTGGAGCGGGCGGTAGTTTCTTCGTCTTCCTGCTGATTCAGTTTATCAGAGGTATCCCCAAGGATCTTGATGAGTCTGCGAAAATTGACGGTTGTTCATGGTTTGGTATATTCTGGCGTGTGGTTCTGCCACTGACCCAACCCGCAATTGTAACGATCATGATCTTCTGCTTCTTGTGGAACTGGGATGACTTCCTTGGCCACTTGCTGTACCTAAACTCGGTAGATAAATATACCGTAGGTTTGGCGTTGCGGATGATCAATGATGCGCAATCAGCTCAAGAATGGGGCCAATTGTTAGCAATGTCTCTAGTATCCATACTCCCTGCAACAATCGTATTTACGTTTCTGCAACGTTATTTTGTTGAGGGCATTGCGACGACGGGGATTAAAGGTTAAGATTATTTTGAATATGCAAATTGGACGGTAAAGAGACGAGTTTCCTTCGTAGCTTTACCGTTTTCTTTCACAGTAATTACAGTTGGGAGAAACGCCAGATGACTAACATTTTCAAGAAGTTTCGAATTGAGAGCCTATTTTTCCGCAGCTTTTTTGTTCTTATCTTTCTGGTTCTAGTCAGTATTGTGTGGACAAGCTACAATATTTCTTCTAAAGCTCTGGTGAGAAATACCTCCCATTATCAACAACAATTGTTGGAAGAATTGAACAACGAAATTTCAACACGGCTAACCATGATTGAGCAGATCTCCTTATCCACTTCCCGTGACAACGAATTGATTAGACTTCTTTGGAATAGTCAGGATGAATTCGATCGTCACCAAAAAGCCGATAATGTCCATAATGCAATGGCAAATCTTACCTATTCTATTCCGATCATTCAAGGTATTGATCTCTATATGGAACGTCCTTTTCGAAAAGAAGAAAACAGTTATATCCAATTCTGGGATGTAGAGGATTTAGATAATCGGAGGGAATGGAGTCAGTATTTGGACAAGAGTGATTTTGCCTGGACATCTGAGTATGAAATTCCTAGCTTCACGGGGAATGTTCCAGTTCTTAGTTTTGGGCGGAAAATATTATATAATGATACTTTTTTAGGTGTCGTTGTTATTCATGTGAAAGCAGAAGAAATCCGAACCCTGTTAAAAGGCCGCTCAAGGGACTCCAATCGGATTATGACAGATAGTAACGGGCAGGAAATTTTGAAGATAGGTGAAATGCAGGAACAGTTGGAAATGAGTAAAAGGGTGAACATGGAAACCGAGAAATCCGGCTTTATCCATATTCGTGGGAATTCTTCGGTGGGAGATTCGCTTTTGGTATATTCGAAGTTGAATGATTCCAATTGGACTTTAGTCGAGATGACACCGTGGAAACAGATTACGGCCAGTAGTATCCGTTTGGCGGAAGTTATCGGTATCATTGGTGTTGCCGCTGTACTGCTGATGTTGATGCTGACCCTCTATTTAAGCAGACAATTTACAAAGCCAATTAATATGCTGGTCTCTGCCATGAGCTCCTATTCGATCGGTGGTAAGAATCAGGATTTGCCAGGAGATTACCAGAATGAGTTTGGCTATTTATTTGCCGGCTACCGAAAGCAAAACGAGCGTATCGAGGATTTGTACGTATCCCTCCAGCAGCGATATGAGCAGCAGCGTAAAGCTGAAATTGAAGCGCTACAAGCTAATATTAACCCTCACTTTCTCTACAACATGCTGGACCAGCTGAACTGGATGGCCATTGAGGCCGGACACGAAGAGCTTAGCCGAATTTTGGAACTAATGGGACAAATGTTTCGGATCGGCTTATCTAACGGAGACAGTTTCATTCCGATTGCAAATGAATTAGAGCATATTAAATGCTACCTGGAAATCCAGCAACTTCGCTGGGGGAACGGTCTTCATTATGCCATTGATGTGCCCGAAGATGTTATGGAACTGTATATTCCTAAGCTGACATTGCAGCCCTTCGTAGAAAATTCTATCGTGCATGGATTTAACACAAGGCTGACCGGTTATGTCCAAATTCAGATGAACCGTTTGGAGAACTCGCTTCAGATCATCATCGATGATGACGGTATTGGTCTCCAACAAGTGGTGGAGAATAAGAGGAAACGTCATACGGGAGGTTACGGTGTTCGCAATGTAAGGGAAAGAATTGCTGGTTATTTCCGGCATATCTACGGTGTTGAGTTGTACGAGCGGGAAGAAGGGGGAACTAGGGTAGAAATATTTCTTCCGTTATTGACCGAGCCTCCAACCAAATAATTAAATGAATAAAGGAATCGTGATATTTTATAATAATTTGTGCATCATTCCTATTTAAACCTTTATAATAGGCCGTTATTATGAAGATGATGGCAGTCAGAAACGCATAGGATCCAGTCATACATAATAAGCTACTTACTCTTAAATGCTAATAAATGTAATAGCTAAAGGAGGTAAATATAATGTGGAAGATCGCGATTATTGACGATGAGCGCCAAGTGCTTCAAGGAATGAAGCGTGCCATTCCTTGGGATGAATTGGAAGCAGAGTGGGTTGGGGAAGCCATGAATGGCGTCGATGGGTTAAATATGATCCGAAGTACACAGCCGGATATTATTATAACGGACATATACATGCCCCTTATGAATGGCTTAGATATGATTGAACAATTAAGAAAGGAAGAATTTACTGGAAAGATTATCATATTGAGCGGGTATTCTGATTTTGAACATGCTAGACAAGCTCTGAGGTATAACGTCAGCGATTATGTATCAAAGCCGATCAGCATGCCGACGTTAAAAGTAATTCTAAACAAGGTAATCCAAGAACTGATGGATGTGGAAGAAAAACGGATAAAGCAAGGCGAGTTGGAGCACAAGCTGATGCTGTACGAGCCGTTTATTGAGAAGGAGTGGGTGCGGTCAGCTGTGGTTGGTACATTAGAAAGCGCTAACCAAAGCGGAGAAATCTTGCCTCAGCCGTATCGTTTCTGGTCCAATACTAACCATGCAGTGATCGGGATTGAACTCGTTCGGGATGAAAGGGTACGCAAATTTTCAGTATCGGACTGGAACTTATACCGATTCGCGGTTAGTAATATCGTTTACGAGTTGGCTCGTAAAGTATTTCCATCTGTCGAATATACAGAGCTCCACAGCACCCGTGCTGTATTAATTATTCATCCGGAATTGGATAACAATGAATACACACACACAGCTATTAAAGAGTTGAGCATTCAGATTATTGAAAGCGTTGCAAATTATCTGAAATTGATGAGCCGTGTCGGAAGCGGAAGCATTAAGACTGATTGGACCCAAATGCCAGATTCAACGGAGGAAGCATTCCGTGCCATCGATATGAGACAACTGAGGGTAAACCCGTCCTTTGAGTTTTATACATATCAGAGAGAAGCGGCTGCTGAACAGGAGCAGGTGGCTTTGTTTCCAGTAAAATTCTCTTATGAGCTTGCGAATGCCATGAAGGGTGTCCAGAAAACGAAGGCTCAGCAACTCGTTGCTGATTACATTGGAGAACTGGAGAACCAGGTGGGGATAAGATCTGAATATGTTCAGATGTTAGGTAGTGAATTATGGGGGATTATCTCTTATTGTCTATATGAGGCTGGACATGTACTTGACGACCTATTCACGAACGACCAAATTGTGAAGGAGATAAAGGACTTAATCAAGCCTGATCAATTGCAGAGGTGGTTATCTGAGAAAATTTCCATTATTTGCGACAGCAGACAATGGAAGGGGAGCAGCAAACACCGTCAAGTCGTTGATTTCATTACGCAATACATTCATGAGCATTATGCGGAGGATTTAACGCTGGCTATTCTGTCTGATAAAGTGTTTATTTCACGGAACCACTTGTCTATCATATTCAAGAATATGACCGGTGAAACCTTCAATACCTATCTGACTCGTGTCAGAATTGAAAAAGCTCGCGAACTGCTTTTGGAACGAAATATGCTGGTTTATGAAGTTGCTGAGAGCGTTGGATACAAAAATTTCCCTTATTTCAGCCTTCTTTTTAAAAAAATAACAGGCATGAACCCGACAGATCTCATTAAACTATGATCTCGTTACCAGTTCTAGTAATGAATTACTGACAAATTATACAGGATTACAGGGAGCTCCTAAAATTGGATGAGGTGGACTTGGTCTCAATCTGCATCCCTCCACAGCAACATATTAAAGTGACGATTGACTGTTTGCATGCAGGCAAGCATATGCTCCTCGAGAAACCAATGGCGATGTCATTGGAAGAATGCGATAGAATGATTGAAGCGGCGGAGGGATCGGGGCGGATATAGGAAGGTAAGTCATCGAATTGGTAACTGCCATCTACGAAGCGGCTATAACAGCCCTACCGGTTCAGCTGCCGTTAATGCAAAAAAGCCTGTTATATACACGTGAAGGTATTCTCGCTCATGTGCCTCGTTTCAACAAAAAGCTATCTATAACATAATTCATTAGTCGTGCAAAGTATTTATATATTTAGCTAAATATTAAATTATTTAGGAGTGTATAAAATGGCAGTAAAAATCAGCATTATCGGAGGAGCTGGCTTCCGTGCGCAGTATTTTTTGCGAATTGCGCAAGCGTTACCGGAGAGTTTCCAGATCATCAGTATGGTGATAAGAGATGTATCTAAAAGGATAACGATGCAAGAACAATGGAGAGTACCAGCCTATCCTTCTCTAGAAGAGCTTCTAAAGTATGAGCAACCGGATTTCATTGTGCTATGTGTAAGCGGCTCACAGAGCCTGGATTACCTGTTTAAGCTAGCGGAAATAGGGATTCCGGTTTTGGTAGAAACGCCTCCTGCACCGGATATGCAGGGATTGGAACTTCTTCATGACAAGTTAACATTGACAGGAGCACGCGTACAAGTAGCTGAACAATATCAATTTCATCCCGTGCAGGAAGCGCGTTTGGCCCTAATCCGTTCGGGAAAACTCGGCGTTGTCACGGAAACGACAGTCTCCATCTCCCATCTGTACCACGCCGTCAGTTTAATCCGTCGAATGCTAGGTATCACCTTTGAAGAAGTCAAGATTAAAGCCATGCGTTTTGAATCCAGATGGGTTAGCGGTCCTACACGGAGCGGTCCACCAACGGAAGACAGGATGATTCCGATGAAAAGGGATATGGCGTGGTTAGATTTCGGAGACAGATTGGGGATTTATGACTTTACCAAAGACCAGCACCGTTCTTGGACACGTTCCAACCATCTCTCCGTAAGGGGAGAGCGGGGAGAAATCTTCGACAACCGGATTCTGATCCAGCAGGAGAACACGGTGCCATTGCAGATGGAAATGAAACGAGTCAACCGAGGCGAATATGAAAATGCAGAAGGTTACTTTCTGCAAGGAATTCTTTGCGGGGAACAATGGTTGTATCACAATCCTTTTGCTCCTGCTAGGCTTTACGATGATGAAATTGCTATCGCCAGCTGTCTGGCGAAGATGGCTGCCTATATCAATGGCAGTTCAGAGTTTTACAGTTTGTCAGAGGCCTCCCAGGATCACTACTTGGGCATGATGATTGAAAAGGCGATAACTACGGGAGAGACCGTGATCGCTACAAGACCGTATTGGGCTAAATAATGCGGACTCTATATTTTCGGTCTATTTTATAACAAATCGTGGATCATTCATATATATTACTGATTCCCTAGTTGTTACTATAGTATCAGGCAGGTGAGATTATATTGATCAAAAATAGAAGGGGGAACAAAATCGAATTCGAGCATTCCGGAACGTTGGCTATAACAAATGCAGTTTAGGATTGCTGCCATGGAGCTTTAGCGAAGATTCGAAGATGTAGTAAGTGAAAGCGCATTCAAAACGTTGAGGAGGAACATGTAGAATGAATATAAAGAATTGGCGAAAGTCGCTTTCAATTAATTTGATTAGCGCTCTTATGCTCTCGGCCATCGCCCCTATGGTGGTTTCACCTTCCGTTCATGCAGCGGTTACCGCTGCACCAGTAACAGCCAACTGGTATACGCAATATCAGACGATGGACGGTTTAGGTGCCGCTTATGCATTCACAGATTCCGTTCAAATGATGCAGCTAGCATCAGCTGGCCATCAAGACACCGTAAGACATCTGCTGAATCTGACATTCAGTGAAAAAGACGGAACTGGACACGACATTGTACGGGTGATCATCGGTGATAACGGTGGACTCACCACCGCTAATGCGACAGCAACTAGCCCAGGATTCAACCCTTTAACTGGCTTGCTAGCTGATGTTACAAAACCAGGATTTGATATCCAGAATAATCCGATTCCTATGAGGGGAACAGCCGGTCAGTACGGATATAAAATTGAAGCATATGACCGTTTCTATGACGGGAACACCGATAGTATTTGGCCTAACGAGCCTGAACATGATCCAGGCACATTGGTACCTGTTGAGGGGTTTGTGTGGGATTCCCCAACGTGGAATCAACCGATTGCGAATGACGATGGTGGCCCTACCAATCTCTTGAGTGCGCCAGGCCAAGATCCAGTAATCATTAAAAACACGCAACGAACTCGAAAAGAGCTGTTCGACTTCGACCAGGTGTGGACAATGCTACAAGCTAAGCAGTACGGTGTGAACCAATTCTATGCCTGCGTATGGACTGCACCCTATTGGATGAGTAACTCGTCAACCAATGCACCTAATAAGATAATTCGAGCGGACGTCGCTACAATTGACGGAAAGCCAGTAAAAATTTATTACCAAGCTTTTGCTGATTATCTTGTCAATTATATCCGAGGCATGTGGGAGCAGTGGGGTATTCCCATTACCGATATCAATCCCTTTAATGAGGTTGACCTTGCAGGCGGATCCGCTGCCTATGTGACAGAACTTATTGACAGCTACGTCGGTCCTACCCTGAAGAAATCGATGCAACCAGGCGGTGCACTCTACGATATTAAGGATCCAACAGGTAAGATTATAGATTTCATACCTAAGCTTGCTGCTGTAGATGGTACCAACCTTAGTGCATCTCTCAGCAGAGGTGGTGCGGTATTCTCTGAAACTGACCCAGGTAATGCAACAGATAAAAATCCGTATCTCGACACATTTACGACTCACCTGTATGGTACAGTCGGTATCGGTACGGATGAAAATAAGCTCTACCACACAGGAGACTTTTCCCAAAGTCCGTTGGATTATACCAAGGATGGATCTAAGTATCCAGAATTTCTGACCAAATATAAACTTTGGCAGGCGGAGTTTATGAATCAGGATACCGGCGATGGATCCGCTGGTGCCTATACGCAACGTTATGGCAACCAAAATATCAATGATGCCGTTCGTTGGTCCAACCTGTTGACGAATATGTTTACAAGCAATCCGGGCTTCAACGGTTTTGTATGGTGGAGTATGTGGGATAACAACGGTGCTGATGGTTCCGACCTGATCCGTTTCGTAAACACGAACTCCCAGCAGAAAGCTGGTCACACAAGTACACTGACTGGCGAATATCGATTGTTTAAACGCTTCTATGGATATGGTCATTTCTCCCGCTTTATTAAGCCAGGCGACGTACGCTTTGATGTAACACGTGCACCTATTGCTGATATCAATGTTGTCGGTTTCAAAAACCCACTGAATAATGATTTCGCGATGACAGTATCAAATGCGAAAAATGATGACAGCGTTCAGCCATTGGAATTCACATTGAAGGACTTCCCTGCAGGTACCTCGAGCGTAACTGTATTCCGTACTTCAGGCAGCGAGAATCAGAAGAAATTGGCAACGATTCCTGTAAGTAATGGTAAGTTCGTTATCGACATCCCATCGGCTAGTATCGTTACGATTGTACCTTCACAAGGCACTTTCGCCACGTATAATGGTCTTGATGGCGAACGTGATATTTTCTCTTCCCTCGAAGCGGAGGCAAATGACAATAGCAAACCTGGTAATACGACAGGAAATGCGGGTCGCGACAATGAGGCTGTCACACTTGGTAATGGCGAATATCTCGCTTATAAAAATCTTAATTTTGCGGATGGTTCTGCAAACGGCGGTGTGGTTCGGAGACACTTGTTGTACTTAACCGCACAAACAAAGGCAACAAAAGGCGGTAACCTTCAAGCCTATGTGTTACCAGTAGGAACACCTGTAAATAATATAGCTGATATTATATCTCAAGGAACGCGGGTAGCTGATATTTACGTACCAGCTAATAATAAATTTGGTAAATTCCAAGATATGGTGGACACAGGCGATCTTAGTGCATACGGCCATAAGGATCTTTATATCGTAGCTGCTGCGAACGGAACCAGTGATACGATTACCGTAGACCGTTTCTTATTTGGGGCTAATGATTCCGATTGGAGTACTGCAGCAAACAACTCGACGGTATCCATCCCAGGGAATATTCTAGTCAATGGCGACTTTGACACTACAACGGCATCCAATACAAACAATTGGAATGCAGGTCGTTACAATAATGGAACGTTTGAACAGTCGGTAACAGGCCCAGTTCTAACAGCGGATACCATTCAGAGCTACTCGGGTATGTCGCGATATCTCAAAAATAACAACACATCGAAAGTAGCCGGATCTGGAAAAGTAGCCAACCGTATTAATGCTCAAGGGCAATATGACGGATTGTGGCAAGACGTAACTGGTAAACTGACCAAGGGCGAAAAGTACAACTTTAAGGGTTACTTCCTTGCCATGAAGAATCGCCCGGAGAGTTATGATATTGCTGCCGAGAACCCAGGGGACGTTGAAGTCCAACTGGTATATTACGACAGCGTAGGTAATCAACTGGGCATGACCCCAATCAATAAACGTGATATGCCTGAACCTTACGCTGCTCGTGAGGCCGGAGATCCTGCCTATTGGAGTAATGGTCAGTTAGTTGGCCGCATTCTTGAGGGCGGTCCTGTCAGCTTAACCTCCTTCCAGCCTGTAGACGTGAAGATAGCAGACTGGCATGAGACACCTAACCAACCGTTCACTTATAGTGAACCAGATGGTACGGCTAAGGTTGTTTTGGCCCTTTATGCGAAGGATTCCAACATTCTTTATGGGGATCAACTATCACTAACTGCTGAAATGATTCCTACTTACAGCGTTTTCGTTGATGGTGTCCAACCTTCTAATTTTGACGCTAACAAGTCTGACTATACGTACACGGTAACTGGAAGTACAATTCCAACTGTAACGGCATCTACGAATGATAAAGATGTACAAGTAAGTATTTCTCAAGCGGATAGCACGCAAGGTACTGCTGTTGTACGTTTTATTAAAGGTCAAAATGTGAAAACCTATAAGATAGCACTTAGTACTACTGAGGTTATAAATTTTGCCGATGGACTTCCAACAGGTTGGAAGGTAACGAACCCAACGGATCCTCAGAATCCTCAAAGTGCCCTAACTTATAGTGCAACAGGAGCATCCGTCGCAACTCAAAAAGCGGATACAGATTATCCAATTAGCCATAATATCCTGGAATTCCCGGGGACAGCTAATGGGAACTGGACACTTTCGGCGAAGCTCACCGTGAATAAAGCACTAAGTGACGCATCTTTTGCAGAGAATACACAAATTGGTCTAGGGATGAGCCGAACTTCCACGGGTGAATTCTTCAGAATCAATGCAAGAAAGAATAGTACTTCTATTAAAATCAATAATTCGGATATGGTGGGTACAACACCACATTCCAATACGACTGGCCAAACAACCTTAAGCGGCACAGACTATTATCTTCGCATTGTAAAGACTGGCAATGATGTACAAGGGTACTATTCAAGAGATAATGGTTCAACCTACTCACCATTAGGGAATACTTCGGCCAATGTCGCGACGACTTTCTCTCCAGAGTTCTTTAATGATGCCAAATTGCAATTGTATGCAATCAATCTTAGTGCAACAGCGGATTTGCAAGCAACATTCTCCAATGTGACATTCGTGAAGACAATGGCTAGTTCAGGCGATGTTAGTGCGGATCAACAGGCAGTAGAACAAGCAGCATCCCTAATCGGTACTACGATTACAGTTCCGAATGCAACGGGTGATGACGCAGCAACACTGAAAACAAAAGCTCAACAATTACTTAATAATGATGCTAATTTAATTTCACTTGGGGTTACCGCCCAAATCCTTGGAACAGTTGGTGATTATGTACTTAGCCTATCGAAAGGAACCTCAACGATAACGGTAAATGCCTTTACTATTATTGGGCAAGCAGGATTCTCAGCGGCATTAACAGGAACAACGACGGTTACTACTGGTCAGTCATTTAATGTAAACTATGGATTAGTAAACGTAACACAAGGCGTATATGCGCAGGATGTAACGTTAAACTTTAACGCTTCCCAACTGGAGCTTCAAGGTGTTCAATCCTTGAAAACAGGTGTTATCGTAGCAGACAGTCAAGTTATAGCTCCTGGACAAGTTCGTGTTCTGGCATACTCTCAAGGAGTAGCGAATGCCGTGTACGGAAGTGGGGACCTTCTTCAATTCCAGTTTAAGGCACTTTCTACATCCAGTACGGTAAATAGTTCCGTTTACCTGACAAATGTTAAAGTATCCGACGACATCGGAACGGTTACGAATGTGAATAGCGGTGCGCCGTATACCGTTACAATTGAAGCAATCGTAATCGATAAAACTGCTTTAAATAGTGCTATTGAATCAGCAATGGCGAGTCGCGATGCGGCAACGTATGGTCCTCTGTGGGGACAATATCCATCCGGCGCCAAAACAGCATTGCAAGCAGCTATTATCTCTGCACAAGGAGTAGCATCGAATCCAACTGCTACACAAGATCAGGTCAACCAGTCGGCCTTGCTGCTTGGCAGTGCACTGCAAACCTTCACGAATTCTATTCGTACACAAGCTACAATAGGTGATTTAGGCTACTTAGCTAACCGCTATAATTTAACTTCCGATGCATCGGACTGGAACGAAACTAAGCGTTATGATAATAATCATAACGGACGAATTGACATCTCTGACCTTGCGTTCATAGCAAGACTAATCCTGAATAACTAAAACAAGCAATGGTTTCCGGAGGAAGGTTATGCAATACCTTCCTTCCGGTATTTCGGTGGAGAGGATGAAGAAGGTATGCTTAGAAGACAAGGTTTGATGGGTAGTGTTCTTGCAATTATGTTTCTATGCACAATGTATTTGCTTCCTGTATCTCCTGTACATGCGGAGGATTCACCTCAGTTAGTTCTGACAACAACTTCCGACTCAGTAACTGTTGGCAGCGAACTGAAGGTTACTATTCGAGGCCAGCAGCTGAATGACTTATATGCCTATGAGTTAAACCTTACTTATGATTCGACAAAGCTCAAATATATAACTGCTGTAAGCGATGTGAAAAATGAATTTACAGTCCCTACCATACAAAACGGAAATCAACTTCAATTGGCACACACAAGTGTAGGACCCAAAAGAGGATTAGATGGGAATGTTAACTTATATACACTTACATTTGAAAGTCTTTCTGTTGGTTCAGCCGACATTTCGCTTGATAAGATCACTTTAATTGATTCACAATTGCAATCTTCAGATGCAGTCGATGTTTATCAAAAAACGATTATCATTGCGAATAGCAATAGCGGAAATGGTGGTAACGGTGGTAACGGTGGTAACGGTGGTAATAATAGTAGCGGTGGAAGTGGAACCACTGACCCTATTAGTGAACCAGTAAAGATGACAGATGATGGTAAAGGTAAAAAAACAATCGAGCTTCCGGCAGCTGCCAATGAAGTGAACATAGCGTTGAACCAAATTGGAAGTGATCCCCAGACGCATTTGGAGATTAAGAAAGATAATCTTAGCGTGGAGCTTCCTTCTGAGGTGTTGCAGCAATTAAGAGGTAATTTATCTCTTGAACAATGGAATGACAGCAGGCTTTTATTCACTATGAAACCTCTTTCAGATAATGAAGCAGATACACTTATAGACAAGAGCCAACAGTCTTATCATGTTGATTTAAAACCTTCTGGCAACGTATACGAATTCAGTTTGCAAATAGTCACAGGTGGGAATGAGATTACGTCATTGAAAAATTTCACTACACCAATCACTTTGCGATTCAAAGTAGATCCTTCCCTAAATGCTAAACTAGTCTCCATTTATTATATTGCGGATGATGGAACGCTTGAGTTTATAGGGGGTACCTACGCAAATGGAGTAATATCTGCCGAGATTTATCACTTTAGTAAGTACGCTGCTATAGAATACACTAAAAATTTCAAGGATGTACCTAATGTTCATTGGGCGAAAAATGTGATTACAGAGCTTGCTTCCAGGCATATTGTAACGGGTACAAGCAGCACGGATTTCGAGCCGGAACGTCAGATTACTAGGGCTGAATTCACAGCCTTACTGGTGAGAGCACTTCATTTAACCGACAATGGAAATAGCAATTTCTCGGATGTGTCAGTATCAGACTGGTTCTATCCTGAGGTTTCGATTGCGGTGAAGTCTGGCATTGTTGAAGGAAAGAGTGAAACGACTTTTGCGCCTGAAGCATCGATCACACGAGAAGAAATGGTCGCTATGCTTATGCGCGCATATGAAAAGCAACACGGTAATGCTGCTGTACCTTCTGTAAACGCTTTTGACGATGAGGATGCTGTTTCTTCATGGGCAACGACGTATGTCAGGAACGCGAGAGCGTTGCATCTTGTTGAGGGAAGAGAGGGCAATTTGTTCATACCTAAAGGAGTCGGAACTAGAGCAGAGGCCTCTCAAGTTATTTATAATTTCTTGGGGCAATAAAGTTGTAACTCTCGAGATAGGCAACTTAATGTTTCTTGCATTCCCCAACAGACTAATAGCCCTTGGGCGCTCCAGTATGGGCGTTCAAGGGCTGTTAGCTTTAAAATATTATATTTGAAAGGATAATTTCTATGGAATATCTCGGGATTAATCCTCAAATTGAATTGTTTATCAATAGAAACTCCACATCAAATTGGATTATTGAAGATGCGACAACAGATTTCTACGATTTAACATATATCTTCAAAGGAAGGGCTTATTACCGCATTAACGGAACGGTGTATGAAGTCAATCAAGGAGATCTCTTGTGCATCCCTAAAGGCAGTCGTCGAAGTGCAACCACGGACACTGCAAATCTAATGATCAGTTATGCGCTGAATATTCAAATCTACGATAGGGAAGGCAAGGATATTAATCTGCCGTTTCCATTAATATCTCATATCGGTGAGCCCGAAGAATTGCATTCATTGTACAATGAGTTAACATTTGAATGGTTAAAGAAAAATAAAGGTTATGAATTGAAAACACGTGCATTATTGCTTATGATCCTACATTACTATTTCAAGGCCTTATACTATAAAGACAACCATGTGAACATAGACAAACGAATACAGAGATCCATTAAATATATTTTGAGCAACTTGCAAAATCAAATAGAAGTTGAGGTGCTAGCATCCATTGCTGGCTTGACCACAGCGTATTTTGGCACTCTTTTTAAGAAATACATGGGTGCATCTGTTAAGGAGTATATTAACAGAATGAAAATTAATAATGCAGAGAATATTCTCCTTAGCGGTGAATTTACTGTGCAGGAAGCCGCTTATAAATGCGGCTTTGAAGATATTTATTACTTCAGTAAAGTATTCAAAAAAATAAAAGGTTTCCCGCCATCTAGAATTCTGATAGAGAATAGTAGGTCAGATCGACAGGAAGTTGAAACCCTAAGCAAAAGGTATTTCTGAAGGGAATGCAGTCTGAACAACACACTGAATGTAACCGCTTTCTAAAAAAGTACAAATGATCGATTATCCATCCATGGAGTTCATTCTAAGGCTTGTATATCATATTATTAGTAGTCATTTTTTAAGAAAAGGAGTAAACAAAGATGAATTTTCAAAATCCCTTAATTAACGTCTCTCGTATGCTGGTAGTCATGATGCTTCTCTCTGTATTTGCGTTTGCCCCTGTCCCTGCCGCCGCAGCTGGAGGCGAACTGACACATGAACTGAACGATCTCATCGCAAAAGCCGAAACTTTAAAAAGTGGTAATGAGGAATTCCCGCTCCAAATTAGCAACACGGACGTTGGATCCGATGTGAACAAAGCGTTCCCCTGGGTGTACGCTGACGAACTCAGAGATCTTAATAACGCGCTTGAGTTCGCGCGCAATGCGATGACTCCCACCAGCGAAGCTATAGCCAGTCTGCAAACCGCCATAGTCAGCTTCACTGGAAAAATCAAAGCGGACGGTTCAGATCCCTATTTCCGTCTTGATCCGGGTCCTGGCAAAGTACCTGTAAATATTACTGCGCCAAGCAATGTCTGGACCTCGAGAACCCCGCTTGACAACCGTGTCCCTGCTGACTTTGCTGGTGGTACATACAAAATGATTCCGTATCCGTTTGCAGATTCCCAAGGTAAATCTGATGTGCTTCAGATCAATTATGTCCATAACGGAAAGACCACCTTCGGAGGAATGACTCTTCAGTCTCCATTGTCTCCAAGTGTAGATGTTCCCGCAGGCTCAAATATTGAGTTTGATGTGTTCTATCCCAAGAGCGCGCAGGGGAAATTCATGAGGTGGAGAATTAGGAATGCCAGCTCTGACATCGATTCCTATCTCAGGGAATATGAGTACAACAACCTTAACCCTGACTGGATTGGCTCCTTCAACGGTGAAACTTGGTTGTTGAAGCACACGAGCATTACCGCCACAACAGGCACCTCCTCGAATTTCATTCTTGAGCTCCATGGCGAGAATGGGCGTCCTGCAGAAACGGGTATGCTTCTTGTCGGTAACATCAAAATCACCGCACCGGACCCTAACGGCGTTGCGCTTCCTAACGTTGTTAACAAGGAAAACCAGAGTGTCGTAACGCCTTTAAAGAATGTTTACAACAAGCAGAATGGCACGTTCATGGTCGGTACGATCGGAACAGGAGCAGTAACTGGAACCAGAGCTAATCACTATGAAATCTTTGTCGATGGCAACAATCTCAAGGCGGATGCAACGCATCCCCGCGGCCCAAGTTGGCTGAAAAGTGTTACTGGCGAGGCGCTGAGCGGTGCAACCACCACGCCTGGTGTAGGTGAATACAGTTTCCCGACCAGCTCTTATCAAGCAATCAGGGATTCCGGAACTCCTGGACAGTATAAGTCTCACGCCCACGTTTTGGCATGGTACAACCAGGCACCTGCTTGGATGAGACAGATGATTCCCGCGACCCTTACATTGGGATATAATGGAACAACCGATTACTATGGATTGGGCAACGGCGTTACAACTACGGTTAAAGTAGACAAAGAAATGGCCAGAAGAGTGCAGTTTAACCATACTATGTATGTAATGCGACACTTCCTGACTACAGATACGAAGTATGGGTCAAGTGTATCTCGCGGAGTAATTCCCATCCATTCATGGGATGTACTTAACGAAGAGGTTCACGAAAGCCGTCACAGCGAAACGATCCCCGCGGATCCGAACAGCTGGAGACAGTCACTCAAAAATACGAACTGGCTTTCTGCCATGTCGGATGATCTAATTGGCGGCGATATCACCGAGCATTACATTTACATGCTATTCAAAAACGCACACATCGCGGCCCCTAACGCCAAGATGGCGGCGGCTTACAAAGCCAACTACGCTAACCTTCCGGCGTATATGAAGCTCGATGGACATGACAACGTTGGCAGCATTGATGCATATATCGTGAATGATCCTCCGAAACTGACTTATAACGATTACGACATCTCTAATCGCACCAAAGCAAGAACTGTATACAACATGATTCGCGCAGTGAACACGGCATGGCTCTCCGATCCGCTGTATGACGGAAGACCCCTTATCGAAGACATGGGTATTCAGGGACATGATTCGATTGGAAAGACGCTTGCAAGCGATAACCAATATGCCATGGCCCTCTATGCGTCTCTTATTGATGAAGGTCTTCTTTCCGGCATTGCCTATTCAGAACTTGACCTTAAGGCACCGACCAGCACCCCAGGCGGCGGAGCGGTCGCACCTGCAGTGCTCAATGTCAGACAGTCTGACGCCCTTGGTTATGAGTACGCCCTAATGTACAAACTGTTCAATAGGTTCGCCCCTTACATCGATCACATCATCAGCTGGGGTGTAGCCGGTTCAGGATGGCAGGGAAGCTATGTGCTGTTTGACAGTCAGAGCAATGCCAATGCCGGCTACTATGGCGCCGTGAATCCGGACAGATTCGTTCTTGGACATTCATACCTAGAAGAATTCTTTAAAGGCGAATACGAGAAACTTCAGAACAGTTATGCGATTGACCTTGGCGATCTTGGAATCTATACACCGGGAAATGGTGAAACCAAATCGCTTACAGCAACAATCGCAGCTAACGATAGTGTGACACCTGGAAGTACTTTCGCAGCAGTTGTTAGCCTGGATAGCGTGACACAAAGTGTATACGCACAGGATATCACGCTAAGCTACGATACCAGCGTATTCGATTATGTCAGTGCAGGGGGTGCAAACAGTAACATTCAGGTTCTGAGAGAAGATACTGTTAGCCCTGGAAAAGTGAGAATCATCTCCGTTAATCTCGGAGGGCTAGCTGGTACCAGCACAGCTGTGTTGAATGTAACCTTTGGAGTAAAGGCAGGTGTTCAGAATACGACTGGGATCATTGCCGTCTCTGAAGCGAAAACTGGCGGTTTCGATGGAACCGTAACTACTGCGGTACCGAGCAGTAAGACTATTTCTGTTAGCGCAGTTCCACAGGATAAAGTTGCTTTGATTGCAGCTGTTACGAGTGCACAAACGCTTTACAACGCGGCTGTAGTTGGTATTAAACCTGGCCAATATCCGCAAGCAGCTAAGGATGTATTCCATGTAGCAATTAACGCCGCAATTGTTGTAAGAGACAACACGAATTCTACTCAAGTACAAGTAGACAGTGCTCTCGCAGCACTTAATAGTGCCACCGACACCTTCAAGGCCACGGCTTACAAGTCGACAGACATTAGTGGAAAAGATGGAGTCCCTGATGGAGTCACTGATGTAGGTGATCTTTCGACGGTTGTTACTTACTATGGCAAGAACTCCACTAGCGCAAATTGGACAAAAGCTAAAATCGCTGATATGAACAACGATAACAAAATTGATATCTGGGATCTTGCGTATGTCGCAACCAACATCAAGTAATTCGGTCGTTATGAACTTTGCGTGTAAGCAAGGAGATGGATGTAACTAGTTCTATTGAAATGAGTGAAGTTGTCAAAGCCTCCGGCAGCGGCAATTTTGCTCATTTTTTTGTTGTTTTAAAGAGTAGACATGAATAAGCTGTTCAATTCGACCTCCCTTAAAAAAGCGCACTTCCCTCTTAAATTTCTGCATCCGAAATCTGTTACAATAGCTATATTAGCTAAAGCTAGGAATGAGGCAGCATCATGACTTCGAACCCTTTTCGACTGCACAAGAGCATATTCGCCAAATTTACGCTTTCCTTTATTTCGGTGGGGCTTATCCCCTTAATTATCCTCAGCTATATCTCGCTGCAAACTTTCAGCGGATTTATGGAGCGCTACGCCACGAACAATTATGATCAAATGCTGCTCTATGCGAGTCGGAATGTTGAAGATATGTTCATGAAGTATAACAACATCTCTAAGCTCATGTATTCCTATGGGGTAGGTGGGCAATATGGCCAGTTAGGGCAAGCGATTGCGGCACAAAGCAAAGAAAATGATTATCGCTTGACGGTGACGATCAACGATTTTCTACAAACGGTACTATACACGGATCGTGACTTGCAGAGTGTCTTTTTCGTTCAGGCGAACGGTACTTACCATAATTTAACCAAGAATAATGTGGCCTTAGATTATCAATATCAGTATCCACGAACAGAATGGAAATCCCAAATGGCGAACAACCGTAATGGGCTTGCCTTTTTCCCGACGCATAAACAAGAGTATTACCTAGGGGCCACCGAGCAGGTGATGACGTTTGGGCGAAATTTAACGGATGTGCTCGGCTCTTCCAAAATTGAAGGGGACCTTGTCGGCACTTTTTATATGGACGTCGGACTTGGGGCATTTAATGAGATTTTTAAGCAAATGTCCCTGAATAATCGTGATCGTGTCTATGTGGTCGATGAACATGGCATCATTCTATACTGTAATGATACGAATGAAATCGGAACGATGTATCAAGCGAATCTTTCGGATGATATGCTGCATTTGCGGCAGGAAACGGCAGAGAATCATCTGCAAATTATCGGTGAATTTAATAAAAAAGAACTGTTTCTTAAGCTGGAGCAACTATTACAAACGATAACAATCGTGATTGGCCTATGTATTGTATCTTTGATTATCGTAGCGGTATGGTTCTCAAACCGGTTTTCTAGACCGATTCGAAGCATTACCCGCGAAATGGCAAAGGTCGAATCCGGCAATTTCGATACCCAGGTAACGGTTCAATCCGCGGATGAGTTAGGGCTGCTGGCCCATGGTTTTAATAAAATGGTAGGGCGGTTGCAAGAATACATTAATGTCGTATACGTGGCGGGGCTTAAGCAGAAGCAGGCGGAATTAAACGCGCTGAAAAGTCAGATACGACCTCACTACTTGTACAACACGCTCGAAGTTATCCGAATGAATGCTGTTGCAGAAGATGCGAATGAAGTGGGCGATATGATATTATCGCTCTCTCACCAGCTGAAATACGTGCTTGATTATGGCGAGGAAACCGTCACCGTCCGGGCAGAGAAAGCGAATGTGGAGCAATATTTTCAATTGATGGTCATCCGGTACGGTGAGCACAGACTTGCCATGGATTTCCGATTCGACAGCGACTTATTGGACTGCGCTATTCCCAAGCTTTCGCTGCAGCCGATTGTGGAGAACGCGATCTATCACGGCATCATGCCTAAGCAGGGGAAAGGAACGATCAGGATCACTATTGAAAAGTCGGAATCAAACAAACTCTTTATTTCTGTGGACGACGACGGCGTGGGTATGAGTGAGGAAACGGTGGAAACTGTTCACCGCAATCTGGCCCAAACCAGCTCGTTGGAAACGGGGAGTAGTATTGGACTTATCAATGTGCATGAGCGCATCGTAGCTCTGTATGGAACGGAATTTGGCGTTGAGATCACGAGCAGCAAGCATATAGGGACTACGGTTCGGCTGGTCCTTCCTTTAACGAAAGAGGTGAATAACCGTGCTAAACGCCATTCTGGCTGATGATGAACCGATCATTATTAAAGGCTTGAAGAAACTCATCCCATGGCAAGAACTCGGTATTCATATTGTCGGAGAAGCAATGACCGGTAGAGGTTTAATGGAGCAAATCGAGCTGCTCAAGCCAGATCTCGTCGTAACAGATATTTCTATGCCTGACGGAACTGGAATAGATGTGATTAAGCACGTGCAGAGCTTGCAGCTTCGGACGAAAATTATATTCATCTCCGCCTATCAGGAGTTTTCGTATGCCAAAGATGCCTTAGCTTATGGCGCCGTTGACTATTTGGTCAAGCCGATCGAGAAGAATTTGCTGCTCGATGCGGTTCAGAAAGCGATCACGCAGCTGCAGGAGGCGAGTGAAGATCAAACGTCCAAAGGAAAGTTGGCCGTTTATGAGCAAAAGGATAAAAAAACGCAGCTTGAGGAACTGTTCGATCGTTTGACGCAAGGAGATATCGGGCCGGAGGAAGCAAACCGCAAGCTGCAAGCGTTGGAAATTTCGTTCCAAGCGCCGTGCTTCTCTGTGCTCTCTATGGAGTTAGAACGTCTACAGTTACAGGACGGCAGATGGGGCGAGCATGAGATGCGTTTGCTGCTATTTGCGGTGTCCAATTTGGCGGAGGAGCTGATTGGTACTTACGGGAGAGGACTTGTCATTCGCAAGGCTGAGAACCTGTGCGTGATCGTGAATCACGATCGTAACAGCGCCGATATGAAGCGGCTTGCCAGTGAGATGCGGGATAAGATGCTCTTTTACTTAAAAGTCCATGTGACGATTAGTATCGGGAAGCCGGCTCACTCGCTCGAAGATATTCGTCACGCCTATAAGTCCGCAGTGGATACGATGGCTCGCAGCTATTATGAAGAGGCAGGTACAGTCTTAGAATGGATCCAGCATGAAGAGATATATAAACCAGAGTCGAATGTAGAGCAAGCCAAGCAAGCGATTATTCAAGCCGTTATTGCAAAGGATAAGGCACATGTAGAGGTGTTGCTCTCTGATTTCTTCAAACAAGTCCATATCCATGCTAATGGAAGCAAAGAACCTGCCGTATTGGCTGGTTATTCCTTGCTTATTGACGTTGTAGAGGCACTGGCTGAGGTCGGGATAGCGATAAGCATATCGCCAGAGGTGAGGAAGGACTGGCTTCAGCAGATGCATCACTGTTCTCGCTTTGCTGCTTTGACCGATTTCCTGACTAGGCAAGTCATGGGTATTCTTGAACAAGTCAGCGCCTCGGGGGGGGCCCGAGAAGCGCAGCAGATGAAATGGATTAAGGAATACATCGAAGAGCACTACAAAGAGAATATTACACTCGAAAGCATGGCTTCTCAAGTATTTATGAACCCTTATTATTTCAGTAGTTTTTTCAAAAAACATATGCAGGAAAACTTTAAACAGTATGTGACTAACATTCGGATGAAGCATGCGGTTAGACTGCTGCTGAATACGGATCTGCTTGTGTATGAAATTGCCGAACAAGTTGGCTACCAGAACCCGCGGCAGTTCAGCGACATGTTCAAGAAGTGCTACGGCAAGCTCCCGCATGAGTATAAAAATCAAATTAAAAGCTAGGATGTCGTAATTTGCGACATAAGCAGCTTTCTTTCTGGCCTCTGTAGGATGGCCAAGGAAAGCTGCTTTTTTCATTCGCTTAGCCCTTTTAAGCTTCTTAAATTCATGCATATCAAGCTTAAAAAACTTCATTCAAAGCGTTTTCACCGTATGTTAGTCTTACCTTACGGAACAGAATAACAGAAGATGCGGCTTCGCGAACCGCCTGGCTCTGTTCAAAGCAACAGCAGAATAAAGGGAGGTTTACATTCAATATGATTAAAACTTTTTCCAAAGTACTCGTCAGTTCGACAGTGATTGCATTGATATTAGCAGGCTGTGGCAATAGTGATTCTACAGATACCAAATCGAGCGCAGCGCCGGCAGGCTCGACAGCAGCAACAGCCGCTCCGAAGAAAGACGTTACGTTCAGCATGATATATGCAACTGGCGACCCGGCTACGAAACAAGCTGTATCGGATTCCATTGCTGCTTTTACGAAAGCAAACCCGAACATCAGAATTAAAGATTTAAGTGAAACGACATCGGCCGCTTATCTGGACTTTTTGAAAACAAAAGACGCAGTTGGCGAATTCCCAGACCTTGTTGAAATGCGCGATACGCAGTTGTTCGCAGATGCCGGGAAGTTAGCGGAACTGCCGAAGGAACTGCAAGGACTATTCGATAGCGTACCTCAAGTTAACGGCAAAGTGTACAACGCGCCGATCTCGCTCCCTGCGCCACAAGGGATTATCTATAGCAAGAAAGCTTACGCAGATGCAGGCATCACGGAAGAGCCTAAGACATATGCCGATTTCATCGCCGCACAAGAAAAGCTGAAAGCGAAAGGAATTTCCCCGATCGTTGTCGGTGGTAAAGACATCTTCCACTGGGGCTTCTGGGTGAACAAATTCCTGATTGACGAAGTGTTTATTAAAGATCCGGATTGGAATTCGAAGCGTTCGGAAGGAAAAGTAAGCTTCACGGATCCAGGACCAGCAAAAGCGATGCAGTTGCTAACGGATTTGTTTACCAAAGGATACGTGGACAAAGGTTACATGAGTACAGCGGATAATCAAACGGCTTCGATGCTAGTTACCGGCAAGGCAGCAAGCTTGTATTCCGGACCGTGGATGTTCCCGACCATTGCCCAAGCAGATCCGAAATTCGATTTCGGCTGGTACCCAGTACCTGATCAAAACGGCGCTATTAACGTTGTCGGCGTAGCACAGCCGAGTGGTTGGTCGCTATCGACTGGGGCAGCGAAAGATGCTGACAAAACAGCAGCAATTACACAGTTTATCCAATTCTTCTTCAGCAAAGAGCAATATCCGAAATATTTGAAAGTGGCGAGCGCAATCCCGTCCACGAAGGAAAAAGTGACCTACGAAGCTTCTCCTCAGCTTCAAGAAGTACTGGCGATGATGTCCGATCCTAATGTGAAAAAATCACTGCAAATCAATAACTTCTGGGGCGCGAACCAAATTCCGCCGCAATTCCGCAACTGGTTCTACAAGTCTGTTCAAGATTGGCTTGTAAAAGGCGATTTCAGCGTAGATAGCCTGAAAAAAGCCGACGCAGAGTGGGACACTGAAGTGAAGGCAATGAAAAAATAATGACATAAAGGCTGCACACGGAGAACCTCATCTTAACAGCTGAGGTTCTCCTGCTAACTAGGAGGCGTAAGAGAATGACAACCATACAGCCTGTAAAGAGAAAAAGAAAATGGCTATCCTTTTCCATCGTGTTTCTTATTCCTGCTTTGATTCTTTATACTGCATTCGTAATGGTTCCAACAGCAAGCAGTATATACCTTAGTTTCACTTCCTGGGATGGCGTTAGCTCAGATATCCGTTTCATTGGATTCGACAACTTCGTTGAGATGTGGCACAGCGAGCGCGTGCATAACGCGTTGAAGAATACGATGATTCTTTCCATTGTATTAGTGGTTTTGGAGAACATCTTAGCACTGCTACTGGCGATGCTTGTGGATCAAGTACGTTGGTTCCGCAACTTGTTTCGCAGCATTTTTTACTTTCCAACGTTACTGTCCGGGATTGTCATGGGGTTTGTCTGGACGATCATTATGAATTATAACTTCGGCGTCTTATCGCAAGTATTCGATAAAATGAATCTTCCCTTCCTGAAACTTGATTGGCTTGGAAATCCGGATTATGCCTTGATGGCGATCATTCTTACGACCGTATGGAAAGGCGCAGGCTACTATATGATCATTTATTTAGCCGGTCTCCAAGGTGTCCCGCCAGAGCTGACGGAGGCTGCGAGCATAGACGGAGCCAATCGGTGGCAGCAATTCCGCCATATCACGTTTCCGCTGCTGGCAGGGGCATTTACGGTATGCATGATGCTATCGATGATTGCGTCCTTGAAAATATTCGATCAAATTGCCGTTATGACGGATGGTGGTCCTGGTTTTGCTACAGAAACATTGACGTACATTATTTACAAAGTAGGCTTTGGCGAGCTGCGGCAAGGCTTCGGCACAGCGCTATCACTTGTGCTTTTCACATTGATCCTGATCGTATCGCTCATCCAGATTAAGCTGCTGCGCAGCAGGGAGGTGCAATTATAAGATGAAAAAACAGAAATCCATGCTGGAATGGCTCATTTTCGCAGTGACGCTGGTTCTTGCCCTCATCTTTTTCTTCCCGATTTACTTTAGTTTGATCTCTGCTTTTAAAAGCAATGGCGCGATTATGCGCGATGCGATTGCATTCCCGACCAGCTTGTATGTAGACAGTTTTGTCTACTTATGGACGAAAACGGATTTCCCACGTGCGATGGTGAATTCAATTATTCTCACAGTAACTTCGATTATCGCGATGATCTTCGTCATTCCGATGGCGGCATACGCGATTGAACGTACGCATAAAAAATGGACGAATGCCGTCTATGTGTACTTCCTGGCAGGCTTGATGATTCCGTTCCAGGTGTACATGATTCCGTTATTCAAAGAAATGAAAATGTTTGGTTTGTATGGCACTTTGGGAGCGCCAATTCTGATTTACGTATCCGGTTCGGTCGGCTTCGGTGTCTTGCTGTATACCAGCTTCTTAAAGGGCATTCCACAAGAAATCGAAGAAGCTGCTGAAATCGATGGCTGCTCTCGATACGGCATCTTTTGGCGGATCGTATTTCCACTTCTTGGGCCGTGTACAGCAAGTTTAGTTGTGCTAAATGGTCTCGGGATTTGGAACGATTTCCTTATGCCAAGTCTCGTGCTGCCTTCGGATAAACCGAAAACAATGATCGTCGAAATTTTCGGATTTGTCGGTGAATATGCATCACAATGGGACATGGTGTTTGCGGGCACAGCGATTTCCATTATTCCTGTATTGATCGCTTTCGTCGCACTTCAGAAGTATTTCGTGAAAGGGATCGCTGCAGGAGCTACCAAGGGATAGATATAGAGATTATTTACAAACCGGAGAAAGTGGGAGATAGCGGATGTTAGATGGGGAAAATCAAGCTTGGTTACAGGCAGTGATCGACAAGATCACAACGAAAATGGACTGGGTGAGCGAAAAGTCGAGAAATAAAATTCCGTATACCACCGTTAATGGGACACATGATAACCGCATCGTAGATAATCCAACTGGGCTTGAATCCGACGAAATCAATTGGTGGACCAATGGGTTCTGGGGCGGCATGATGTGGCTGATGCATCACGAAACGGGAAATGACAAGTACAAAGAGATTGCGCAAATTTCGGAAGGCGAGATGGATCGTTGCTTTCAGGAATTCTATGGCTTGCACCATGATGTCGGATTCATGTGGCTGCCGACGAGCGTGGCAAACTATCGGGTGACGGGAAATCCGGTATCCCGCAAAAGAGCGCTGCATGCAGCGAACTTGCTTGCTGGCCGATTTAATCTGGCAGGGGGATTCATTCGCGCATGGAACGATCTAGATGAAGGCGACACAAGAGGTTGGGCGATTATCGACTGTATGTTCAATATCCCGCTTTTGTATTGGGCATCGGAGGAAACTGGCGATCCGCGGTACAAGCAAATCGCTATGAAGCATGCGGATACAGCGATCACCGCGTTTGTGAGGCCGGACGGGTCAGTCAACCACATCGTGGAGTTCGATCCTTTCGTTGGCGGCGTGGTGAAAACATACGGTGGTCAGGGCTATGAAGAGGGTTCGTCATGGACGCGAGGCCAGACGTGGGCGCTTTATGGTTTCATGATGAGCTATATTCACACGCAGAAGGATGAGTACCTGCAAACCGCTAAGCGGATTGCGAACTATTTTATCGCCAATATACCAGCAGACGGTTTTATTCCTGTTGATTTCAGACAACCGAAGGAGCCAAAGCTCGAGGACGATACTGCCGCGGCTATCGCAGCATGCGGATTCATTGAAATTGCCAAAGTCGTCGGCGAGTATGAAAAGGAACTATACTTAGGCGCAGCGTTGAAGTTGCTTCGAACCTTAGATCAATCTCGGATTGACTGGACGACGGATAACGACTGTCTGCTCCAATACGGGTCGGCATCTTATCATAATGATAAGCATCATCACCCGATTATCTACGGGGACTATTATTTCATGGAAGCCATCTTCAAACTGAAAGGAAACGATTTGTATCTATGGTAATTCAGAATCCGATCCTGCGCGGTTTCAATCCGGATGCTTCCATCATCCGAGTAGAAGATGATTATTATATTGCAACGTCAACGTTCGAATGGTTTCCCGGTGTACTCATTCATCACTCGAAGGATTTAATGAATTGGCGGCCTTTGGTCCGTCCCCTGGACCGTGTAAGTCAACTCGATTTGCGCGGCGTGCCAAGCTCAGGCGGCATTTGGGCGCCATCATTAAGCTACGACAAAGGCACGTATTATTTATGCTTTACGAATGTCGTTGGCCGTAAGGGCGTATATAAGGACTTACACAATTATGTGGTGACGGCGCCATCGATTACAGGTCCATGGTCAGAACCGATCTATCTGAATGCCAGTGGCTTCGATCACTTTTTGTTCCACGATACGGACGGACGTAAATATGTGTTTAATATGCAGTGGGATTTTCGCAAAAATAAACCCAGATTCGCCGGCATCGTCATGCAGGAGTTTTGCCCATCGCAAGGCAAGCTGATCGAAGATATCAAGCTGGTTACGGAAGGCACGGATCTAGGCGTAACGGAAGGTCCGATGGTGTACAAGAAGGACGGTTACTATTATTTGCTGTTGGCCGAGGGCGGAACGGGCCCGATGCATGCCGCGACGCTCATGCGTGCTAAATCGATAGACGGTCCGTATGAAGTCGATCCTGACTATCCGATCATGACGACAAGAACGTCGCCTGATCATCCACTGCAAAATGCGGGACACGGTTCTTTGGTTCAAACGCAGCTCGGCGATTGGTACATGGTGTTTATCTGTTCGCGTCCGCTGAAGGATGGAAGCGGGCTTAGTCCATTAGGCAGGGAGACTTCGCTGCAAAAGGTTGTCTGGACGCAGGATGGTTGGCTGCGTTTAGCTTCAGGCGGGAAGCAGCCACAGCTGCTGATTCCGGAGACGGAGCTAACGCCGCACCCTTGGATGCCGGTCCCGATCCGCGATGATTTCGATGAGCCGCAGCTCAGCGTCCACTGGCATTCGCTTCGTGTTCCCTGCGAAGAGTCATGGATAAGCTTATCTGAGCGCCCTGGATTTATGAGGCTGAGGGGAAGAGAGTCATTGGCTTCCTTGCACAATCAAAGCCTTGTGGCTAGACGGATTCAAAGTTATCAGTGCGAGATGACGACGTGTGTGTCGTTCGAGCCGGAATCTTTTACCCAAATGGCAGGTCTTGTTCTCTACTATGATGAGTCTGATCATTACTATTTACGCATTTCGCATGATGACGATCTGGGGAAACATCTCGCAATCATCGTAAGCGATCAGGGAAAATATGACGAGCTGGATGTTTATTTGCCGATCCCAGTTGAGGAGAGCATTTATCTAAAAGCAACGATGGACTTCGAACGAATTCAATTCAGCTATTCACTGGATGGTCATTCTTGGCAGTTCATCGGGCCGACGTTGTATGCTGGCAATTTAGCGGACAGTTACGCGAAGAAATTATCCTTTACGGGTGCTTTTGTCGGCCTTTGCGCTCAGGATCTACGAGGCACGCGGCTGCATGCGGACTTTGACTTCTTTGATTACAAGGAAATGGGTTAACCTAACATGATGAGTGATGTATATGATGTGAAGGCATTCGGCGCAATCGGTGATGGCGTTACCGTTGATACGCTTGCGATTCAGCAAGCGATTGACGCTTGTTTCGATGCAGGCGGCGGATATGTCGTTGTGGCAGGCGGAACTTTCGTCTCTGGCACCATTTTCTTGAAATCTAACGTGTATTTGCAGGTGAATCCGTCTGCGATCTTGCTCGCCAATCCGGATATTCGCGACTATCCGGACGGAACGCACTATAACCGATATATCAATGAGAAGGATATGGATAAATGCTTTATTTACGCGGAAGACGCTGTGAATATTGGTGTCATTGGACAGGGCGAGATTAACGGCAACGCCGAAAGTTTTCCGAATGAGGGGAGTATATATCGCCCTATGATGATGCGTTTTTTACGCTGCACCAACATTCATGTCAAAGGTTTACGTCTCTATAACTCAACTGCGTGGACGACCGCGTTTCTCGATAGTGAGAATATTTGGTGCGAAGACTTGGATATTCGTAACGACAGAAGGTATAACGGGGACGGACTAGACTATGACGGCTGTAAAAATGTTTTTATAGCCAACTGCAAGATTGTAGGGACGGACGATAACCTTTGTTTGCAAGCGAGCAGCAAGGACTTTCCGATGAAAAATGTGCATATCACGAACTGCCAATTTACATCGATTTGTGCTGCTATTCGTATCGGGCTTAAATCGGTTGGCGATATATCAAACGTAACGATCAGCAACTGTACCTTCGAGAACATATGGCGCGAGGGAATTAAAATCGAATGTACGGAAGGCGGCAGCATCACCGATATTGTAGCTCAGGGGCTAGTTATGCGGAATGTCACGAGGCCTATTTTTATTATTTTGAACAACCGTCTGGATAGGATTGGCTCTTCGATCGGTCTTGATCAGATGCCGAAGATCGGCGCGATGGCGCGAATCAGTCTAACGGATATCATTGCGACAGATGATGAGGAAATGCGTAAGACCCACTATAGGTTCACCGACGATATCATGGGTTGTCCGTCCTTCAACGGCATTCGGGTCGATGCCTGCGAGAGCTATCCGATTCGAGATCTGACGATGAAGAATATCACGTATACCTTTGTCGGCGGTGTGAAAAAAGAAGAGGTTCCGGCTGACTATCCTCGCGTTTGGGATATGCGCTATGATCATCCGGATCAAGTATCCGAAAATTATTATCCGACCTGGAGCCGGACGACATTTATGGATGTTCGTCATGTTGAGCGGCTTACCCTGGATGGACTGAAATTCCACGCGATGCATGAAGATACGAGGGATTCGTACATTATCGAGAATTGTCTAACATTGAAGTCAGATATCTTGGAGTATTAACACATAGGAGACGGAGCACCGTGGAATCGGCAGGCTCCGTTTCGATCTTGTAAAGATGAAAGCGTTTAAATCGTGGAATGTTTAATTTGAAAGGAGAGCGAGTATGAATCAGAGCTTGAAGCGGATTTTATCGTTATTCTTATGTGTGTGTTTGTCGGTTCCATCCCTTATGTGGGGGTCAACGAAAACTGTGAAAGCGGCAGAGACCGTACTGTCATTTCCGGCAGTACAAGATGCGTTTGTTTCCAATTTCGGCACGCAAGCAAACAGTCTAGGGACAAGTTTGAGTGCAACGAAATTAATTTATGGGAAATCACGTCATGCCTATCTGAAGTTTGATTTATCTTCCATTGATACGAGTAGATATCAGATTGGCGATATGAACATGACGTTAAGTTTTAGAAAATCTCATGCGCCAAACGAGTTGATATTCACAGAAAGTGAATCAACGTTGCAGGGAACTAGCACGGAATGGACGGTCACGAACGTCACCTATGCAACGCGTCCCTACGATATGGTTGGTTCACCAAGCGTATCCAAAGTTTCTACCATCAACGGAGAAGAGAATTTTACGGTGAATTTGTCCACTATTTTCCAACATGCATTAACGAACGGAAGAAAAGTAGTCAGTATTCATCTGACGACAGCCAAAGTAGACGATAGCACGGTTGGTGCCAGTGAGTTGTATTCTTCTAGGAATACTTCCTCATTTCCGGCTCCATCATTAAGTGTCAAACTGGGTGATCCAGTGGTGAACGACGGGGTTGATAGAACTACCCTTAACGCGCTGATTGCGCAAGCAGATCAACTAATTGAAAACGCATACACAACGGATAGTTGGGCGGTATTGACTACAGCACTCACGAATGCCAAAGCATTGCGAATCAACAATACGACGCAAGTTGAGTTGAATCAGGTGATTGGAGCGCTCCAAGTTGCGATGGACAATCTCGTAAGTGCGGAACTTCCGGTTAAGATTACAGGACCCAACATGGGAAATTACTATAACAACAGCACAACAGCGGCAATGATTATGAAGATGAGAAATGGAGCGGGCAAATATGTGAAGGTTGATCCCGTTTCGGAAAAGCTTTCTCTTACGTCTGATGCAGCCGAAGCTTCCCCGTTTGCCTTGTATGTTCAAGATTATTTTGCCACTGTAAATCATGTAGAACCCGAAGTTGGAGCCACCAGAACGTCGTACTCCATCAAGTCATTGACCAACAACAAGTACTTAACTATCCAGAATTATTTTACGAGTGAAGAGTTTCTAAGTAATACGCATCACTATTTTAATATTTTTAGCGGCGCCCCAAGCGGCACTAGTGTTGACAGGACGTTCGAGGTTAAAGCGTCGGCTAGCACGCCAGGGTGGAATGAGCGTTTTTATATTGATCAATACGTAAACGCTGGTTATTCCCACATATGGTCGCATTTATCTACGTTGAGAGACGATGTGAACTTTGACCGTTTTAACGTGAAAATGACCGATACTACGATGCTAAGCAGTGGCACAGCTTCAGAGAATACTGAGTATAAGTTTTATTTTGAAGAGGTGACGGATAAAGACCAATTGGAAATCAGTCAAACCGTTTCCGGTAATCAGGCAGAGTTGTTCTGGAGTCCCGTAAATGGCGATACGAATTCGGCGAATTACAGTGTAAATGGGACGGTCTCTAGTGCGGTTTATTCCGAAGGACGTATGCATGTGACGTTGTCGAACTTGAGTGTCGGCGTCCATCCGTATACCGTTTCTTATAACGGAAATGGATATGGCGTAAGTATGAGTGGAAGTGTTCGTATTTTCAGCCATCCGGGTATTTTGCTAACGTTGGATGATCTAGAGCGAATGAAGTCGCATGTGTTAGCCAAAGAGGAGCCATGGTACTCGGACTATCAAAGAATGCTGAATAGTGTTTCCTATGATGTGGCAAGTGTGGACTACCCAATCAATGTCTTTGCGAATGTCGGACGCGGGGGAGCACCTTCGGACTCTGCGAATATCGGCTATTTTGAGAAGGGTGGCAACGCTGCTTATTTCAATGCCCTGCAATGGGTGATCACGGGAGAGCACCGATATGCCGATAAGGCGGTTGAACTTCTCCGTCAATGGGCGAATACGCTCAAGGTGATTGACGGCAGGGACAGAATTTTAGGAGCAGGTATTAATGCTTACAAATATGCCAGTGCGGCAGAGATCATCAAGTATTACGGCGGCGGATACAGTGGATACACCCAAACGGACTTCAATGCATTGAAAGCAATGATGTTGAATGTTGTATACCCTGTTATTCAGGACGCGGGTGTTCCTATGCTAGCCAACGGAAACTGGGACGATGCTGCTCTGGTTAGTATGATGGCGATCGGCGTGTTGTGTGAGAATAGCGAAATCTTTGATCGCGCGATGTTCTTTTATCAGGATATGCATACCAACGGATCCATCTTCGCTTATGTGAACGATGCAGGTCAGACGATGGAAACTGGTCGTGATCAAGGGCATGCGATGTTAACGCTTGGTTATATGGCGGAAATCGGCTTAATTGCGAAAAATCAGGATGTGGACTTATACTCCCTTTACGATAACCGATTGGCGAAAGCCTTTGAATATATGGCGAAATATAACCTGTATTCGAAGGAATTGTATGGAGAGGATGTACCTTTCGTTGCGATGCCGAACGTTTTTGGCGATACGAGCAGAGGCTATTACGGTGCTGGATTTGATCGCGATAGCAATGGGTTGAATAGGGGAGAGTTACGACCTGTTTTCGAACAGGGGCTAGCGCTGTACAACAAAGTGGCGGGCGTCGATCTGACATGGACAGCAAGAGCGGCGAATGCGATGCGTCCGCAGGGTATGGTGCATTTTGACAATTTAAATTTTGGGACGTTGACATACTACAGGGATGAACCGATCGACACAACTGGCGGACCTTATTTCCAAATGAGAACCCGATGGGAGCCTTTGTATCAAAGAAATTGGAGCACTGTGAACGGAGAGAAAGTCGCTGAGACCTTAAACTCGTACTTTGCTCTCAATGCGAGCGGTGAACTGACGACAAGCGTTATGAAGAAAGCGGCACCTTTCTATCAATTAATCGCGAACGAGGACGGTACGTATTCGGTACGAATACTTCAAACCAATACGTATTTATCGGTAAAGGATGAGCAAGTAGGAAATTACAATGTGATTAAAGGTGATGCAGTGGAGATCAGCGCCAATGAAAAGTTTACTCTTCGTTCCACGGGGGTCGGTCCGTTTTATCTGGCTTCGCCTAAATATGACAATCGGATCATCTATCAAGATGCGGCAGGATCAGGCAACAGCGCTGTGCTAACACTTCGGTTGGGGACCAAAAAACTGTCCCAAATCACAGATATACCAGACGTTACGACGAGTGAAAGACTCCTGTTTATGTACAATCTTGTGGCTCCGAGTGCACCACAGAATTTTACAGCGACCCCAGGCGACGGACGAGTAACACTGGGCTGGAACGCTCCAAATAGTGACGGCGGTGCGGCTATAACGAAGTATGAGGTATCCAAGGATAACGGTGTGACGTGGGCAGCAGCTGAATCGCCAACAGGTTATAGTTTCGATAACCTCGTGAATGGACTCGAATACACATTTTATGTGAGAGCAGTCAACTTCGTAGGCAGCAGTACGAGTGTGGAAGCGAAGGCTGCGCCGGAAGCGACGGTAGTTCCGGAAACACCAGAGACACCAGAAGTGCCGAATGTTCCCGATGTACCTATTGCTCCAATAGACCCAGTGACGACAAATCCAGAGAGCGGGAAAGATGCGCCGAAGGAAAACCCGAATGATAACGGCTCCAGCAACTCTAATGGCAAGACGTTCGAGGATGTTCCCGCCGATCATTGGGCGGCCAAGGATATCGCGTTAGTAACAGCACGCAAGTTGTTCGAGGGAACTAGCGATAACAGCTTCAGTCCCGAAGCTTCGATGACGCGAGCGATGTTCACACAAGTACTTGCGAATCTGGAGGGGGTAGAGCGCAACAATACGATTTCCTCTATGTTCTCCGACGTTCCTAGTGGACAGAGGTATACGGCGGCTGTGAATTGGGCAGCTAAGAACGGTATTGTGAGTGGAACAAGTCCTGACCAATTCAGCCCTGACGAGATGATTACGCGTGAACAAATGGCACTTATGTTGTACAACTACGCCATAAGTAAGGGGTATAAGCTCAGCGCAATAACCAAGGCGGAATTCGCAGACGGAGACCGCGTAAGTTCATGGGCCAAAGAAGCAGTGAACGCAACTGCGGCGGCAGGCATTCTTAATGGCAAGACTGGTGGAATCTTTGATCCTCACACGAGGGCTAGTCGAGCAGAAGTGGCTGTGGTATTCGCAAGATGGATTCACATGATAAGTACGAGTAAATCATAAGCAGTGACGAAAGAGAATCGTCAGTTTCGTTGAGAAACTGGCGATTTTCCTCTATTTACTAAGATTCAAGTAAACAGATATAGGTTAAGTAACAAGAGAGAAAGGAGTGTTTGTAAAATGATTTATCACAAAACAAATAACTCAGTAGAATTCAAGAGCATAGATGATATAATCAATTTCTATCACCAAACTCATCAAAGTAAGGATAGCGAAGAAAAGGTTACAAATAAAAAAGATTTACGCAAGGTATCACTCAGAACAAAGTAGTTTATATATGTATACACTTAAAAAAGAAAAGGCACATTTCGCATCGCCTGCGAGTGTGCCTTTTTTCTGTGAAATTTGACTAATTACTTCTTCCTCTAATCAAATTGAATATAAGAGAAATTAAAGCAATTACCAGTAAAATATGAATAAAACCACCGGCTACATGGAATGAGAATCCAAGAACCCATAAAATTAGGATAAAAACAAATATCGACCACAGCATAATGTCATTCCTCCCTCGATTTATTAAATGGCCTCAAGGGCAGATTTTAGAATTCCTTGAGGCAATTAAGGTTAAAATACCTTTTGAGTATTTCGATCATCTTTTAGTATCTCAACTGCTTCACGAAAACGCTGAGAGTGAATAATTTCCCGTTCACGTAAAAATTTCAAACTATCATTCAAATCAGGATCATCAGATAAATCTATGATATGTTGATAAGTTGCTCGTGCTTTTTCCTCTGCTGCAATATCTTCATATAAATCTGCAATTGGATCTCCTTTGGAAGCAATATATGTAGCTGAGAATGGAACTCCACCTGCATTCTCATAGAACAATGAACTTCCATGATTCACATAATGATCCTCCATACCAACTTCCTTCAGCTGCTCTGGAGTTGCATCTTTGGTCAATTTAAAGATCATGGTTGCAATCATTTCCAAATGAGCAAATTCCTCTGTAGCAATATCCGTCAATAAGCCAATAACTTTATCAGGAATTGTATAACGTTGATTTAAGTACCGCAGGGCTGCAGCCAGTTCTCCATCTGCACCGCCATACAACTCGTTCAAATACTTGCCGAGCTTAGGATTGCAAGTACTCACCTTTACAGGGTATAACAGTTTCTTTTCATAGATCCACACGGGCTACATCTCCTTTTTTTTATATTAAATTTGCCACGGCCAAGGTCCTTGGCTCCATTGCCATTTGGGTGAATCTCCAACCTCATAAGCATTTTGCGGTCCTTCTAAAACTTTAAGCTGATGTCGGATATCCTGTCGTTTTTCCGCTAATTCTTTGTGCTGTGCAAACGCTAGTTCGTCATCAGGGTGTGTGTCTAAATACAAGGTAATATCTACTAAAGCAAAATCAATTGCCTGCAATTCTTCGAGTAACTTATCAGAATTTGTTTTCTTAATCTTGTTCATGTGCTCATCTCCTCTTTGTTTTCTTGCTTTCCACTTTGGTATGATCTTCTGCATCATCCTTAAATGGATTGCTATATGGTCCATATAAAGCGGGCCAAAGAGTTCCAGATTGTAGTGCTTCTTGTAATGAGTACTGTTCTAGTTCTGGCTGTTGAACACCTAAATAAAGATGAGGTGGAGTCTCGTAAGTCTTTTCTTTGAGAGGTGGGCAAGGATCGTTTTTTCCTACATAAGGTACGATTACTTTACGATTAGTTGGCATCTTCAACATTCCTCCTACTCATGAAACAAGTTTGAATGGAATATAACCGACTTTTCCTTTTTTGAAACATGTACATAAACCATCAACACCTTAATTCTCTAAACGGATAGGCTTGTTTCAAAATATAAAAAAAGGTGTATGAATATTAAAGGCTTCGCTACTGTTGAACAGTGGCGAAGCCCTTTGCAATGAATTTCTTTTGTTTTTACATCTCTTTAAAGTACTTGACGCGGTAATATGAGTTATATCCAAGGAAAAATATATAGGCAAAAACGAATAATACCACCATTTTTATATCAATATCCATTAAGGCTAATGCTGTAATTAAGGCTCCGAACACAAAAACCATCATGTCATATGCTTTCGCTTTTGCCCGATTAGTAATTGTCAAATTACGTTCATCTTTTTTGTCAATCTCTAGCTGTTTGGCTGCGGCGGGATTTTTCCTCATAGCGTGTTGGAGGATTATTTCTCCCATACCGTGACCAAAAATGGCACAGCCAAGGCCAAAACAGATATAAGGCAACGCTTGCAAGGTACCTTGTGGATCTTCAATTGTTTTGATGAAGTAAAGACCAACTGCTAGTAGTGCTAAGCCTACAACGGTAAGAAAATATGACGAAGTAATTTTACTCATACATGTTCATCCCCCTCATAAATAAAGATTTCTTCTATACTCATACCGAAAAAACGAGCAATCTTGAACGCTAGGAGGATCGATGGGTTATAGCGTCCATTTTCCAGTGAACCGATAGTTTGTCTTGACACTTCAAGGGCTGCTGCCAATTCTTCTTGCTTAATTCCGCGTTGCTTTCGGATTTCTTCCAAACGGTTGTTCACAATGTTCACCCTCCTTAAGGAAAGTAAACTTTCCATAGTGAAAGTATATCGTGGATTGGCAGGGATGTAAAGCAAACTTTCCATTTTGGGGCGGATGGCGAGTTAGGATTCTCACGAATTGTGGAATAAAAAAACGGAGCGCCGCTGTTAAGCGGGCTCCGTTTTCTCTTTAAACTACAAGCTTCGCCCTAACAAGGTACCAACTTGTTTAGCCATGACTTGTGGCGGATAGGGCATGCCGTTCCTGATCCACCATTCAATAACACCTGCATACGCGGTGCCTGCATATTGCAGCATGACATCATCCATTAAATCGGTATTTTTCCCGCTTTCTCTGTCAATCTCGCCCTGGAATCCTTGTATAAAAGAAGCAAGAAGCCGAGCGCGAAAGGCAGCGGGAGCTCCAGTACTTGCAAGCATGGTTGAGAAAAATAAATAATTTTTCTCGAAATATTCAAAGTACGGCACAAGCGCCTCGTTCCAATCCAACTTACATGCCCACTCATCCATCTCCTCTAATTCATCGAGGTGCGTTTGAATGAGTTTATCCAATAAATCAAATTTATCCTGATAATGAAGATAGATGGTTCCTCGATTTAAGTTAGCCCGATCTGAAATATCCTGAATCGTTATATCATTGAAATTTTTTTCAGTCATCAGTTCAATCACCGCTTTTTTCAAAGATTCCTGCGTTTTAAGGATACGTCGATCTGTTTTCGCCATTGTATACTCACCAAACTTTCTAAGTTACTCAACACATTCAGCAGTTCTGTTGATATATCAACAGATTACGATTCTTTAACCATTGAATTCACAGAGTTGATTATATAATAATAGACACTAGTTGGTTAATCAAATAGATTTCTATAATCGAATATAATCGATTAACCATCTCGACTTGATTTAGTTAAAGGAGACAACACACATGTGCCAAACTCACGTTTTAAGTATTTCTGCGGCCAAAGCGCCATTTGAAAAAACTACGATTGAAAGACGACAATTACGACCGTATGACCTGTCGATCGATATTAAGTATAGCGGCATTTGCCATTCCGATATTCATAGTGCACATGGGGACTGGGCAGGCGGGATTTTCCCCATGGTGCCCGGCCATGAAATTACTGGAGTTGTAACAGCAGTTGGGGAAAAGGTGACGAAATTCGCTGTAGGTGACCGCGTTGGTGTTGGCTGCTATGTGGACTCTTGCGGAGAATGCGAATACTGCCTTCAAGGAGAGGAGCAGTATTGTTCAAAAGGCTTTGTCGCCACTTATAACTCCTTGGACTACGATGGCAATCCAACTTATGGCGGTTACAGCCAGCGTATTGTTGTTACTGAACGGTTCGTTGTGCATATCCCGGAAAATATGGCACTAGATGTTGCTAGCCCGCTATTGTGTGCAGGTATTACCACGTATTCCCCTTTGAAACGTTGGAATGCCAGCGCTGGCAAAAAGGTAGCTATTCTTGGAATGGGAGGACTTGGTCATGTTGCGATACAATTCGCACATGCGATGGGAGCAGAAGTTACCGTGTTAAGCCGGGCAAAAGACAAGGAAAGCGAAGCGCTAAGTTTTGGTGCAGATTACTACTTTTCAACACTTGAACCTGAAACATTCAACACGCTTGCCGGCCGGTTCAACCTGATTCTCAACACCGTATCCGCCAACATTGACATGGATTCGTACTTATCGCTACTTCGTGTAGACGGAACGATTGTTAATGTCGGGGCGCCTGCGGAACCAAGTCAATATAATGTGATTTCTCTCATCATGAGCCGCCGCAGTATTGCAGGGTCTTTGGTTGGCGGACTTGCGGAAACGCAAGAGATGCTTCATTTTGCTGCCGCGCATGGCATTCTGCCTCAGATTGAGATTATCCGTGCTGAGCAAGTAGACGAAGCGTATGAGCGAATTCAGCGTAGTGACGTGCGATACCGATTCGTTATCGACATATCGACCTTATAGAAGGTATGGATGATAATCGTAGAAAACAATCGCTCCGATTAGTTTTAATTCTAGCCGCATTTTCCGCATTAGGGCCATTTACAGTCGATATGTATCTCGCATCGCTACCTCAAATCATGGATTTCTTTGGAAGTAACGCATCTATGATTCAAGCGAGTTTAACAGCAAGCCTATTAGGTTTAGGATTAGGCCAGATGGTCATGGGACCTTTAAGTGACAGGCATGGCAGACGTACCCCATTGCTGATCTCCATGGTTCTTTATATGGTTTCATCGATTGGTTGTGCTTTAGTACCCAATATTGAATCTTTCATCGTTTTACGTTTCGTCCAAGGGGTGGCAGCATCGGCTGGACTTGTGATTTCTCGTGCAATTGCACGAGACAAATATAGTGGGGCGGAGTTGACGAAATTTATATCAATGCTGACGATGATCAGCAATGTCGCTCCATTACTATCCCCAAATGCCGGGAGTGCCGTCACATCTAACAGTTCATGGGTGGGTGTGTTTGTTTTTTTGGGGCTTCTAGGAGTACTATTAACAGGGATCACAAAATGGGGATTAGAGGAAAGCTTACCTGAACAGCATCGTGTACAAGGAAACCTCAAGGACGTAATGACGAACTACAGACGTCTGTTTCATGATCGAACATTTATGGGGTATGCGCTAGTTAATGGTATTTTGTTCGCAGGCGTATTTGCCTTTGTCGCCGGTACACCGTTTATTTATCAGAACATTTATGGCGTGTCGCCGGGCATATTCTCGATCCTGTTTGCAATGAACGGTCTAGCTATTATGATTGGAGCGCAAGTAGTCAAACGTATGGTTGGCAGGCTTTCAAATCGCAGTATAATGCGTATCGGATTATCGCTATCCTTTATTTCCACTTTCGCAATCCTGATTGCTGTTCTTTCTCAGGGATCTTTATTGGCAGTATTTGCTTCAACTTTCTTATTTGCAGTATCCATTGGGATCATTGGACCGGTTTCGATTACCTTAGCGATGGAGTCGCATGGGCAAATGGCGGGCAGTGCATCTGCCGTTATTGGCACTTTTCAATTCGCACTAGGTGCAGTTACTTCCCCGCTTGTGGGAATCGCAGGTGAGTATTCCGCTGTTCCTTTTGGTATTATGATATGTACAACCAGTGTACTGGCCATCATTGCGTATTTCGTCCTCATTCCGAAAGTGGAAACGGTAGGGGTTGTAAACAACACATAAAATACGAAACTCTAAGGAGGCTCATAGAAAATGGAAATCAGGAAAGTCGGCTCACAACCTTCAGGCACAGGACCATCAGCGTATTTCACAGGCACGGTTCGGATTGATCCATTGTTGGAAGCAGCAGAACCTGCTCGTGTCGTAGGAGCAAGTGTTACGTTCGAGCCAGGTGCGCGAACAGCATGGCATACGCATCCACTCGGTCAGACGTTAATCGTAACGGCAGGTAAAGGACGGGTTCAACGCTGGGGAGGTCAAATCGAGGAAATTAGTCCTGGTGATGTGGTTTGGTTCCCACCTGGCGAGAAACATTGGCATGGAGCTTCGCCAACAACAGCTATGGTTCATATAGCCATCCAAGAGCGTTTGAACGGGAAGACAGTTGAGTGGATGGAGAAAGTCAGCGACGATCAGTACCAGTCCTAGGCAGACGAGTGTAGTTGAAATACTGAAAAAAATCTAAGTTTGTTACATGACTTACGCAACAAGAGTTGTCTCATTCTTCATCGGGGCAACTTTTGTTGTTTTCTCATTTATTTTCATCATGTATGCCAAAAAAAGAGCGGGCTATCTTTGATAACCTGCTCTTTTTTTAATTTTTTTCCCTGAGCCTTATCTTAATGACATTGGCCAATTTGGCAGTCTTTCTTCGTAGTTTTATATCAAGTTCAAATTCTAAGGGTCGATTCACGAATAATCAAACTAGGTTCAATCGATCTGTTTTCCAAGGGTTTATGAGGATCGGCAATCCGTTGAATCAGCATGTTCCCCGCAGTGACCCCCAGCTCGAAAGTGTCCAGATCGAGGCAAGTGAGCGGCGGAGTTGTATAGGGTGCAAGCGGGTAGTTGTCGAACGTAACGATTCCGATCTCATCGGGTACAGACAGCCCTTTCTCGCGTATGGCCTTTAATGCACCGAAGGCGGTGTAATTGTTAATGCAAACAACCGCGTCAGGCGGAGAAGCTAGTGCCAGCAGTTCCTGCATCAGGCGATAGCCGTTCTCTTCGTTAGCGAATCCCGTCTTAAGGTAGTCGTTATGGATCGTTTTACCGAATCGTTGAAGCGTGCGTTGCACTCCTTCGTAGCGGTTCTTGAAGAGGGGGCTATGTATCTCGCCGCCAATAAAGGCGAAGTTACTGTATCCCTGCTGTAACAGATGCTCAGTGATCATCCCCGCTCCCTGGATATTATCAATATCTACCCAATTTACGGAATCGACACCTGCCAAACCGCCTAGTGACACGAAGGGGAATTGCAAATCATTCAATTGTTGAGCTAGTGACGGGGTTAGAATGGTGTTATCCATGATAAGACCGTCTACTTTTTTATTCAAAACGAGTCGCTCAAGGAAGTTATTTTCACTCTGAGCATGAGAATTGCAGATGGTTAATTCATAATTGAGTGTGCCAATCACATTTTCTATCCCGCCTATAATGGTATAAAAGAAATGGTTCAAGAAATCATGTTTCCGTGACATATCAATCAGCACGCCGATATTAAAGCTGCTTTGTTTAGCTAATTGGGTTGCGATACTGCTCGGGATGTAATTCATTTCTTTCATGATTTCCCTAATTTTTGTTTTGGTTGCTTCTGGTATCGTCGGAGAGTCGTTCAATACTTTCGATACAGTCGATTTCGCGACATTGGCAGCTTTGGCAATATCATTAATTGTAATTTTACTCATAGTTCCCCCAACGTTCAGAAAAATAGTTTGATTTACTAAATCGGATATGGTATTTTAATTTTAGGAAACCGGTTTCCTTGAAGGCTGTTGTTCATTTTTCTCTACACTATAGCACATCAATAATCAGATTGGTAATGTCGCTTTTCATCCGATAATAGAAGGGGTAATGCTGCGTATGAAGAAGAAAATGTTAGGTCTGCTAGCTGCCACATTCGTTGCGAGTTCACTCACAGCCTGTTCGTCCACAGCGGGTGATCAGCCATCAAGTTCATCCTCCATGAAACCTGCGAATGAGGCAACGAAACAGCCTGAAGGAACAAATCAAGCCAACAATGATAACGCTGCCAAAACGAATGCTAGCATCAAACCGGAGCCAGGAGCTTCGCTGCTTGTATGGGAGGATGGTGCTGAAGTTGCTTTCATTAAAGAATTGGCTGCTGCTTTCAAGCAACAATATAATGTTGATGTGAAAGTGGAGTCTGTCCCTGCACCTGATCAAGCAGGAAGGCTTGCGAATGATGGGCCGGCAGGACTTGGTGCTGACGTGGTGATGTTCGCACACGATAAACTCGGTAATGCTGTAACGGCCGGCCTGCTCCTGCCTAACGATGTATTCCAGAAGGATACGGAAGCGGCCGTAGCCAAAGCTGCGATTGAGGCCTCCTCGTATGATGGCAAGCTTTACGGGTATCCCAAATCAGTAGAAACATACGCGCTCTTCTATAATAAAGACCTCGTGAAAGAGCTGCCGAAGACATGGGATGATATTATCGCTTTTGCTAAAACGTACAATGATCAAGCCAAGAAAAAGTATGGCATCATGTGGGAAGCGAAAATTACGTATTACAACTACATTTTCATGACAGCGTTCGGCGGTTATATGTTTGGCAAAAATGGCACGGATCCGAGCGATATCGGATTGAATAGCGACGGAGCTGTAGAAGGTATGAAATATTACCAAAGCCTGCACGATATTCTTCCTGTTAAGGTCGAGGATTTGAGCTACGATGTGAAAACGCAACTGTTTCAAGAAGGCAAGCTAGCTTTTAACATTGACGGACCTTGGTCTATCGGTTCATTTAAAGATAAGGTCAACTTTGGCGTCATGCCGTTGCCTGATTTCCCAGGCGGTAAGAAAGCCGTGTCGTTCTCAGGTGTCCGTTCCTACTATGTGAATTCCTACACGAAATACCCGAATGCGGCGAAGCTGTTCGCCCAGTTCATTACGAACAAGGACAATGCGCTGAAAAATTTTAAAGCAACGGGCATCCTTCCTGCCAATACAGAGGCGTCCAAGGACCCTCTCATTGCGAATGATCCGCTGTTAGGCGGATTTATCAAGCAATTCGCGCAATCGCAGCCGATGCCGACAATCCCACAAACATCTAATGTATGGACACCGATGGAAGGGGCATTTACGGCCATTTGGAACGATCATGCGGATGTGCGCAAGAAGTTGGATGAAGCGGTGAAGACGATCAAAGAACAAATGGCATCCACGCCGGCTAAAAAATAAAAAGGAAAGAAGCGCAATCAATATGCAGAACAAGTACACCGGCAAAGCCGTAGGGCTCTCCATCCTTTTCATGGGCTTCGGACAATGGTACAACAAGCAATTGTTCAAAGGATTTCTATTGTTTCTCTTTGGCCTTGCGGGAGTCGTATTCATCGTTTCCCAGGGAATTAGGCGTATTGAAGGATTAATTACACTGGGGGATACCCCGCGTTCCATCGTAAAATCGGGAGATGTCTACATTCCGGTTGCAGGAGACCATTCGGTATTTCTCATGGTGGAGGGGCTCATTTCCTTGCTAGGTGTGATTGTTATTCTACTTGTGTATGTCCTGAATGTGCGTGATGCGTATAAGGTGGCTGGACAGCGAGAGAGGGGGGGCCATCCCCACTCTTTCGCACAGACGCTGCAGCATATTCGATACCGGCATTTTCCTTATCTCATTCTCGCCATCCCTGCGATTTTCGTTGTTTTCCTAAATGTGATGCCGCTTATCTTCAGCATTCTAATTGCCTTTACGAATTACGCCGCTCCGGTGCTGCCTCCAGCTAATCTTCTGGATTGGGTAGGATTCCGCGTCTTCCAAAACCTGCTCACTCTCAAGACGTGGAGCAGAACGTTCTATGGTGTGCTGACCTGGACGGTGATTTGGGCGGTTTTGGCAACGGCAACGACCTACGTAGCTGGTACATTGGTAGCGGTGCTTGTTGCTCAGAAGGATGTTCGTCTTAAGAAAATGTGGCGAACGCTGCTCATCATTCCTTTTGCAATTCCCAATTTGGTGTCATTACTTGTTTTCCGCAACTTGCTTAACAGCGAGTTCGGTCCAATTAACCAATATTTAAAATGGTTCGGCTTGCAAGGGTTGCCTTGGTTAACAGACCCGTTTTGGGCGAAGGTTACCGTGCTGTTGGTGAATTTATGGTTAGGTATGCCGTTAATTATGGTACTAGTCTCGGGAATTCTGACAACGATACCAAGAGATTTATATGAATCAGCGGAAGTAGATGGAGCCAGGGCTTGGGATAAATTTAGACAAATCACACTTCCCATGGTCATGTTCTCAGCAGCTCCGGTACTCATTATGCAATTTGCCTCCAACATTAATAACTTCAACGTTATATTCATGCTCACAGATGGCAACCCGCTGATATCCAACTATCAATACGCGGGAGCGACTGACCTGCTCGTGACATGGTTGTATAAGCTAACGCTTACGAACAACCAATACAACTTCGCTTCGGTAATCGGTCTAATCATCTTCCTTTTGATTGCGGGTATTTCCATTTATAACTACCGCAAAACACAATCCTACAAGGAGGATGATATCATTCAATGAAAATTCGCCTCGTGGTGACCTATTTGATCCTAACCATACTTTCATTGGCGAGCGTGTATCCTGCCTTGTGGATCATCCTGTCTTCATTGAAAACAGGAAATAGCTTATACAGTGAAACCTTCATTCCACGTTCGCTCACACTAGTTCATTACAAAGACTTGTTTACAAGTCCGATTCACCGTTATCCGGTGTGGTTTATGAACACGCTGAAAGTAGCTTTCTTCTCCACATTGTTTGGTAGCTTGTTGACCATGCTCGGCTCTTATGCCTTGGCCAGGTTTCGGTTTCCCGGCAGGAAGCAGGGGTTAATGTTGCTGCTTGTCCTCAATATGTTTCCTGGGTTTATGGCAATGATTTCGATCTTTATCCTGTTGTCCCAAATTAAATTGTTGAACAATCACTGGGCGCTCATCTTGGTCTACAGCTCAGGCGCATTCGTTATGAATATGTTTGTGGCCAAAGGGTTCTATGATACGATTCCGCGTAGTTTGGAGGAAGCGGCGTTAATTGATGGGGCTACGCACAGCGTCGTATTCTGGAAAATAATTTTCCTCCTATCCAAGCCTATGCTAACCTACGTTAGTCTCGTTATTTTCTCAGGAGCATGGGTCGATTTCATCTTTGCTCGGCTCATTCTGCGCTCCCAAGACAAAATCACATTAGCTGTAGGGCTCTATGAAATGGTCAGCCAAAAGAACTCAACCGAATTTACGATGTTTGCGGCTGGCGCGGTACTCTTGGCAGTGCCGATTATTATTCTATATTTTTGGCTGCAGCGCTATTTAATAGACGGCCTTACGGTCGGCGCATCCAAAGGTTAAGTCACGCGTACTAGAAGGAGATCACGAATGTTCGAGACTATTTATCATACAAGCGAAGCTCCTTATGCTTTTGCCTTGAATCAAACCCAACTGAAGATCCGTATTCGGATGAAAAAAAATACAACGCAATCCTGCTATGTCCTGCATGCGGATCGTTACAACTCGCCGGGAACGGAACGGCCGCAGGAGATGGAGAAGGTCGGTTTTACCCGGCATTTTGACTACTATGAAACGATCGTAGAGCTTCCGAAGCGAAGACTGCGGTACTCATTTATGGTTCGAACACGAGAAGGTATTGATGTGTGGTACGGGGAGCGTGGCGCTTCGATGCACCGGACGGAGGCAGGTTACTTCCAATATTCCTATATTTGTGATGCGGATATTCCAGCGGTTCCATCGTGGTTACCTGAAGCTATTGTCTATCAAATATTTCCAGACCGTTTTCACAATAGCGATCCAGCTAACGATCCTCCAGGTACTCAGCCTTGGACATCAGAAGCCAAACCCCAAAGCGACTCCTTATTCGGGGGAGATATTCGGGGTATCATTGAGAAATTACCATATTTGGCTGAGCTTGGTGTGAATACAGTGTATCTGACACCGATTTTCAAATCACCATCGAATCACAAATATGATACATCGGATTATTACCAGATTGACCCCGTTTTCGGCGATATTGGACTGTTAAAGCTGCTGAAATGGACGGCTAAGCAGCATGGGATGCGTCTCATTCTGGATGCGGTATTTAATCATTCCGGCGACCAATTTTTCGCATTTCGCGATGTATTGAAATTAGGAGAGTCTTCGCCTTATAAGGACTGGTTCCATGTGCATAGTTATCCTGTTGTTCAGCAGCCGGTTCCGAGTTATGAGACTTTCTCTCATGCTGAATCCACGATGCCGAAGTTGAATACATCCAATACCGAAGTTGTCGAATACCTTCTAAAGGTGGCTCGCTACTGGATAGAAGAGGTAGGGATCGACGGTTGGCGGCTTGATGTAGCGAATGAGGTTGATCAGCAATTTTGGCGCAGGTTGCGGTCAGAAGTGAAAGGTATTAGTGGCGAACTTGCTTTAATTGGCGAAATTATGCACGAAGCAGGACCGTGGTTGCGAGGAGATCAGTTCGATGGTGTGATGAACTATTTATTCCGTGAAGCTGTGCTTGATTTTTTTGCCCGCCAAACCTTAGGTGCGACCCGCTTTCTAGAGGAAATCGTTCAAATTCAGATGAGCTACACAGATCAGGCAAACTCAGCGATGCTTCAACTGCTGGGAAGCCATGATACAGAGCGATTCCTCACCGCTTGTAGGAAAGGGGGCTGGGGTTGGAATAAAACAGAAACGGCAGTAGCTCGGATGAAACTGGCAGTTTGTTTTCAGTTCACTTATCTGGGGATGCCGATGATCTATTATGGCGATGAGATTGGGATGACGGGTGAAACCGATCCGGATTGCCGGAAACCAATGATCTGGGAGAGAGCTGAGCAGAACGAAGAGATGCTGACTTTATATCGCAAACTCATAGCGATTCGGAAGCAGTACGTTTCACTCACACGCGGCAGATTTCGATTATGGTTCGTTGATGAAGCACGCAACGCGTTTGGCTTTCTGCGCGAGTACGACAGTGAACGCATGGCGATCATCATCCATCATTCCCCGAATCCGCAAGAATTGGTAGTTACACTTCCATGGACAGCCTCTAATAATCAGGTTACGGATGTTCTTAATGAAGTAGATTACACGGTTAATGAATTGAATAAACATGTGATTGTGCAGCTTCCGGCATTTGGTTGTGCCATTTTGACTAACTAGCTATACACCTAGTACCCAATAGTCTGGACTCATTTAAAAAAAGTGTTCAGACTAGGGGTATTTTTTTATATACGAGACTAGGTAACGGAAGGAATACCAACGGCGAGAGAGCTTCCGCATACAGCCAAAATTGCCTGGAGATTGCATAAAGGTGAACGGTTGTTTGAAGAGGAATGACTGCTTAAATGAATAAACAAACTTGTACAATTGTAAGAAGTTGTAATGATGTATGCTATTCAAATGTAAAAGAAAGAACGGAGCTCTGCACTCAGCGGGCTCCGTTTTCCAATTCTAATTGAAAACTAAGCTCCTTCATTACTTTCCTGCGATATAAGCCAGGAGTAACACCCGTAAATTTCTTGAATAGTTTATGAAAATAAGGCAAGCTCTCATATCCGCAATTGTTCGCAATGGTATCGATGCCTAACTCAGTCGTTAACAGCAGTTCCTTAGCAGTTGAAATTCGCTTGGCATTCACATAGTCGGTGATGTTCATCCCCGTTAATTGTTTAAACACCCTAGATAAATGGGCGGCTGAGACTGATGTATGCTTCGCTAAAGTGGAAAGTCCAACGCTTTGGTCCGTGTGAAACTGGTCTAGATGTTGAAGGATGTTGAGCAACCAGGAGGGGCCGACATCGGACTCCGCTTGTTGATGGCGAGAATCTTTTAATATCAAACGATTGATGGTGATTAAGAGGCTATTTAAATGCAGTTGAACTGCGTATCTAAAACCAGCCTCGTGTCGTTCCAATTCTTCATGCAGTTGGTTGAGTTTATCTTCAACAAGGGGACGCAGGGCTGCTGGGATCATAAGCTTGTAACTCTTATACTTACGCGCACGCTCAAAAACTTGCATATTCGTAAAGGAATCACCTGCTGAATAATGCCCGATCAGTTGCGGATCAAAATAGACAGCGGTGGCTGTAACTGGAGATTCAGCATCAGGTAATGCCTGATGAATGGTATTGCCAGGGATGATAAAGAGGTCTCCTTCATTCATCTCATAGAGCATTTGGTTTAAGAAGAATGTTCCTTTTCCACTATAAACATAAACCAATTCGTACCGATCATGCAGATGTTCGGGTAGTTCTCGATTTGGTGTTTTGGTGTCCATAAATACAAGGTCAAACGGTAGGAGGTGATCGTTAAAAAAGTTCTTTATCAGTGGGTTTTGCATGTTGTGAACCTCCTTAGTTCATCCTGCCGTATTATTAAGCTTTATATATAGAATATCAAAATAGAGTATGTTTGTGCAAAGGTAAAGAATTAACAAATGCCATAATCTTGGTACAATATGAGGTACATACATGGAAATAGAAATTTTCATCAAAGGAGTCAACCACCGATGGACGTCGTTTATCAATTTGAAGAAGTAGCGAGACTTCCCTTGCCTGAGGATAACTGCGCTGTTGCGATTCGCCAATTGAACGCGGGTACCGTTATTGAATATGAAGGTCAATCCCTTACCTTGGATTACACAGTGATGGAAGGTCATCGATTTGCGGTGAAAGCGATTGCAGCTGGCGAAAATCTGCTCTCGTGGCATTTGCCTTTTGGCATAGCGCTTAAATCGATTCAACCCGGTCATTATGTGATCAATGAAACCGTATTGGAAGCGCTTAGTGTGCGTCAGTTGACCTTCGCAGTGCCAGATGCGCCTAATTTCGGTGATCAAATTCCTCCTTACCTATTTGATGAGGAGAACTTCCAGCCAGCTCCAGCTTCGCCAGTTTATCCGGAGACGGAGACGCCTACGTTCATGGGCTTTCGCCGCCATGTAGATCGCGGAGTTGGCACACGGAACTACATCGTATTGCTAGGTACCACCTCGCACACGGGGAGTTATGTGAATGAACTTGCTGCCCGACTACAAGCGGATTGGAAGAACGATTCAAATATAGACGGGATAGTTCCCGTTGCGCACACGGAGGGCGGCATTGATAAGCCGAACAACGTGGACTTGTTGCTCAGAACGCTTGCGGGTTTCATGGTTAACCCGAATGTTGGTGCGGTATTGGTAGTCGATTATGGGAATGAGTCGGTAACGAACAAGATGGTGGAGGCTTACGCACGCGAACACAATTACCCGATCGACGAAGTGCTTCACAAGTTCGTATCACTCACAGGCAGCTTTGAAGAGGAGTTGCTTAAAGGTGAAGCGTTAGTACGAGAATGGCTGCCAACGGTCAGCGTTATGCAGCGGACGGCAGAATCCATTCGTCACTTGCGATTTGGTTTGCAGTGCGGCGGTTCAGACGCATTCTCAGGCGTGTCCGCCAATCCGCTCCTCGGCTGGATTTCGGAGCAATTGGTTCGGTACGGTGGCGGGGCTAGTTTGGCCGAAACTGACGAATTGATTGGCGCAGAACCCCATGTCCTGTCCAAAGTACGCAATGTGGAAACCGCTCGCAAATTTCTGGAGCTTGTGAATCGATTTAAAGAGCGCACGTCCTGGCACGGCACTAGCGCAGAAGGCAACCCTTCAGGTGGCAACATGTATCGCGGTTTGTACAACATCTATCTCAAATCCATAGGCGCAGCCATGAAGAAAGACCCCATTACGCGAATCGACTTCGCAACTGAGTACGGGGAGCTTATGAAGGATGGCGGCTACTATTTCATGGACAGCCCTGGTAATGACCTGGAGAGCATTGCTGGACAGGTGGCAGCAGGCTGTAATGTGATCTTCTTTACGACGGGAAATGGTTCGATCACGAACTTTCCGTATGTACCAACGGTTAAAGTGGTCACGACAACTCGTCGCTTCCAATTGTTGTCGAACGATATGGATGTGAACGCGGGTCAGTATCTAGAAGGCAAGTCGATGGATGAGCTGGGCGAAGAGGTATTTGAACTGGCGATCCGAATTGCATCTGGCCAGCGAAGTGTAGGCGAGAAGGCAGGTCATGCCCAGGTACAAATTTGGCGCAACTGGCAGCAGAGCGATGCGAGCCAGCTGAAGACGTTGCTTCATCCTCCTGTACCGACTGGAGCTCCGATAGAAATTGGGGATCCAGCTGCTGCAAGTGCTGCTGACCCGATTCAGTTTGCGTTTACACGTCATCGCGATCGGCTGTCTAGTGACAGCATCGGCTTGATCGTGCCGACAAGTCTTTGTGCGGGACAGGTCGCAGGCATGATCACACGGAGTCTGAACAAACAGGGAACAGGGCAGCCCGAACTCTCGCGCTTTGTCACATTGGCGCACACAGAAGGCTGCGGCACTTCAGGAGGGCCAGCCGAATCGCTGTTTGCCCGTACGATGATCGGCTATATGACGCATCCGATGGTGGAGCATTGTTTGCTTCTAGAGCATGGATGCGAGAAAACGCATAACGACTACATGCGCCATCAGATGGAAGTGATGGGCGTCGATGCAAGTCGGCTCGGTTATGCCAGCATCCAGCTCGACGGTGGTATTGCCAAGGTGAGCGAGAAGGTAGAAGCTTGGTTCACCGATCAAGTGACTGCGGCAGCTCCTGCCGAGAAAGTGACGGTTGGTTTGGAAGGACTGCGCATCGGAATCGTAAGTGTTGGCGCCGTTTCCAAAGATGCTGCGGAACAGTTGGCGTTACTAACGAAAAGGATTGTCGGGGCAGGAGGCACGGTCGTCGTCCCCGAGAACAGTGAGTTGCTTACTGCAGCTGCGTTCGGCCAACATCTCCTGAATACGTCCCAAGTTCGGCCATCCATCGCTTACGGGGAACACGTCCGCCATCATGGATTCCACATCATGGAAACCCCTACAACGCATGGCGTAGAGACGATAACAGGACTTGCTGCAACAGGCGTAGAATTAATCATTGCGCTGATCGGTGATCGTCCGATGCAGACGCACCCTTTCGTCCCGATGATGCAAATAACTTCGGAGCAGAACGTGCTGCGTAACTATCAGCAAGATCTTGATTTGGTGCTGGCGGGTAACCCGAGCTTATGGGGGAATCACATTCTCGAGCGCAGCAAAGAAATTATGGAACATACGTATGTACCGCGTCTCTATCTCCAAGGTAATATTGATTTTCAAATGACGCGTGGCTTCTTAGGCGTGTCGTTATAATGCCTATTATATAGAAAGCGAGGAACACACCATGTCGAACGAACTATTAGCCAAACGGCAACTTGGCAGTACTGGCCTCTACGTAACACCGCTATGTATTGGAGCTGCTCCACTCGGAGATATGCCAGAAACTTTTCAATATAGTATTTCGGAAGAACAAGCGTTGGTGACTTTGCGCAGCGCCTTCGAAAGTCCAATCAACTTTCTAGATACGGCTGCGGCATACGGCGATGGCGAGAGCGAGCGGCGAATCGGCAAGGCGATTCAAGCGAACGGTGGACTTCCGGCAGGTTTCGTTTTGGCCACCAAAGCCGATCGCGACTTACAGACGGGCGACTTCAGCGGCGAACAGATCAAACGCTCCATTGAAGGGAGTCTCGAACGTTTAGGACTCCAGCGTCTGCCATACGTGTATATCCACGATCCCGAACATAGCACTTTCGAAAATGTTATGGGAGCAGGCGGACCTTTAGAAGTACTGCAAAAATTCCAAGAGCAGGGAGTCATCGATCACATCGGGATGTCCGGCGGACCGATTGATATGCTCATTCGTTATGTCGAAACAGGAGCGTTCAGTGCGGTTGAAACCCACAATCGCTATACACTTCTTAATCGCGCAGCTGAACCTTTACTTGATATCGCAAGTCGCTTAGGTGTTGCGGTCGTTAACGCAGCTCCGTATGGCAGCGGCATTTTGGCCAAAGGACCGGATGCATACGCTCGTTACGCCTATAGCGATGCACCGCCAGCCGTATTGGAGAGAGCACGTAGCTACGCCAAGATTTGCCAGGAATACGATGTTCCGCTGGCTGCCGCAGCACTTCAATTTTCGCTTCGCGACTCGCGAATCGTCAGCACTGTCATCGGTATGTCAAAGCCGGAACGGGTAGCTCAAACCATCGAACTCGCGAATTACCCAATCCCCCCTGAGCTATGGTCGGCATTTGAAGTCATCGGCTACGATACAGAAGATCCTGAAGAGAATCGCTTTCTTTAGATGAAGTTATATTCGAGTCCCCTGAGGGATTCATCGCTAATCGGATCCATAAACTCGTCCCGAAGATAATGGCTTTGGGGCGAGATTTTATTTGCGCTCATGATGACGTTGACAAAGAATGTAAGAGCAATTAATATTAAAATCATACACGATATACTAAATATGATTAGAAAAATAAATTAGAATGAATAAATTAGGATGAGTAACGGAGGATGATCCACAAGTGAGAATCGATGCGCATCAACATTATTGGAAGCTTTCTCGGGGCGATTACGAATGGTTAACTCCAGAATTATCCGTGCTCTATAAGGATTACTTGCCTGATGATTTAACGAAGGAATTGCTTCATAACGGGATTACGAAAACCATTGCGGTTCAAGCTGCACCAACAGTTGAAGAGACAGCTTATCTATTGAGCCTATGTGAGCAGATTGATACAATAGCTGGCGTTGTCGGATGGCTGGACTTTGACTCGAACACGTTTCAAGACTTGTATGCCTCATTCCGTGCCAATCCCTATTTCGTTGGGATTCGGATTATGCTTCAGGATATCGATGCCGACTCGTATGTATTTCGTCCTCAGGTGATGGCGAACTTACAGTTCTTAGCGGAGCAACAGTTTCCTGTCGATCTACTGATCAAGTCACACCAGTTCCCTACAATTGTCAAAATGTTGGAACTAATACCGACTTTGAATGCTGTCATCGATCATATTGGAAAGCCGCAAATAGCGATCCAAGAGAAAGCACAATGGCAAGCATCTCTCACTGCAGTAGCCTCCTATCCTAATATCTATTGCAAACTTTCAGGCATGGTAACGGAAGCAGATCATTCGAATTGGGAAGAAGCTGACTTCACCGACTATATCCGTCATACGCTTGAAGTTTTCGGCGGCAAAAGAGTGATGTTCGGCAGTGATTGGCCTGTGTGCTTATTGGCAGCGAGCTATTCCGAGGTCTTGGATATTGTTAATCACAATTTGCCAATCGAAGTAACAGATGAAGTAAAGGAAGATATTTTCGGTAACAATGCATGTCGCTTCTACAAGTTGGAAATTGGATAACACTCCACCATACATGATATATTTGTGGAAAGGAGTGGGATGGACGGCATGGCAACTAAAATTAACCGGGTGAATGTAACAGAAGAAATTTATCGGATTGTAAAAGAAGATATTCTAACTCATAAATTGCCTGCGGGTGAAAAAATCAATATTGACCAGCTTGCTCGAACGTTAGAAGTAAGCAATATTCCGATTCGTGAAGCACTCTCTAGGCTGCAATCGGAGGGGTATTTACATATGGTTCCTTTTAAAGGGATGTATGTGAATCTGATGAGTCTTCAGCAATTAAACGAATTGTTCGAGATCCGATTGCGACTTGAGCCACTTGCAGTAGAAAAAGCTGTCCTTCAAATTCCGGATGAGAAACTTGCGAGATTAAGCGAAACCTTAAATGCCATTCGATCTAATTTGGCGTCACGACCTCATGAGGGGTTAGCCTCCATCGAGGAAATGAACGTGTCCATTCATGGAACTATACTTGCGTACTGCGATAATATTAGCCTGCAAAATTTAGTGAGAGGTTACATTGAGCAGATACAACGATATGTCACATTCATTAAAATCAATCTGGATGTAGACAATCGCGAAGTGGAATGGGCTGAGCATAACGCCATTTTGCAGCAATTGATTCAGCGAGACGTCACTGGTGCATCTGCAGCCATGTATGAACATATCAGCCTCTCTCAAAATAGGGCAAATATCCATTTTATGAATACGGTAGGAACGCAATAACAGTTGGATAACTAGTACGTAAAAACGTGCAGTTATTCTTCGTGAATTATCATACACGATACATTATAAATGATTAATGAGAGACAGGAGTCCTTTACCATGAAAATTACAAAAGTTGAAAGCTTTATTCTACACGTCCCATTAAACCCGCCGATTACAGATGCGATTAATTCACCTACCCATTGGGGATTGCCGGGTGTTCGCATTTTTACAGATGAGGGCATCGTTGGTTATGGGTATACAGGAACTTGCGCGCATGGCGATACCATGATTACGGACACGATCGATCACTATTACGCGCCTGTCCTGCTTGGCAAAGATCCATTTCAGGTGAAAGAAATTTGGGATGAACTCCGTTTTGGTAAAATGCATTGGATCGGTCGCGCGGGTATCACGCATATGGCACTTGCCGCCGTTGATATTGCCCTGTGGGATGTGATGTCCAAGGCAGCGGGCAAACCGCTGTGGCAATATCTTGGCGGTCATAAGTCCAAAGATAAAGGAATTAAAGCCTACAACACGAATGGGGGTTGGCTAAACTGGACCCAAGAAAGACTGCTGAAAGACATTAGCTCCTATGTGGAAGAGGGCTTTACAGGGGTGAAAATGAAAGTCGGCAAGCCTAACACACAGGAAGATTATGATCGCGTGAAGGCAGTGCGTGAACTCATTGGTAAAGACATTATCCTCATGATTGACGTGAATCAGCAGTGGAATATCAATACAGCTATGACTTGGGGGAAAAAGCTAGAAGAGTTCGACTTGTTCTGGCTGGAAGAGCCGCTTAACCCGGACGATATTCTTGGACATAAAAAATTAGCTGATGTCCTCAATGTTCCGATCGCACTTGGCGAACATGTCTACAATAAATATGCATTCCGTGATTACATCCATAGTGGCGCGGTTGAATATGTGCAAGTCGATTGCACGCGTGTCGGTGGGATCACAGAATGGCTTCAAGTAGCAGGGCTTGCTGCAGCCTACGATCTGCCTGTCGTTCCGCATGTTGGCGATATGGGACAAATTCATCAGCATCTTGTCGGCGCTACGCAGAATGCCATTATGCTGGAGTACATTCCTTGGATTCGAGACATCTTCTTGGAACCTGCAACCGTCAAGAATGGTCATTACATCCTCCCGGAAATGCCAGGTGCCTCGACAGAGGTGATTCCGCAGTATTTTGAGAAGTATCGGGTGAAATAGATCCGTAACTATGAGCAAGCATACCGTTATGCCATAACCTTATTCGAGCAGATTTCGCGTATTTTCAACGAATAGGATGATGGCATAACGTTATCTATTAAAGGCTACTCATCATTTTGACCAATATGGTCCGACTTAATAAAATTCACAAGTTTCATTCGGTTTAAGACTGCTAATACTTCATGCATCCTCGGTAATTCAAGCCACCTGTCGAAACCAGGAAAGAAGGAAGAGAATACAATGTCCACGCCTTCTCTCTCCATATCATCGAGTGCTTTTTTGATCTTCTCATGGGGTGAGATGAGGCGATCCTGATTACTTATCGCGATTTTTCGAAGTAGAAAGGCAATAGCCGCAAGCTGCGCGTTAGAAGTGATGTTGTAAAGCCCTCGGATATCTACTTGTTCATCCCCCATCACAATGTATCCCATAGTTAAAACCATCAGCTTTTCTGTACCGCTGCCCTGTGGATAGCTCGAGAAGTGATCACTGGTTATTCGTCTTTCAATCTCCCACTGGGTATAGGGTATAAGCTCACGTGGTTTGTCATGTTCACATAAACGTTTGGCCTCCTGTGTTACGTTTGTCGCCACAAAATTGTCCATCAGGATAATTTGATCGGCAAGGGATAGGAATTCACCGCTACCTCCAATCACAAGAACGGAAGATACGTGGGCAGCCTCATAAAGCTCCCTAACGCGTTCAGTAAAAGGTGTAATAGGTTCACGCTTAATTAATGAACGCATTTTGATATCTTGAATCATGAAATTCGTCGCACTTCGGTCTTCATCAATAAGAAGAAGTTTACACCCGTAGTTGATGGCCTCCATAATGTTTGCCGCTTGTGACGTGGAACCTGAGGCATAGTCCGTTGAAAACTGTTCCGCTGAACCATAGGGGATCCATTTGATGAAAGGCGTAATATTCATATTTTTTATAGAACGTCCTTCCTCAGCAGATATTTCCATGGCAGTGGGATCAGTAATCACAAATTCTCGCCCGTCGCCTAGGATGTGATTGTAAATCCCTGAATTTAGCGCATCCAGCATGGTGCTTTTACCCGAATAACCACCTCCCGTGATGACGGTCACTCCTTGTTTTATTCCCATTCCGCGCAACCCACAAATTTCAATTTCAACATCTTTCGGGGATGTAAAAGGCAATGCGCCCGCAAGTGGTCCGTTGCCCTCTTTATTTCTTGGCAAAATGCTCCCATTCGCAATAAACGCACAGTAACTGCTTGTTTTCAACCATTCGCGAATCCTATTCTGCTGCTGTACCAAGTCATAGGCAGCATTTAGTTGGTGAAGATCCCATGTGGCAATGAACTCCTCTACTTCTTTCGGAAGCATTTTGCAGAGCATACGCATCGCTTTATCATTATTTTTGAAAGGAAGTTGAACTGTAATCATTAAACACAGGTACCATGTGTCCGAAATGACCTTGACATAAGATGCATTTCGCTGCAACACCACATTGGTTGGACGAAAACAATAAAAAGCACCATTTTCTTTATCCGAACGTGAACGGTTATAAATCAATGTTTGTAAGGCATCAATATGTGGAACCCATTCTCGCAATGCAAAATCGGATAGAACAACGCCATCTTTATTCTCATCTAAGCCGAGGCGTTCAAAAGGTATTTGGATCGTGATACATGGTTTATCCAATGTGAGTTTATGCGTCCGTTCAATGTAATAGGCGACATCGTTGTACCAATAGGTTGGGTCAGAAATCGTCCCCCCTTGATCATAGTAGGAACCTTCATAAATCATACCGTAAGTCGATTGTCCAGATTGCAATTCGCGAAAATAGTGAGCGAGTCTTTTAATAAAGCATCATCCTTTCATAGTAGAAAAGCAGGGAATTACGGTCATAAAAAAAACAGCCACTCTGAGAGTGGCTGTCATAGACCGGCAAGAAAGTCGAAACGTTCTTTCTGCCCAAATAATAAAAGCTCCGAGAGTGAATCCTACCCTCATAGCCTAATGTATTCGTAGAAAGAATAACTAAAAAGTAGTACGAGGATGGGACATATATGTTGTTGTTTTCATTGTCCTCACCTCTTTACGATTTATTTGTTCAGCAACATAAACATACCATTAAGATGACCCACGATAAAGGGAAAGAATAAGTATAATTAACTTAGTCGCGGAGTAGATTTTCTCAAACATGTTGAGAAATCTATCATAATGAATTAACATACAGGAAGTGTTCATCCAAGTATGTTGGGTAGCATAGAGATGCTATTTCACTTTTTAGGAGCTGACTAACGGATTATGATTAAGAAAGAAATCGCACATATTCGCAAACATTTTAAATTGGATAATGAAATGCTTAAAATTTACGATATTTTTAACGTGTACATCATGAAGGAAACCAACGAGATCTACCATTATGAACGCCAGCCGTTCGCCTTAGTGGACAGAGAGAAACAAGAATTGTATATGGCTAATTTCAAGAAACTGTTGACGGGTGAATTAGATCAGAAGATGTACGAGCTGAGGTTTCAGGAGGAGGCGGAGCAGCCTACACAAGTGCTTCTCCATCAGGGTTTGGTGACGGGTAATCCGGAAGAATGGCAAGATCTTATGCTCCTGTTAGTGGATAAAATGTTGGCGGATACGATCTACGAACAGGATACCGTGATTACTTTTGTTCGCGGCCAATACGCTAGTCCTACTAAGAGCAGGAACGAAGATGCCATGGAGAGCGAGAAGAACGAGATGTTCTCGAACCTATTCATTCTGTGCAGCGTGAATTCTACGGAACAACAGAAGAAAACGCTCATGTTTGACTATGTGGAGAGAGAATTTAAGTATAATGTTTTTGTTGATCCGATCGTCAAACTGAACACGCCGGAACAAGGTTTTTTCTACCCTAGTGTGACGGACAACTATTCGGATGTGAATCGCATTTTATATTGCTCGGGGAGAGCGCATGAACCGAATTGGCAGTTTATCGATCAAGTGTTGAATGCTGAGAAGACCGTGACAGCGTTAGAAGAGAGAGCTATTTTCGAAGATATCGTAAATGAGTTGGCAGGTGATCAACTGGATGCCGCGACGATCGCTCATGTGTATGAGGAGATTCATCGAGTCATCGAGTCTAATGAGGAGGAAGAGCCTCCGAAGTTGGACTACAAAGATGTGGAACGCATTCTGGCGACGAGCGGTGTTGAGAATGTAACGATGGAAAGAGTGGAACGAGCGTTCCAAAACGTCGTCGACGACAAAAACTATGAACTCAAAGCGAGCAGCGTTATGCCCAAGTTCACGTCGAAATCGATTAAGATTGAAACGAAGGTAGCTACGATCTCGGTAAGTCCGCAAGATTTAAGGTACGTCAGACAAGTGAATTATCAAGGAAAACGATGTATTATGATTGAGGTTGACGAAGACGTCGTAATTGAAGGATTTACGCTTACGATGGAGACGTTGTAGATGTAGAAATGAGGACGATCACGCAGACGGAACAGAGTGAAATCACCCGCTGCGAGATCGTTTAATAAGAAGCTTCACGATATTCCCGGGGGGTAACCCCGGTTTTTTTCTTAAATAAGCGATGAAAAAACTTCAGATCGTTATACCCCACTGCCCCGCAAATATCCCCTACACTCATGTTGGTACTAGTCAGCTTGCTACAAGCAGCTTCCATACGAATGTTCTGCAAGTATTCGGTAAAACTCATGCCGGTCTGGTGCCGGAAGAGACGGCTGAACTGTCGCTCGCTAAGATTGGCTTGCGAGGCCAACTTGCTTAATCGGATCTCAGCTGCATAATTACAGTCAATGAAAGAAACTGCTTCATCTACGCTTAACCATTGCGGGCGATGCCTCGTATCTGTATGAATCTGCAAGTGGTGTCGATATAAGAGCATGAATATTCGCGCAACAAGCGAGCTTAGAACGACCAAGTATCCAGGCGGTTTAGCAGAAAATTCTTGGTATAGCTCTCGGAATAAAGTATGGTTTTCCCCTGATGTGTCTTGAATGGAGAACCAAGGCAAGGTGCCATTCAGAAACAAGTCAAAGATTTCGGCAGCCTGCGGAAAGCTAGCTCGTAATTCCGACACATACGAAACAGGAAACAAGCAATTGTAAACGATGAGAGGTAAGTCCTTCTTGGAGGTCTTAGGTCGAAATACATGACTTTGTCCAACAGGAATGAAAAAGAGTGTGCCATAGCCAACAGGAACGGCTTCACCGGCAATATAATGTACACCAGCGCCTTCACTCACATATGTGATCTCGATAAATTCGTGAGAATGCTCGATCAGCTCGAACGTCTCGTATGCGCGGTTCACATAGATAGGTATGCCTGGTTCAAAATAACTTTCCCCTGACATGACAAAACTGCTGCGTTTCATGCTCATACTTAAACTCCTATCGTCCTGCAATCATCTGCACATAGCCACCATTAATCAAAGATTATGAAGGATATACAATTATCGTATGGTACATGGTTTTGACATCTTCGGTATTTCGGTACGTATGTGGTTGGTCAGCGGAGAAATGAATAGCATCGCCGACTGACATCTGGAAAGTTTCTTGGTGGAACGTCACTTCAAGTCCGCCTTGCATCATAAGGATGTATTCCTCGACGCCTTCATTGTGCGGCTCCGATGCGTGGCTGCAGCCGGGATCCATCTCGACGGTATAGATTTCGAATTGCTTCTTCTGGTCAAAAGGAATGAGCGGGAATGCTCGATAGTGGCCGTCTTCTTCCATGAGAGGCTCCTTGTCGGAGAAGCGGAAATGCGTTACCTTAGGCTCTTCATCTTCAATTAGCGATGTAAAAGAAATATGTAGGCCATTGACGATCTTCCATAGGATCGAGATGGTCGGATTCGAGTCCCCGCGTTCGATTTGCCCGAGCATGGCTTTGCTTACACCCGTCAACTCTGCTACCTGATCTAAGCTTAATGACCTTGCTTTACGAATCGCTTGCAAGCTTTTGCCAATTTTCTTATGAATCTGTTCATGCTCTTGTTCCAATTACAGTTCCTCCTGCCTACCAAACGGATACGGCCGATTTTATATTCCTCATTATAAACCAACCCAACCTATTGGCAAACAAATCGTAGAAAATGATTCTCTTATAGGCGAAATACCTATATACATTATAGCGCACATATGTATAATATAATGTATATGTTATATAACGCACAAAAATACATTATAACGTACTAACGTGCGGGACAGGAGGAGAATGCGATGGGAACGATGATGGGGTTGGTTAAAGCGCATCGAGCGCCGGGAGCTATACTGAAAGAGTTGCCGATTCCAAGCTATGGACCGGATGAAGTGTTAGTAAGAGTGAAGGCAACTTCGATTTGTGGAACGGATATGCACATTTACAAATGGGATTCTTGGGCTGAAAACACAGTCGTTACACCGAACGTATTTGGTCATGAATTCGCAGGAATCGTCGCGGGGGTGGGGAGCCATGTGAAGAACGTGAAGCTCGGGGACCCTATTTCTGCGGAAGGCCACATGGTTTGCGGTGTCTGCAAAACGTGCCGTACGGGCAATGGGCATGTCTGTCCGAACACTCGCAGCTTTGGGATTACGGCACCGGGGTGCTTCGCGGAATTCGCAGTTGTGAAGGCGTCTAACGTGATCCATAATCGCACCGACATGCCTTTCGAGATTGGCTGCTTACAGGACCCGCTAGGCAATGCGGTGCAAACGGTACTCTCCGGGGATATCGTCGGGAAGTCGGTTGCCATCATCGGAGTAGGGCCGATCGGGTTGATGGCTGTCGCCGTTGCAAAGGCGAGCGGTGCAGGAGTGGTCATTGCGGCCGACGTGAATCCCTATCGATTGGGATTGGCCGAACGAATGGGAGCAGATATCACAATCAACAGTACCCAAACGCCACTAGCGCAAGCGCTAATGGAAGCTACTGGAGGAGAAGGCGCCGAGGTCGTGCTAGAGATGTCTGGCCATCCAGACGCAATTCGCGCTGGCTTCGAGGCTGCGGCCCCGGCTGCCCGAATATCCTTGCTTGGCATACCGAGCAAAGAGGTTTCGCTTGATTTATCCAAACATATTATCTTCAAAGGGCTTCGGATAGAAGGGATAACAGGCCGCCGCATGTACCAAACCTGGTACCAGCTGAAGGGGTTGATTGACCAGAAGCGGATCGATTTACGTCCACTTATCACCCATACATTTACGCTGGACCGTTATGAGGAAGCATTTGATCTAATGGCTTCCGGACGATGTGGCAAAGTGATATTCACACACGACAATATAATGCTGCGGCAGAAGGAGGAATTTGAATATGGCCAATTGGGGCGCACTTGAGCGTGAACTGGAGCAATTGAAGAAGGAGGGGCGTTATCGTCCAATTACGGTTTGGAAGACAGGTTCTGATACCTGGATGAATATCGGCGGTCGACGTGTGCTGCAGATGTCTTCGAATAACTACTTGGGGCTGACGAATCATCCGGATTTGAAAAAGGCAGCCATCGAGGCCATCGCGCAATATGGCGTTGGCAGCGGATCCGTTCGAACGATAACCGGCACACTGGACATTCATGACAAGTTGGAGCAAGAGCTTGCTGCATTCAAGGAAACAGAAGCTGCTCTGGTATTCCAATCGGGCTTCACAACGAACCAAGGTGTGATGGCGATTCTGGGGGCTGATGATGTCGTCATCAGCGATGAGTTGAATCATGCCAGCATTATCGATGGCATCCGGTTGACCAAGGCGCAGCGCCGCATCTATGCGCATAGGGATATGGACCAACTCGAAGCGGTGCTTCGCGAGTGCGGGTCGTTCGCGAAACGCGTCGTGGTAACCGACGGTGTGTTCAGCATGGACGGAGATATCGCACCGCTTCCGGCAATTGTGGAGCTGGCGGAGAAATACGACGCCATCGTGTTTGTCGACGACGCACATGCGAGCGGCGTGTTGGGACGCAACGGCAAAGGGTCGACTGACCACTTTGGTTTGAAAGGACGCGTACATATTCAAGTAGGTACGTTGTCTAAAGCAGTTGGAGCGGTTGGCGGGTATGTTGCTGGCGACCAAGTGTTGAAGGACTTTCTAATCCAGAAAGCGCGTCCATTTCTGTTCAGCACCTCGGCACCTCCAGCGGTGGCCGCAACCTGTTTAGCTGCAATTCGCGTGCTGAGACAAAGCGAATCGTTGATTGGTCAGCTTTGGTCGAATGCGACTTACTTCCGCACCCAAGTACAGGCGCTCGGTTTCGATACTGGCGGCAGCGAGACACCAATCGTGCCCGTCATCGTCGGTGATCCGGCGAAGACGATGTTGTTCTCGGATTTACTGCTGCAGCAAGGCGTGTTCGCGCAAGGCATCGTCTACCCGACGGTCGCAATGGATATAGGCCGCGTGCGTTTCATTGTCACGGCGAAGCATACGCGAGAAGATCTGGATTTCGCTTTAGACGCGTTGAAGATAGTCGGAAATAAGCTTGGGCTATGACAGAGCTAGTCACTTTTGCGGAAACTGGTATTTTTTTAGCTAAGGTCAAAAATAGTTGAGCCTTCTAGAAAACCGTCCATACACGAGTCGGTTCGTTATCGTTACAATGGAGCTATCAAGCGAAGGAGGGGCATCTCATGGATAGCTCATTTTGGAGGAGTACATTAACAGACATTGAAGCATGTTTATCTAACGTTACGAAGGGGACAGTCAAACATCTCGTTACATCAGCGGGCGGGCGAGATATCCATTATGTGGAGTACGGTGCAAAAGAGGACTTTGACCGGAAAGCGAATTATAATTCCGCCTGCGGAGCCAAAAATCCAGAACATTATGCACGCAAAGGACCTGGTCACAAGCCTGTCCTTCTCATCGTTGGAGGCATTCATGGTGGGGAATTAGAGGGAATTACTGCTGTACTGAGCCTGATTAAGCTCCTTGAAACAGGCGAAGATTATCGTGGAAAGCCCTATGAATATTTGATTGAACATGCACACCGTTTCCGGCTTCTGCTTATTCCCTGCATGAACCCTGACGGTCGAGCGAGACTGCCAATTGATACGCTCATTGATGTGCCTGCAGAGAAGGTTGTGTATTACATGCAAGGCACGTGGAAGGACGGTACACTGTGCAGATGGCCGGACTGTAAGGCAGTTCATCCGATCAAGGACGCTTCGGATTTCCTAGGAACGTATTTTAATGACGATGGCGTTAATCTGATGCATGACAATTTCTTTGCGCCGATGGCGCGCGAGACAAGCGCTCTGCTAGGTCTTGCGGATGAAGAAGCGCCAGATTTCACCCTTTTGCTTCACAGCGGTGCTAATAACAATGTACACCTACCGCCAATCTATCATATTCCCAAATGGGTCATGCAGAAGCATCAGTCGTTTAATCTTCAGCTTGAAACTGCCTATGCCCAACATGACATTCCGTATTCGAATCTTGATCAGATTGTGGTAGATGAAGGGAAATATCCTTTTCCAGCATTCAATTTGACTTCTGCCATCCATCATGTGTGCGGTGGAATGAGCATTACTTTCGAGTCCAATACGGGTATGGACGCCCCACCGCCGAAATTTACAGCCCATGAAATTTTGGATAGCCATCTTATTTTATTTGAAGAAGCTTTCAAATTTATGGTCAAATAGGAAAACGATTCGATGAGATACAGCCCTAAACGTAAGGACAGCCGAGTGATCGACTGTCTATTAGGCGCTTTTACGAAAGCTAGTATTTTTTTAAGAAAACGGCCATAACCTAACGGATAAACCGTTTACACGATTCTAACCGTTTGTTAAGATATGGGTACCACTGGGAAATAAGAAAACTGCAGTGATTATTCATGATGAAGTGGAGGTTGTATGAAAAATCTTCAACCGGTACTTTTCATTCGGAATAATTCGAATTCTCTTTTTATGCGACTTATCGCGGGGTTCCTTTGTATCATCGTTTTGTTCGCATCCCTTACACTGTATTCGATGTCCGTTTCCAAAGAAAGCGTCAGGAAAGAGATTGTCAAATACAATACGCTGATGCTTGAAAGTACAAGGGTAAATTATGAAAATCATTTTAACCTAATCAAAAATCAAATGCTTCTGTTTTACTATAGCAACGAAGTGCAGAATCTACATAAGTCCCCAAGCTATGGTAATTTCCCTTTAATCGTGCGTGATATTACAACTTGGGTCGGCAATCCGTATTTATTTATAGAAAACATAGCTATTTATTCGAAGCAGAACGATATCGTCCTAGAAAAAGGTACGAGTACGAATGCAGAAGACATGTTTAGTAAATTTTACTCGAGCAGCGAATATCCACTGTCATTCTGGAGGCAGCAATTTACCGAAACCTACTCGAATCGGATTTTCCCGTCTGCTACTATGGTTAATACCATTTTTCGTGACCAGCCGCAGATATTGGGCGAGCTTATTCCAATTATATTTCGAGACAATGATCATCCGGATTTCTACATGGTTGTTTTTCTCAATGCCCAAAAGATGTACAAAGCGTTTCATCAAAGCATGTTTGACGATTTCATCATTTACAATGATCTCGGCCAAGCGATCTTCGAGAGCCCGAACGAGGAGCCCTTCCTTTCCTATGATGAATTGCAGACACGTAGTAACGTGGGTGAGTTCGTCCATGAGGATAAGTATTATTTTAAAATGAAGGGTGATGTGACGGGGTATCAATATGTGTATCGGGTGCTAGTGAAACGTATTGCGAGTCAATATCGATTGAATATTACCCTGATTGTAGCTGTGGTGGCGGCAATCATGCTAAGCATATTGTTTTCTTTCCTGTTTACGGCACGGATTAACAATCCGCTCAAAAAAGTAATCGAATCCATTCGCGATATGAACGAAAATGTACCTTACCGCTCGAATATCAAAGAATTTAACATTATAAGTAATGAACTTCACGGTAATCAGATGATCCGCAAGCAGCTGTCGTTTATCCATCATTTGAAAGCGATACGCAACTCAGATCACGACACCGTCAGACTTGATTTTATCGACAAGCCATTCCTTTTCATTTTGTTTCAGATTAAAGCGAATAATATAGATGCCATCACACAGCCAGTGTTCCAGAAATGGCTCTATTATATGAAGACATTCATTGACAGCAAGCTCAAGCCCGTATTTCCAGATGTACTGACGTTTCAGGTGGAACACGATCAAATCTTGAGCTATGTGTTTACCGAAAACATGGCAGATGTAGATGAGCTGTTGAATCAAATGAAAGATGTGTTCGACCATGATAGAGATCATGGTATCGTTACGATTGCGGTCTCATCGATTCATTCAGCATCTATTCACCTAACGAAAGCTTATGAGGAAGTGCAGGATCTGGTAGGAGAACGTTTGTTAATTAATGAGACACAAATCATTCGTAAACGTGCGGCTAGGCAAATGGCCGTAGGTTTCTCTCTAGATCAGGATAAAGAGTTTGACGCTAATTTGAAGGAAGGGAACGCTGCTCAGCTGACTGCACTTATGGAACGTCTGTATGCCAGATGGCAGGGGAAGGAATTTACTGCGGCTGTACTGGTGCGTTTTGCGGAATCAATGGTAGGTAAGCTCCGGAATACAGTGGTACCTAACTATGTTGAAGCGGATCGTATGGAGGAAATCTTGCATGAGTCGGATGAACGCATTCAGCTGTGCAACACGCTTCAAGACTTGGAGCAATTGTTGTTAGGATGGGTAACGGGGACAGCTGATGCGGTTCGAGAAAAAAAAGAGGAGAAGTACCCGGTCACTTCTTTCGTTATCGACTATATCAATGAGCACTTGTCGGAAGAGATCTATTTGGATGTGTTGGCCGACAAGCTCAAGATGAGCAGTGGCTACTTGTCTTCGTATTTCAAAGGGAAAACGGGCAAGAACATCGTGGATTATATCAACGAAACCCGGATTGCCAGAGCGGCAAGCCTTCTAGCGGATAATCGCATCAAAGTTCATGATGCTGCCAAGACTGTTGGCTATCAGAATATCACTTCTTTCAATCGCATGTTCAAGAAGTATACGGGGGTAACTCCAAGTGAATATCGAAAGAGGCTTGGTTAAACGAGAGTCGCTGAGCAGGCGAATGAAGAGAAATCTTATATATGACAATCGTAGCAAATAAGTTGTAAATAAAAATGGCGGTCAACTTGACCGTCATTTTTATTTATCTAGATCATGTGTTTTGCAGTTCGAAGTAACGCCCTAGAGACTGGGACTGATGTTTAGCCCAAAGGCTGTTCTGTACATAGCGCTATGCCATAACGTTATTCCGTCTAGATGAGGGTTCTTCGGGAAAATAGGGTGATGTAACAGCTCTATTTCAATCCAAGTAAGTGAAATATGGCTGTTAAGGTCCAATTAACGTTATGACGTAACGTTATTCTCCTGAATTTTCCATTAAACTAGCAAATAAGGTGTTTTCAGAATGTTATTTTGCGGATGTGTCTCACTTCATGCCATGGAAGCAACACGTTATCTTGATTTGCATAGGGAATTCACGAAAGTTTCGCTGGCATCTGTTGCTAAGGAGTACATAAGCCGCTATAAGCAAGGGGGCAGGCCGTTCGTCCGAGGAACACCTACTTCGCTAACATTGGCTGTGCTCATTAGGCATTTTTGCGGATACTGGGATATTTTATGAGAAATCTTAAATATCTTTTAGCAGGATGGATTCAGACGATTTACCCTCTATCTCAGATTTTCTATGATGAGGGTATTGGAGGTTGAAACAAGTATGGAAAAACTAGGAAAACAGGCGGAATCAGTATCAAGGGAGACATTAAGTCATGCTGATCTCATCGAGAAATTTACAAATCCACCTATGGAGCATCGCGCTATCCCGTTCTGGTCGTGGAATGGTAAGTTGGAGCAATCCGAATTAGATACCCAAGTCGAAGGTTTCAAGGAACAAGGAATGGGCGGATTCATGATGCATGTGCGAGAAGGTCTTGAAACCCCTTACATGGGTGAGGAGTTTATGGATCGTATCAAGGAAACCGTTGCTAAGGCAAAGGCTGAGGGGGTATCGGCATGGTTATATGATGAAGATCGCTATTCGTCCGGCATGGGCGGAGGTATGGTGCCTCGTATTGGTGGTGATGCTGTACGCGCCAAGGCATTGTCGCTTACCATATGCGGAAGTTACGAGATGGACGAATCCATTCAAGCTGTGTATCGAGCTATCATTAATGGAAATGAGCTGGCAAGCTGCGTGAGGCTATCGGATTTCCATACGGCTGGCAGCACGCTTGACGGAGCAGAAGTTTACTTAGTTATGAGACGACTTATTGCTTCTCCCAACGATTGGTGCCACGGTGAGACGTATACGGACACTATGAACCCGGATTCTGCGCGTATCTTTATCGAAACGACGTATGAACGTTACAAAGAGGCTGTCGGTGATGAATTTGGGGAAACAATACCCGGTATTTTTACAGATGAGCCCTTTATACTCGGTTTCAGGGAACAGTTAAATGAGCCGGAATTGACATGGATCCCGTGGTCGGAGTACATGCCTCAAACCTTTGCCTACAAAAATGGGTATGAAATTTGGGAATCGCTTCCTTACTTTTTTTTCCGAGGCGAGCCCTCCTCCAAGATTCGTTTCGATTACTGGAAGACGGTCACCGACATGTTCTGCGAGGCTTACACGAAGCAAATTGGTGACTGGTGCAGAGCGAATGGGATTGCATTTACTGGTCACTACTGTTGCGAAGAAGATGTCGTAGAAGCAGCTCGGTATGGAGGTGCTGTTATGCCTCATTACCGCTATATGGATATTCCCGGCATCGATACGCTGTGCGAACAGACCAACGAAAGCCTGTCGATTAAAGAGGTGTCCAGCGTAGCTCATCAATATGGAAAGAAGAAGGTCATTACTGAAACTTATGGAGTAACGGGGTGGGGGCTATCATTCGAAGGTCGCAAATGGATTGGTGATTGGCAATTCGTACTAGGTGTCAACGTATTAACACACCATTTGGCGCTTTATACGCTGCGCGGATGCCGCAAAAGGGATTACCCGCCTTCTTTTAACTATAACGTGAACTGGTGGGAGCATAATCATGTGATGGAGGATTATTTTGCCCGACTAGGTTCGGTTCTAAGTGAAGGACGTGTCGTTCGAGATGTGCTGGTCATCCATCCTGCCGCGTCGGTATGGGCTAAGCTCGGTAAGGATGTGCAAGCGGCGCAGTGGCGCAATCAAGGTGGCAATTCAGAAGAACTTAGCCGATATAGCCTTGCATTTAACCATTTTATTCGGCAGCTTCTTGGTGAGCATTATGACTTTGATTTGGGGGATGAACTGATCCTTGAAGAGATTGGAAGCGTTGAGGGAGACCAACTACGGGTTGGGGAAGCTGCCTATCGAGTTGTTGTGCTCCCATCACTATCTAATTTGTTAAGAAACACATATAAGCTGCTGCTCGATTACTTGAATGCCGGAGGACTTCTATTTTCATTTGGCGACGTGCCGGTCATGTTGGAGGGGAAGATGTCGGAGGAGCTGCAACTCTTAACTGGGCATCCGCGTTTTATTCAGCTTCAGTCCAGACACAACTTAGCTGCAGAAATAGAAGCAGTCGTCCCGCGTACGGTTAGTCTAATGGATCGTAATGGACGTGAAGCAGACCTACTTCTGTACATGCGCCGTGAACTTAAGGATTGTACGATCGTATTTGTCGTCAACAATGACAGGGAAGCTGGACATGACGTGGAGGTTCGCATCCAAGGGAATGGACGGGTTGAGCAGTGGGATCTGCTATCTGGCCAAAGGGCAGAGAAAACGGCGAAGGCACAGAACGGCTACGTCGTGATGCAAGAAAAATTTGGTCCAACGGATTCGAAGTTGTACGTCATTTCTCACAATGATGAGCTTCCACTAGGGAGTCAGCGGCCTCAAGGTGAGCTAAAGCCTCTGACGGCGCTGGGTCCGATGGCTTCATTTTCGCGGACGGCGCCTAACGCCTTGGTTCTGGATCGTTGTCAATACCAGCTCCGAGACGAAACGTGGTCACATGCCATGGACGTGTGGCAAGCGCAACGGGAACTTCGCGAGAAACTGAACATGAGACAGGTTTATATGAATAGCAATTATCAAAGATATTTGTGGATTCATGAGCCGCATGAAAATGATGGCACTCCTACTGCTTTTCGCTGGGTTTTCAATGTGAAGTATGTTCCAACAACAGATGTATTCTTGGCTTGCGAGCAAGCGGAACGCTTCCAATTCAGACTAAATGGTCGTCTTGTTACAGAGGTGCCAAATGGCTGGTACTTGGACAGGAGTATGTCCACCCTTAAGCTGCCAGCTCTGATTGAAGGAGAGAATGTGCTGGAGCTGCTTTGTGCGTATACGCATGACATGGAAATAGAGAATGTTTTTCTTCTCGGTGATTTTGCAATTGATTACAACCAATGTCTGATCAAAGAACAGGATAAGCTCCGATTCGGGGATTGGTGCCTACAGGGCTATCCGCATTATTGCGGAAGCATGGTTTATCATTTTGATCTTAATATCGACGAAAGTGGCGGTAAGAAAACGTTACTGGAAATGGGCCCATATGAAGCAGTCACATTAAATCTTAAAGTGAATGGGAAGCAGGGGCGGGCGATTCCTTGGCGAGCAGTTGGAACGGTAGATCTTACCGATGACTTGATTACAGGAATGAACCGAATTGAGATCGAAGTGGTGGGTAGTCCTCGCAATTTGCTGGGGCCGCTTCATGAAATCCGTACGAACCAGGCTTGGACGGACTGGTGGTCATATCATTCATCAGGTAAAGAGTATACGCAGGATTATATCCTGCATCCTTATGGCTTATTGGGGCAAATTCATATGTATCAAATGGAATCAGATCAAACATAAGCGTTTTTACGAAAGGTGGTATTATTATCAGAAAATCTAAAAGTAGTTGATATTTCAGCAGTTGTGTTGATTTACGAACGTTGAATGGCTGCCATATGATAGCGTTATCAAAGGGGCCAGATGTGAAACAGTTTTTGAAATTGTCCTGATGATAAGTGATACGAATTAAATAAAAGAGGGACGGTGTATTCAACTTATGTTAAAGAAAAAGGTTACAAAAGGAGCCCTGCTTTTCACGCTGACAGCAGCGCTTCTTGCAGGTTGTACCGGGAATGGAGGCACGGACGTTTCTACGAGTTCTCCTAATACAAGTATGCCAACCGGTACAACGACTAAAGCGCCTGAAGCGGCAACGATACGCTTACTAACGGATGCTTCTACGGCATGGCCGGCTAAGAAGGATTGGGCAGTATGGAAGTGGGTAAAGGAAAAAACAAACATTACGATTAATCAGGAACTGCATACAGGTCCTGAGTCCTTGGCTCTTGCCGTCGCTTCCGGCGACATGCCGGATATCATGTCTGTGTTTCCTGCAGAAGCTCAGAAGTACGGTCCGCAGGGCGCTTTTCTGGATCTGTCGAAGCACCTCGACAAAATGCCGAATCTGAAAAACTTCCTGACATCTCGACCTGATGTCGCTCGTAGAATGACATCCCCAGGCGGCGAAATGTACCATGTCCTGAATGATGGCGCTGGTGCCGGGAACAGAATGACCTTCTTATATCGGGATGATATCTTCGCGAAACACTCGCTGAGTGAGCCTAAGACGTGGGAAGAGATGTATGAAACCGCGAAGAAACTGAAGCAACTATACCCGGATAGCTATCCATTTGTATTCCGTCATGGGATCGGTACGTTGAATTCATTTGCTCCGCAGTTCGGTATTTATCCATTCTTCTTTGAGGACCCAACGACTGGCAAAATCAAGCTTGGGGTTACGGATCCAGGTGCCAAGAAGATGGTCGAGATGTTGAATAAATTTTATAAAGATGCTTTGATTCCACCAGATTGGCTTTCGATGGATTATAAGGCGTGGACGCAATTCATTCTAAACAATAAATCGTTTATCAGCATTCAATTCATCGGTCAAATCGAAATCATGAACACGCAGCTTCAGAATGGTGCTCATTTGAAATTCATGCCTCCTCCGTTAGGTTATGGATCCAAGGCCTATAGTCCGAAGGGTGACTATGAACTTTATGGTCTCTCCATATCTTCCAAAACTAAAAATTTGGACGCTGCGCTGCGTTATCTCGATTTTATTTATTCCAAGGAAGGAACCGATATTCTAAGCTGGGGTAAAGAAGGGGAAACCTATACGATTGTTGATGGTAAAAGGAAGTTCTTGCCTCAGTTTAAAGAGCCTAATGACTTGCGCAAAGAACTGGGTATTATGACAACAGGAACGTATGGTTATGTTGATTTCGAAGCATCCAAGTCGCTCAGTAATGCCAATGAACAATATTCTCACACGGAAGCAGCCAAATATGATTACCCTGTGATCAACAGTTTACCTCCGCTCAGCGGGGAAGAGAAAAGCGCGATTTCAACAATAGAGGATCAACTTCTTAAATATTATGAGAGCTCTTTAGCTAAATTCATTATGGGGGAAACCCCAATGACGCAGTGGGATGCCTTCCTTGCCGAAATGCAAAGGATTGGTTCGCAAAAGGTTATTGATACTTACCAAATTGGACTTGATCGTCTGAAAAAGAACTCGAAATAGTTGGTGAAATGAACAGGGCCGAACATGAGTAGGATCGTTTCGGCCCTATTTCTATAGAAAGGAGACTCGCCATTGAAGCTATCGATCTTCAAGCAAATGAAGCGTGATCACATTTTTTTACTCATGCTTGCACCCGTGTTGGTGTACTATATCATGTTCAGATATGTGCCAATGTTTGGGATTGTCATCTCATTCATGGATTACAATTTATTCAAGGGGTTAGCGGGTAGTGAATGGGTTGGCCTTAAATATTATAAGTTATTCTTTGCCAATCCAGATGCCCTTGTAATTATCAAAAACACGATAATTCTTGGGGGATATAAGCTCCTATTTGGCTTCCCGGCGCCGATCATTCTAGCCATTTTAATCAATGAGCTGCGGAGCAAAATATATAAAAGAGTCATACAAACGGTCAGTTATTTGCCCTATTTTTTATCTCTAGTGGTAGTTTCAAGTATCATTGTTATGTTTTTGTCCCCAAGCAATGGCTTGGTTAACGAGTTGCTCCAAAAGATGGGATTCCCAGCGATAAATTTCCTGCAGAAATCTGAGTGGTTTCGAACGATTTATGTCGGCTCGGAAATTTGGCAACACACCGGTTGGAACTCGATTATTTTCCTAGCTGCCATCACGACCATTGATCCCCAGCTTTATGAAGCGGCCAAGATGGATGGAGCGAGCAGGTTAAGGCAAATCTGGCATGTAACGCTGCCGGGGATGGCCACGACAGTCGTTATCATGTTCATTGTGCAGATTGGCTACGTACTGGAAATCGGTTTTGAGAAAGTGTTTCTATTGTCTAATGCTGCCACTTACGATAAGGCGGATGTTATAGCCACTTACGTATACCGCGTGGGTATCTTGCAAGGCGGATTCAGTTATGGCACGGCTATTGATTTATTTATGGGAGTTATTGGATTCCTCCTCGTTTATTTGAGTAATAAGCTCAGTCGTAAATATGGGGAAACCAGCCTATGGTAAGGGAGAAGATGAGGTTGAGAAAACGGATAAGTCTGTTTGATATTGCAAACGTCCTGCTGTTGGGAATCTTCGCCTGCTGTATGTTATTTCCCTTCATTCATATGGCAGCAGTTTCCATAAGTTCGGCAGAATATGTGACTTCTAATCGGATCAGTTTTTGGCCCAAAGGGATTCATTGGGATGCGTACAAGTCGGTTCTGAAGGATAATCGTATACTGATCGGGTACAAAAATACACTGATCTATGTAACGGTGGGAACCACCCTTTCGCTTATATTTACCACATTGGGAGCTTATGCCTTATCGCGGAAAGTGCTTGTCTTCGGCAGAACGTTTATGTTGCTCATCGTATTCACCATGCTGTTCAGCGGCGGCTTAATTCCAAATTATCTCGTTGTACGCAGCTATGGCTTATTAGATACGCGCTGGGCGATTATTTTGCCATCCCTTGTATCTTCCTATTTCCTGATCATTATGCGTACGTTTTTTCAAGGCATTCCAAGTGAATTAGAGGAATCAGGCAAAATAGACGGACTATCTGACTTGGGCAACTTGTGGCGGATCGTTCTTCCGCTGTCCAAACCCGTCATGATGACGATTGGCTTATTTTATGCGGTGCAAATTTGGAGTAACTTCTTCTCTGCGCTTATCTATATACGAGATGCGAGCTTGTACCCGCTCCAAGTTACCATTCGGAATATCGTTCTGATCGGTCAGGTTTCGGATACAACAGTAACGACAGCTATGGGAGATAAACCAATCGTCTTGGAATCTCTGAAATATGCGGTTATTCTGGTTGGTACATTGCCTATCCTGTTGATCTATCCTTTCATTCAGAAGCATTTTGTTCAAGGTGCGACGTTGGGGTCGGTCAAAGGATAAGAAGAGGCGCGGGTACAATTAACTGTGTGGCACACTCATCTGAGCCTAGCTCACAGATCCGGTCTAAGCAAATAACTGGATTTTCTACAGCTAATTCAAGCGAAATCATCACGATTTGCACAATAACTGGATTTCCTCCCGTTATTTCAGGCCAATTCAGTCAAACTGAACCTGTTGAGTAAAATTAGATGTAGGAAATCCAGTTAAACTCCCTAAACGCAGGATTTGCTCGGAAATAGATGGAGAAAATCCAGTTAATCCCCGAATAAGAGGCAATTAAAAAGCGGCAGTCTAGGACGGTGTTATGCCTTCCAAGACTGCCGCTTTTTGGTTGTTAGACGCGATAATTCTTACGATACACTGAAGGACTAATGCCCATCTGATGTGAGAATACGCGACTGAAATAAAAAGCATTTTGAAACCCACATTGTTCAGCAATGTTTTCCAGTGTGTCTTGGGTTTCAACGAGTAATAAGCGAGCACGGGCTAGTCGCACTTTGGTTGCAAAGCGCACAGGGGATAAGCCATAGGCCGCTTGGAAACGCCGCGTAAGCTGAGAGCTGCTTATGCCGAGTGTTGCAGCAAGCTCTTGTAAGGATAATTCGTGTTCACATGTCCGTGATTCAATATAGGCAGCTGCCTTGTTCATTAAGGGATCCACGGTTCCCGCATTATTATGCTGCGCTCTGTATTGTTCACGATGGGATTGGAAAATCAGATCCTGAATAAGGTGTTGTGCATCTTCTGTGTACTGCTGGTGAAGATCTTTGGTTTCTTGCCACTCCTGCAAATATTGAAATGTGGATCGAAGTCGGCTGACATCTTTCAAGCGCACAACTTGTGGAAGCGTCCAATCTCCCAAACATGTGAATTCACAGAAATGAAAGGACAGCGTCTGCTGAACATGTCGTTTCAATATGTGACCCGGCGGACAAAAGATTAATTCGCCAAATTGCGTTAGCTGTTCTTTGGTATCGTCTCCACCATCGATGGTGAACGAGAAGCTGCCATCTTGGGCTGCCAACATGACCCAACCTTGATACGTATCTTCAGCTAGTGAAAACTGCTCACGTTGTACCGCATAATAATAGCGCGTTAATTGGATGTTGGGTATCAAATGACCACTTTCCTTTCGATGCAAAAAAGTATATGTATAAGTATAACTCTGTGCATGGAATAAGGGAAGTGTTCGCTGTAATATAAGGATATAAACAAGTCGACCACTACTGAATGTCGGCAAAAAAACAAATGAGAGGTTGGGGTTTACATGAAAAAGAAATCCTTGAATATCTTGACACACGAGCAATTGAATACGTATAACGAGCAAGGATACTTGGTTTTGCGAAACGTATTTACAGAGATGGAAGCGAAAGTCATTCAAACGGAATGCGATCAATTGCTAACATTAGGCGATTATACGGATAAATTTAATGTCCGTGCTGGTCATAAGAGTTATGTTGACGGGTCAATTGCCATTGAGCGTCTAGATCCTGTGCATGACATTTCGGCCGTGTTCGCTGATTTAGTGAAAGACGAGCGACTACTAGCCCCATTGCGTGACATTTATTTGGATGAGCCGTTACTTTTCAAAGATAAATTAATCTATAAGCTCCCTGGGTCCAATGGCTACTCGATGCATCAAGATGCCGCTTGGTGGCAAGGTTTCCCTATTGAAGGACTTATCTCCGTGATGGTTGCGATTGATGGCGCGACAACGGCTAACGGTGGCTTGGAGCTGTTCCCTGGGTACCATGGACATTTGCGTTCAACACCAGGTGAACTAAGAAACATGAATGCGGAAGAGATTGCTGAAATTGATCCTAAGAAGGGTGAAATTGTTGAAACAAACCCAGGGGATGTTATTATTTTCCATTCCTTCACACCTCACCAAAGTGGAGCTAACACATCACAAGTAAGTCGTAAACAGTTGTATTTGACATATTCCCCAAGTAAAAACGGTGACTTGTATAAAGCTCATTATCAGCACTACCAACGTTACAGTTTAAAAGGGAAAGACACTTCTAGCTATTATTTCTTGTAAAATATATGAGGAGATCTGCCTACTAAAGGTAGATCTCTTTCCATTGCTGCCTAAGCCATGCATGACTTACATGATAATCGTAGAATCGTCCAAAAACACATAGAATCGTTAATCGCTTTCATTCCTGAATAGGGCTATTCTTAATAAGATATGAACGAAGCTCAGATGCAAATCGCAATAGGAGGTTGAGCCGCATATGTCAAGTAACAAGGAAGCAATACTCGCTCACGGCGCACTTGTGTCCTTCTGGGACTTTCAAGAAGAAGCTGGACAATCCCGGGTTGCCATGGGACCTTATCGCTATACATTAGAAGAACAGGCTGGACCGATAAGCCGAGTGGATGAAGGTGTTTTTGGTTCTTATGCTGCAAAACTGACATTTGGTCAATGGTTTAACTTGCCACGTGAGAATTGTCCGGCCCTTGATTTCCATGGCCCAGAAGCACAAGTGACAATTCTAGCATGGCTAAAACGTGAGGACAGACCCGGTGGGCAATGCGAAGCCATTGCTGGCATGTGGAACGAAACAGAGAAGAAGCGTCAATATGCGATGTTCCTGAATTTGAGGATTTGGGATAGCGGGGAGCAAGTCGGTGGTCATGTCTCCGCGGAAGGCGGACCGACACCAGGGCATCCTTGGTGTATGACGACTGCGATTGGTTCAACACCATTAGTGAAAGAACAATGGTATGCACTTGCTTTTACATATGACGGTACGTATGCCAAAGTGTATATCGACGGTGTGTTGGATGAGAGGGAAACCTACAATCCTTATTTGTATGAGAATGGCCTATATGATGGCGGAGTCTTGGGAGCGGATTTCACTGTAGGTGCGGTGCACCGCTCTGGCGAGATGGGCAATTTCTATGCGGGACTTATCGGTGGGTTGGCTGTATTGAATAAGGCGCTGACAAGTGAGGAAATTCTGGCGTTAACGGGTAAATAAATATTGAAACAAGCGCTCGTAAATAATGAGGAAAGCCGGTTCCCAAGAGGGACCGGCTTTCTTATTGATCGGTGTCTGTACACTGTGAAAAACAGGGAAAGTTTCGGTGCAACCATCCAATAAGTTTGGATCATGCGGAGTATGGGTATAGTAATTTTAGTAGGAAGCTAAACTAAGAGGACATACATACAGACTAAAACAGGTTAGGAGTGAATGATAACCGTGCAGAAATCTATGATGGTTTTACCAGATTTAAAGGATAAGGTTGCAGTAGTCACCGGAGCAGGCTCTGGTATTGGACGTGCGGCTGCCATGTATTTGGCGCAGCAAGGAATGAAGGTATGCCTTGTGGATCTGAAGGACGATCGATTAGAGCAGACGAAACATGAGATTGAAGCAGCAGGCGGCCAGGCTATAGCTGTCGACATCGACATCTCCGATCCGAATCAAGTTCAACAGGCGTTTGAGCAAACGGCACAGACGTGGGGTCAGATCCACTTTGTTTTTGCCAATGCCGGCATCAATGGGGTGTTGGCGCCAATTGAAAACATGAAATCAGAGGACTGGGATCGTACGTTGGCCGTCAATCTAAAAGGAACTTTCCTAAGTGTTAAACATGCGATTCCTCACATGAAAGAAAATGGCGGCAGCATTGTTATCACGAGTTCCATTAATGGAAGTCGCACGTTCTCAGGATTCGGTATGACGGCCTATAGTTCATCTAAGGCGGGGCAAGTTGCCTTTGCCAAAATGGCCGCGTTAGAATTGGCTCAGTACAAAATACGCGTCAATGTCATTTGCCCAGGCTCCATTAAGACGCATATTAGTGAAAATACGCAGCCGACACCAGAGCTTGAGAATATCAAAATTCCGATCAAGTACCCAGAGGGGAATCAACCCTTGGAACATGCGCCTGGGGAGCCTGAACAAGTTGCCAATCTGATAGCTTTCTTGGCTTCCGAAGCATCTCATCATATTTCGGGCACAGAACTGTTCATTGACGGTGCCGAATCTTTATTAAGATGATATGAAATCATGTAATAGTAAAAAAAGAGGCTGTTTCAAAAGTCGATGTAGACTTTTTGAGACAGCCTTTATTCGTATTTCATAACTTCGCCCCATGATTGAGCTTCCGATAAGCAGATGGAGACATGCTGAGCCGCTCTTTGAATACACGCGAGAAAGTGGCATAGGAGGTAAATCCGACCTCGTAGCAAACGGAGGTCACGGGTTCGTTGCTAGAAATTAGCAAACTGCATGCGTGTGATATACGTATTTTTTCAAGAAAGTTATGGAAGTTATCCCCGATAATTGATTTAAATGAGGAGCTGATATGAGGGACGCTTAAATAGAAGCGATCTGCCAACGATTCGAGTTTAATATCATCGCGGAAATGTTGATACACATAGAGAATGATTTCCCACATTTTCCCCTTCTTGTTAGGGGGTCTGTAGGTGTCCATGTCTTTCATGGTGAAACAGCCACGTTCCAACAGGATCAGGGCCTCTGTTAATTTGGTTATAAACATAAGCTGACTCAAGGGTCTATTAGTAAGAATTTCCTGATGCATCCTCTCGAATATCGGAAGAAGCTGTTGGCAGAGTTCAGGCTCCAATTGGTAAGAAGGATCTCCTTCTGTACCTGCACGAAGCAGTATATCGTTAAAGGAAGCAGTACCGCTATCGGAACCATAGATGGCTTGCAAGCCGATGGCGCCAATATATAAATGCAGCTCTTGTCCTCGGTCGATTTTAATTTGATGGACTTGATGTGGAAGTAAGAGGGTGAATGTGCCAGGCCCAATAGGACGCTCCATGCCGTTTATGATTTCAGTGCCGCTACCGTAGAAAGCGTAGGTATATTCAAGGAAATTGTGTGTATGCGGCGGGACGTCGGCAGTTAACTTGTGAATTTTGAACGTAAACGGGAATGCATCGTGCAGCTCTTGGTCTCCTGGTAAATTGAATGGAATCATGGAATCACGCGCCTTAGAAGAGAATCGGTCACTGCTATCATCATCTAAAATCTTAAAAAATGAGATACTTTGCATAATTTTGATAAGAAGTAATAAGCCGTACTGCTTACAATGTAAGAAAAAGAATGAAGGGAAGGTTGTAACGAATATGAATGTTTTGCAATATGTGAATCCTTTGCAGGGGACAGCTTCTACATTCCGATTCTCCAATGGGAACACGCTTCCTCTCGTTGCACGACCATTCGGTATGGCGGCGTGGAGCCCACAAACCGATGAAGCGGGAAAAGGCTGGTTCTTCCATCCATCACATCGTCATTTTGAAGGGATTCGGCTCACGCATCAACCAAGCCCCTGGATTGAAGATTACGGACACCTTACCATTATGCCGCAAACGGGTCCGCTTGTCATATCCGCTGCTAAACGGTCGTCCTCATTCCGCAGCGAGGAGATGTCGATCAAACCCGATTATTTCCGGGTAAAGCTGCAGCGCTATAATACGTTATTAGAACTAAGCCCGACAGAACGTTGTGCAAGTATGCGAATGACTTATGAGGATCAACAAGGGGCACGAGTTATGGTAATGCCATTTGATGGCGAATCATCCATTACGATAGATCCTGAACGAAGAAGATTAACGGGAAATACCCGCGCGAATTCAGGCGGTGTTCCTGAGAATTTTGCCATGTATGTGGTGATTGATTTTGATTGTGAATTGGATGTGCAGGCGAGTGGAACGTTCGATGAAGCAGGTGAGGTATTCACCCAGTTACACGGTGTTGGGAACCGCCTCGGTGCATTTGTTGGGCTGCGCTTACCGCAATCAGGCGAGGTTAACATCCAGCTTGGGACTTCCTTTATCAGTATTGAGCAAGCGATAAGCAACCTTTCACAGGAAATTGGTTCGAAATCTTTCGACTTGGTGCGGGCGGAAGCAGCACAAGCTTGGGAGGATATGCTGAATCGCATACAGGTGGAAGATCCCGATGAGGACAAATTAAGTACATTTTATACCTGCTTGTACCGAGTCTGCTTGTTTCCTAGGATGTGGTATGAGTGGAGGAACTCAGATGAAATGGTGCATTACAGTCCCTATAATGGTGAAATAGTTCCCGGACCGATGTACTGTGATAATGGTTTTTGGGATACATATCGTACCTCTTATCCACTGTTCAGTCTGTTATGTCCATCTCGTTTGGGTGAGATTCTAGCCTCTTATGTTAATGCCTATAAGGAAGGCGGATGGATGCCGAAGTGGTCTTCGCCTGGTGAACGCAGTGCGATGCCGGGAACGTTGATTGATGCGGTTTTTGCAGATGCTTTTGTAAAAGGAATAGAAGGTTATGACGCGCAAACGGCTTATGAAGGCTTGCTGAAGCATGCCTGTCAAGCTGCGGACGACCCGCATTTCGGCAGGAAAGGCGTAAGTGCCTACCAACAGTTCGGGTACTTACCTGCGGATCAATTTCACGAAAGTGTCAGCAATACATTGGATTATGTATATGGTGATTTCTGCATAGCCCAGCTAGCGAAAGGCCTCGGCAAGAACGAGGATTACACGCTGCTGATGGAGAGGGCAAAGAATTACACGAAGTTATTAGACCCTTCCGTAGGTTTTATGAGAGGGAAAAGGTCAGATGGCCGGTGGGAAGAACCATTCGACCCGATCGAGTGGGGAGGTGCCTATTGCGAAGGCGGTGCTTGGCAGTGCAGTTGGGCTGTTCAACACGATATCGCTGGCGTAGCAGAGTTGATGGGGGGGAAGGACGTTTTCTTGGCACGGATGAAGGAGTTAATGACGACGCAACCATTGTTTAAAGTTGGCAGTTATGGCTTGGAAATTCATGAGATGTCGGAAATGGCTTCGATTGATTTCGGACAATTCGCGATTAGCAATCAACCGAGTTTTCATATCCCGTATCTATTTGCGGCGGCTGGCGCTCCTGCTGAGACACAATTCTGGGTTAGAAAGACGGCAGAAGAACTGTTTAGCGCTGGACCGGACGGCTTGCCTGGCGATGAAGACAACGGCAGTTTGTGCGCTTGGTACATTTTTGCCAGTATGGGGATGTTTCCATTAAGTCCTGGTGTGCCGGAATATGTGATCGGAAGTCCGATGTTTCAGCGGATGACAGTTCATCTGGAGAGCGGCAAACAGATCGTAATTGAAGCTGATCACATTGCGCAAAGTCACCGTTATGTTGAACGTGTACATGTCAACAATCAACAGCATCAGGCCTTATTTTTTTCGCATGATCAACTGTTCGAAGGGGCTTTGATTCAATTTGAAATGTCAGATACCCCGACAAATGCAAGAGTAGAGGACAGGCATTTGCCTTACTCGATGTCACTCCGAATTCAATCAGAAGGGAAATGAAACATGACAACACAACGTGAACCCATCGTGAAACCAGGATTTTTTGCTGAATTTTCAGCAGCGGATAGCCGCAGAGGAGAGTTTGATCTAGGAAACGAGGTATTACTTGCACACAAAGTACCTGTTGATTTTGTATTTATAGGTGATTCGATTACACATATGTGGGAGCTAAATGCCTATTTTGGTCGCGGTGGCCGTTTTATCGTAAACCGAGGGATCGGTGGGGATATTAGCAGCCATGTGTTACGACGATTTGAGGGTGATGTCATTCAATTGAAACCGAAGGTTGTGGTTATTAAAATTGGCGTGAACAATTTCTGGGCATTGGATGGCGCAATCAGCGAGCATAGGAAAACAGCGGAACAAATCATACCTGCACTTGTTGAGGACATTCAGGAAATGGTTCTAAAAGCGAAAGCTAACGGAATTATACCTGTGATCTGCTCCATTCTCCCAACGAATATGCCGCATTCGGGAAACAATACGATACGCAACTCGAGTATTTGCCAAGTAAACGAGCAGCTACAACAAGTTGCCATCGAACAAGAGGCTATTTATGCCGATTACCATGCCCGAATGATTGCGGCAGAAGGCAATGCGTTACGCGATGGGCTTGCAGATGATGGGCTTCATCCACATGTGCTTGGCTATGACATCATGGCGGATGTTTTACGTGAAGAATTAGGACGTAAAGGCATAGAAATCTAAGTATACTGCGGGGGTTGTCCCACTGCCGAATACCATTTAGATGTAAAAACTACAGCTAATGTGCTCGAATTTGACGTATTTTCGTGATTTGATGGAAAACATACAGGTAAATTTTGTGATATTTTAAAAAGTGATGCAATTGAAGGGATTTAACTACAAGAAATACAGTTAATCATCCGAATACGCTATATCTGCTGGCGAATAGATGGAGAAAATCCAGTTAAACCGCGGGAAGTCGGTTTATTACTAATCGGTCTATGATGAAGAAAGAGGCGTTTCAAAAAGTCTACAAAGACTCTTGAAACAGCCTCTTTCTCATTTTCAATTAATGAAAGTTCATGATCTTTATAAGTGATCATATCCATTGAGGAGCCTATGGTGAAATAATGATGGGGAAACGAAGCGGTTTCAATACAATTGAAAGATGGTGGTGGAATAATGATGGTAAGGCGAAGTGGACTACAGGTAATCTCGATCGTGATATTGGCAGTAATTCTAGCGTTGGTAGGACTGTTAGGCACAACGCGGGTACAGGCGGCTGGCGATGATTATGACACGATACGAATCAGGTGGATGAACTATTTGACAGGAGGAGCAGCATTAGATACATCTGACCCAGACATAGCATCTAAGCTGAGCTCTATAAGTCAAACGAGTGCGGCTACGATGAGTACAACATCAGCGTACTTATGGAGCGATTTAGCCGCAACGGGGGATACGGCTACGATTACTGCGAATTACGAACGCATTAAGAGAATGGCATTGGCTTACAAGACGGTTGATTCCGGTGTTTATGGTGATCTCGATCTAAAGGCGAAAATTATTTATGCGATGGATTGGATGTATACGAACCGTTACAATGAATTAACCGTACCGATTGAAAATTGGTGGGATTTAGAGATCGGAACTCCTCTAATTATTAATGACATTGTCGTTCTTATGTATGATGACCTCATTGCAACACCAGGAAAAATAACGAATTACATGAATGCGATTGAGACATTTTCTCCAAATCCGAGCAAAGCCAATAAGGGAGCAGTTGCGGCAACAGGAGCGAACTTGGTATGGAAATGCCAGATCGTTGCCTTACGGGGCGTGATTCTAAAGTCAGCTGCGAAGCTGACTTTAGCCAGAGATGCTTTGAATCCAGTGTATGAGTATGTGACAACGGGGGATGGCTTTTACCGGGATGGATCGTTTATACAACATGAGATTTACCCTTATAACGGTAGCTATGCTGTAAGTTTATTGCAAGAATTGTCGTATCTGCTTCTGCTGCTGAATGGTTCGCCTTGGCAGCCAACAAATAGTGGCGCAGAGAATGTTTACAATTGGATTTACCATTCTTATGAACCGCTTATCTATAACGGTGCCATGATGGATATGACTAGAGGGAGAGCAATTTCTCGCAGCGACTACCAAGATCATACCACTGGACATAGTGTCATGTCCTCTATTATTCGCCTAGCGCAGCACGCTCCTGCGGCCGATGCACAGCGAATGAAAGCGATGGTGAAAGCGTGGATTATCGCTGATAGCCAGTTTAATTTCTATAAGGATATTAATTTAAGTACGCTTGTCCTGGCCAAGGCAATTATGAATGACAGCAGTGTAATACCAAGAGAAGAGAAGGTACTTTCCAAAGTCTATGCTGGCATGGATCAAGTCGTACATCTTCGGCCTGGATTTGGTTTTGGCGTTAGTATGTCGTCGCATCGTATAGGGACATACGAGTATGATGAAAAATATAATGAAAATCCTAAGGGCTGGTACACAGGTGTTGGTATGACCTATCTATATAACAAGGATCCGTTCCAATTTACCGATTATTGGGCAACTGTCAATAAATATCGGCTTCCTGGAACAACTGTCGATACGATGCTGAGAGAAGATGCGGAAGGCGCTGGGTATCGGAGTCCGACAACTTGGGCAGGAGGTACTGAGCTTCAAGGACAGTATGCCACAGCTGGTATGGATTTGAAGGGATATGGAAGCACGTTAAAAGCGAAGAAATCCTGGTTTATGTTTGATGATGAAGTCGTTGCGCTAGGGACAGGCATTGCAAGTACAGACAACCGTACGATTGAAACAACGGTCGAGAATCGCATGCTTACAACAGCAAGAGTCACACACGGGATTGATTTGGATTCACCTCCTTCTTCACCAATTGGCAGTGAACCATTACGTCACAAAGTTTACGCCGTAAAGGATAGCGGGAATGATGGGAATGTGCCTGAGAATACCTTTGATAATAATCTTGGATCTAGATGGTCGGCGTCAGGTGATGGACAATGGATTCAATATGATCTTGGAAAGATACAACCCGTCGGGTATGTAGGAATTAACTTCTATCTTCAATCTGCAAGAACGACTGATTTCGAAATACTGACTTCAGAGGATGGCGTAGTATGGAATCAAGAGTATAGGGGGATTTCCAGTCTGGTTAGTGACGCGCAGCTTCAAGTCATCGATTTCCCGGATACGCAAGCTAGATTTGTCAAAATTATAGGTCATATGAACTCGACGGGACCTTGGAACAGCATCACGGAAGTTCAACTCTATGCGCCATGTACAGCAGGAAATCTTCTCATCCTGCCATCAGTGACTCCACTGTATGTGAACGGTGTGACGGATAGCACAGGATCTAGTCAATCTGCGAAGGTGAAGGACAATGACATTCGAACCGTCTGGTCAACGACTGGCGATGGACAGTGGCTGAAGTATGACTTAGGCAGCTCTCAGGAAATCGGGCATGTAGGGATCAGCTTTCCGAATGGCAAGGATAAAACTTCTGCCTTCGATATTCAAACATCTGTCGATGGGACAACATGGACGCCTGTGTTCAGCGGTCACAACACCGTGCTTTCCGCACAGGTAGAAGCCTATGATGTCGTGGATACGACGGCCAGATTCATCAAATTCATTTTCCACGGCAATGATAGCGATTTGTCCAATGATGTTTCTGAAATTCAAGTTTACGCCCCGCAGGCGGCTGGTCCTGTGTTAGATCCACTGCATGTTTCGAAAAGGGTCAAAGGGGATGAACAGCTTGTTGTGAACGGGGTAACGAAGTCCGCTGGATTAGGATGGACAGAGGCAATGAGCAATGTATCTTATGCGTATTTGGAAGGAACAGGCGGGTACTACTTCCCGCAACCGACAGCCTTAAAGGGAAAAAGAGATGTTTCTCAGGGCAGTTGGTCACAGATTAATAATGGCGGCGCTTCGACGGTATTAAGTAAGAATTATTTGACGCTTTGGCTGGACCATGGAACAAATCCGTTCTATCAAGATTACGCTTACGTCTTACTGCCGAATAAATCAGCAGAAGAAACAGCGAGTTACAGCCTTAATCCGAACATTGAAATCTTGGTAAATAATACGAATGCGCAAGCTGTGAAGGAGAAAACACGAGGTATTCTGGGGGCGAATTTCTGGGTACCAAGTACGTTTGGCTATCTCACGGCATCGAATCCTTCCTCCATCCTGTTGCAGGATCAGGGCAGTATGCTGGATGTCGCGGTTTCGGATCCTACGCATCTGCAAGCGAAGGTAACTTACGAAATTCATAAAGCCGGATTGTCAGTGATTGCCAAAGATCCAAGCATTACGATCTTACAGCTCACACCTACGATTAAATTTGAGGTCAATACCCAAGCAGGGGATGGGTTATCGCACAAATTAAAACTGCAATTGAACACAGCTGTTTCGATGCCTTTACCGACACCGACAGCACCTCCAATTCACGTCGTTGACCCGATTCCAGATACGATTGTCGATGTGTTGGATGACCTATCCCTTACGTATGCGCATAGTAGTAATCTTAAATTTGACAGAGGAGAGCCAGGTAAATTTAGTGGGGATACCTCTCGGTTAATCCGAAAAACAATAACGAATGAGTATATCATTTATAAAGCGCAGCCGAATAAGGATATTACCGGATTTACAGCGAAGGCATGGTTCCGGCCACAAGATGGCGTAACCGATTTTGCATTCTATACCTCTACGGATAATGTGACGTATACAGCTTTTACGCCAACCAAAACAGGTGGAATTGAAAACTATAAAGAAATAAATTACAGTGGCATGCTGCCAACGGGTACACAGTATCTGAAAATTGTTTACATGATGAATGGTGCCTATAACTGGAACCCGCAGCTAGGTGAAGTCACGTTGACGAGTATTGTTCCTCCGCCGACAAGTATTACGGTCGTTGACAACGTTTACAATGATGCCAAGATGTTCGAGCGAAGCCCGAACCTGAGCTTTAGTGGATCTAATCCATCGGCATTCGGTGATGATGCATCGCGATTAGTAAGACTTACGAACACAGATGAGTATATTGTGTACAAAGCGGAACCTGATAAGGAGCTGCGGAGTTTCAGCGCGGATACATGGTTCTGGCCTTACGAGGCGTCCACGGACTTCCAATTCGCGATATCTCCGGATAATGTGAACTATTCCTCCTATTCGCCGACAATTGCTACAACTTCAAGCGCTGGTGCTTGGAATAAGGTGACTTACAGCGGAACGATTCCAAGAGGAACCCAGTATATCAAAATCACTTATAAACAACACTCGTCCAATACGTGGAATGCCCAAATCGGTAAGGTGACACTAACGAGTAAGGTACCAACCCCGTCAAGCGCTACGGTGACAGATGATGTGTATAATTTTAGCAAAATGTACGAGAATTCCGGTAAGTTGAGCTTCGACACCGCCAATGTTACGAAGTTCGGAGGGGATACTTCCAGGTTAAAGCGGAATGGGAATACCGATGAATGGATTGTATATAAAGCGGCTCCAGACATGGACATGAAGAATTATCAAGTGGAGACGTGGTTCTGGCCCTTCGAGACTTCTGTTGACTTCGAACTCTACAGTTCGCCGGGGAATGGGACTTACACGATTCTTTCACCTGTGAAGGCCGTATCAGCAACCGATTGGAAGAAAGTGACGTATAGCGGTAATGTTCCTGTAGGTACGCAATTCCTGAAAATCGTGTATAAACAGAATACAGGTAATTATTGGCATCCACAGATCGGGAAAGTCGTCATTCATAGCGAAGCGATTGATTAACGAAAGTTCATGATCTTAAATCCCGATCATTTCTTTCGTTTTCACCTGGTGCCATAATTAAAAGTGTAAGATAGTTAGTTTACAAGGGGGCGTAACAAGTAAATGAAGCGTCAAAGGACAACAAAAGCAGCGTTAGCGAGCATCATCTTGGGTATGGGTATTCTAGCAGGTTGTACCAGTGAGAAAGATAGCCCGGAAGCTTCACAAGCCGCAAGTCCGGTGGCAACTAAGACCACGACAGCAGCACCTAAGGAGAATGATCGCACGAAGTATGATCCACCGGTTACGATTACGGCAGCGATTGCCCTTAAACCGTCCGATAAGCTGCGTAATGGCGACACGCCTGAGAATAATCCAATCTCTCGTTGGTATAAAGACACGTTGGGTATTGTAACGAAATATCAATGGGTGGTTACGGACGCAGCGGCATTGGAGACAAAGATACGATTGGCTTTGACAAGCGGTGAGGCATTACCGGACGTTCTTGCGGTCTCTGGTAACGTATTTGAAGATCTTGTGGCTTCTAAGAAAATTCAAACCATTGACGAAGCTTTTGAGAAGTATGCAACACCAAGGGTAAAAGAATCTTATCAGAAAAATCCGGAAGTATGGAATTTGGTGAAACGAAACGGAAAATTGTATGGTTTACCAACACTTTCCAATGGCGTTGTAGGGAACACCGTAATGTGGATTCGAGAGGATTGGCTCAAGAAGCTGAACCTCAAAGCGCCAACGAATGTGCAAGAATATGAAGCGGTTATGGAAGCCTTTACGAATAATGACCCTGATGGAAATGGGAAAAAAGACACCTATGGCATGGCCTTCGGGGCAAACACAGGCTACCACAAACCAACGATGAACTTCATGTCGGATGCTTCCTTTATCTTCGGTCAAGATCAGCCTTATCAATGGTTGAAAGGGACAGATGGCAAACTGCAATATGGCTCAACCAAGCCAAGCGTGAAGGATGCTCTAAGCAAATTGCAAGAATGGTACAGCAAGGGGTATATCAGTCCTGACTTCGGTACCCAAGACGCAGCGAAGGCTATGGGAGACTTTACTTCTGGGAAAGCTGGGATCGCCTTTGCGCCAGGCTGGGCTGGCGGTTGGCCAGTAGGTACGGCAGTAACTGAAGCTAAAAACAAGAATCAAGCATTGGATATTAAACCTTATCCAATTCCAGCAGGCATCAAAGGAGAAGTCGGAAGGCAGGCTTCACAGCCGTCCTATGGGAATTATGTTTTCCGTCAAGGATTCACCAATATGGAAGCGATCTTTAAATATTGGGACACGATGTACGGCTGTTCGGTTGAGGATCCTCAGTGTCCATTTGCTAACGGTAAGGGAGAAGGCTATGACTATGTCATGAAAGACGGAAAGCCGGATTGGAAGAACATACCGGAAGGTACGTTGAGTCTGAATGCTTACCAGCTGATGTCGCCAGGATCAGGAACAGCACCAACGAACGTTATGCCGGGTCCAAACATTTACCAACGTGTCGCAGCAGGGAAGAGAGACAATGTCTATGAGCAGAAACTAGCTGCCGAGAATGGTCAGTTAACGATTGATGGCTTCTCAGTTGCTTTCCAGCAGTTAAACAAAGATGTGCAAAGTGGTTTCTTCGGTGCAAACACACCGACCATGAAAGAGAAATGGGAACAGCTCATTGCCCTCGAAGAGCAAGCTTTCTTACAAATCATTTATGGGAAGCAAAAGCCAGAGTACTTTGATACCTTTGTCAAGCAATGGAATGAGCAAGGCGGTACACAAATCACCAAAGAAGTGAATGATTACACAGCAAGTCTTAAGTAATAGTTCCATCCTTTTATAAGAAATGCGGAGTGCTGCATAACTTGGGTTCTCCGCATTTCTATATATAGAAGCGTTCTTAGAAGTCCTTACGATCGATAGGAGACGAATCGGATGAAATCGGAATCGATAAAATACTCTTTGCAAGATAGCGCAGTACCCATTAAAAAACGGAAAAGCTTCTACAATCTAAGACAAACGTGGCCGCTACATGTGTTCCTATTGCCTTCCGTTGTGCTATTGCTCATATTCAGCTATATTCCCATGGTTGGCTTCTCCATTGGATTCCAAGACTTCAAACCATGGTTAGGCATTTTCGGATCACCTTTTGTAGGCTGGAAGCATTTCAAGTTTATGTTTCATGATCCTACAGCGCTGCAAGTCATTTGGAATACGCTTGTCATTGCTGTATTCAAGATCATTGCGGGATCCCTTGCGCCTTTCATATTCGCTTTGCTGCTGAATGAAGTTCGCGCTGTTATTTTCAAACGAGTTGTGCAATCGCTAGTCTACTTGCCACACTTTATTAGCTGGGTCATTCTTGGTGGCATCATTACCGATATGCTTTCGACGAATGGGATGATCAATCAACTGCTCGTAGGGATGGGATTTGATCGCATCTTCTTTCTGGGGAGCGGGAACTGGTATCGGTTTACGTTAGTTGTCAGTGATGTGTGGAAGGATTTTGGATTCGGAACCATCATCTACTTGGCAGCGATGGCAGGTATTAATCCCAATATGTATGAAGCTGCGGATATTGATGGCGCAAATAATTTTCAGAAAACGATGCACATTACCATTCCTGCTGTGATTCCAATAGCTATAGTCATTGTGACCTTATCATTAGGCAATATTCTGAATGCTGGTTTCGATCAAGTATTTAACACGTATAATCCGCTTGTGTATCCTAAAGGCGATATTATCGACACGTACGTTTACCGAGTTGGTTTGCAACAGGGATCATTTAGCTTTGCGACAGCAGTCGGATTTTTCAAATCCATTATTGGATTTATTCTTATCGCAACAACCTACCGTTTAGCATCTAAATATGCCAATTACAGGATTTTCTGAGAGGATATTAGCCATGATGAAATTATCGTTCTCCGCGAAAATATTTCGGGTATCAAATCATATTTTCCTATCGCTAGCTGCGATACTATGCATCCTTCCCATGGTTCATATCTTAGCTGTTTCTTTCAGCTCCGATTATGCAACAACTGCGTACCTCGTCAAATTCTGGCCTGTGGGATTTAATTTAACCGCATACGAGAAGGCCTTTAATAGCAATAACTTCTTGATTGCCTTTCGAGTCAGTGTGCTCAGGACTGTGCTGGGAACAGCGCTAACGATGTTTCTGACGATGCTGGCAGCGTATTCGATGTCCAAGGATGATAAGTATTTTAAAGGAAGAACCTTCTATGCTTGGTTTTTCGTCTTTACGATGCTGTTCCATGGCGGATTAATTCCAACGTATCTAGTTGTGCAAAAAGTAGGAATAACGAACTCTCTTCTAGCGTTAATCTTGCCTTCGGCAGTTAATGTATTCAATGTTGTTCTTATGATGAATTTTTTCCGTGGGATACCGAAGGAGCTGCAAGAAGCGGCGATGATGGATGGAGCTGGACATTTCCGAATCTTGTTCACCATTTTCATGCCAATTTCTCTGCCATCGATTGCGACACTATCCTTATTTACCATGGTATTTCATTGGAATTCGTGGTTTGACGGCATGATCTATATGAACAAAGCAGAGTTGTTCCCGTTAGCAACGTTTCTGCAAGCGTTAATCGCAAGCTTTGATTTTACGAAAATCGGGCTCAATCCGGAAGATCTCGATAAATTATCTGAACGCTCCTTGAAGTCAGCCCTGATTTTTATCGGAACCGTTCCTATCCTGCTCGTGTATCCTTTTCTGCAGAAATACTTTGTCAAAGGCATGACCTTGGGGTCAGTCAAAGAATAAGCGATGTGAAATGGCTGTTAGGGCAATCCTAGGAGCTGTTTTCACTGTATGAGGATAACCATAAATCGAATTCAATTGGTATAATAGAGCAAACGGAAGGTAGGAAGGAGAGGCTTATGAATTTAATCAAGCGCGTGATCCTTCTTATTGTCATGAGTTTAATCGTTATTCTTGCGCTATATGCCTATTCGTACAAGCAGAGTGTCCAAGTTATTGAGAATCAAATCAACACCCGGAATGAAGAGAAGTTGTCCTATTTCCTCAACAGAATCGAAAGTTTGTTGGATCAGAATATGATCTACGCCACTCTTGCTACGAAAGATCCGGAGATTAAGAAAATTGCGTACGGTGAGTTGCCGCCTGCTGGTTATGACCGTGTAAATGTTGTGCAATCTGTTGAAAGCAAGCTGAATTTATTCAGTATTACTAATCAAATTATGAACATCATTACGCTCTATTTTCCGAAGATTGACCTTGCGCTTTCAACCGTCCCGGCTACGGTGACGAATCAGACCGATATTCTGAAGGATTATACATCCAATTGGAAATTAACGAAAGTCGATATAAGTGGTGTTAAAATGGATGCATTTTCACGTTTTTTCGCCTCGCCTTATCATGCCGAGTCTACGGATATCATGAAATCGGATTACATTATTCGTGTCGATTTCTTCACGAAAAATATTTCGAACTTGTTAGATGAGTTTAAGGAAGCTGGTTTTGGTGACGCCTTCTTCTATGGAAGTTCCGAACAAATTGTCTATGATAGTACAGCGAATATGAATCTTATTGGGCAACTTTTGCAGTCGTCTCACTTCAATGATGCCAAGGGAATGCAGAAAAGTTCGACGATCGTAGAGCTGAGTGGGAAGAAATATATTCTGTATGTTCTTCCATCTGACAAAATCAATTGGAGCTTGGTGGACATTGAACCCTTGGAGGAAATTCTTAAACCGGTTAATCATAGCCGAAATTTATTTTATCTTATTTTGTTTCTACTTCTCTTATTAGGCATGGTAGCCGCCTATTTCTTATATTTTTATATCCAAGTACCGATTCGTATTCTGATTCGCAGCTCGGAACATATCAAAAATAAAAATTTCTCCTACCGCATTCAAAGCTTGCGAAAGGATGAGTTCCGACAATTGTTCGATTCGTTTAACGATATGGCCAAGGAAATTGACGAATTGATTAAGCGTGTCTATGCTGAAGAAATTCGCTCTAGAGAGGCTGTAATGAAGCAGCTGCAATCACAAATTAATCCGCACTTTCTCTACAATTGCCTGGCGTATATCGTAAATATGGCCAAAATGAACAGGAATCAATCGGTGATTGCGATGGCTCATAATTTGGGCGATTACTATAAATATACGACCCGTAATGAAACGTTGGAGACTACGCTCGGAACCGAGTTAGAGCTGGCAGTCAACTATATGAATATAATGAATCACCAGCTAGATAAATTTCAGTATATTATAGCGGTTCCAGAGACGATGAAAGCGAAGAAGATCCCCAAACTCATTATTCAACCCATTATTGAGAATGCGATCATACACGGCCTAGAGGAAATTTCGATGAATGGACTGATCACCATTGTCGGGGTTGATGATGGCCCTGTGTACCGGTTAATTATTGAAGATAATGGTCCAGGATTAACGACGGAAGCTCTGATGGCCTTGAGAGCAAAGACGGAAAATGAGCACAATGATTCCCCGCAGAAAGGGATTTGGAATGTGCATCATCGCTTCAAGTATTACTTCGGGATACGTTCCGGCATGCGCTTGGATAACTCGGCTCTAGGTGGATTGCGGATTGAGTTGGTCTGGGAGAAAGCAACAGGGGAGTGAGAGGACAGATGTTTTCATTACTAATTGTGGATGATCATAAGCATCAAGTGGATACATTAGCGCTTACTTTACCATGGGAAGAATTAGGGATAACCACCATTCATAAAGCTTACGAAGGCCAGGGGGCACTTGCCATATTGGAGGCGCATCCCATCGATATTGTAATCACAGATATACGCATGCCAGGTATGAGTGGTTTGGAATTAATTGAACGTATGAACGCATCGAATCGTAAAATTGAAGCTATTCTGTTGACGGGATATGCCGAATTTGAGTACGCGAAAAAGGCGATTGAGCTTCATGCCGTAGAGTATTTAATTAAGCCCGTGCGCGATGAATTGCTCATCGATGCAGTAAGCCGCGTGATCGCTAAGCGCCAGAATGATTTACAGCATTCTCAAGCTTTTAAACAAGCCAATGCGATCCTCCACCAGAATTTACCCCTGCTCAAAGAAAATGTTCTGAACGAGCTCCTGCAAGGAGCAGATATCTCATCTAAACAATTGAGTGAAAAGCTAGAGATGTATCAGATTCCATTTGCACACGGTGATCGTATTCGACTCATGGTGATTCAATTTGATCCCCATTTCTATGAGTCGTACAACCCATCTGATATGAAATTATTTGAATATGCGGTCATGAATATGGCGGAGGAGTTGCTGCAAAGTCATTTCAGTCTGTGGACGAGGAAAGCTCCGCAAGACAATGTCACTTTGATGATCAAGCCGATTCATTCGGGGGGGACGGTATGGAGTGAAGAGGGACTGGTATCGATTGCCAACCTCTTATTGGAGCAGGTTCATCGTTATTTAAAAGGAACAGTCGCCATCTACCTCTCGACGCTTGCGCAGTTCCCAGATGAAGTTCATGCCATCTATTCTTCCGTCGTATCAACGGTTATTAGCGCAACAGAACGTCAAGGTGTTATTAATTTGAACAAGCTTGACGTTTCTAGCCGCGGAATGGAACCTTTGCGTTCCTTGTATCAAGCGCCTATGCTAATCCAACTGATGGAGAGCAATAATCTGGATAAATTGAATGAGAAACTTCATGCCATTTTTCATGAATTGGAACAAAAACAAGCAGACTCCCGCGCGCATCTCCGAGAAGCCTACTTACATATGCTGAGTTGTTTCACATTTTTGGCTCATAAGAAGGGCAAGGTCTTGGAAGATATCATTGGCATCAGTTCCGTCCATAAAGAACATAGTGTCATTCATTCTGCTAAGCAATTAAAAGCATGGTGCATTCTGATTCTCGAAGCCCTGATTGAGGAAGCACCTACAGTCGATGATGAGAATCATCAACAGCTGGTCAATAAAATCCAAGCCTATATTCATCAGAATTTATCAAAGGATGTTACGCTGCAATCGATTAGTGAGCATGTTTATTTACACGCCGTGTATTTATCCAAAATTTATAAAGAGATCACCGGTTTAAATTTGAGTGAATACATTTTGCATGCACGGATGGAAGAAGCGAAGAGACTGCTTGAACAAACATCCTTTAAGATTTATGAAATCACTGAAAAAGTAGGGTATCAAAGCCCACAGCATTTTATTCGTAGATTCAAGAAGTATTATGGTGTGACGCCGGATATTTTCAGAAAGCAATAATGGGGAAAAGAAGGGGAGTCCAATATGGAAAACGCATGGTTAGAGAGGGCTTGGAAACAAGTTGTAGATCACATTGAACAAACAAGTCAAACCATAGGCGCAGCATTTCCGAATGGAACCGAGAATGGCCGCTTCGTGATGACTGCGGCTCATGATTGGGTAGCGGGATTCTGGCCAGGGCTGCTATGGTTGGTGTACAGCGAAACGAAGAATGAACGTTTGCAAACATTGGCGGTTGCGTGTGAAGAGCAAATCAGTCAAACGCTATGGGAATTTGAGCATTTGCATCATGACGTTGGTTTTATGTTCGAGCTGAGCTCGATTAAGCAATATGAGTTTTTGGGAGATGAAGCTGCCAAACGGCATGCACTCATGGCGGCAAGCTTACTTGCCGGAAGATTTAATCCCGTTGGTTCCTTTATTCGAGCATGGCCGAATTGGGGAGGCGAAGATCACAGTGGCTGGGCGATCATTGATTGCATGATGAATTTACCGCTGCTGTACTGGGCTTCAGCAGAGATAGCTGACCCGCGGTATCGCCATATTGCCGAGTTTCATGCGGATATGGTGCTCAACGAATTTATCCAAGCGGATGGATCGGTCCATCATATTGTTGCGTTTGACCCTGAGACAGGAGCTCGTATAGGAGCACTCGCTGGTCAAGGATATGCGGCAGATTCCGCTTGGTCAAGGGGGGCCGCTTGGGCTCTGTATGGATTTGCACTTAGCTACAAATACACAGGTAAAGAGAAATACCTAACTGCTGCCAAGCGAGTAGCGGAATTCTTTCTTGATCATTTGCCTGCGGATCAGGTACCCTATTGGGATTTTCGCTTGCCTAAGAATTCGGATGACGCGCCACGTGACTCCTCAGCAGCCGCAATTGCTGCATCGGGACTCTTAGAAATCGCTTCTCTTGTTGGTGACACTAGCGGATTACGTTATAAGCAGGCTGCTGAAGACATACTGTTCGCTTTGCACAGTCATTACACGGTGGGGCCAGAACAATCCGAGGGGTTACTGCTGCATGGGACCGGGTATTATATGAAAGATATCTACGTGGATACTTCACTCATTTATGGTGATTATTATTATGTTGAAGCCTTATTGAAACTGAAATATGCGTAGAAACGTTAGTGAATTTATTTGAAAAATAAATTAAAAATCCATGTATATTATTTTGCAAACTCCACATGATAATATCACACCAAGAAAAGGAGTGAATAACAATTATGGCTAACAACACATTGGCAGTTCCACAAGCAAAAGCAGCATTGGATCAACTGAAGTATGAGGTAGCACAAGAGTTAGGGATTCAGCTTCAAGCGTACAATGGAAATCTAACATCACGCGATGCTGGCTCCATTGGTGGTACGATTACGAAGCGTTTGGTGCAAATCGCTGAACAACAACTTTCTGGCTCCGCAGGAAACTTCAGACGCTAAGTTGATCGTTTTTTTTAGGTAAAATCAAAAGACTACAGGCACCTATTCCTCCTTGGGTGAATGCAGTCTTTTTTATTTTGTCTGGCGCTGATGCCCCATCTAACTGAAGGTACAACTAAGGAACTAGGGGGTAAATCAACCGACGCAATATTTAACTGTTGTCATAAACAATACAGTTATGTTATGGTGATACCACATACAGAGAAAAATTCCGGATATGGAATAGGAGCATAGGAGAAACTAATAAAATGACTAACAAGAACAATCAGCATGCCGTCAGATTAGCACTGCTGCTCGGTTTATTTTCAACACTCGGGCCTTTTACCATTGATATGTATTTACCAGCCTTTCCTCAGATTGTGGAGAAATTCGGTACAACTGCCTCCCAAGTGCAGCTCAGCCTCACTGCCTGTCTACTGGGATTAGCCGTTGGCCAAGTAGTTATGGGGTCGCTCAGTGACGTACATGGCAGGCGCAAGCCGCTTCTCATTTCCATGGCACTCTATGTTGTGGCGTCCATAGCTTGTGCGATCGCGCCAAGTATATGGTTACTGATTATTGCTAGACTCGTACAAGGATTTGTTGCATCAGCAGGTATCGTCATTTCCCGGGCAATTGCACGTGACATGTTTAGCGGGCATGAGCTTACCAAATTCTTCTCGCTACTCTTGCTGGTCGGAAATTTGGGCCCGCTAGTTGCGCCAGTAGCAGGGAGCGGCGTTCTATCGCTAACAAGTTGGGTTGGTGTCTTTATTGCTCTGGCCTTGCTGGGGATGTTCCTTCTTGCCATGACCAAATGGCGACTCAAGGAAACTTTACCTGTCGACCGCCGCAGTCCTAGCAATTTTGCGCAGCAACTGCGCAACTATGGATCGCTCTTGCGTGACCGTTCATTTACGGGCTATATGCTCGCACAAGGGGTCATGATTGCGGGAGTATTCGCTTACGTTTCAGGCACGCCTTTTATTTATCAAAATATTTATGGGGTATCCCCAACGGTATTTGCCCTATTATTCGGTTCGAATGGTATCACGTTGATTATCGGTTCGCAATTGGTCGGACGGATGGCTCATCGCGTGTCGGAGCAATTCTTCCTGTTGCTGGGGTTATATCTCGCTGGTGCTGCCAGCATCGCCGTTTTGTTGGTCGCCATTTTCCACGGGCCGCTCTATGCACTCGTGATCCCGCTCGTTTTCTTCGTAGCGTCTATCGGTATTACGTCGACGGCAGCTTTTCCACTTGCGATGGAGAGCCAGGGGCATATGGCTGGCAGCGCGGCTGCTTTGATGGGCGTCGTTCCCTTCTTGCTGGGAGCGGTCGTTTCGCCGCTAGTCGGTATTGCCGGTGAACACACAGCTGTTCCGCTGGGTGTCATTATTTTGACTACGAGCGCTGCAGCGATGTTGTCTTATTTCCTTTTAGTCAAAAAGGGAGCAAAAGCGAAAGCTTGAGAAAAATATATTTGTTTAGGAAATGCTCGGGGGAACCCGAGCATTTTTTGTGCTTTTTGGGAGCGTGCTCCGGACGAATAGATGGATTTTATGTTGTTAGTTTTCCGTATTTCCGCCTAGATAGCAAAATAGATGTAAAACCTGACGTTAATTTGAGCAGTTTTGCTGATTCTCCCTAGAAAAGGTGATTTTAGCTGTATATTTTCCAGTTAAATGGATTTTTATCGTGATATTCGAGGAAATAACTGTAGGTTTTCCAGTTAATTGAGGCTTCTTGAACTTAATGAGGCGTATAGATCAAATCCCCGTCATATCCTCCCTCCACATTCCCACAAAAAGAGTAAAAAACACAAAAGATAAGTGTAGCGAGCAAATTGTGAGCATGGTCCATTTGTAAGATGATGGTCATGTAGGAATTCTTAGTAACGAGGGAGCGATATCAGCATGTTAACAGAAGCACAACTGAAACAATACCAAGAAAAAGGGTTTATCATTTTCGAAAACTTATTCTCCACGGATGAAATGGATCGCGTACGCACCATCATTGATGGTCTGGATGAAGAATCAGAGCGTCGTCTCAGCGAGGCTGGGAAAAGTTTCAACAACATTCCGAATCAGATTAATTTTACCTCTGGTTTAAATTTTATGAAGCCCGAATTGCAGCAGTTTACGGCTGATGATCGTTTTGTAGAAATAACGACGTCCCTTCTTGGACCCGATATTCGTCTGTACTGGGATCAATCTGTGTATAAACGACCAGAAGCTAATCGAGATTTTCCGTGGCATCAGGATAATGGCTATGCACCGATTGAGCCTATGCACTATGTAACCTGTTGGCTGGCACTGGAAGACGCGACACTAGAGAATGGTTGTATTTGGATTCAAGAGGGATCACATCATAAAGGGCTGGTTGAGCATGTAAAAACAGACATCGGTTGGTTGTGTTACTACGGGGACGTTCAGGGAACGCCAGTACCTTTGAAAAAAGGAAGTATGGTCGCCTTCCACTCATTGTTGTTTCACCGTAGTACGCCAAATCGGAGTAATGAGACACGTAAAGCTTACGTCATTCAATATTCCGTTGAAGGATCAACAGATCCCAAAACCGGCGCGGAGTATAAGAATGGACCAATGATCTCGCAAGGTGGGAAATCCGTGTATGATCGCTTCCAGTCCAGAGAGGAAGTATAGTTCGGATAGAAGGGGGATAATCATGGGAAAGCAGGTACTATGTTGTATGAGGAATTTTCAGCTCTTTGAATACGGCCATGTCTTGCGAGAATTGGTGGAAGATGCCCATGAGGTTCGATTGGAGCGGTGTCAGAGCCAGTGCATCGGATGTAGACAGCAGCCTGCAGCCATCATCGATGGGAAGTGGGTGGGGTTTGATAATTCCGAACAAATACGGCAATATGTAAGTGAGAAGCTTTCATAAAGAGGAGCTTGAACGTGATGGTTAGGAGTGAGCGGGGTGAAGGATCCCAAGGGATTGATGGACGAATACTGGCATATTCGCTTATTTCAAGTGGAGGAAGCCTTCTATAAGGACATCGATATTCAAAACCTGATATATCCATATTGGGTTGTCAGTTTTATCATGGATGGCCAGGTGGAGGTGGAAGATGGCAGCAAGGCGCAGACGGCGATGTCCGGACAAGTGATGCTGCACGCGCCGGGAGTGCCTTTCGCTGAGAAAGCAGCGACGCCAGGTCTTCACCTTTGGATGTTAATCGATGTGAGAAACAGTTATCAGGTGGATTTGTTCCGTCAATATCCGATAACTGAAGTGATGACCCTGAGGGATCCAGCGGCGTACTCCGCCATTTTTTACAAGCTTTTGGCAGCGTGGGAGAAAAAAGATTCGGCATTCCGCGAATTAGAAATATCAGGTATTGCTATGCAATTAATTCATTCCTTGTTGGAGAGCTGGGACCAGAATGGTCGTGTTCGTCGCAGTTTCCAGGCAGGCAAAAATGTTGAACGTTTAGAGAAGGTTATCTCTTATATTCATACATCTTTTCATGAGAAAGTCACGAGGAAGACTTTAGCGAATCTTTTGCATTTAAATACGAACTATTTGGATAAAATTTTCATAGAAGAATATCAGATGAACCCGATGCAGATGATCCGTGAGCTTCGTTTAAAGAAAGCCAAGGGAATGCTTGAGAATAGCAACGATAGTCTAACGGATATCGCTTCTGCAAGTGGATTGGGGGATGCCTCCTACCTGAGTCACCAATTCGTAAAAAGGTATGGGATCAATCCTGGCAAGTATAGAGAACAGGTGCGTCTAACGAGACAGTCGTATTATCAAACACAATAAGAAGAGAAAGAGCCCAACCATGCTTACTATGGTTGGGCTTTTTCATGCGAATTGTCGGAAAAGTATAAAGGAATGCCAAATAATCTAAATACATCAAAGTGTTCATCAGTCAAAATAAAGATAAGCATCAATGACATTGTTGATTGTAGAGGGAGGAAATCGGTTGAAACGTGTAGTGGCTTTTCATCGCAAAAAGATTCGACAAGCATGGGCGTATATGCTGTTAGTGTGCATGACAATTTCGTTATTGCCAACAGCGTCCGTGTCAGCAGCAGCGGGCGATCCCTTGCCTGTGTTTAGGGAGGATTTCAATGACGGGCTTGCAGATGGTTGGACAACTTATGGGTCTAACGATGCAGGGAACAGGGGGTCTTGGACAGTCAACGCAGCCAAACAGTATAGAACGACTGGCTCTCCAGGCTCGAAGACGGTGTTCCAGAACACCAATTTTAAAGATCTCGTGTATGAAGCAAATCTTCAGGTATCGGGAATTAATTCAGATCAATCGGGGTTGTTATTCCGAGTTACTGGAGCTACTGGTGATGTAGCAGATGGTTACAGTGGTTACTTTGCTGCCCTGCGTGTAGACAAAACCCTTATGCTTTCTAGAGTAGTGGATGGCAACACATATAAGGAACTGAAACTTGTCTCTTATCCTTACTCAAGTGGTCATATGAAAGTAGTCGCGGTAGGCAATCACATTCAAGTGTTTGTCGATGATATGTTAACGCCGAAGATTGACTTGATTGATAATGACGGCAAACAAATTACTTCCGCTGGTTCTATCGGTCTTCGAACATGGTGGGGGACAACGAGCTTTGATAATCTCGAGGTCAAAGAGTATGCGGCAACAGAGACGGCTGCTCCCGTGTTCGATAGTCCTGCTGGTGTTTACAATAGCGAGCAGCACGTTGCACTCACAACGCCAACCGCAGGAGCAACGATTCGATATACGCTTGACGGCTCTCTGCCGAATGCAAATTCACCTATTTATACGTCACCTATCGCAGTGACATCCGATGTCATTATGAAAGCTTATGCAGAGAAAGCAGGCGAAATGGTCTCGAACGTAGTGACGTCCTCATATATCATTGCGGATAGTACCCCAGCGTTTACCGATGACTTTAATGATGGCGATGCGCAAGGCTGGACGAACTATTTGGGCCAACCTGTTGCAACGTCATGGTCTGTAACGCAAAGTGTGTATAACTATGTGGCTGTTAATCCAAGAGGGGCCAAATCCGTTGTGGACGGGGTGTATCAAGATTTTGTTTTTGAAGTCGATATGAACCCACAGGATGCAGTAATTTCTAATAGCGGTGTGGTTTTCCGGGCATCAGCGCCAGGTGATGGTGTGGATAAAATAAATGCTTATTACGCCGGAATGAATGCTGCCGGGAAGCTTCAAATCGGCAAGATGAGCGCTGCGGGAGCAACAGGTGCATGGTCAGAACTTGCCTCTGTCGTTGTAAGCGGCGTCAAGCCGAATGACTACAAACATCTGAAAGTGATTGCCATTGGCACGCATTTTTACATCTATGTCAATGAAATGCTTGTTTATGATTTTACAGATGCTACGTACGCTACGGGTTCAGTTGGACTGCGAGCATGGAATGAGAATCAACAAGTTTCTTATGATAATGTTGCCTTGAAGCAGTTAACGCCTGTTGTTCTACCCGTGGCAGCGCCGGTGATTAGTCCGAATTCGGGGACTTTCCCTAGTTCGCAAATTGTTACGATAACGAGCCCGACAGTCGGTGCGGACATTCACTACACGACGGATGGCAGTGAACCGTCTGCGGCGTCACCTAGTTATAATGGTCCAATTACTTTGAGTGCAACTACGACGGTGAAAGCTATTGCAACGAGAAATGGCATGTTGAATTCCACGGTTCAGAGTGCAACGTTCACGTTAGTCAGCCATACATTTTTGGATGATTTTAACGATGACAATGCGAACGGCTGGACGACATATCAAGGAACATGGAATGTAACAGGTAAGGCTTATCAAATAACGGATAAAGGTCCTGGCTTTAAGTCCGTTGCAAGTGGCACTTTTTTCGATAACTTTGAATACGAAGCTGATATTACGTTGAAAAATGGTGTGAATAACGATAATGCAGGCTTAATTTTCCGAGTTACGGATCCAAGTAATGGCGGAGATAATCTCAAAGGGTATTATGCAGGTCTTACCTCTAATGGACGCGTGCAATTGGGAAGACTGAATAACAACTGGAAAGAACTTGCTTCCATCATTTACCCCGTCACGCAGAATACAGTCTATCGGATGAAAGTGAAGGCAGTAGGCAGTCATATCGATATTTATATCAATAACGAGCTTATCGTAAGTGCTGTAGATACGACCTATACAACTGGAGCCATTGGTGTCAGAGCGCATTATGTTGCTACAAGTTATGACAATATTCATGTGACAGACTTAGGCGACGTTCAGATGCCAACATACGACTGGTCGTGGGTGCAAGGTGCAGTTTTCGTGCCGACGAATGTTGTGAATCAGATTCAGCAGTGGAATGAATACGATCATGATATCAACGATAGAGAATTAGGCTATGCGGCATTGTATGGGATCAATTTTGTACGTGTATTCGTGCATAACTTGTTGTGGGAAGACAATAGCGCGAAGTTGTTAGCGAATTTGGAAGATTTCTTGCAACTTGCCGATAAGCACGGTATCAAAGTGGAACTTGCCTTTTTCGATGATTGCTGGAATGACAATCCGGTTATGGGGCCTCAGTTAGCTCCACTATATGGTGCGCATAACAGCCGTTGGGTAGAAGGTCCAGGCGATGCAGTTAAATCTAATTATGCAGCGAATAAAGCAGCATTAAAATCCTATGTACAAGGCATTGTCGGTGCGCATAAGGATGATGCGCGTATTGCTTTCTGGAACATCTACAATGAGCCGAGCAATGGTGAAAGCGGACTGATGGATCAAATCACGAAGCAAATTATGAACGATGCACGCATTTGGATCAAAGAGATCGATACGAATCACCCGGTATCCTCAACTGGTGGCCAATTTAGCGGTGATCCTACATCAGATTTCATTACTTGGCATCCGTATGAGTCCGATTACCCAACACCTTATGGTGTCAGCAAGGGAATCCTTGCGGATGAAGCGATGAACAGATCGACGCAAACGGTGACAGGCATTGTGGAACATTATGGACAAAAAGATATTGGCTTCGTTATGTGGGAATTCGGTATCGGTCGAGATAACACACGGTTCCCTTGGGGATCGGATACGAATCCGTTAACTTCAGAGCCGACAATGCCTTTCCATGGGATCACTTATCCAGATGGACACCCATGGGATGTAAACGACATTAAAGCGTTAACGGGAGCAGCTTTCAATACGTTGCCAGTGTTTAATGTAAGCTATTTCAAGGACGAGAATTTCACAACGCTAGCTAAAACATCGTTCACACCGAAGATTGATTGGGATCTTGGCAATGAGAAGGGAACAGGTTCCCCAGACCCAACCGTCGGTATCGGTGAGGATCATTTCTCGACACGTTGGATGGGAACGGTGCAGCCGACGAATTCAGGGTCGCACACGATTTACGTGGATAGCGATAATGTTGCAAGAGTGTGGATCGGTGACACGTTGGTTGTTGAGAAAACAAGCGGCACGAAAGAAGAGAAAAGCGGTACGATTACGCTAACAGCTGGTGAAAAATACCCGGTGAAAGTTGAATATGTTCACGCAAGCGGCGATGCGAGTTTACATGTGAAATGGTCACATGCCCAGCTAACCAAACAAGCTATAACCCCTATTTATGCGGGGAAAAGTGTAGATACAGTTTCATTAGATGCATCAACATTGACTGTGAAAGTAGATGAAACCAAAAAACTGACAGCAACCATTTCACCTGTTGATGCTTCCAATCAATTGCTTACTTGGAGTTCTAGCCACACGGGCACTGTGCAAGTGGATACGAGTGGTAATGTGAAAGGAATTAATAAAGGAACCGCGACGGTTACAGTCACAGCGGCGGGTGGGAAAACAGCTTCGGCCCTTATCACAGTGACAGATAGCGGCACCTTCAAGAATCCGATCGTTCCGGTATCTAGCGGAGCTGGTTCGGCGGATCCGAGTGTAGTGTTCAAGGATGGCTACTATTATTATGTCAAATCGGATAATGATGCTGCGATTCAAGTCGTGAAAGCGAAGCGCCTTCAGGATATCGGCATCGAGCCACGTGTTACGGTCTATACCCCGCCTAGTGGACAAAATTATTCCAAAGGTTTGTGGGCACCTGAGATTCAGAACATCAATGGCAAATGGTACATTTATTTCGCAGCGGATGACGGCAATAACATCAATCACCGCATGTATGTGTTAGAAAGCGATACGTTGGACGCGCAAGGCAGCTATACGTTAAAAGGTAAAATCGCCGATGCCACAGACAAATGGGCGATTGATGGCACTGTTTTTGTAAAGAGCGATAATTCCATGTACTTCGTATGGTCGGGTTGGGAAGGCGATACGAATGTGAGTCAAAAGATTTACATCGCGCCGATGAGCAATCCATGGACGATTAGTGGTCCACGCGTGTTGTTATCATCACCTGATCAAGCTTGGGAGCTTGATGGCACGCCGACGATTAATGAAGCTCCGGAAGTTCTGATCAAAGACGGTAAGATCTTTATCGTATACTCAGCAAGCGGTAGTTGGACGGATAACTACAATTTAGGAATGTTGACGAATACCGATGGGGATGTTCTGAATCCTGCTTCATGGACGAAGTCAGGTTCAGTATTCAGCAAATCCGCTGGCGCATTCGGTCCAGGACATAACTCTTTTACGAAGTCGCCGGATGGTTTGGAAGATTGGATCGTGTATCATGCCGATCTGAAATCGGGCGGAAGCTGGGGCAATCGATCTGTTCGAGCTCAGAAGTTCACTTGGAATCCAGATGGCACGCCAAACTTTGGCACGCCAGCAGCTTATGGGGCATTGCTTCAGGAGCCATCAGGTACACCGTCGATCTCCATGTACAGCTATGAAGCGGAAGATGCGACTCTTGGCGGTACGGTGAGAATTAACAATTCCGACGAAGCTTCGGGTGGCAAAGTAGCTGGTCATGTGGACACCGCTGGGAGCGACTATATCTTATTTCAAGTAAACGTGGAGAAATCAGGTACTTACCAAATGACAGTCATGGCTGCCAACGGAACTGGAGGCACAGTTGTTGCGCAGCAGGATGTTTCCGTTAATGATGGCGCCAATCAAGTTATTGATTACAAGCAATATGGTTGGGGACGTTATAACCCATCTGCTATCACGATAATTTTGAATCAAGGTTTGAATACGATTAAATTAACGAAGAAGACGAATTTTGCCGAGATCGACAGACTCATTCTTAAGCATGTACAACCTGAGGGTCCACCTGTTTATCACACGGACATCAACGGAAGTGCGGGTGTTACCATTGGTGATTTGGCTATGGTAGCGGCTTCTTATGGCAAAAAGCTAGGCGATGCCGATTGGGATGCGGATGCCGTGAAGGCGGATATTAATCAAGATAATCAAGTAGATATCGAAGATCTTTCCATTGTTGCTAGTGAAATTATGCAATAAGGAGATAGGTAAGGGAGGAAACATATCGACATGACATTTCATAAATGGTTTGTAGGTTGTCTAATGTTAATTACCACCACAAGTGCTGTATTACCTAGTGCATTTGCGGCAAACGAAACGGCAACGCCATCATATACTCTGACAGTTTCAAACCCAACCCCTTCCAAAGGAGATAAGGTCGAAGTGGTCATTAAGGGTCATGAATTGAAAGATCTTTATGCGTATGAGTTGAATGTGGACTTTGACCCATCACGACTTACTTTGAAGTCTGCAACAACGCAAATACCTGGTTTCTCTGTACCCTCTGTGGTGAAAGATAATCACATACAGCTGGCACACACGCGGGTTGGGAAGGTAGATGGAGACAGCGGCGATCAAACGTTGTACACATTAGTGTTCGAGGCCATCGGCCAAGGGAAAGCTGACCTGTCCCTAAGTAAAGTGAAATCGGTTGATTCCCACTTGGCTAGTACCAATCAACAGACAGAGGTCAAAACTGAATTCCGAATCGACGGCTCACTGCCGTTTGATGATTTAGATGACTTCAGTTGGGCGGAAAAAGCGATTACCTTCTTAGCAGACAAAGGTGTTGTGAACGGTACTAGCGATCGTGTCTTCAGCCCAGCACTTCCTGTTTCACGTGCGGATTATGTTGTGCTATTAATGAGAGCACTCAATCTAAAAGGTGGAGCGGGAGCGCACTTTGCGGATGTCGAACAGGGGAAATACTATGAGGAAGCCATCCATACGGCTAGAGAACTAGGCATCGTCCAGGGAGATGAGAGCAATCAATTCCATCCACAAGCTTCTGTTACACGGGAAGATATGATGGTGCTTACGGAGCGGGCATTGTCACAAGTGACAAAACTTGCGAGTCAACAAGATGCTGCAACCATCCTGCAACCGTTCAACGATGTTTCAGATATCTCCGACTATGCGTTAAACAGTGTAGCCACCTTGGTCAAAATGGGGCTCGTCCACGGCTACGGGGATGGCATTCACCCGAAAGAGTCAACAAATCGTGCGCAGGCAGCGATGCTGATGTATAACATAATGAAGTCGCCAGACTTGTCGGCGAGTAAATAATGCGAAAAAGGCTTTCAGGGAATGCAACCTGGAGGCCTTTTTTTCGCGGGGGGCGGGGATTCGGGCAGCGAGGGAGTCCGCTAGGCGCGGAATTCTGAGCGACTTTCAAATAAATGTATAAAGTACAGTTAATTGGGCTGATTTGCGTGAGATTTAGTGAATAGATGGAAAAAGTACATCTAATTTGATAGGAATTAGCGGATTGGTGGATTGAGGTGAAAAATAGCTGTAGAAAATCCATCTAATGCTTCAAAAGGGCGAAAATCAGCAGAAATAACAACATAAAATCCATCTAATTTGTTTGTGGCGGGTGGTGAGAGGTTTGTGCGGAGAAGTAGGAGGTAGTGTTGGAAGTAGAGGTGGAAGTAGAGGTAGAAGTAGAGGTAGAAGTAGGGTAGTCAGTTAAGTAGCTGGGTTTCAAATACATGTAAAAAGTACAGTTAATTTTGCTGATTTCCGTGAGATTTAGTGAATAGATGGAAAAACTATAGCTAATTTGATAGGAATTGGCGGATTAGTGGATTGAGGAGGGAATTAGCTGTAGAAAATCCATCTATTGCTCCAAAAGAGCGAAAATCAGCAGAAATAACAACATAAAATCCATCTAATTTGTTCGTGGCGGGTGGTGAGAGGTTTGTGGGTAGAAGTAGGAGGTAGTGTTGGAAGTAGAGGTGGAAGTAGAAGTAGAAATAGAAATAGAAATAGAAATAGAAATAGAAATAGAAATAGAAATAGGGTGGTCAGTTAAGTAGCTGGGTTTCAAATAAATGGGAGCCCCAGCCCCAGCCCCAGCCCCAGCCCCAGCCCCAGCCCCAGCTCCAGCCCTACGCTCAATAAGCAAAAGGAAGAAATTTGAACAAAAGCACGGGATATTACAAATCTAAATTTGGATAAATATGCTAAGTTTAAGGCAAGCGTTACGTTTGACGAAAGGAGGCACTGGGGAGGGAAACGTAGGAATCCAATCGGTTGTGTTACTGGCATGCAGCGATAGAAATGAATTCGAGAACGTAGGAGGAGCAACACATGAAAAAAGCAGTCATCGGCATACTTATGGCCTGCATTCTTGTTACAGGCACGGTAAACGTACCGTCGAACGTTCGAGCAGCAGATCCAACTTCGGATGGTCATGGTTTAATGGGAGATTTCTTTAAATGCGAAAAAAATCCGGACGATCGTCAAGATATTACGGTGTTTAACTTTGATAACTTTCGGGGAGAAAGAGCGATAGCGAATCTGAATGGGGATTCGTTTACAAGTATTTTCAATCAATTGTCGGGGACTCCCGATTACAATACGGCGCGGTTTACCGGCACGATTGTTCCTACCTATACTGAGGACTACACGTTCCATATGGTTGGTGATGATGGTTTTCGATTATGGATTAACGGCGAGAAGATTATTGACTTCTGGCAACAAACGTGGGATAAACCGCAAGATAGTGTGGCTATTTCGTTAGAAGCAGGCAAGCATTACGATATCAAGGTTGGGGTGGTTCCTGGCTGCGTATGGAATGGGAAAGTGCGAGCCAACAACGAGAAGTCGTGCCCGAATCAGCCCTGTATCTGCCCTCAGATCATATCCTTCCCTCTAAGAAAGCAGATTTAACGGCAGAAATTCAAAAGATTGATTATTTAACAGGCAACTTTGCAGGTGAAGTAACTCCAGGTGCTTTAAACGACCTTCAAGCAACGAAAGTTACTGCTGAGACAACGCTGAACACCATCGATGCCCAAACGCTGACGGACGATGAGAAGGTGACGCTGCTCTCGCAAACGATTCAAAACGTATCGGTGGATAGATCTCTTTTTATGAAAGAAATGGGTGTCACAAGCAAATCGGTATTTAGCAAGTTTAACAACCCGCTGTATCAAGGGCAGGACCCTTTCGTAACGTATCATGACGGTTATTATTACTTCGTATCCTCCAGCAATTTGGATTCCAATAATAAAGTGTATGTATCCAAGTCACGCACACTGACCGATCAAGGTGAAAAGGTGCTTGTCTTTGATTCGTTGGGAACGCAAACACGTATTTTCGCACCAGAAATCTTCTTCTTTAATGGCAAATGGTACATCTACTATTGTGCAGATCGGCAGGATTCCGGATACCAACATATGGCAACGGTATTGGAATCGACTACTTCGGATCCGCAAGGCCCATTCATAGATAAAGGGGCTATATATGCCGGTGAGAACGGCGTTAGTAAGCAAGCGAATGACTTCACAGTCTTTGAGCATCAAGGCCAATTGTATGCTGTGTGGGGAACGTTAGGCGCTGGTGAACCGATTGGTCCCGCCATCGCTCCGATGGATAATCCGTATACGATATCCGTAGATCGCTCGTTCTTACCTGGTGGTGGCGGTGAGGGTCCTCGTGTGTTACAAAAGGACGGCAAAATATTTATCACCATGTCAGAAGGTGACTATGCGTCCAATGGCTATCGATTGTCCTATTTTATGAATACGGATGGAAATATATTGAATCCGAGTTCGTGGTCGCGCACGAATGATGTTTTCGTAGCAACGAGTGAAGTATCTGGCCCTGCCAGAGCAGGATTTGTGAAGTCTGCTGACGGTACGGAAGATTGGATGATCTATCATTCGCGTGTGTACAAAGATACAGGACGCAATTGGTGGCGTGAAGTGAATATCAAGAAATTCGATTGGAATCCAGATGGAACACCTAACTTTGGACAGCCGATTGCACCGAATGAATGGCAAAACCTGCCTTCTGGCGACCCTGGTCAAGGAGACATGTATCAAGCTGAAAATGCAGTTGTTCACGGTGATATTACTTCGGAAAATACGCATGCCAACTATCAAGGCACAGGTTATATCCATTTACCAACAAGTTCTGGAGCTGAAGCTAGCTTCGTCGTGCAGGCACAAGAAACTGGCGATTATATCGTCGGTACACGTTATGCCTATGGGGTTCAAGTAAACGGGGAATCGACGAATAACCCCACAACGCAATTACCTGGAAGAGCGAAGATCAATATCTATGTCAATGGCACCTTTACAAAATCAATTGCACCAGATAAAACAGCAATAAGCTGGGATGAATGGTTTACCGATTCACAGCGTTTGCATCTGCAAGCAGGTAAAAATGTGATCAGTTACCGGATTGATAATAGTTCAATCGGTAATGTGAATTTGGACTATTTAACGATGTACAAGGCAGATGTACCGAATGTTATAGATACGCATCAAATTACAGGGACATTGTCGGGTGTGACAGCTGTTCAAGCTGGCCAACAATTTGAGACGACATATGGCTTGACGCATGTGTCAAGTAGAGCGGAAGATGCGGTATACGCGCAAGATTTGCTCCTTACCTATGATGCGGATAAGGTCGATCTGCTCGATGCCGTTTCGAAGAGGGAAGGCCTCACTGTTCTTGGATTTAAAAAGGTTGCCCCAGGACAAGCGCATATCCTCCTTGCTAGCCTTGGCGCAGCGAATGCAGTAACCACAGACGGAGATTTGCTTACGCTGAAGTGGAAAGCCCTTCAAACGACAGTCAGTACGAGCATTGCCATGTCGCCAGCACGAATTGGCAACGGGAAAGGTGTGGAGACGTTACTAGCACCTATCGCTTTTAACCTGCAAGTGACAGGTGGCGGAACGCCAAGCTCGCCGGATGTTAACGGAGATGGCAAAGTGAGTATCGGAGATCTCGGTATTCTTGCCTTTAGCTATGGCCTCACTTCTTCCAGCCCGAATTGGTCTGAGATACAGAAGTTAGATTTGAACCATGATGGTGTCATTGATATTGTCGATCTGGCGGCATTAGCAAGAGCTATTATTCAATAGTATGAAATAGAATTAGCGCGTTACAGGGAGAGGCGGATCCATAGGATCTGCCTCTTTTTCCCTCTTTTTGCATCATTGCCCCGCTTTTCAGTGGGTATGACGGAATAGTGCAAAAAATCACTCCTGCGTGTAAAGACGCTTACACCGCAGAAAGCTACAATGACATTGTAAGCATTTAATTAGAGGAGGAAACACAAATGGTGCAAAAAAAGAGATTCATGGGGGCCCTAGTGGCAGCAACGGTTTTAGCGACATTGGTATCCGGATGCGGGACCAAAACAGAAACAACTTCGGCGACGAAAGCGCCTGAAACGGCAAAGACATCGGAAGCGCCAGCCAAAGCAGGCGATAGCAAGCTAGTCGTCGGGTTCTCACAAATTGGTGCGGAAAGCGGCTGGCGCGGTGCGGAAACACAGTCCATCCAAGATACAGCTAAAGCGGATCCGACGATTGAACTGAAGTTCTCCGATGCGCAACAGAAGCAAGAGAACCAAATCAAAGCAATTCGTTCATTTATCGCGCAAAAGGTGGATGTCATCGCCATGGCCCCTGTTGTTGAAACGGGTTGGGAAGCTGTGTTGAAAGAAGCGAAAGACGCGAAAATTCCAGTTATTCTAGTTGACCGTGGCATCGATAAGAAAAACGAAGATTTGTACACAAGCTTCATTGGTTCTGACTTCATTACAGAAGGTCAGAATGCGGCGAAAGCATTGGCTGAGCATATGGGTGATAAAGGAAATGTCGTCGAGCTTGAAGGAACAGTTGGCGCGAGCGCAGCGAACGATCGCAAAAAAGGCTTTGATGATGAAATGAAGAAGCATCCAAACATTAAAATCGTCAAATCCCAAAGCGGTGATTTCAACCGTGCAACAGGTAAACAAGTGATGGAAGCGATTCTGAAATCGCCAGAAGGTAAAGATATTCAAGGCGTGTACGCTCACAATGATGACATGGCATTAGGCGCAATTCAAGCGATTGAAGAAGCAGGTAAAAAGCCAGGAACTGATGTGAAAATCGTATCCATCGACGGCATTAAAGAAGCATTCGAAGCGATTAAAGCTGGCAAATTAAATACAGTTGTAGAATGTAACCCATTGCTAGGACCACAACTGTATCAAGCTGCGAAAGATTTGAAAGCAGGCAAAACCGTACCGAAATGGATTAAATCCAATGAAGACGTGTTCTCTGGTCAAAAAGCAATCGATGCGCTTCCAAACCGTAAGTACTAATTAGTTGCTCAAGCAGATAGAGGAGTTATAGAGAGAAAACGAAATCAAGAGCGAATTCGATGCTCTTGATTTCGTTTCATAAATCGATAGAGGAGCGAGTGCCGTATGCAAGAACATCCCTTGTTAGTGATGAGCGGAGTCAGTAAATTTTTTCCTGGTGTCAAAGCTTTAACGAATGTGGATTTTCAGCTTCGTAGAGGAGAAATTCATGCATTAATGGGACAAAATGGCGCAGGGAAATCCACCTTGATTAAAGTTTTGACAGGTGTCTATGAGATGGATAAAGGCACAGTTTTCCTTAACGGACAGAACGTACGCATTAAATCGCCGAAGGATGCGCAAGCGCTGGGGATTAGCACGGTGTATCAAGAAGTTAATCTCTGCCCCAATATTTCTGTCGCGGAAAATTTATTTATCGGTCGGCAGCCACGCAAAAAGGGCGGTGCTATCGACTGGACTGCGATGAATCGCCAATCGGAGGAACTGCTCGAGCGACTGAGTATCCGTCTTGATGTCACGAAGCCGTTGGCCGAATTCTCCATCGCCCTTCAACAGATGATTGCGATTGCGCGTGCGGTCGATATTTCATCTGGTCTCTTGATTCTAGATGAGCCAACTTCAAGTCTTGATCAACAAGAAGTAAAAGAGCTATTCCGAATTATGCGCAAATTGAAAGATGAAGGCATGGCGATTGTCTTCGTTACTCACTTCATGGATCAAGTGTATGAGGTGTCTGATCGCATTACCGTCCTCCGAAATGGTGAACTGGTAGGAGAGTATCCGACGGAAGAACTTCCGCGTATGCAGTTAATTTCCAAGATGATTGGCCGTGAGTGGCAAGAAGAAGAGAGCAAGAACAAAGTCGTCGGCATGAAGAAAAATGAAGTATGGGTATCCGCAAAGCAACTGGGACGCAAAGGTTCAATTAACCCTTTCAATTTAACGTTGCATAAAGGTGAAATTCTCGGACTTGCTGGGCTGCTTGGATCAGGGCGGACTGAAATGGCGAAGCTGATTTTTGGTATTGATAAAGCAGATGAAGGAGCTATATCCATCGGCAGTGAAGAGATGAGAGCGATGTTTCCCATGAAAGCGATTGAACATGGATTTGCCTTTTGCCCAGAGGAACGTAAGGTGGAAGGCATTGTCGGCGAGTTGACGGTCCGGGAAAATATCGTACTTGCGTTGCAAGCCAAACGTGGATTGTTCAGGCCGTTATCCCTGCGGAAGCAGCAGGAAATTGCTAACCATTATACGAAACTGCTGCACATTAAAGCGTCCAGTATGGAACAACGTATTGATCAACTCAGTGGAGGGAATCAACAGAAAGCCATTTTAGCCCGTTGGTTAGCTACGAATCCGAAGTTGCTTATCCTAGATGAACCGACACGGGGCATTGATATTGGCTCCAAAGCGGAAATACGCAAATTAATATTGTCGCTTGCTGCGGAAGGCATGACAATCCTGATGATTACATCGGAATGGGAAGAGATTATTGGGTGTTGTGACCGGGTCATGGTACTGCGAGATCGCGACATTATTGGCGAGTTGACGGGCGAAGAGATTACGGAGCAACGGATTATGCATATGATCGCAGAAGGAGGGAGCAGAGATGAAGCCATTTAACACCCTATACGAGATTTTGGCACAAAAGAAGTTATTATGGCCCTCTGTCGGCATTATCATCATCTTGATTTTTAATGCTTTTTTTACACCGGGGTTTTTCAATATTCGGATGCAAGATGGTCACTTATTCGGGAGTCTCATTGATATTCTAAATCGTGGAACACCGATATTAATTATTGCACTGGGAATGACGCTAGTCATTGCGATGGAGGGCATTGATATTTCCGTAGGGTCTGTCTTAGCCATTTCAGCTTCCCTAGCTGCTTTTCTCATGCAAAAGCACGTTCCATTTGTTTTCGCGTTAAGCGCAGGTTTAGCGATTGGTGCGCTTTGCGGATTCTGGAACGGCATACTGGTCGCTAAGCTGAAGATACAACCGATGATCGCAACTCTGATTCTGTTGACGGTTGGACGTGGCATCGCGCAGCTCATCTCGGGAGGGCAAATCATTACGATTTCCAATAAAGCCTACCGGTTTGTAGGTGGTGGCTATTTGCTAGGCATCCCTTTCTCTGTTGTTATTGCAGCTTTTGTTTTTCTAGCGCTCTATTTCATCACACGAAAGACGGCATTTGGTTTGTTTGTGGAATCGGTTGGTTCCAATCGCGTATCGAGTGAGTTTACAGGTATTCACGCAAGCCGCATTATGTTGACGGTGTATATGATCTGTGGATTTTGCGCCGGGCTTGCTGGTATTATCGTTTCCTCCAATATTACGGGAGCGGACTCCAACAATGCGGGGCTATGGTTTGAACTAGATGCCATTCTAGCTGTCGTCATTGGGGGCACCTCGATGCGAGGAGGTCGGTTTTACTTAGGTGGTACTGTCTTAGGAGCGCTCTTCATCCAAACGATGACGACCACCATTTATACACTAGGCATTCCCTCCGAATCCGTAATGGTCGTCAAGGCTGTTGTGATTATTCTTGTAAGCTTGGTTCAATCTGAAGTGTTAACGTTGAAATTGAACAATCTATTCCATAGAAAAAGTGAAAAGAAGGTGCTTGTTAATGAAACTACGATTTAGAATTACATCGGCTAACATCACCATTCTAGCGACGATTGTTTTATTCCTCTCGCTGTACGTTGGTGGTTCAGCGATGTTTGATAGCTTTTTCTCCATGCAAGTATTTCTGAATTTATTTGTAGATAATGCCTTCCTTATTATTGTAGCAACAGGTATGGCATTCGTTATTATTACAGGCGGAATTGATTTATCAGTCGCTTCCTTAATTGCCTTAATCAGTGTTATCTCTGCCGTGATGTTGCGAGCAGGTATTCATCCGTTTGTCGTCATGCCATCCGTGCTTGTGCTTGGAACAGGATTTGGCTATGTACAAGGGTATCTGATCTGCCGATTTAACATTCATCCATGGATCGTTACGCTCGGCGGTATGTTTTTGGCAAGAGGCACGTGCTTCTTAATTAGTCCTGAAAGTATTGTGATCGATAATCCGATCTACAGCGCAATCTCGAACTACCGAATTCCAATGCCAGGCAGCGGTTCGATCTCGGTTGGTGTTGTTATTGCTATAGTAACGGTAGCAGCAGCGATCTACGTGTCCAAATTCACAGCGTTTGGCCGCAATGTATATGCAATTGGCGGGAATGAACGGTCCGCAGAATTAATGGGACTGCCCGTGTATGCAACGAAAATGGCGGTATACACGATTAGTGGTTTCTGCTCCGCAATCAGTGGCATCGTATTTACTTTTTATATGCTATCTGGCTATGGCTTGCATTTGATGGGCGGAGAGATGGATGCGATTGCGGCTTGCGTGATTGGCGGTATTTTGCTAACAGGTGGATTCGGTTATTTAGTGGGCCCTATGCTGGGGGTTTTGAGTGCTGGCGTTATCCAAACCATTATTATGTTTCAAGGATCTCTTAGTTCGTGGTGGACGAAAATCGTGATCGGATTCCTACTGTTTGCCTTCATTGCGTTACAGCGTGCCATTGTTGCAAGAAGGGAAAGAAATCGCAATCCAGCCACGAGCAAAAAGTTGAAAAAGCGAATCCAAAATGCCGTTGAGATATGATAGTATAAGATGAACTAGAAAGAGAGGAAGATACGACAGAGGAGGATCGGGGTGAGTGTACTCATTCGTTACTGGCAGGATCGCAGCATCCGATTTAAGCTGAATAGTATCTTTCTACTTATTATTCTTATTTCCATTCTTGCGTTAAGTTTATGGGGGAGCAGGGCCTACAGCACTTTCTCTGAAAATCAGGCAGATGCGAATACGCTGCAAATGATTCATCAGGTTGAAAGTAATGTCGATCTCTATATTCGTCACCTAGAAGATGTGCTCTCTTATATTAGTGAGGATGCATCTTCCGCTCAGTTTATGAGAATGGCTACGGTTCCAGGACCGTCAACGGGGGACCATACACAGATTACCAAAATGATGACGATGTATGCGATGAGAAACAAGGAAGTAACCGGCATTATGCTCGTCAATCAGAAGGGGTCCTATGTTTCCTATGAAATGGATCGGATTACACGTGATTCGCTAACGGAAGAAGATTGGTATCAGGACGCAGTGAAAGCACCAGGTGAGACGCTAATCATTAGTAACCCCATTGGACGTAATGTCGCCACTTCACAGAACTACAGTTCCTACGATGTATTATCCTTAGTCCACGCCGTGCAGGACCCGCAGAGTCGTGAAATTCTAGGTGTTGTTGTGATGGATTTGCGTATGGATATGTTGAAGTCGATATTCGAAAATCTGAAGTTAGGCAAGTCTGGTTTTATGTACATACTCGATTACAAGGACCAAATTCTGTATGCCCCAACGAACAATATCGTGTATCGAATTCAAAGTGATATGCTGCATAATGGTCAACAAGGAAGCTTTACTCAGACAATTAAAGATCAGCGATATCGCATCCTGTATAATGACTCCAATACGAATAATTGGAAGTTTATCGGTGTCATTCCCAATGATGATTATGAGAAGGTTATCAAGGATATTCAACTGTATACATTGATTGTCACGATTATTACCTTGGCGCTGGCTGTCTTCTTGTCAACGTATTTCACGGGGACATTGATTCGTCCTATACGGAAATTAATGAGTTTGATGACCAATGTGAAGAACGGGGAATTAAATCAGCGTTTCGTTCCAAAAAGTAAAGACGAGATTGGCCAATTAGGCAATAGCTTCAATCACATGTTGGAAGAAATAAACAATTTAATCAATCTTGTCTATGTGGAACAGAAGAAGAAGCGGGAAGCCGAACTGCAAGTGCTGCAAGCGCAAATCAAACCGCATTTCCTCTACAATACGCTGGATACGATTCAATGGATGGCGCAGGAATACGAAGCTGACGATATTATTGAAATTATTGGGGCGCTAACGAATTTATTCCGGATCGGCTTGAATAAAGGGTATGAATGGATTCCGATTCGAGATGAAGTAAAGCACGCGGAAAGTTATATGATTATTCAGATGTCGCGTTATATGGATAAGCTGGATATTCAATTCGACATCTCGGAAGAGCTGTACCGATACTTTGTGCTTAAGCTCATATTGCAGCCGTTGATTGAGAATGCAATCTATCACGGAATCAAAGCGCGGACGGGAAAAGGTACGATCACCATAAGTGCGCAGAGGCATATGGATATGATTTATTTCCGTATCCATGATGATGGAGCAGGTATTCCGCCGGAGAAATTGGAAGAGCTCAATCAGATTTTAAGCGGTGAGAAACAGCGTTCAGATCAGTATGGCATCGGTTTGTTCAACGTGAATGAGCGGATACAGCTCACCTACGGGATGGCCTATGGCCTTCAAATTTTTAGTGAACTTGGCAAAGGGACAACCATTGAAGTGAGGCACCCTTTGGTACAAGTTGTTAAAAAAACAGGATGAGGTGACACGGATGTTGAAACTGATGATTGCAGATGATGAGCCTCGCATTCGCAATGGTCTATGTAAAGCGCTGCCATGGGGAGATATGGGCATACAGGTTGTGGCTGAGGCTGAGAATGGCAGGCAAGCACTTGAAGTCGCTGCTACCGTACGCCCTGATTTAATGTTTGTCGATATTAATATGCCCATTCTTAATGGACTGGAGCTTATTGAACACCTGCAACATGAGGTTCCCGGATGCTTAGTCATTGTCATATCGGGGCATGATGAATTTACATATGCACAGCAAGCGGTTCGATTAAATGTATTCGATTATTTGCTGAAACCCGTTCAGAAATCGGAACTTCAAGCAGTTGTGAGCAAAGCTGCGGAAGTATTAAACAAGGATCGGATTCAACAGCGTTACACACAGTGGATGAATCATAAATTTGAAGACAAAGCCGTGACGATGCGGGAAGATTTCTTGCGCAGTTGGATGACGGAAAGACTTACCCAAGATCAATTTGATGAGGATCATGCATTCTATCAGCTGAATTTTCAGGGCCCACTCTCTCTACTTCTTGTGAAATCTCTGGGCAAAATGACGCTCAATGCGCCAGCAAAGACGTGGGATCCGCAATTACTGGAGTTTGCAATCAAAAATATACTAACCGAAATGCTGCCACATGTTCCGATTTCTGCTGTTCTTAGCGTCGAGAATGGCTTTATTGCTGCGATCTCGCAAGTAAGTGATCTTACGGTGCTGCATGGGAAATATGAAGAGTTTGAACATTCGGTGCAGCAATATTTGGGTGTCAGCCTGCTTCTTACACATGTGGTCTCGGAACAGCTGGAGGAAATTCCTTCTCTCTATCATGAGTTGAAGAATAGTCTCAGCCAAGAAAATACCTTGACACCGATTGTAATGATGACTAAGAAGTATTTGGAGACCTACTACTACAGAGAAGATCTTTCCCTGTCTGAGGTTGCCGAGCAGATGAATGTAAACGCGACCTATTTGAGCAAATTGTTAAAAAGGGATCTTGGCAAGTCATTTATTGACTGTCTCACGGACATCCGAATCAAGAAAGCCATTCAATATCTGAATGACCCCACATCAAAGATGTATGAGATTTCAAGGCGAGTGGGTTATCAATCACAGCATTATTTCAGTCATACGTTTAAAAAAGTGATGGGTGTATCGCCATTGGAATATAGAAGACGTGGGGAATAGACATATGAGTATGAACGCACGGAAGCGTTTATTTGGATATGGATTACTTGGGGTGATGGTGCTTACGGCCATCATTCTAGCCATTTTTGGCGTTGTTAGTTTAAAGTCGGATAAGGCCGACAAGGATTTCCTGATCGGGATTAGCCAGCCTAACTTGAACGAATCCAGGCAAATTGCCATGTATAATGAAATTCGCATCGAGGCTGAGAAGCATAAGAATGTCCGACTTATTTTTACAGATGCAGCTGAAAATAGTGAGAAACAAATTAATGATGTGCAAAAACTCCTCCATTATGGGATTGATCTTCTCATTATTTCGTTAAATGATTCAGAGAAGCTAACCCCAATCGTCAAAGAAGCCTATAAGGATATGCCGGTTATCGTACTTGGCCGAGGCGTCACAGGGTATGATTACTCGATGTTCATTGGCTCGGATAATTTAGCCATAGGCAAGAAATCAGGTAAACTGGCTGCTGATTTATTAGGAAGCAAGTATGCGAAGATTGTAGAGATCAAGGGAACGATAGGGTCCTCTTCCGTGGAAGAGACAAGTCTCGGATTTCGCGCCTTTCTAGATCGGACACCGTCGCTGCATATTGCCAAAGTTATTAATGGAAATTGGCGGCGCGATCAGGCTGAAGATGAATTGAAACGAACATTAACGGCGGAGCCGGATATCAAGCTGGTCTTTGCTCATAGTGATGCCATGGCGCTTGGGGCGTATCGTGCGGTAGAATCGTTAGGATTGCATGATGTGAAAATCATCGGGATTGATGGACTCGAGACGATGAATGGTGGATACGATCTGGTTAAGCAAGGCACCCTTAGCGGTACGGTGACAAGTCCGACTGGTGGGAAAGAATCGATTCAGTATGCCCTCGATATTCTGAATCAAGAGAAGGTCATTCCGAAGAAAATTATTCTACGCAGTCATGTGATTACGAATGATAACGCTTACCCATCGATGGGTGAAAGGGCTTCGTCGGAGACTTTGCCCAAAGTGCTTACGGGTAGCGGAATTGTAAAGAAGATTAAACTTGGCGTCGCCGTCGTTGGTTCCGAAAGTAGTTGGCGTGCCGCCAATACAGAATCGATTATGACCACTGCGGGGAAAGATCCAGCCATTGATCTGCTCATCCAGAATGCAGAAGGAAATCAAGAAAGACAAATAGCCATCATTCGCAACTTTATCAAGTCTAAGGTGGATGTGATTGCATTTACGCCGTTCGTGGAGTCAGGCTGGGATAACGTATTGGCCGAGGCCAAAGCTGCGGGTATTCCGATCATATTGACGGATCGCAAGGTGAGAGTCGAGGATGACTCTTTATGGACGACGTTCATAGGATCTGACTTTGTTGAAGAAGGTCGCCGCGCTGCGCGTTGGCTTGTCGAGAACAAGAATGGGAGTGGGATCACAACAATTGCTGAGTTGCAAGGAACGTCGGGATCGGCCCCAGCGATTGAACGCAGACAAGGCTTTGAGGAAGTACTTTCTCAACAAGCCGACTTCCGTATTATCGCTTCAGAAAAAGGCGATTTTACGTATGCAAGCGGCCAACGATTAATGGCGAAGATCATTGCTGACGGTCAAGTGCCTCAGTATGTATTTGCTCATAATGATGATATGGCACTTGGAGCAATCAAGGCAATTGAACAGGCGGGGATGAAGCCTGGCAAAGAGATTGGCGTCATTTCTGTGGATGCCACGAAGCCTGCATTTCAAGCCATGATCGCCGGCAAGCTGAACATGTCTGTGGAATGCAACCCACTCTTGGGACCGCAAATCATTAAAGCTGCGAAGGAGCTTGCAGCAGGGAAAGAAATCCCAGTCAATATTATTACAGCTGAAGGGATCTTCGCGCAAGACACAGCCAAACGAGATGTGACGACGCGGAAATATTAAGGGGATCAGGATGGCAAGTCTAGTAAAGGGCGCACGATTGAGCCCTATTACTAGACTTGTTTTTTTGTATGCCAGTTAGGGATCTCGGGTTACCCAAACATTTATCAGAATCGCGTACATTATCTCTGTATTGTGTAAAGACGAGTATTTTCGAGATTACTATAATGTTAGTAACGGAAGGGGAGCTGTACATGAATTTGAGGAAAAATTTGATTCTGCTCTGCGGCATTATGCTACTAAGTTGTCTGCCCTTATATTTACTGTTATCACATAAGAACACAGATCCCATAGTGAGTGCGGGAGAAAGGCTGGACGTCCATAAACTGGAGAACATTGTGAATTTAGCGAGTTCACGCGGCAAAGCGGGACCGGATGCGGTGAAGGCACCATCTTTTACACTGAAAACGTTAGACGGCTCCTATGCGACGATTGGCGGCAAGCGGGATAAACCACTCCTTGTTCACTTCTGGGCGAGCTGGTGCGAAGCATGTTCCGTTGAAGTGCCAACGTTAAGAAAGCTTTATGAGCAATATAAGAGTCAAGTTGATGTTGTAGGGGTTAATGTGGCAACAGAAGAGAAATTAGAAAATATTCAAAAATTTGTGCTGACGAATCGTATTTCCTATCCGATACTCCTGGATGAGCATAAGCATGCTGCTGATCTCTATGAACTACATGCGCTGCCGACTGTATTCCTAATAGATACGAATGGATACATTGTGGATACCTTTCATATGGTTGACCCGCTTGAGCTAGAAGAGAAGGTAGGACGTTTAGCCCAGCGTTAAAAAACAAATATGGTGAACCTGATACCCCGTGCAGGAGGAGTGATATGCATAAATAAGCCTAGCAAGCATCAGGAATAGCGAAAATTTTTTAACCATTTTATAAAGGAAAAGAGGTGTCACGGAGATGAAAATAAAGACGTTTATCGTGCAATTATTAGTTGTTGCCTTGTATTTGACCGTAATATCACCATACCCACCTGCCAAAGCGGCAGAGGCAGAACCACTGCCAAGCTACTTCGCTGATCATTTCGATAAAGTGACGATTGATGGCAAATGGAATGTCATAGAGGGACCTTGGGCTATTGACGCAGGGAAATTGACAGTTGCGAAAGGGCAAGGTTTCAAGGCGATAACAAGTGAAGAACAGTCATTTGGTGATGTGACCGTCGAAAGCGATATCAGCTTGGGAGACAGATCCGGTGATGCAGGCGTGTTGTTCCGAACCATCAGTGCGACGCCAGGTGCCGATAATGTTAAGGGCTACTATGCAGGAATAAGCGCAAGTGGGACAGGTGTCGTGACGCTCGGACGGATGAGTAATAGCTGGACGGAGCTCAAACGGGCTTCGGTTACAATTAATCCGAATACGAGTTACCATCTGAAAGTATCTGCTGTAGGCGATCTAATCAACGTATATGTGAACGATGTACTCGTGTTAACGCAGTCCGACAGTACGTACACATCGGGTAACATCGGTGTAAGAATGTACAATTCACTGCCGACTTATGATAATCTCGTAGTTAAATCTACACAGGGAACCACGTTATTCGAAGATACCTTCGAAACGCAGGCAGAACAAAGTCTTGGTCAGTGGAATCAAATTGATGGCAATTGGCAGCTGCAAGCTGGAACGATTACAGTGAATAGCGGCGATGGCTATAAAGCGCTGGTCAAGGATACAGAATTCGAGGATATGACCCTCGAAACCGATATTAAACAACCTAGCGGATCAGGAAATGGCGATGCAGGTGTGCTGTTCAAAACGCAAAGCGCCGCACCAGGCGCGGATAACGTTCGTGGCTATTATGCGGGTTTAAGCAATAATGGTACCGTTATTCTTGGCAGAATGAACAACAACTGGACTGCACTCAAGACGGTGAAAGCGCTGCCGAACATGGATGCGAACCGTTCTTACCATTTGAAAGTCGTGACGTATCAGAATCGAATCAAAGTGTATGTCAACGATACGGTGAAACCGATTATCGACTATACCGATGACAGCGCGGATAAGTACGCGAAGGGTGGCGTTGGTTTGCGAAGTTATCGCTCTGTACCACAGTTCGATAACTACATCGCGAGTGAATATGTGATACCTGACAAGTCGTTTGTGGCGCCAGTAACGAATAAAAGTCCGCTTGTCCAAACCCCATTCACTCCGCTTCCACTAGGCTCAATTGAAGCGAAAGGCTGGCTGCTCAAGCAACTTGAGTTGCAGCGTGACAATGCTACGGGTTATTCAGAGGATTTGTATGGAGAGCTTGGCACTAATGCGGCTTGGCTTGGCGGTACAGCGCCTGATTCCGATTGGGAGCGTCCAGTCTATTACTTGAAAGGGCTTGTTCCCTTGGCTTATACGTTAAAAGACAAGGATCTCATTGCGAAATCACAGAAATGGATTGAAGCAATTCTTGCGAGTCAACATGCGGATGGCTCCTTCGGGCCAGCGAGCAGTGATGATTGGTGGCCTCGCATGGTCGCGCTATATGTCATGAAAGACTATTATGAAGCGACCGATGATGCGCGTGTACTCCCGTTCATGACGAAATACTTTCATTATCAAGTGGCTCAATTGCCGGATCGCCCCCTAAGAGATTGGGGCAAAATACGCGTAGGCGATAATATTGACACGGTGCTGTGGTTGTATAACCGGACGGAAGATGCCTTTCTGCTCCAACTTGCAGATACATTAGCGAATCAAGGTTATCCGATTTCCGATATTTATGCCAAAGATGAATTCCAAAATTTCGGCAATGATTTCCAACCTACGCATGCTGTCAATGTGAATGAAGCGATTAAGATGCCAACCATCTACTATCAGAGATCGCATGATGAACAAGATCGTGCTGCTTTCCAACAAGGCGTAAGCAATTTGGCAAAGCATGAACAGATTACGGGGATGCAATCCGGCACCGAAATGTTGGCGGGTATTGGCGCCACGCAGGGTGTGGAACTATGCGCCATTACGGAGCGGATGCAAAGTAACGAAGAAGCAGCCATGATTCTGGGGGATCCGCATATTGGCGATGCGCTTGAGAAAATTGCCTTCAATTCCCTGCCTGGTTCGATGGATAAAGAGCTGAAGAATCATCAGTACTATTCCTTACCGAATCAGGTGGAGAGCAATATCGCCGATCATGGCTATAAACAGAATTACGAGAACGGGACAATGCCTTCTCCAACATCGGGTTTTCCTTGTTGCCGGTTTAATATGCATATGGGATGGCCGTATTTTGTGAAAAATATGTGGGGCGCCACACCGGATGGTGGTCTTGGTATTATCGCATATGGGCCAAGCCGAGTTTCGACGAAAATCAAAAATGCAAACGTCACGATTGATGAAACGACGAATTATCCATTCGAGGAGCAAATCGGCTTCGATGTGACAACGTCGGAAGCGGTAAGCTTTCCACTCAAATTAAGGATTCCAGCATGGGCGGATCAACCGACTGTCACAGTGAATGGTCAAGCGCAGCAAGGCGTTCTTGCTGGTGAATATATGACGATCGACAGAACTTGGTCGACAGGTGATCGTGTTGTGTTGACGGTGCCAATGAAATTGAAAACATCAACTTGGGTGAACAATTCGGTTGGCATTGAACGCGGACCGCTGGTGTTCTCCCTGCAAATTCAAGAAAATTGGCAAGTACAATCGAATCCGATCGGAGCCATTCCAGGTTTTGATGCAGGAGCACTTGGTTACAACCAATATCGTGTATCTTCGAGCAGTCCGTGGAACTATGGATTAGTAATTGATCGTGCACATCCAGAGGATTCTATCGAAGTCGTGAAAGGGGTTATGCCTGAGAATCCGTTTATCCAAGCAACAAGTCCAATTAAATTGATCGCGAAGGCGAAGAAAATCCCAACATGGGGGAAATCAGCTAATAACGTTGAGGCGACAGAACCTCCTGTAGGGCCGTTGCTTTCAACAGAGCCAACTGAGGACATCACATTAGTTCCTTATGGCGCAGAGAATTTGAGGGTTACGTATTTCCCGGAAGTGACGGAACAAGCAGAAGCTGCCGTGACGATGAAATATGAAGCTGAACAAGCTGAAATTGGGCATGCGAAAATTAATACAAATAATAATCGTGCGTCGGGTGGCAGCTATGTTGGAGAGATCGATTATCCTGACAGTTATGTTCTTTTCAACTCGATCGAAGTTCCTGCTGCTGGAACATACAACATGGATATTTGGTTTGCTAATGGCGGTGATTATACAGCAGCTACAGGAAAAGTTCTCGTTAACGGCGAGGAGCAGTTGGTTAAGGTTCAAGGTACACAAAACTGGGGGCGCTTCATGGCTATTCCACTAACAGTGAATCTCCAGGAGGGAACGAACACGATCAAGTTTATGAGAAGCGAAGGCTTCTATGAACTGGATTATGTGGTTGTCAGGCCGTTGGAAGTGAAAGAACCGCAGCCTACGCTTCCTGCTGTCGCTAGCTTATCGGGACCGGATGCCGTTCAAGTAAACCAAACCTTCGATCTAGAGATGGGGATAGCGAACGTTACCCAAAGTGTGTATGCAGAAGATATCACCGTGACTTATGATCCAACCCAAGTGGAATACATGGGTGCTGAGGCTTTGACAGAAGGGTTCGCATTGGTTGGTGAATCGAAGTCGACAGGTCAAGTGCGTTTGCTAATGGCGAAAGTAGGTAAAGTAGACCTGGATGGTTCATTACTTAAACTGAAATGGAAAGCCAAGTCGATTCCTAGCACAGCGAACACGGTCATTTCCTTATCGAATGTGATCATCGCTGATCAACATGGGGTAGAAACAACGCTAGATACAGCCCAACACACGATGAAACTTACAGTTCCAATAGTCAACGTGGATCCAACAGATGACACAGATACAACTGTGCCTACACCTTTACTAGGTGATCTCAATAACGATGGCAAATATACGAGCGATGATTTAGACATTTTAGCTAGGTTCTACGGCTTTTTGTCGAGCAGTGCATCGTGGGAGCAATTGAAAAATCTAGACTTTAATCATGATGGTCAAATTGATCTAGTTGATCTTGCTGCCATCGCGCAAATGATTACGCAATAAAATGCAAAGCAATGGAATCCCGCATATTTGCGATACGTCTTGTATCGTGATATGTGGGATTTTTGTATAAAAAAGCCTATTCGTGTAAATACAGGCGATACTGTACTTTTTTATAATAAAGGAGCAATGCAGCTTACAAATAAAGGAAGGAGGCAATGCGAGGAGACTGAATATACCAACATGAATCTATACATAGCTAGGAAAGGCCTCCCCCAATTTGATACGTTATGCATCTAAAATAAGAGAGGTTGGTTCAAGCATGAAGTTCAAAGACGTGCAGAAATTGCTTGTAATGCTTGTCATGGTTGTGAGTTTGTGTCTTCCTTCCCTATCGATTTCACATCAAGTTCAGGCTGCTGAAGCGGAAACTCACGGCTTGAAAGGCGACTACTATACGAGCTCAGGCTCACCAAGCTTTAATTTTGGAACTTTAAAAGCGACTACGGTCGATGCTAATTTGGATTTTAGCTCTTTGGAAACAGCGTTGAAGCTGATGACAGGGCAAAGTGATAACGTGAATGTGAGATGGACGGGATCAATTCTTCCTGCCTATTCTGAAAATTATACATTCTCCATTATTGGCGACAATGGATTCCGTCTGTGGGTGAATAACCAACTTGTGCTTGATCATTGGGTCAATGATTGGGATAAAGAGCAAACGGGCACGCCGATCGCTTTGGTCGCAGGTCAGAAAGTTGATTTTAAACTAGAATATTTCGAAGCAACAGGCGGATCGAATCTACATGTAAAATGGTCCAGTCCTTCGCTTGCTAAACAGGCGATTCCTACAGAGGCGTTGTTCACCCCCCCAGGGTACAAATCTGCAGGCAGGATATTGGAAGACGGAATGAAGGCAGAGATCTCCTTCGATAACGCCTTATCTGCTCCGCCTACAGGTGGCTTCGGCACACATTTGAAAGTAGATGTTGCTGGCATGAATTGGCCGATTGCGAATGCAGCATTACAAGCAGGCAATAGCGCTGTACTCGTCCTCACATTTGAGAATCCGATTTACGCTAAGGATGTTTCGCAAGTGGGGATTAGCTATGACGGGAATGGCGGTCTTCAACAAGGTGATGGAAGTGACGTTGGTGCTTTCTCCAAATTTCTGAAAAATGACTCGACGTATCAAATCATGACGCCATGGGCGGAACAACTGGATCCAGCTAACGTGCTGCCAGAGTATCCAAGACCACAGATGGCTCGGGAGCAATGGCTGAATCTCAATGGTGAATGGGAATTCCAGGCTGCCAAAGCTAGCGATGTGCTTCCGACAGGGCAAACGTTAAAAGAGAAGATTCTCGTCCCATTTGCAGCAGAGTCGATTCTATCCGGCATTCATCGGACGGAAAGCTTAATGTGGTATAAGCGATCTTTCACGATTCCTCAGAGCTGGAGTGGTCAACGTGTGAAGTTAAACTTCGGAGCCGTTGATTATTTGGCTACTGTCTATGTCAATGGCCAGCTGGTTGGCAGTCACAAGGGTGGATTCACGGCATTTAGCTTGGATATCACAGATCAATTGCAGGCAGGTCAGAATGAGTTGATCGTGAAGGTACTCGACAACACAGATACGGGCGAAGACCAAGCCGTAGGGAAGCAAACCGTGAAGAAGCTTGGTGGCATTTGGTACACGTCAAGCTCGGGCATCTGGCAAACGGTGTGGATGGAACCAGTTGCCTCAGCACATATTGATAAGCTAGACATGGTTCCGGATATCACCAATCATGTGCTGAAGCTGAAAGTAACTGCTTCAGGTGTTCAAGGTGAAACCGTGGAAGCGATTGCAAGTATGAATGGGCAGGTTGTTGGGACTGCGACAGGAACTCCAGGTACGGACATTGCAATTCCTGTACCGGGTGCAAGACTTTGGTCACCTGATGATCCGTTTCTCTATGATCTAACGGTGAAAATTAAGAACGGGGCACAATCCGTTGACCAAGTAGAAAGCTATTTTGGGATGAGAGAAATCAAGACAGGTTTGGTTAACGGTGTGATGCGAACGTTGCTGAATGGCAAACCGGTCTTTATGATGGGCCCTCTTGATCAAGGGTATTACCCTGATGGGATTTATACGGCACCTACCGAAGATGCTTTGCAATTTGACTTGGCAACGATTAAACGTATCGGCATGAACACGGTGCGCAAGCATATCAAAATTGAGCCGGCACGCTGGTATTACTGGGCAGATAAAATGGGCTTGCTGGTCTGGCAGGATATGCCTAGCTTAGAGGATCGACAAGGGAATAAAGGTAACGATATCTCACAAGCGGCCAAAACACAATGGCTGAAAGAATATAAGGAAATGGTCGATCAACTGCAGAGCACGCCTTCCATCATGACTTGGACAGTGTTTAATGAAGGTTGGGGTGAGTTCGATCAAGGCGGGCAACTGTCCAAAGATGCTGTGAATACGGTGAAAAGTTGGGATTCCACCCGTCTCATTAACGGCAGCAGCGGTTGGTGGGATACAGGTGTAGGCGATCTGAACGATGCACATAGCTACCCTGCTCCAGCTTCACCAACACCTTCGGCGAATCGCGCATCGGTCATTGGTGAATATGGTGGACTTGGATTGCACGTGACGGGTCATGAATGGACACCGCTTACTTTCTCGTATCAATTAATGAACAGCAAACAGGAAATAACGGACAAATATATTAGCTTTATCGATTCCCTTAAGCAGCAAAAGGCGAATGGCTTGAATGCAGCCATCTATACGCAAATTACGGATGTGGAGTATGAAATTAATGGACTACTTACGTATGATCGTAAAGTAGAGAAACTCGATTTTGACAGGATTGCCAAAGCACACCGGGAGTTGATTGGCACAGCGAACAAGGCTGATTTGAGTGCGCAGCTTGCTGTAGAAGAGAGCTTCTTCGGGGCTATTCGCATTGGATCCCAACCAGGGACGTATCCACAAGCTGCCGTAGATGTATATACAGCGACACTGAATACGGCTAAAGCTGTTAATCAAGACGCTAACGCAACGGTAAGTCAAATTCAAGGGGCATTGGATAGCTTGATAGCTGCGCATCAGCAGATCTTATCTACCGTACATGCGCCGATTCCGAATGGAGCGACGACAGATACGTTTGATGCCTCAACGTTGGCGCCAAGTTGGACGATTTTCCGTCCAGACAGCACCAAATGGAGTCTAACAGCCAATCCTGGCAGTATCCGACTGCAATCGTTAGCGGGGGATATGTTCGGAAACTCCAATGCCAGTAAGAATGTGTTTTTGCAAAATGCACCTGCTGGAGATTTCGTCATAACCACGAAAATCACAGGTTCGGTGAACAAGAATTATGAGCAAGGTGGTTTGCTCGTTTGGCAAGACGAGGATAACTATGTACGCATAGGTCATGTGTGGGATACCACGGGAGCAACTGGTAAAAATTTGGAAAGCGCCTTCGAGAAAAATGCGGTGTACACCAAAGCAACGAATGTCGCTAGGCATCCTGGTACGGATTCAGTCTACTTGATGATATCGAAAGTAGGCAATGTCTACACGACATCCTTCTGGAATGGCACCGCTTGGCAACAGGCGGCTGATCCGATGACCGTCAATTTAACGAATGTCAAAGTCGGCTTCTATGCGATGTCAGCTACTGATGGTACGTCCATCCCCGTAGATTTTGATTACTTCACGGTGGGGGGACCAATATTGAATGAGCCGTCATTCACAATGACAGGTCCAGCTGTCGTTGCCAGCGGGCAGCCATTTAGCGTGACGCTTGGTCTTGATTCCGTTACAGAAGCAGTGTACGCGCAAGATCTGACCGTGACCTATAATCCAACACAACTCGAATTTGATTCTGTGGAAGAACGACATGCAGGTATTACGGTTGTGGATAAAGCCGTGACACCGGGTAAACTCCTATTGATCGTAGCGAATATCGGTGCGGCTGATGTGAATGGCGCGATGTTTAAACTGAACTGGAAGGCTAAACCGTTGACAAGCACAGCGAATGCAACAGTCCTACTTTCAAATGCCGTGCTTGCGAACGGTGCTGGTCAAGAACAGACATTGGATCAAGCGAGCTTCGCTGTTCAAGTTACAGGATTAGTGAATAAAGCAGTATTGAATGAGCTGATTTCACAAGCACAAAGCAAACATGATGTGGCCGTTGAAGGAAATTATACCGGTCAATATCCGACTGGCTCCAAAGCAATGCTTCAAGCCGCGATTCATAAAGGTAAGGCTGTAGCTGAAGATGCAGGTGCAACGACGGAAGGTGTTGCGCAAGCTGTGGATGAGCTACAATCTGCGTTGAATCAATTCTTAGCCAGTGTGCATACCGCAACGCCTGGTGACATTAATACCGACGGCAGATTTACTGTCGGCGATTTGGCCCAAGTTGCCGCTGCATACGGTAAAACGTCAGCTGATCGCAATTGGGCACAATACAAGCAAATGGATGTCAATGGCGATCAGATCGTCGATATTGAGGATTTGGCGGCAGTAGCCCAGTTGATTTTGCAGTAAAGTAGAAGGAGCTAAGCGGGGTTGTTGCGCTTGGCTCTTTTTCTTTAGGTTGACAGGATGCCATGTAAGAGCGTAAGTGGCTAAGATTACATGTAAAATATACAGTTAATATTGGGGATTTATAAGTAAATTAATGTTTAGATGGAAAAAGTACATCTAATTCGAGCGAGAATGGCGGTTTGGTGGATATTAGCTGAAATTAGCTGTAGGAAATCCATCTAATGCTGCGAAACAAAGCGAATAGGCAATAATAACTACAGAAAATCCATCTAATTTGTTTAAGGCTGCGGGGTGAGGTTTGGTTGGAGGGGCAGGGGAGTAGGAGTAGGAGGGGAAGTAAATTGTGCAATGAAGTGGGGAAAAAAGAGCCGAGCGCTTGTATTCGCTTGGCTCTATAAGCTATCTTGCTGGATTGGATACCAGCGCTCTAGATGCATCTTGCTCCGCTGTCGCATACCAACTACTCGAAATGACTTCCCGCTCCAACTCCAGTAACTCCTCGGTAATTCGATAAGCATCCGCAACTGAATTGACCAACGGATCTGTCAGCATAGCTCGTCTCAGCTTCTCGCGACTGCCTTCAACAACGGCTTCCGCCGTCAGTTAGGCGTTACGCCGGGACAGTATATGTTCCAATTAAGGATGAACCGAGCGAGAGACTTGGTCTACACACAGCGTTATTCGATGCAGCAAGTGGCTTCCCTCTTAGGCTACCCTGATGCGTATTCTTTCTCCAAAGCATTCAAGAAACATTACAAAGTGCCGCCAAGCAAATTCGTGTAAACAGTAACTCGTCGGTGACGTGGTAACTGTTTTTTTTACTATTTACGAGCTAGTTGAGATGGGCTGCACCCGTGAAACGTGATGCGCTGCGCTTTGGTAAATATGTGCCGGCGTTGGAAGTTATTCGAGCAAAGCGAATGGAATAAAGCTAACGAAGTACATGGATATAACAAAAACAGAGTTCCGTGTGGTCACGGACTCTGTTTTTGTTGTTTGTGCTGTGCAAGTTGTGCAAATTGTGCATGCATGTAAGGACTTATTTCAAATTCACATTGCTAGCACGAGCTTTAGCTGCCTTATACGTATCGATGATTTGTTGTACGCCTAGCTTTTTGGCGCCATCGACATATTTAGCCCAATCATCCATGCTGGTTGTACCAAGAATGAATTTAGCGATGGATTCGTTGCGATTTTTATCAATAGCTGTGCCGACGGTTGACAAGAGTTCGAACTCTTTTTCGTTATATGAAGGTTGTGGTCGGTATGGACCGTCATACTTCCTTGCCTCCACATAAGCTGCTTGCAATTCTGGCGTAGCCATGGAGAGATGGGCATCATAATCAATCCACGTGTACGTTCCGTTCGTTGCTAGGCCTGTTTTCTTACGCAGATCCGCAACATCGATATAGTCGGGTTTTATTTTCTTCTTACCCGCATCAAGTGTATACGTTTCGCCTTCTTTCCCCCAGCTGGCAATATTTTTGCCCTCTTCGGAATAGAAGAAATCGATGAATTGCATAACATCTTTCACATTTTTGGATTTCGAAGAGACGGTCATGCCTGATTCTACAATTTGTGTATATGGGTTTTGTTGTTTACCACCTGGAATGCCAGCTGGAGGTGCCATAAAGGCTAAGTTGTAAGCGGGATTATCTTTTCTAAGCGCTTTATTGAAGAAATCGATGCGCCCAATATAATCAATCGTGATAAAAGCTTGGTCTGTTGACATCTGATCTTGCCATTGTTTCGTTTCAAGCGTTAACCAATCGGGTGGAATGAGTCCTTCTTTGTAAAATTTGGATAAGTAGGACACCATGGTTTTGTAGTTATCTTCGATAGGGCCGTACTTCACTTCTTTCGATGCTTCATCCATATAGTACCCTTCATTGGTAGCGAAGTTCGGACTCAAGTGATTGAGTATACCGCTATTAGCCCCTGTACGGAACGTTAAGGGATAACTTTTCGGATACAATTCCTTGAGCTTCTTAAGCACGGTATAGAGCTCATCATACGTTTTAGGGGCAGTTAGATTGTTTTTCTTGAAAATATCTTCTCTGTACAACCAAATGATACGATTTGTTTCTCCGAACCCTTCATTCGGGAAGAGGTACATTTTGCCATCCGCTGCAATATTGGCTTTTGCAATATCCGGATATTTGTCCATCCACTTTTTAAAATTAGGCATCTGATCTTTATAATCTAGGATGTTGGCGAGAGCGCCTTGCTGGCCATATTTATTCGCTAGTGTAAGATTCATCATGAATGTAATATCTGGCATGTTGCCGGAAGCTACATTGAGATTAATCGTATCTTCTGACTTTCCGGCAGGTACTTGCATATCAATGGTAACGCCCGTTTTCTCTCCAATGAGTTTCCAAATTAACCAATCCTTCGAATAAGGCCAAGTTGCCGCTGATTCCGCCATCATAGAGAACGTTTTCTTCGTTTGTGCGGTTGTTGCAGGTGCATTCGTTGTACCGTCTCCTGTGGACGGTGTTTCTGTCTTGGACGTGCAGGCCACAAGTGAGGTGATTGCTAATGAGCTGATTAAGCCGATTGCCAATGCTTTCGAAATTGCTTTTCTTTTCATTCGAGCACTCCCTTTTCATTAATTTTCCCGTTAAGTTATATTACCTTATATATTAACCCTTGACTGCACCAATCATTGCTCCTTGTACAAAATACTTTTGGAGGAATGGGTAAACCAAGAGAATGGGAACCGTTGAAACCATAATGACTGTATATTTTAAGGATTCGTCTACAATCTCCACATCACCGCCTAAGCTAGTCACTTGTCCAGCTAGAACGATATTCCGGAGGATAATTTGCAGAGGAAATAAATCTGCGTCCCGTATGTAAAGTAGCGGGAGCATAAAGTTGTTCCAGAGCGATACGGCATAGAACATGCCTATGGTTGCAAACGCAGCTTTGGACAGCGGCATAACGATACGGAAGAAAATGCCTAGATCCGTTAAACCATCCATTCTTCCTGATTCTTCGACTTCCGTGGGAATATTCGCATAAAAAGTGCGCATCACCAACAAGTTCCACGTACTTACAGCTCCCGGCAATGTCATAGCCCAGATGGAATCCATAATGCCGTAGGATTTGAGTACAAGAAAGGTAGGAATTAATCCTCCACTAAAGAACATGGTGAAGATAATCATGAAAGTCAGCGATTTGGAGAAAGCCATCTCTTTCTTGGAAATCGCATAGGCACCCATAGATGTAATAAGCAGGGCAATCGCCGTACCAACAATGACGTATAGGATGGTGTTAATGTAAGACTGCAAAATACGTGGATCGCTTAATACTAATTTATAAACTTCTAAGGTAAGACCTTTGGGAAACCAGGTGATTTCTCCACGTAGAACGTAGTTGTTTGAACTAAGCGACACTGCAGCCATATAGATAAAGGGGTACAGTGTACTAAAGACTAACCCGGCAAGCAGGATGAAGTTCACTATCTGAAACAAGCTGATTTTTTTTCTCATCGTAATCCTCCTACTACCATAGACTAGTGTCTCCAAATTTACGGCTCACGTAATTCGTACCTAATATTAAGATCAGGGAGATAATTCCCGTGAATAAATCAATGGCAGAAGCATAACTGAAGCTTCCTTGTGTTAAACCGACGCGATAGACATACGTACTAATAATGTCAGCTGTTTCGTAAGTGGCTGGATTGGAGAGCAGATACACTTTCTCGAATCCTACTTCGAGCACATGGCCGACATTCAGGATCAAAATAATGACGATAGCGGGCATAATGCCTGGGAGTGTGACGGCTTTCATTTTCTGCCATCGGGATGCGCCATCCATCTCAGCAGCTTCATAGAGCATAGGGTCGATCGCTGTAAGTGCGGCTAGGTAAATGATGGTCTCCCATCCTACGTGCTGCCATATTTCGGATAATGCGTAAATCGGTCGAAATAGTTCAGCCTGCACCATGAAGTTAATAGGTTGAAATCCTAAGGATTCAATCATGCGATTGACGACTCCACTGGAGGGAGACAAGAACATGATCACCATACTGGCAACAACGACATTCGAGATAAAATGAGGCAGGTAGCTGACGGATTGGACGAACCGTTTAAACAGCTTGTGTGTTAATTCATTTAAAAGAAGAGCTAAAATAATTGGCGCTGGGAAACCAACAATTAATTTGTATAGGCTTAATAGAAACGTGTTTCGCATGAGGATGAAAAAATCAGGATTCTTGAAGAACTGCAGATAGTATTTAAAACCAACCCAATCACTTGCCCAGATGCCCTTGTATAAATTGTAATTCTTAAAAGAGATCACGATACCGAACATGGGAAGATATTTGAACATGACATACCAGATAAAGCAGGGCAAGAATAAGAGTAATAAATACCGGCTTCTACTTATTTTCTTCAGAGTAAGCTCCATCGTGAATTCCTCGTTTCGTTCTTGTGATTGCCCTCATCATACCGATAACCCCTGAGAATTTAAATCCACATTTCTATGGATTACATGCAATAATTTATATAAGTGATGAAATGTTAAGTTTATGGAGAGATGAATAAATAAGAAAAAGAGCCGTCCCATAAGGCCTCAATGGCCGAAGGGACAGCTCTACAGAAAAAGACAAAACCATCACCAATTTATGGCGATGGTTTTGTCTTTTGTGCATCCCCTTTGCGAAACTCGCCAGGTGGTATGCCTGTTACTTTTTTAAACATGCGGATAAATGAATTCACATTGTGATACCCGACACGTTCGGAAATTTCTTGGATTTTCAATTGGGTGTTTTCAAGCATTTCCTTTGCTCTGTCCATGCGATAGTTGTTGATGTAATCACTGAAATTAATACCGTTCTTATCTTTGAAGTACGTGGATAAGTATGCGCCTGTAATATTCAGTTTCTCGGCCAAGAGCTCGAGCGAAATGTCCTCACCATAATGTGACGCCACATATTCAGTGACAAAGTCGGTGAAGTAATCGGCTTGCGATTTCTTGCGTTTGTTCCGCTCGGAGGCTGCAGTCAGCAGTTTCTCAAACAATTGCTGAAATTGTTCCACGGTATAACATTCACTGAGTTGTTCAGATACAGGCTGCACCCCAAGCAGTTGATCTGTTTCAATGCCCGAAGACTGGAGGAGCTTGGTTACACGAGCTGCAATGTCTCTTCCGAATTCAGCAAATTGCAAGGCGGTTGCTCGTTTCTTGTGCATTTGGATAAGTATACGGTTTACGATGGAGATGACGGCAGCGCTGTTGCCTGCAGTTAGATTAGCCGTAAATTCTTGTTCTTCGGCTACACGAAGTGCGAAACTGTTAGGTGCAGGCTCATCTTCATTTATAATAAGTGTCTCATCTGCAAGTCTGCGCTGGTTAGCGCGCTCTATGACTTGTTCGTAGGCAACAGCTAAATCAACTGATTCATGCTGTAAGGGACTTGTAGCAATCGTAATTAAGCAGTAGGCCAAGTCCAGGTCGAAGACCTGTTTCAGACTATGTAAGCTTGCATTAAGATCAAACGATCTGCCGGGCTCGATGAAGAGGAGGGATAGGATTTGATCTTTTTCTATTTGAAAAGTGAGTGATTCCTCTAGGGATCTCGTAAAATGATAATGGATGTATTCCCGAATATAATACATGGCCTTATTCTTTTCCATGTCGGACTGTTCATGAAAGGCCAGCTTCATTTGCATTTGGAACAGAACTAGTTGGTAAGGCTTATCGCTGCGCATGGGTATCTTTACCTGTTGTCCGCCGCCATGAATCATCTTTAGTTTGTTCATGTACATATAGTGTTGAAGAACTGAGTTTTTACTCGTCAAATCGTCATGAATGTCTCGGTTCATACGTTGTAAATCGTTCAACTTATCGCTGATTAAATCAAATTCCTTAATCTGACTGCGTGGCGAGGTTGGGCCGTTTATCTGACTGATCGATTCAATAATTCTCGCGATGGGATGATTGAATTTAATCGTAAAGAATATAGAAGCAGCAATGCCAATCACAACGGAAACGACAAGCAACCCGATCAATATCCAGTTCAGCTTAACAATTTGTGACGCAATGCGTTCTACTGGAATCGTATGAATATACGTGTAGCCTGTTTCGGATCCTTTCTGATAAAAGACATAACTCTGATCAATTTGACGGTATCCTTGTTGTTCTGTCAGTTGGTCGAGCGGTAGAACAGTCTTCGTAAAATCACCAATAGAAGAAAAAATCGGCTGTTGATCTTCGTCTAAGATAAGAAAGTGGCTGCTCCCAGGAGGTTGAAGCGCTTCGTACATTTTTCTGCTATCGAGTAATGCTATAATGCCGAAGTTTTGATTATAGATATTCTTAATCAGAATGGGCATGAAATCGCCTTTTAGAATGGGCTTCTCAGGGCTTTTTTCAATAAAATTGGCGTTTGGATATGTTTTGAAACTGGTTGGTTTCTCAAGTTGTTCCTTCCAAAAGGCCAAACTATACGATTCATTATAATAAAATTTGGAGAACATGATTTCAGCCGAGCTTGTGCCTTCTTTTTCAATGACATAGGAGCTGTCCTTGAAGAAATAGATAATGTTATGCAGATAGAGAAATGGGGATGTTAACGTCGACTGTAATTCTTTGCGAACTTGTGCCATCAATTCATAGTTGAGTTTCGGTGATGTGCTCTTCATGATTTCGGTTTTTTCATTGAAGTAAAAACTGAAGCCTAAATTCTTAATGAGAACGAGTTGTTTCTCGTAATTATTAACGGCTGAATTTAAGTTCAATCGGTTATTGTTAATAATTTCACTCTGGATGTTTGTCCGAAAGAAGGTATAAGAGAGAAAGTTAAATGAGACTAATAGTAGGATAATGATGGCAAAGCTCGTCAGCAATTTGAAAAATAACGAATTACTTTTATTTTTCCATACGTGCGCAAATTGTGGCAATTCGGCTCCCCCTCACTGCGTCTGTTTGTTGTAGAGAAATAAATTATACCATCTGAATTTGCAATTGCCTATGAAATGGACGGCCTTAGGTAGCTTAAGGAATATGCATTTTTATAACTGATTAACACTATTATGGATATACATAAAAATGCTGAACTACGTAAGTAATGTCCATATCTTTTGATGTCAAAAAAAGATAGCATGAAGTCATGTAAATAAGAAGGATTTCCAAGACGAGGAGTTGCTTTGGTGACAGCAATGGGGGATGGACATGGAGCATATTTACTGTGTAAATTGTGAAAAGCTGATTCCAATACTGCAGGTATCTTCCGTTTTCAAAACGGGGTTTTATATGAGGAAGACACATCTGGGGCTATGCAAGTGCTGCTATTCCAAGTTTTTTTGTAATTGATCATGATGCGTTAGATGAAACGGAGCCATGCTGGCTCCGTTTATTTCATGTTCTTCCACGAATTGGGGAATGGATTTTTACCTGTTGTGCACCGAGTTTAATATCCCGGCAGATCTACATGCGCTTCTGATGGATTGTATGAAACGATGTGATAAGGATGTTACGCTGCTTCATGCTCATGATTAGGTTAGATGAAGGGAGAGGCAGCTTTAGTCCGAATTTACCCACTTAATTCGAACGAATGGGTAAATGATCATGCATTAGTTCGGTTTCGCCGAACTAAAAGCATTCTTTTCATCCCTGCAGCCGTTTTCTTGCTTATTAAGTGGGGAAAATCGAACTAATGGGGTGTTTTATCTCCAACAATTGCAAATAAGCAGGCAAAGTCGGACTAATACCGAAATTCAGTTGTATCTAGTCATAAACAGCCAATAACATCCGTCATGTGCATTTCATGCTCTGACTTTGCATCTCATGACATCGTCACCAAATGCGAAGTCATCTCATGATTTACAGATTGTCATGAGAGAGAAACCGTCGGTATACTTAGGTCAATCCACGGAACACACACCAATATCGTGGGGCATGTTTGGTACATGATAAGGAGGTCAGTTCATTGAAACTTATGAAAAGTATAACAGCGGTTAAGGTAGCTTCAGTCTTTGCACTTTCAGCTAGTCTCGTTGCAGGTTGCAGTTCTTCTACATCTTCTGTAGATAACTCAGCAGCTCCATCTGGTTCCACGGCAGCGGCTGGGTCACAGTCACCTGCGGCGTCAACCGCACCAATTAAGCTATCGTATTGGGTTGGCTTACCATCAGATTCGGCACGTGTGATGAAGAACTATAGTGAGAACATGTTTTATAAGGAATTAGAGAAGAAAACAGGTGTGAAGGTAGATTTCCAGCATCCAGCGATCGGCAGCGAGAAAGAACAATTTAACTTATTGATTGCTTCAGGTAATCTGCCAGATGTCATTGAATACAATTTCACCACGTATCCTGGAGGTCCGGAGAAAGCGATTGCCGATAAGGTAATTATTCCGCTGAATGATCTCATCGATAAGAATGCACCTAATTTGAAGAAATATTTGGCAGAGCATCCCGATTTGAAGAAAGATGTGAGCACGGATTCAGGCGCCATCTATTCGTTCCCAGCGATAGGTGTCGGCCATTCAGACGTGAGCAGCGGGTTCGTTATGCGTAAGGATTGGTTGAAGGAACTCGGATTGCAAGCACCAGAAACGATGGATGAATGGACGACGGTACTTAGAGCTTTCAAAGAAAAGAAAGGTGTCAAAACACCATTAACGATCACGCGTGACGAATTGAAAACCGATCGATTTATTGGCGCATACGGCATTAGCAACTCGTTCTATCTCGATAATGGTAAGGTGAAATATGGGCCTGTTGAACCGTCGTACAAACAATATTTGACACAATTGAATGCATGGTACAAAGAAGGATTACTGGATGTGGATTTCGCGACACAAGATGCCAAAGCCAAAGATAGCAAAATTACTAACGCGGGTTCGGGCGCATTCGTAGCGTATATCGGCAGTGGAATGGGCAAGTATCTCAATGCGATTCCAGCCAATGACAAAACCTTTGATTTATTACCTCTGCAACATCCCGTTCTGCAGAAAGGGCAAGAGCCTACTATTTTCGTAGCTGCCTATGAGTATCGTGGAGATGGTAGTGCGGCGATTACGCCTTCGAATAAAAATGCAGTGCAAACCGCCAAATGGTTGGATTATTTATACTCAGAGGAAGGAAATAACTTGAAGTCATTCGGTGTAGAAGGCGTTACGTTTAAATCCGAGAACAACTTCCCGAAATATACGGATTTGATTATGAATAATCCAGAGAAGCTTTCTGTTGGCGAAGCCATGGCGAAATATCTGCGTGTAGCTACACCGGCACCAGGTTTTGTAGGTGACGATCGTTATACCGAGCAATATTATAAGTTCGAACAACAGAAGCAAGCGGTAGAAATCTTCAATAAATATGGGAAAAATATTAATAGAACGCGTTTCCCGCGCGTATCGCAAACGAATGACGAGGTGCAAGAGCTCTCGGCGATCATGGCAGAGGTAGAGACATATAGAGATGAGATGATTCTCAAATTTGTAATGGGTTCAGAGCCTCTAACGAACTACGATAAATACATTCAACAGCTCAAAAACATGAAGATTGAGAAAGCGGTTACACTCAAGCAAAATGCGCTCACACGTTATAACAGTCGTAAATAGTCAAGAATACTTTGATGCGAAGCGGCGCTTCATCCGAGGCGCCTTATCTTAATTCGCACCTGAAAGGAGGAAGAGGCATGACATGGCTGGCTAACGACTACCGCAAGCACAAATACTTGTATGTCATGATTTTTCCAGTGGTCCTCTTTTATATTGTTTTTCATTACGTTCCCATGTATGGCGCGATAATTGCCTTTAAGAATTACCGGATTGCTGATGGCTTTCTGCATAGTCCATGGGTAGGATTTGATCATTTCAAAAGTTTCTTCCAAAGTTACTATTTCTGGCGACTATTGAAAAATACGCTGCTACTCAATGTCTACATGTTGTTAATTTCGTTCCCAGCTCCGATTATTTTCGCTTTGCTTATTAATGAAATTATTAGCACACGATTCAAGAAACTAGTGCAAACAATTACGTATCTCCCACATTTCATCTCACTTATTGTTGTCTGTGGGATGATTACTCAGTTTCTAGCTAGAGACGGATTCATTACGGATATCTTGGTGTGGCTAGGCATGGAGCGACAGGTGTTACTGGCTCATCCCGAATACTTCCGTAGTATTTATATCATCTCTGACATCTGGCAGGGAGTGGGTTGGGGTTCCATTGTATACTTGGCTGCGATTACGGGGATCAATCCAGAACTTTATGAAGCGTCGAGGATGGATGGGGCTAATCGCTGGAGGCAAATTCTGAATGTGACGATTCCGGGCATCATGCCGATTATTATTATTTTGTTTATTTTAAAAGTTGGTCATATGCTGGATGTCGGCTTCGAGAAAATTATTCTTCTCTATAATCCGAATACGTATGTCACTGCAGATATGATCAGTACATTCGTTTACCGGAAAGGATTGCAGGGTTCCTTCGAATTCAGCTATGCGACAGCAATCGGATTATTCCAAGCTGCCATCAATTTCATCTTGCTCATAACGGCAAACCGAATCAGCAGGAAAGTGAGCGAGAACAGCTTATGGTAAAGCGATTCAGGAGGGAATCATATGGTCATTAATTCGATTCGCAGAAGTACAGGAGAGAACATTTTTCAAATACTGAATGTCTTATTCATGGTTATGATGATCGTCATTACCTTGTATCCCTTTCTATTTGTTGTGTTCTCTTCCTTGAGTGATTCTAGGAGGCTGCTCGCTCAGACAGGCCTGCTTGTAGCTCCCGTTGGATTTACACTAGAAGCGTACCAATTGGTTTTCAAGAATCCGAATATCATCAGTGGGTATATCAATACGCTATTCATAGTAACAGTAGGAACCCTTATGAATTTGATTATGACCAGCCTTGGGGCTTACGTTTTGTCCCGTAAGGGCATCGTTTGGACCAAACCCATCATGCTGATGATCGTGTTCACGATGTTTTTCTCCGGTGGGATGATTCCTACGTATCTGTTGGTCAACAATTGGCTGCATCTAAGCAACAGTCTGCTTGCGTTGATTATTCCCGGACTCATCTCTACGTGGAATTTAATCATTCTTCGTACTTCGTTCAGTACGATACCTGAAAGCCTAATCGAGTCAGCTAGGATGGATGGGGCTCAAGATTTTACGATACTGTTTCGTCTTGTCATTCCCCTTTCTATGCCGGTGATGGCCGTGATGCTGTTATTCTATGGTGTTGCGCACTGGAATTCCTGGTTCGGTGCAATGTTATATCTTCGGGATCGCGATCTTTTTCCACTTCAATTGATACTGCGTGAGATCTTAATCCAGAATAATACATCGTATATGTCGGGGAACGCGGCGATCGAAGATGTTGAAGCGGTGGGGGAAAGTATCAAGTATGCCACGATTATTATTGCGACTTTGCCTATCCTATTTGTCTATCCCTTCCTACAGAAATACTTTGTGAAAGGTGTTATGATAGGGTCGGTGAAGGAATAAGAAATCTGGCATCCGAGGTGTAAATAGATGAAGTTAGGGTACGGTTGGAAATGGCGTGGTATTCGAAGTAAATGGTTAGCTTCGTACGCAATTGTGCTTATGATTCCGATAATTTTGATGGCAGCCACACATATGCAAACGCGTCGCGTTATCGAGGATGAGATCTTTAAAGCGAATTCTGCTTTATTGTCACAGCTTCAACAAGAGATCGACAATTACATTGATTACACGTATCGCTTGTCTGAGGTGATCTCACTTAATCCGAGGGTCAGCACATTGGCTCGTGCACAGAAAGAGATAGGCACTAACGAACGACTTTCCATCTTACAACTGCTTACGGAGTTCAAAGCCTATAACATTACCAAAAGGTACGTCAATAACTTTTATATTTACTTCCCCGAGGGGGATTTTGTCCTCAGTGACAGTTCGTATTACCAAAGTGATTTATTTTACAAACAGCATGTAAGCGCTACAGGAATTTCTATGGAGCAGTGGCGGAATTACTTAACGCAAACCCAAAAGGGTTCTTTCTTTAACTTTCTCGAACTAGGTGGCTCCGTCCAAGATGGCATTATTTATACCCAAGGACTGCCAATTCAACAAGGCGGCTCCTATCCAGCAGCACTCGTTATTGAATTAAATGAAGTGCGTCTCTTGTCTTCCATACGTAATATTCAAACCTACAATCAAGGAAATGTGTACATTATTGATGCCCAGAATAAGCTGTTAGCTTCAACAGAAGGTGTAAAAGCGAGAGAGCGAACTTTTGAAATAACTCCCAAAGGTGGAGAAAGCATTCGGAATACATCCGCCGTATGGGATGGGGAACAGGTCGTCCTCTCCTATATCGAATCTGGACAGAGTAAATGGAAATACGTCTATGTCCTTCCTGCACGGTTATATAGTGAAAAGGCAGAGTATGTGTGGAATATGTCGCTGCTTATGCTGTCTGTTGCCTTAATTGTAGGTTTAATAATGGCTGTACTCCTTGCTCGAAGAAACTATTCACCGCTTCAGAAACTTGTGCGCAGTGTCGCGGAGCGCAGCGGGAACGAGGCATTGAAGAACGCAAATTCCAATGAATATGACTATCTGGAAGAAGTGATTGATAACACATTTGGCCGGTATCAAGATATGAATCGGACGATTGAGAAGCAGAATAAGACCTTGCGATCTAATCTGCTGGTACGGCTGCTCAAAGGTAGAATTGAGAATAATTTCCCAATTGCTGATGTACTTCCGGAATATGGGATCAAGCTGCGTTCGGATGATTTTGCTGTTGTTTTGTTTTATCTCGATGATTACAGCGGCTTCTTCCGGCATGATGAGCAAGATGTAGAGAAGAAGCGTGAGTTCGTTCATCTCATTATGACGAATATCGTAGAGGAGCTTGCGGGACAGAAGCACCGGGGATGGATGACTGAAGTGGACGAAATGCTTGCTTGTATCGTTAATTTGGAGCCGGGCACACCGATTGAAACAGCTTTAGCTGATCTCAAGAGCTTAGCGGAAGAATCGCAACGATTTATAAGTAACCGCTTTCATATTTTATTCACGGTTTCTGTCAGTTCGATTCATAAATCTTCTATGCAGCTTCCCGTTGCTTATCTAGAGGCGCTTGAAGCGATGGAGTACCGGATGCTCCTTGGCGGTCAGACAATCATTTGGCATGATCAAATCAAAGTGCAGAAGCCGTCCTATGATTACACCATGGAGAAGGAACATCAGTTAATTAATTATGTGAATGCAGGTGATTTTCCGGGAGCTAAGGCGATGCTGGATGAAATCATTGATCATAATTTGGCCGGGAAAAATATTTCCGTCGATATGGTCCGCTGTCTGCTGTTTGACATGAGCAGCACAATGATGAAGGCGGCGATGGAGAACAACTTAGATCAACCTGAAGTGTACCAAGAAAATTTGGTAGCAATCAGGGAGTTGATGAACGGCAGTACAGTTGCCTCGATGAGGGAGCGCATGACGCAATTTTTACAAAAAATGTGTGGATATGTGGAAGAACGAAAAAAGAGTAACAAGAAAATCAGATTGAAAGAAAGTGTTCTTAGCTATGTTGCAGACAACTACCGCGATCAAGATCTCAATATCGGGACCATTTCTGCGAATTTTAATGTTCACCCTTCCTATTTATCCCGTTACTTTAAGGAACAAGTTGGTGACAATTTAACCGAGTATATTAACAAGTTTAGAGTAGATCAGTCCAAAACACTTCTGCTGCAGGATGACATTCTGATTAAAGATATTAGTGACCTCGTAGGCTTCTATAGCATTAGTACATTTATTCGCGTATTCAAGAAGTACGAAGGAGTTACACCGAGTGCTTATCGGGAAGGCAAGAAATACTGAATAGAGGTGATGCAGCGTGGTTCAAACGGAGCAACGATACTATCCGATGATTATTGTGGGAGCGACATTCGCCGGGTTAGGGGCAGCGTATGCGAATAAGCAGGCACTTATAATCGAACGGACAGCGCTTGTCGGACATGAATTTATTAATAGCTACAAGTTAGGCGAGGGATGGCAAGATACACGGACAACCGAAGAAGGAGAGAAGCTGAAACAGGAGCTATTGGATAGAGGCATATTGTCAGCGGAGGGTAACGTCCATATTCCCGCGATAGCACCTGTGCTCTATAACAGAATTGCTGAAGATGCCATTACTGTCTTGCTTCACACCGATGTAACGGACATTCGCAGTGGAGCAGATGGATTTGAAGTCACCGTATATAATGCCTCAGGTTTCAGCAAGTTCAAGACGGATCTCATTATGGACACAAGATCGGAGAGTGCATTACCGGGTGTTGTGGTGGCTAAAAGTTTGAATGCGATGCTAAGTTGTCGTGAAGAGGGGAGTGAATTACCTGCGTTCACGATGAAAGATGTGCAATTCGCGAAAGGGAAGCTGAAAGATGAACTCATCGTGAAGATACCCGTTGACGTAGAGGATAATTGGCGCACAGCTCGGTCCAAACTGCATCATATATGGGCGAATCGACCGGATGCTTGGGAAATATGGACGATTTCTGCTATTGCAGGCTGTTTCGAGCATCAAATTAACCAAGAACCAGTGGCTATTCAGCCAAATTGGTGGAGCCATCCATCCAGTGCGTACCGTAACCCATTAGAAGCATTCGAAGCTGGGCTTGCATTCGGGAAGGGGGAACTAGCTTGCAGTTATCACAAAATGTGAATGGCGCCATTACGGCTACAGAAATAGGGACACCCGCATTTGCTCAGAGCTATGACGTCGTTGTAGCGGGGCTTGGCACCTCAGGTGCGATTGCCTTAATTACGGCTGCACGTAAAGGGTTGAAAGTGCTGGGTATCGAGCGGATGAATTGCATGGGCGGTATGGGCACGGCCGGTTCTGTTAACGGTTATTACTTCGGATCCCCAGGGGGATTATATGAGCAATTGGATAAGAAAGTGGCTGACTATGTGGACACGGTCTATACGAAGTCGGGTGCATACAATGTGGAGGCCAAGAAATACGTTCTGGAGCAGGATGCGATCCAAAGTGGAGCAGATCTTGCGTACGAATCCGCTGTAACTGGCGTATATCTGGAAGATAAGCAAGTCAGAGGCTTGAATTTCATTGGTCCTAGTGGCTTGCAGTCCGTGGGTTGCAAAGTGTTAATCGATTGTACAGGTGATGCCGAAGCGGTTCACATAGCCGGCGGTAAGTTCCAATATGGCCGCGAGCTGGACGGCCGAACGCAGCCTTTCACAAGTGTGAAAGTATTTGCCGCAGGCAATAAAGTAAGCTGGAGAAATTTCGACTCTGGTTGCACAAATCAAACGGATGGCCATGCCTTGTCCAATGCATTGGTTCTTGCGCATGCGCAGCATCTGGAGGAAACGTATTCCGACGAGAATCGGCTTCTGCATATTGCTCCATTATTAGGCGTAAGGGAAGGACGTTTAATTGAAGGCGAGGAAACGATCGCACTCGGGGATTTCTTTGCAGACAGGATATCGGAGAAGCCGTTGTTTTATGCCAATGCAGATATTGATAAGCATGGCCGTGACCATGCCTTTGAGAGCCAGCATTTGCAGGATTGGTTTGTTGCCAGTAATCTTGGGGCAGCGAACATTACTGTTCCCGTCCCACTCGGAGCCCTGATTCCTAAGGGATTCGATGGGCTTCTCGCTGCTGGCCGCTGCCTATCAGTCGATCATGATTTATCCACTTGCGTAAGAATGAACAGAGACATGCAAAAATCAGGTGAAGCCGCAGCAACGGCAGCTTATCTCGCAATTAAGGACGGTCTGTCACTGAAACATGTGCCCTACGAAGATCTGATTGCATTATTAGCTGAAACGGGTTGCTATGATCCTCACAATGATAAAGGGTATGAATTCGCCTATCCTGGCGGGAGGAAGCCAGCGCAGCCCATTGAATGGCTTACCGATTCAAAGTTAATTCGCCAGGGCTTAATGAGCGAGCAGCCAGGTGTTGCGATATGGTCATGCAAGAGACTCGGTGAAGTGATGAAGAGTTATCTGCGTACATGGAAGCGGGAAGGCGAGGAGTCTCTTCGCAAACATTGTGCATTTGCCCTAGCTTTGTTGGAGGATGAAGCAGCGCTCCCTGATCTTCGTGCTATGGTTATCGAAAGGGATTTTTTGGTTCTGCAAGATTGCCGTAAAAACAACCAGATGCGCGGGTACATGGCCATCTATTTGCTGGGGAGAATGCGTGATAAGGAAATAACGTCGGAGCTCATCCGTCTTATTCAGGATCCTGAAGAAATCAAGTCGCCTCTATATGGAGACGGTTCCGATGCAACAAGAACGAAAAAGTACAACGATACGTATTTTCAATTTTTCTCTCATTCTGTCATTGCGCTTCTTCGGATCGGTGAACAGCACCTTGCACTGCAAGCAGAGATTAGTAGAGCATTACGAAATGTGATTGCTAGCGGAGCGTACATGGAAAGAATTACACATCGGCCCTATGGAACCTACGAGTATTCGATTGTTGATAATATTCGGTTCGTTATCGAAAAGGAATTGAAGCAATGGAAGTTCGGGGAGAATGTGGTAAGCGCACGTTCATAAGCAACACTTGATTTCATTACCATGAAAGGATTGGGGTAATTTCCTTATTTTTGCATAAATTTCACGTATTCAACAAACAATGGATACAATTGAAATTTCACAGCATTAAGAGGGGGATTATCGTGTTAGATTGGGTTGAAATTGTATTACGCACATTCTTATCCATTGTGGTGCTTTTCCTTATGACGAAGTTATTGGGTAAAAGACAAGTCACTCAGCTTTCCTTCTTTGAATACATTACAGGGATTTCTATCGGTAATCTCGCGGCGTATATATCGTTGGACACGGATACGAAATGGTATCTAGGGTTAGTCTCTATAGGGGTATGGGTCACTTGTACGCTGGGTATTGAACTTCTGCAGATGAAAAGTAAAAAGGCGCGGGATTTCATTGATAGCAAAGGGACGATCCTCATTAGAGATGGCAGGCTCATGGAAGATAATTTAAAGAAAGAACGCTTAACCACGGATGAACTTATGGAGCAATTGCGCAAAAGGTCGGTATTTAAAGTGGCCGATGTGGAATTTGCCATAATGGAGCCTAGTGGAGAAATTAATGTTCTTCTGACACGTGAGAATCAACCGTTGACGCCCAAACATCTAGGTATCAAGGTCGCACCCGAGAAGGAGCCGCAGGCCGTAATTATGGATGGTGTAGTCATGGATGAACCCTTGGCGACCTTAGGTTTTAGCCGAGCGTGGTTGAATACGGAGTTAGTTAAAATAGGTGTCACGATCGAAAATGTTTTCTTAGGTCAAGTGGATTCCTACGGCCAATTGTTTGTAGACTTGTATGATGACAAGATTACGGTACCTGTTCCACAGGAAAAAGCAGCACTATTTGCAACGTTAAAACAGTGCGAAGGCGACTTAATGTTGTATGGATTGTCCACCAACAATAAAAAGGCCAAAGACATGTACGAGCAATGCGCGAAGCAAATGGAAGAGATCATTGCACAATTGAAACCGATCCTTAAGCGGTGATGCGGCTTTCGACAAAAGTAGTAGCAACAACTGGGCTTTCAGCCATCTTGACAGCTCGCGAAGCAGCGTGTGAAAATAGGATTAGGTAAGATTAGGCCTAACATAATAAACGATAAAGTGGTGATCGCGATGAAGGATCGGCTGGAGTTTGATACCGGACAATCGCATACTACCCTCTTTTTGAACAAAAAGGGACCGAATGGAAGTTGACAACTTCCGTACGGTCCCTTTCTTTTGGTAAAGCGAGAAAGGAAAGGAGTCTGTGCAGTCATGGCGATGGTATACAAACAGCAGGAAAACGGCCTAGAAGCGACTCCGATTATCCTAGACGGAGAGCAATTGATACCAGAGTTAGTAGCAGCGGTTGTGTATGATTTCGTGCCGGTTGAACTAGATGAGCAGGCACTGAGGCGTGTGAGAGCCTGTCGCAAGAAGGTGGAAGAACTCGTTGCAACAGGGCAAGTCGTTTACGGAATCACGACAGGGTTCGGGAAATTCAGCGATGTCACGATTTCTCCGCAAGACGCTGTCCAGCTGCAGGTAAATCTGATCCGCAGCCATGCTTGCGCAGTGGGCAGACCGCTGCCGGAACCGACGGTTCGTGCACTGATGCTGCTGCGTGCAAATGCGCTGGCCAAGGGATATTCCGGCATCCGCCCAGAAACGCTGCAGCTGTTGATCGATTGCATGAACCGCGGCGTACACCCAGTTGTGCCGGAACAAGGTTCGCTTGGAGCAAGCGGGGACTTAGCTCCGTTGTCTCATTTGGCCTTAGTGCTGATGGGCGAGGGGGAGGCATTTTACCGCGGTGAACGCATGTCAGGAGAGAGAGCGCTTGCCAATGCCGGGCTGAAACCGATCAGCTTACAAGCCAAAGAGGGGCTTGCGCTTATCAACGGCACGCAGATCATGACATCCATTGGTACGCTGACGCTTATCAAAGCACAGAGACTTGCGAGGATCGCCGATGTGATCGCGTCCCTGACGGTTGAATGCCTGCGCGGCATTCCCGACGCTTTTGCCGATGAGATCCAAGAAGTGCGACCTTATCCTGAACAAATTGGTGTAGCGAAGAACTTATGCAACCTGTTACAAGGCAGCAAGTTGACCACACGTCAAGGCGAACTTCGCGTACAGGATGCTTATTCGCTGCGCTGTCTGCCACAAGTGCACGGTGCAACGCGTCAAGTTCTTACCTATGTCGAGGATAAAATCAAGATAGAAATGAATGCAGCGACGGACAATCCGTTGTTATTCCTGGATAAAGGACGCGTGATCTCCGGTGGCAATTTCCATGGGCAGCCGATCGCATTTGCTATGGATTTTCTGAAAATTGGCATGAGCGAGCTCGCTAACATTTCGGAACGTCGTACCGAACGGCTGGTTAATCCAGCGCTATCCGGGGGACTTCCAGCTTTTCTAAGCCATCATCCAGGGGTGAATTCTGGCATGATGATCACGCAATACGTAAGTGCTTCTATTGTTTCCGAAAATAAAGTGCTTGCCCATCCATCCAGCGTGGATTCGATTCCGTCTTCGGGAAACCTAGAGGACCATGTCTCGATGGGAACAACCGCCGCGCGTCATGCCGCACAGGTGATCGACAACGTGTCCAAGGTGCTGGCGATCGAGTTGATTTGTGCCGCAGAAGGTGCTGAATTTGTGGGGGCAGAGGGTCTTGCACCAGCGACTCGGGTTCTGTACGACAAGTTGCGGACGTTCGTTCCTCCCGTTATAGAGGACCGATCAATGTCTCGTGATATCGAAAACGTGGCGACGGCGCTGCTGGAAGGTGAGTGGCTGCAAGCGGTAGAGGCTGTAGCTGGAAAGCTATTCTGACGAAAAGAGTACATGAGAAGGAGATCGCTTATGATGAATTCGAATTCTCCCCAAAGAGTCATTCGTGCCCCGCGCGGCACAGAGTTGATCTGCAAAGGATGGGTGCAGGAAGCTGCTATGCGCATGCTGATGAACAATCTAGACCCGGAAGTCGCAGAGCGACCGGAAGATCTCGTCGTCTACGGCGGTATTGGCAAGGCGGCACGCAATTGGCCTTCCTTCGATGCCATCGTCCGCGAGTTGCAGCGGCTAGAAAGTAATGAAACACTGCTGATCCAATCCGGTAAGCCGGTCGGTGTTTTCAAAACGCATGAACGAGCACCGCGCGTACTGCTCTCTAACTCTGTTCTCGTCCCCAAGTGGGCGAATTGGGAACATTTTCGCGAGCTGGAGCAGAAGGGGTTGATGATGTACGGGCAAATGACCGCGGGCAGTTGGATTTACATCGGGACGCAAGGCATTCTGCAAGGTACGTATGAAACCTTTGCCGAAGCGGCACGCCAACATACGGGCGGTTCGCTCAAAGGTACCTTAATGTTGACCGCAGGCCTTGGCGGAATGGGCGGCGCTCAGCCGTTAGCCGTCACCATGAATGAGGGCGTCGTCATCGCAGTCGAAGTTGATCGTACGCGCATCGAGCGTCGTATCCTAACACGATACTGTGACGTATTAGCGGAAACACTGGATGAGGCATTGCTGCTTGCGGGCAGAGCGATGGAAGAGAACAGGCCGTTGGCCATCGGGCTATTAGGCAACGCAGCTGAGATTTACCCCGAATTCGTGCGTCGCGGTATTAAGCCGCATTTCGTTACTGACCAAACATCGGCGCATGACCCGCTGATCGGTTATATCCCAGTTGGCTTCTCATTGGAGGATGCTGCGCGACTTCGTGAGGATGATCCGGAGCACTATGTGAAGCTATCCAAAAGCAGCATGGCCACCCATGTGCAAGCGATGCTTGACTTGCAACAAATGGGTTCCGTTGTATTCGATTACGGCAACAATATTCGTCAAGTCGCCTTTGACCAAGGCGTTATAAACGCATTTGATATTCCTGGTTTCGTTCCAGCGTATATTCGGCCGCTTTTTTGCGAAGGTAAAGGTCCTTTCCGGTGGGTAGCATTATCTGGCGATCCAGAAGACATTCGTAAAACAGATGAACTCGCGATAAAGCTGTTCCCAGACAATGATCACCTGCGTCGCTGGATTACGATGGCGAGTGAGCGCGTAGCGTTTCAAGGTCTGCCAGCTCGAATTTGCTGGCTTGGCTATGGTGAACGGGAGAAATTCGGTCTGGTATTGAATGATATGGTGCGAAAGGGCGAGTTGAAAGCACCGATTGTGATTGGTCGCGATCATTTAGATTGCGGCTCCGTAGCGTCACCAAACCGGGAAACGGAAGCGATGAAAGACGGTTCCGATGCCGTTGGCGATTGGGCCATTCTGAATGCATTGATCAACACGTCAGCAGGTGCATCATGGGTTTCTATCCATCATGGCGGCGGAGTCGGGATGGGCTACTCCCTTCATGCAGGGATGGTGGTCGTTGCTGACGGGACCGATGCAGCGGAGGAACGTCTCCGCAGCGTATTGACCTCTGATCCCGGTATGGGAGTCATTCGCCACGTGGATGCTGGCTACGATGAAGCGATTGAGACAGCAGTGAATCATGGCATTCGTATTCCCATGCGTGAGCAGGGGCAGTGAAGGAGGAATGAGGAGATGAGTCGGATTGATTTGCTCGTCACGGGGATTGGCCGTTTGATTACTCCTCCTGGCAATGCACCGCGTTGCGGGCAGCAGATGAAGGAAGTCCATGAGATCCGGGATGCAGGGATAGCGATTCATGAAGGACGAATCGTCTTCGTAGGTACAGCGCAAGAAGTCATGAGCTTCCTTACCGACGTAGAAATTACAGCGACCATCAACGTTGGCGGACGTATGGTCACACCAGGTCTGGTTGATCCGCACACTCATCTTGTACACGGCGGTTCTCGGGAGCATGAGTTGGTGTTGAAGCGGTCTGGCGTCTCTTATTTGGACATTCTGGCACAAGGGGGTGGCATTCACAGTACGGTGCAAAGTACACGCGCAGCCAGTGAGCAGGATCTATTTATGAAAGCGTGGCGGAGTCTCAATGAGATGCTGTTGAACGGGGTCACGACGGTTGAGGCGAAAAGCGGCTACGGTCTCACCCTGGTAGACGAGTTGAAACAATTGCAAGTAGCGAAACGTTTACAGAATACCCATCCGCTCGATATTGTATCTACGTTTATGGGAGCACATGCCGTGCCGCTGGCGTATAAAGGGCGCACGGAGGCCTATGTGGATCTCCTCGTCAGAGAGATGATTCCCGCGGTGGCTGAAGCGGGTCTTGCGGAATTTTGCGACGTGTTTTGTGAACTGGGTGTTTTTACCATCGAACAATCACGCCGGATTCTGTTGAAAGGGTTGGAGTACGGTTTGCATCCCAAACTGCATGCAGATGAAATAGAACCACTAGGCGGAGCAGAGCTAGCGGGAGAAATCGGTGCGATATCCGCTGAACATTTGCTCGCTGCGACAGATCAAGGGCTCGCTGCCATGGCTGAACACGGCGTGATTCCAGTGCTTTTACCCGGTACATCCTTCAACCTAGGTTTGGCTACACATGCCCGTGCACGCGAGATGATTGATACGTACGAATTACCAGTGGCACTCGCAACGGACTATAATCCGGGATCCTGTCCGACGGAATCGATACAGATCATCATGATGCTGGCATCGCTAAACTTGAAAATGACGCCGGAGGAGATTCTGACTGCCTGCACCCTCAATGCGGCGAATGCGCTGGGAAGAGGAGGAGATATCGGGTCGATCGAAGTGGGGAAACGTGCCGATTTAACCATATTTGATGCGCCGAATCTCGCTTATTTGCCCTATCACTTCGGGATTAACCACACATATGGGGTTATTAAGAACGGTCATGTAATCGTATGGAATCGCACCCTTGTGACGGACGAAGCCGGAACGGAGGGGGGACGATGAGCCATGGGATTCCCTTTCTCAAACCGCCTGATCAAGCTGTGTTTAGAGATCATTTGGAAACCAAAGTTGCCCATTGGATTCGCCAATGGGACGGTGAAGAGCAACTGCTTGCTGGAATCATCGGCATCCCGCTGTCGAAGGCATCGATCTCGCATTCAGGTGCTTCGACGACACCAGCGGCTGTGCGTGCCGCGTTCAAGTCGTATACTACCTACTCGATGGAGTATGGCGTTGACCTGCAAGACTTAGCCGTCCGCGACCTCGGCGATATTCATATGCATGTAACGGATATCGCTGAATGTCATCGACGCATTGAAGCAAGTTTACGTGCGCTTTATAACGCTCAGCCGGATATCATTCCGATCATCTTCGGGGGTGATCACTCGACGAGCTGCCCCTCCATTCAAGCCTTCGTGAGTCGTCACCCTGGTCAACAAGTAGGTATCCTCCATTTTGATGCGCATCATGATGTCCGTAATTTTGAAGATGGTGGCGTCACGAACGGTACACCGTTCCGCGGAATTCTTGAATCTGGCGCCGTACAGGGCGATCATATTGTTCAGATTGGAATTCGAGGTTTCATGAATGCCAAGCCGTATCATGACTACGTGATAAGTAGAGGCGTACATGTATATACATCGCGTGATATACGACGAATGGGCATGGATGAGGTGCTCACGCAAGCACTCCAACTTGTTAAGGACACGGATGTGCTTTATGTGAGTTTCGACGTTGACGTGATCGATCAGGCCTATGCGCCAGGATGTCCAGCGATTGGCACTGGCGGGGTGAATCCATGGGATGCGCTGGATGCCCTCTATCGCCTAGGAACACTACCGCAGGTGCAAGGATTGGACTTCGTCTGTATCGATCCGACTGTCGATGTGCGTAATGTAACCTCGCGTCTAGCGGTACAGTTCATGCTTAGTTTCTTAGCAGGGGTGGCTGCGCGCTCCAAATAAAACGCCGCTGGTTCCATATTGTTGGAGCTGGCGGCGTTTGTTTGAGTGCGGAAGGAGCGCAGTGGTGTATGTTCAAGTCCAAATAAGGGTTTTCCATAACGCAATTTACTCCAGATAGGTGTTTTATGAAGTAATAACGTTTCGGATGCTGCTATCTGATAAAAAGAAGTAGAATTTGGCCTTTTAACCTGAAATAACGCTATGGCATAACGCTAATCTTCCAGTTTCTCTACTAGACAAGCAAATAAGATGATTCCATAACGCTATCTGATAAAAAGAAGTAGAATTTGGCCTTTTAACCTGAAATAACGCTATGGCATAACGCTAATCTTCCGGTTTCTCTACTAGACAAGCAAATAAGATGATTCCATAATGCTATCTCTGCAAATATGCTTCAACGAACTGCTTCAAGACACTGTAAAAGGTTGATTCCACAATACAACCATATATGTGTAAAAAAATTATACAATACTAGTCGAAGAAGAGTTAAGATGAAACTAAATGTATACCTTGCAAAATTGTATGCGCTTCCGAAATGGGCAGAGTAATTTTCTATTCGATTTCATCTCTATCTGTTATTCCAAAAAACGGGTCGTGGAGGAGAACAGCAATGATGAGTGGAGAAAGCAAGAAACAACACGTTCATACAGATATCCTGGTTGCCGGAGGCGGCATTTCAGGTGTTGTAACAGCCATTGCGGCTGCGAGGAACGGTGCTAAGGTAACGCTGTGTCAGGACCGCTCGGTTCTGGGAGGCAACGCCTCTTCGGAGATCCGTATGCATATTGTCGGGGCGGCACACTCTAAGCGAGGGACAGCATTAGAGACGGAAGCTAGAGAAGGCGGAATTCTGGAAGAAATTCTGTTGGAGTGCGCGGTTCGCAATCCACAGCGAAGTGCCTCGATGCTGGATCTCCTCTTATATGAGAAGTGCAGAGCGGAACCGAACTTAACGCTCATGCTGAATACGACCATCATCGGTGTACGAATGAATGGCAATCGGATTGAATCAGCTTGGGCAACGAGGGAAAGCACGGAGCATAGCTTTGAAATAGGTGCGAACATTTTCATAGATTGTACGGGAGACGGCCGTCTCGGCAAAGAAGCCGGAGCCCAATTCACGACAGGTCGAGAGTCTTCTGCCAAATATGGAGAGACATTTGCTGGTGCAGTGGCCGATACGTATCGGCTCGGTTCTTCGTTGTTATTTACGGCACGAAATATGGGGAAACCGATGGCATTCATTCCCCCGGTATGGGCGAAGTCCTATTCGGAGGAGGATTTGAAATACCGCAGTCATGCGTCATGGGAATACGGGTATTGGTGGGTAGAGTTCGGCGGAATGCTGGATACGATCTCCGATAATGAAGTGATTCGTGATGAACTTCTGGCCATTATGATGGGTGTGTGGGATCATATCAAAAATAGTGGCCATCATCCAGAATCAGAGAACTGGGCGTTGGATTGGTTCGGGTTCCTGCCTGGCAAGCGAGAATCTCGTCGATTCATTGGTCACCATGTGTTGACGCAAAGGGATTTGGAAACGTTGGTTCATTTTGAAGATGTCATCGCGTACGGAGGGTGGCCCATGGATACACATCCACCAGAGGGGATTGAGGCCAAAGAGATCGATCCCTGCCATCAACCACACACAAACCATGTATATGGCATTCCTTTAAGGTCGTTGGTCAGTGTTAATGTGGCTAATTTAATGTTTGTCGGACGGAATATATCTGCTACACATATTGCATTTTCAAGCACGAGAGTCATGGCAACCTGTGGTGTTATGGGGCAAGGTGCGGGAACATTCGCTGCATTGGCAATTGAAGCAGGTATTCCCCTTGAGTTGGCGTATAAGAACCAAGCATTAATTCGAGAGGCACAACAGCGGCTTATCAGCCAGGATGCGTTCTTACCCGGCATTCCAGCGAGCGATAACTTGGCTAGCCAAGCGAAAGTTCGAGCCTCATCCGAGCAACCGCTAGGCCAAGCATCGCAAGTAATAGATGGCTATACCCGTTCGATGCATGGCACAAACGGTGTAAGGCAGGACCTCGTTCTTCCTGGTTCCCACAGGTGGATGTCACAGCCTGATGACGAGTCACCTTGGATTGAGTTAGCATGGGAAACACCGATTTCTATTAACGAAATTACTATCGTACTTGATACAGGCATGCACCGAAGACTTACACTGACACACGAGGAGCAGTTGCATAAGAAAAATGAATGGGGACCGCAGCCAGAAACGTTAAAGGATTTCCGAGTCATTGCTTATGTTGCGAAACCAGATGGGGATGCTCGTCAAGTAATGTTGATTCAAGATAATTACCAAAGGCAAGTAACGCGACATGTAAGATTAAAGGATGTATGCAAGCTTCGCTTGGAAGTTATAAGCACGAATGGATTGGATCATGCTCGCGTATTTGAAATTAGATGTCAATGAAGCAGCTTAACCGTTGATGACATCAATTCGAGGAGGACGGCGTTATGGAAGTACGATTTGCAAATGCGGATATGCCAGGTTGTACAATTACGAATGTTCAAATGGTGACAGAAGGGAGTCTCAGATTAGCTGAAGATCGCATATTTACCGATTTACCAGCATTTTGCCGAGTTTCACTTCAACTGAAGCCTACTGCGGAATCCAACATTCGTGTGGAACTTTGGCTGCCCCTAGCATGGAATGGCAGATTCCTTGGCACGGGTAATGGAGGTGGTGCGGGCTCTATCAACTACACACCGCTTGCAATGGGAGTGCGGCGAGGATTTGCGACAGCGAATACGGATATGGGCACCTCGCCTAATGCTAATGAGGCTATAGGACATCCGGAACGATGGGTGGATTTCGGTTATCGTGCAACACACGAGATGACGATAGCGGCGAAAGCACTCATCCAATTGTATTACGAGCGGTCAGCTAGTTACGCTTATTTCATGGGCTGTTCAACAGGCGGTCAACAAGCGTTAATGGAAGCGCAGCGCTATCCGTCTGATTATCAAGGGATCATCGCTGGGGCACCGGCAAACAATCGCACTCACTTGCATACGGGATTCTTGTGGAATTTCAAAGTAACAAACCAAGGGAAAGGCGCGCATTTCACGAAGGAGCAAATTGCACGCATATCTCGCAAAGTAGTCGAGCATGGACGGATGACGGATGGCGGTGTTCACCAAGGTGATAACTTCTTTACGGACCCAAGGCTACTACAATTTGATCTGCAAACATTGGCTGTTTCACAGGGTGGTAATGATGGCGAAGGACTTACCGACGAACAGATATCCGCACTGAAGCTGATTTATGCCGGTCCAACGAATCCGAGAACAGGCGAGCGTATCTATACGCCACTACCCTATGGGAGTGAGGATTGCGGGGGTGGGTTAGATCTTCAACAAAATCCAGAAGTACTCCCCTCATCGCTGCTATATCCTTTTCATTGGGTGTTCGGGGCAGATTTTGATTATGCGACATTTGATTTTGATCGTGATTTGGATACGTTGAATGAACGATTAGCGCCAATTCTGAATGCGAATAATCCGGATGTTAGCGAAATGAAAGCTTTAGGTGGCAAAATACTGTTATACACCGGGACAGCGGATCCGCTTGTTCCCTATCAAGATGCGCTCCACTATTATGAGCGAGTGATTGAAGGTCAGGGCGGCCTTGATCAAACCCAGGATTTCTTCCGGTTATTCCTAGTGCCAGGAATGGGGCATTGCGGGGGTGGACCTGGATTGCATGAGATAGGGACCAGAGGCATTGATGGTTTACCAGGAAATAATGAACATGACATTTTATCTGCTATGGTGGAACGGGTTGAGTATGGAAAGGCGCCAGATGAACTGATGGCAACTGCGTTTATCGATGGTTTTGCACCGAATGGGGTTAGCTTCCAAAGACCCATTTACCCCTATCCGAAGCTTCCCGTCTACATCTCAGGAGATCCTAATTTGCCAGCCAGTTATCAGGGTGTTGAACAACCTCGAGGTGGCGTTCTTATCCCAGGGGACAAATATTTAGTGTAAACGATTTTAATGATAGTTGTTTATATTTTCCAATTAGGAAAAGTAGAATTGTTATACTTTTTGAGATTTCTATTATAGTGTATGCGGCCCAAATTAGGTACCCTTGAGATACGTTATAGTTAGTATCTTCTAGGAGGAACGTATCTTGAATCAATTATTACATTTGCCAAGCACATTTTTTGTAGGTTGTAATTATTGGGCGTCACATGCAGGAACTGCGATGTGGTCCGATTGGAATCCCGAGCAGGTTGATCTCGATTTGCGCAGATTGTCGGAGGCGGGCATTGAGGTTATTCGCGTATTTCCCTTGTGGCCGGATTTCCAGCCGATTGAGAATATGTATACAGGTGAAGGCGGGCATTTCGGCTACAGGTTCGGTGAAGAAAGATTGCCAGATACAGAAGCGGGTAAAGCAGGTATGTCTGTAGAAATGATGGCACGCTTCCAAGCTTTTACGGACATCGCCAAGAAGTATGACATCAAGCTCATTGTCGGATTAATTACGGGGTGGATGAGTGGCCGTTTGTTCGTTCCTCCTGCACTGCGGGGCAAAGCGATTCTGACTGATCCCGATGCCATTCGCTGGCAAGTACGATTCGTTCAGTATTTCGTGAAACAGATGAAAGAGAATGACGCAATCATCGCGTGGGATCTCGGAAACGAGTGTAACGTAATGGGGAAAGTTGAATCCCAAGAAGAAGCTTACGTATGGACAGCTTCTATTGCGAATGCGATTAAAGCTAAGGATGCAACGCGCCCGCTCATTTCAGGCATGCATAGCCTGTTTCCCAAAGGGAATTGGACCATGCAGGATCAAGGCGAGCTCACCGATATTTTGACAACACACCCGTATCCGTTCTGGACCGCTTACATGGATTTCGATCCATTGACTTCAATGAGACCAACGATACATGCGACGATGGAAAGTCTATTATATGCACAAATTGGAGAAAAGCCTTGCTTCGCAGAGGAAATGGGAACGATGGGACCTATGGTTTGCAGTGAGGATGTAGCTGCCGCGTTTGCACGGACGAGCATGATCTCACAGTGGGCACACGGTCTTCCAGGCCTGTTATGGTGGTGTGCGAATGACCAAACGAAACTTAATCATGCACCGTACGATTGGGTTGCTTGTGAAGGCGAACTTGGTCTTATGACCGAGGAAGGGCGTGTAAAGCCTGCTCTTCAAGAAATGGGACGACTCAAGAAAGTCATTCAAGCTATGCCGTTTGAGAAACTGCCAGCACGTAAAGTCGAGGCTGTCTGTATTCTCAACAGTACACAGGATCATTGGGCTACAGCGATCGGTTCTTTTCTATTAGCGAAGCAAGCTGGCTTTGATATCGAATTCCGATTTGAGGATCAATCCTTGCCAGATGCGAACTTCTATATGCTGCCATGCGTGACCGGCGTTTTTGGTGTAGCGAAGCAGCGTTGGGAACAGCTGCTGGATAAAGTTCGTGACGGAGCCACCTTATATCTGTCCTCCAATGACGGATACATGCTGAACTTCGCTGAACTTACAGGTTTAACTGTACAGAATCGCCGTCGCCGAGCAAGTGATGCAGTTGCTTACCAACAAGCAGATCGTGGTAACATTCCACTTACGATACCAAGTGTGTTTAAGCTTGATTTCCGCAATGATCGTGGGGAAATATTAGCAGCAGAAGCGGATGGCAATCCCGTTCTGACGAAAGCCTCATATGGCAAAGGAACCGTGTACTTCTGTGCCCTGCCACTTGAGCTCGCGATGTCCCAACAGCCAGGTGTCAGCTACAATCCGGAGCAATTCCCTTACTGGAAAATGTATGAAACCATTTCCGAAGAGGCGCGGAACGCTCGTGTTCTACATGTAAATGAGCCTCACATCGGGATTACAGAACACCCTTCGGATCAGAACACAACGATTGCAGTTCTGATCAACTACTCGGAGGCAGATAGAGAAGTTTCGTTCGAGTTGAAGGCGGGTTGGCATGTTGAGGAGAGCTTCTATGGCCAGCATCCACAGGGTGTGAACGGGACTTTGAGGGTACACGTAGCTGCGAATGATGCTGTCATTGTGACTTTGAGAAAGAAATAATTCATCTAAACCAATATCCAGCACAAACAGCCTACCCGCTGTTCTATGACTGGATATTTTTTGGTATTAATTCGGTGCTAAACAAATTGCGGTTCAAGGTGTATAATGCATGCTAAGTAAGCATGGGAGGCGAATTTGTTTGTTCAGCTATATAAAAAGTTCCTTGCAGTGGAAACTCATTCTTATGATTTCTTGCATTGTCATCTTGGTTGTAATTACGATTGGCAGCTTTAGCTATGATAAAAGCGCAAGAGCGATTGAATCGGATGCACAGCGATTTAGCAATCAAATTTTGAAGCAGGCGACGTTGAATCTAACCCGGTATATTAACGATAATGAGCAATTTTTCCAAACGCTAGTTGTCAGTCAAGACTTTCAAGATTGGACACGCATTAACGCAGGGGATACTTATGGGAACTATAGCAAGCTGAAGGATATGGAAAATCGGATTATTAATCCCTACATTAGCTTTCATAAGGAAACGCTTTCGATCATGCTCTACAATGAGAACGGGAATCAGATTGTATATCGAAATGAAACACGAGATACGGTTCTAGATACAGCGTATTCTTTTGCTAACTCCGACATGAAAGATAAGATAACGGATACAGGCAGAATTCAATCATTTGTCAATCTTCGTGGTGATTATAAGAATAGCCTTGGTCAACTCATTCAACTGCCGATATTAACCTACGTACAAAAGTTGTATTATAGTGATCAACCGGTGTATCTGGCCGTAGATATTTCATTGATGCCGACGCAACAAATTCTGGATGAAATCGAGCTGGGACGCAATGGACAAGCTTTAATTACGACTGCCGAAGGCAACGTCATCTCTGCACCAGATTTACATATGATCAATACGAAATTGGCTCATCCCATGATGGAAGCTATGAAAAGCAAGCCATCAGGTTACATGTATAATCAGGATCGTACCCAGATGATTGTGTATCAATCGATTCCGAAAGTGGATTGGCGAGTTATCGTATTCGTCCCCTATGAGGACTTGGCACAACGCATTATTGAAATTCGCAATTGGACGGTAGCGATTGCTTCGCTTAGTCTGCTAGTTGCCATTGTGTTAGTGTACTTTGTCTCTCACTCCATCACGAAGCGAATTAAGCTGCTTCGCAGAACAATCAGTACGACGAAACTGGGGCGATTCGATATTCGCCCAGATGTGAAAGGGACGGACGAAGTTGCCGATTTAGCCGAGTCGTATAATCTGTTGCTGGATCGGATCGATGCTTCCATTCATTTGTTAGCCGAGTCCAAAATGGTTCAGCAGCAAGCCGTGTTATCAGCACTGCAATCGCAAATCAATTCGCATTTCTTATATAACGCATTAGAATCGATTAATGCGATGGCCAATCTGGCTGGGCATCAACAGATCAGGAAGTCAACGATCGCCCTATCGAATATGCTGCGCTATACATCGAATTACAAGGAATCCTTAGTTACCGTAGAGGAAGAAATTCGTCATATTCGCGATTACATTCAAATTATGGATAACCTATATCCGAACGAGTTGGCGTTTCAATTTGACATCGCTCCTGAGGTCGCACAAAGTGCTTGTCTAAAAGCATGTATTCAACCATTTGTTGAGAACTGTATTAAACATGGATATGAAATGACAGGCGAGAAGCTTCAAGTTCGCATTTCTGCTTATTTGTGGGAAAAGGATTATGTTCGTGTCGATATTGAAGATGATGGGTCTGGTATATCGTTAGGGAAGTTAAGCGAAATTCGTGAGGCGCTTAGTCAGGTAATACCTCAGCAGGAATTCCTGCAGCTGTTAAGAATCGGTATGTTAAATGTGCATTATCGTCTCAAAACTTTTTATCTGCATCATGCACATGCGGGAATTATGGTTGAACGCGTTTCCGCTCAAGGCGGCACACGGGTCAGTGTTATTTTTCCAAATCGGGTAAAGGAGTGAAGATGTGATGATACGCGTACTTCTTGTGGACGACTCTTCCTTGATTCGAGATAGTCTCTCTGTTTCTATTGATGCTTACCAGCAAACGACCGTCGTAGCAGGAACCGCCGCTAATGGGGTTAAGGCTTTGGAATGGCTGGAGGAACATTATGCTGATTTATGCATTACGGATATCCGGATGCCCATGATGGATGGGTTAACGTTAATTGGCGAAATTAATAAGCGCTTCCCTTGGATGCGATGTGTGGTTGTCTCGAGTTATGATGATTTTCAGTACGCCAAAATGAGTATTCAACTGCACGCCTTGGATTACATCATGAAGCCAGTTGACGAGGATCTTCTGTTCAGTGCCCTTGATCTGGCCAAGGAACGATTGGAAGAAGATCGTAACCGTGATGCAGCGCAATTGATGCTGAGAAAGCTTCCCCATCATAAGCAATGGGTAGATAAGTGGCTCGAACACATACGTACCTTGCATGTAGAGACACTGCCGCTACTCATTGTAGAAACGTTGGAATTACTGGAAGGTTGGGTTGAAGGCAATTTTAACTTACTGAATCCATTAAGCAATTTGTGGCTGCGAACGATTATTGAAGAGCTTTCATCCGAACGCTTCAAGTTGGAGCTTGACGAAGGGAATGATGTGGGATTAGGCGATACAACATTGTCCTTGCAAGCGGTTCGAAGCTACTATCGACTATGTGCGGTGAGAAGGCTGGAAGAAGGCTCTCATCTGCTAGTGGAAACGATGCGTGGAATTCGTGATCAACAATCGGTGAAAGTCATCGATAAAGTGAAACAATACATTGATCTCCACTTCGGTGAGCAAATTAATTTGCAGGAGCTTGCCGATCATGTTGCCATGAACAAAACGTACATGTGCACCTTATTTAAGCAAGAAACAGAAATGACCATAGGTACCTATACGGTATCCATTCGAATGCGGGAAGCGCGTAATATTCTGATGGAATCGTCGGAGAAAATCTATACGATTGCTAATCAGGTCGGTTATGAAGACGTCACTTACTTCTCTCAATTGTTTAAGAAGCACTACGGATTAAGCCCGCTCGATTATAAGAAGCGAATGAAATCTTAATACATAGGAAAAGGACTGTACCATGCGGCTTTCGGGGTACGGTCTTTTTTTTTGCCCTATGGAAAGGTACTCCAAGCGAATAGCTGGATTTTGTACAGTTATTTTTCTGGATTATCCATTCAAATGAAGAACAGATGGATAACCTACAGTTAATGTTGTCCATTATAGCTATTCTGCCGAATGATCCCCATTCAGTAATCCCCGTAGTCCCCCCAATGGTTTATGCGTTATTCTTCTAAATTCCCGAAGATTGTCGTAGTAAATCGAAAGCCCCTCCACTGTTTGCCTTCTGTCCCCAGTCCTATAATTAGAGATATCAAACAAAGAGCAAGCAAATTCAGGAGGAATGTACGTTGCAATTAATGGGAGATGCATTAACCGTATTAGGGTCAAGGCTGGGGATCGGGTGGGATCCAGCTGGGCACCAAGCTTATTTAGTTCGTCATGGCAATCATCCAGGATTGCCGATTCATCTGCATGCAGGAATCGAAATCGGTGATCGCAGACTCACACTGCCCTTGCGTGGCGATCAACAATCATTTGAATTCATGGATCAAGAAATGACAGCAACCACGATGACTTTAAGCGGAATTGATCCGTCCACGGGAATTCATATAAAGCTAACAGCTCGCATTCCGTTCCGTCCAAGGGACAATGAATTCAGTACAGTCCCTGTGGTGTACTTGGATTTAGAGGTGGACCGCTTGCCATCCTCATTCCGATGGACTGCGCAGTACGATGAAATTGTAGAAGGCAAGTTGTTCCTAGGTTTCACGGGTGAAGGTTTCAGTTTCCAGCAACATGCACAATCAGGGCGTATCGAGGCTGCGTACAATTCGGTTATCTTACGCCCCTATGAAGAAGATGATCACCGCCAAGCGATTCGATCCCATGAAGAAGTTATTGCATGCACGGATCAACTCGCTATTCTTTCAGGTACATGGGATGGCACGTGCTTAACTTCGCCTTTCTCTTTACATAAAGGGATGGAAGGGACGAAACTTTCACTTGCTTGGTGTACATACGATGCCCCATTGCTGAATGTGCTAGGAACTCGCAGTCCTTTCAAATACACGCAAAAGTTTGCCAATCTTGAGGGGGTTGTCGATTGGGCGATCGAGAATGCCGAGGCGGTGAAAGAAAACACGATCACAGTAGATCGCATCATTTCGAATCATTCGTTAGGTGATTCCACCTCGAAATTACTCGCTCAAACACTACACGCTTGGTTAATGAATACGTGGTGGGTGGTTCGCGAAAACGGTCAAGACTGGTTTACCGTGTGGGAAGGCAATTGTTATTTTCATTCCACGGTGGATGTGGAATACACACAAGGTCCGTTCTACTTAGCGTTTTGGCCCGAACTGTTAGAGTTTGAGCTCAACGAGTGGCCGATGTTTGGTAAAGACGGCAAGCGAGTTTTGGGAGAAAGCGGCGAGGGGACACTGTTTTTATCACATGATATGGGTGTGTTCGGGGATAGTACGAAACAGTATTACCATCACGAAATGGAAGTCGAAGAGAGCACGAATTACATCTTGCTTGCCTATACGCATTGGAGACGAACGGGAAGAGACGCAACGATCGTGCAGCATAGTGGGTTTATTCGTAAACTATTGGATTTCATCGTTCGTTGTGACACAACGGGGAATGGTATTCCTGACAAGGGTTGCGCCAACACGGTGGATGATGCCTCTCCAGCGATTCAATATGGCTCTGAACAGGTTTATCTCGGTGTGAAAGCTTTGGCAGCATGTCAAGCGGGTATTCAAATCCTGCAGTATGTAGGCGAAGTGGAGCTGCAGGAATACGAGCATTTCGCGCAGGCCGCACACGCAACAATTGAGGAACAGGGTTGGCTGGAGGATCATTATGCCGTCACGTTATCCAGAACGATGGATGGCACCGTGGATCCTTGGACGGGGGAACCGCAGACAGGTGAATTGCTAGGTTGGGATGCCTATCATATTTTCACAGTAAATGGACTTTCCTTACTCGATATGGTCGGGCATCAAACAGGTCTTGGCGATGACAGACTCCGTCTTGATATGGCATCAGCGACTGCCCAAACCTTGGGTCGGTACGGTTGCCGTCATACGAGCTATATCGATATGCAAGATAAGAGTATTTTCATTCCTGGTCTTGCCAGTCATTCGCGCAAGGTAGGATGGATTTCAATGAACATGCTGAGAGACATTGCTGCAGCTTATCGGGGACTCGATTTGTTTCATCTTGCAGAGAACTATTGGAGCTGGCAGAGTACGACGAATACGCAGGGCATCTCGATGTTCTTCGAAACGTTCTATGGCAACAGCTTAAGCTTCTACCCTAGAGGTGTGGCAGTGTTCGGATATTTGGACGCAGCAGCTGGTTTTGCCTATGATGCCGTTCGTGGGTCGAAGACTTTTGCACCAGTCCGTGGCTCCCTCCAAGTTCCTCTTCTCTTATTCGCAGATTGGGTACAAGGTACTGTTCCTAGGGTGATTTCACGTATGGAAGACGGTCGTATCACCTATATTGTCGAATTCTGATAAGAACAGAAGATTACCATGAACTTCGAAAGATTCCCTACTAGGACCTCTAAACATGAATTTATATAATAGAGATACAAAGAAATAAGGAGTGGGACCATGAATAACGAGACCATAGATGTAGCATCGGTCCAAGTGACGAAACCTGCTGCAGCGAAGAGAAACAGATCTGGGGAACTTAGTTTTTTCCAATTTGTTAAGAAAAACAATGCGCTGTACATCATGTTGATTCCAGTATTCATTTACTTCATAACCTTCAAGTATGTGCCTTTGTTAGGCAGTATTATCGCTTTCAAGGACTACAATATTTTCGACGGTTTCTTCAAAAGTAAATGGGTTGGATTCCAATGGTTTGAGCTGATGTACACGAATCCGCAATATGCTCGACTTATTAAGAATACGTTATTAATCAGTCTTTACCAGATCGTATTTTCATTTCCGGCACCGATTGTTCTAGCCTGTCTCTTGAACGAGGTCAGAAATATGGCGTTCAAGCGTTCTGTCCAGACGGTTCTGTACTTGCCTCACTTTTTATCTTGGGCGCTAGTGTACGGATTGGCTTACATGATGCTATCGCAGCAAAGTGGTCTCGTGAATGAGATGTTTAAAGGATTAGGACTATCCCCCTTTGATTTCTTACAATCGCCTTCAGCCTTCCGCTCAGTTGTTGTATCGGCTGGCATATGGAAGGAGATGGGGTGGAGTACCATCATATTCTTGGCCGCACTATCCGGGATTAGCCCTTCCTTATACGAGGCAGCCAAGATCGATGGAGCAGGCCGCTGGAAGCAATTCCAATATGTGACGTTCCCAGGGTTATTGCCTGCGATTACCATTCTTCTGCTTTTGAAAATAGGAAATGTCATGGATGTCGGTTTTGAACAGGTGTACATCTTCTTAAGCCCGATTACGTATGAGGTTGGGGAAATCCTGGATACTTATGCTTATCGTTTAGGTATCATGAATGGTCAATTCTCCGTAACAACAGCGATCGGACTATTCAAATCTGTTATTGGCTTCGTGCTTCTCGTGAGTGCGAATCAAATTAGTAAATCTACCACAGGTGAAAGCTTATATTAGGAGGCATCTTATGAAGATCAAACAATCCATGGGCGAGAAAGCATTCGATGCCTTCAATCTGATTTTGCTTGTCGTGATGAGTCTTGTTGCACTACTGCCGCTCTTACACGTTATTGCGGGATCATTTTCCTCCAATAATGCGCTTATCCAATCCAGAGTTTCCTTCTGGCCGGTTGAGCCAACACTGCAGCAATTCAAATATGTGATTGCGACAGATGCATTCTGGAAAGCAGGCTGGATGACGGTGAAAGTCGTCATCATCGCGACGATTCTCAATATGGTTTTGACCATCGTCGGATCGTACCCCCTGTCCAAATCGTATCTGCGAGGCCGCAGGGCCATTATGCTTTTCATCATTTTCACTTTGATTTTCCAGGCTCCGCTCATTCCAACTTACTTGGTTGTTAAGGAGCTTCATATGATTAATACCATGTGGGCTTTAATTGTGCCAGGTGCGATCAGCGCATTTAACATGATTCTATGCATTACGTTCTTCCGCAATTTACCTGAGGAGCTCTTCGATGCTGCAAAAGTGGATGGCATGAGTGATTATCGCATCGTTTGGCAAATTGTCGTTCCATTGTCGAAACCTATTATGGTAACGCTGCTCTTGTTCTATGCGGTTGGTCATTGGAATAGCTATTTTGCTCCACTCCTGTACATCAATGACAGGCATCTTCAGACGTTGCAAATGTATCTATACTTCTTGATTGCTGCTGGCAGCTCTAATGATATTGCTTCAGCTGTATCCGGCGATGCAGGTGGTAAGCTTTTACCAAAAGCACTTGAAATGGCAACAATTGTCCTAGCTACGGCACCCATCGTCATTCTCTATCCGTTTCTACAGAAGCACTTCGTTAAAGGAGCCACACTTGGCTCTGTCAAAGAATAAGACGTTATGTCGACACCTGGAAAATGTTTCATTATGTACGCATTCGACATTTTCCGGCAAGTCTTCATATATAATGAACACAACGATGTATATAAAAAGGGAGGAAATTTCGAATGAATTCTTCAAAGAAATGGCTAAGCTTAGCTGTTGCAGTCTCCATGGTGAGCGTACTTGGCGCATGTAGCACGAAATCATCAGAGGGCAGTTCCACAGCAAGTCCAGCTGCTAGCGAGAAAGCGACAGAGGCACCTAAAGCACCAGTTAAATTTAGCTTGCTTACGACCGATAATAATCAGCCTGTTCCGGGCGGTAATCCAATGGATGATCCAACGATTAAATATATGGCTGAGAAAACCAACACGATCCTGGATATCACATTCTTACCTCATGCACAGGCCGATCAGCTTAAGAAAGTTAAATTCGCTAGTGGTGAATTACCGGATGCCATTCAGGACTATGGTGTTAACGGGGACTTATTCGCGAATAATCAGTTGATTCCATTGGATGAATATATTGATAAATACGGACAGAACTTGAAAAAGGTCATACCAAAAGCTGCTTGGGATGGTGTATCACGTGGAGGGAAAATCTATGCCATTCCTGAATCAGCTAGTGGGGATTCACCAGTTAATCGGATGTTCTTCGTGCGTAAGGATTGGATGGATAAAGTCGGCATTAAAGAAGCACCAAAAACACCGGAAGAGTTCTTGAATATGCTGAGAGCATTCCGTGATAAGGATCCGAATGGTAACGGGAAAAAGGATGAAATCCCATTAACAGGAAGAGAAAACTTCACATGGTTAGACACGGTATTGGGTATGTTTGGAGCCAACGCATTCGGTGGGAAATTAGTGAATGGGGAAGTCGTACCATCCAATACAAGCCCGCAAATGAAACAAGCACTTGCCTATTTGAGACAATTAAATGATGAAAAATTGCTCGACAGCGAATTTATGACGAATAAACGGAATACGTGGGAACAAAAAATTCAAAATGACCAAGTCGGCGTATGGGTCCACGATCCGAACCTTGCGTGGGATTGGCAAGACAAATTAAATAAAGCGCTGCCAGGCAAAGGCGCAATCGTTGCTCCACTTCTATCGCCTAAAGCACCTGGTGTAGAATATGCTGGATTCGGGATTTCCGCGTTCAACAAATCGTTCTCTATTACCAAAAAAGCAAAAGATCCAGCAGCGATTGTTAAATTCTTTGATTGGTTAGTAACACAAGAAGGTCAAGAATTTATTAACTTCGGTGTACCTGGCAATACGTTTACCAAAGACACAGCTGGCCAGATTACGTACAATAAACAAAAAGATACTGACGATAAAACCATCCTTTGGAGAAGCTTAACGTTCAATCTTGCAGGTTGGAATCCAGAGTTGAAGAAAGTGCAAGTTGGTGCAGAAGCTGTAGCGAAAATGGAAGAATTCTTTACAGTGGGTAAAAAAGAAGGTCAACCGAACATTTTATTAGGTGCTCCACCATTTAAATCTACACAACCAGAAATCGGAGAATTCATACAGCCAGGTACAATGTTCGTTGAAACAGCAGCTAAAATTGTTTTGGGGAACCAACCTGTTGATTATTTCGATGAATTCGTGAAAAACTGGAGAACGCGTGGCGGTAACGACCTGATTAAGCAAGCAACAGATTGGTATAATGCAAATGGTAAGAAGTAAGTTTTAGTTCAGTCGTAGGGATGTTTGTAGCAAGTGGGAGATTTCTTCTCACTTGCCCCTTCTCAAAAACCATTGAATTTATTTACGAGGTTGAATGTAAGCGCAATCATTTCATTGTGAAATGATCAATTCCCATTTGGAAGGAATGAAGATCATTGTTATTTCTAAAAACGAGGAAGATGCTAAGTGAATTCTTAGTTATAAGCCTGATCTTAGGCGCATTAAATGGCACTTTCATGTTCTATCCTCAGCCTGCCATTGCTGCAGCTTTACCTACCCTGAATCCCGTGGATGATGCCCAAGTGGATGGTGGAAGCGGCGCGACTACAAATCAATCTACTACATATAATGGCACGACGATGAATATCAAAGATGACAGTAATTTAACGACAGCAACGCCTTTTACAAGAAGGGTGTATATGCGATTTAATTTGTCTGGAATTACAAACGTCAATGCCATATCCACTGCTAAATTGAGGATATATGCAACATCGGGTAATGCTGTTACTACACAAGTCTATGCCGTTTCCGAAGCAACGCCTTGGAGCGAGACGACGCTGAATTGGAACAATAGACCTGCACCTGGAGCTTTAGTGGGGAGTTTAAATCTAGGTACGGCTTCGGGCTATTACGAAGTAGATCTTACCAGCTATATCAAAAGTAAAGTGATTGAAGGAAAGGCATCATTTGTACTCATCAACCCGCCGAATGGTGAACAAAGAACGATTAATAGTAAAGATAATGCATCGAATAAGCCTGAGCTAGTTTTTACGACAGATGATACGCCACCAGCGTACCAATCATCGGCAGTCAGCGCGAACTTCAAAGACATTCAACTGAATTTCAATGAAGATCTTGTACTTAACACTGCGAACTCCGTTAAGGATAATGTGTATGTGTCCACAAATGGCGTTGATTTCTCTCCGCTTGGAGCGAACGATTCAGCAACAATTAGCGGCAGCGGGATTCAGATCCAACTGCAACAAGCGCTGAACGGATCAGCCAATAAAGTTAAAGTGGCTGGAGCAACGTTGAAGGATGCCGCTGGCAATATTCTTGGAACTCCCGTCATCACAGAAGCGCTTATCGGAGGGCAAGATGCAAGCGCTCCTGCATATACAACGGCTGTTGTCGGTAATGATGCCAAGAGCATTACGCTGACTTATGATAAGCCGATTAGCATGTCAGGTACTGCAACGCAACTTAAAGACAGCGTAACCATATCTCTCAATGGGGGAACGACATATGGTGCACTGCAAGCGGGAGATCAAGTTGCGATTAACGGTAACCAATTGACTATTACGCTTAATCAGGCTCTGACTGGTTTGCAGAATAAAGTGAAAGTAGCGTCTAGTGCACTGAAATCAACAAGCAGTGGAACCTTGACTGCTGTGGACACGGTCACAGCGACTATGGGTGGTTTGGAGAATGCCAGAACCATTACTGTTTCGGCAGATGCGAGAGTAGACAGTGGTGCGACCAATGTTGGAATCAACTACGGAACAGAATCGACGATGGTACTGAAAGAAGGCGGTTCTACCTTTAATCGCCGCATTTTCTTGAAATATGCGGTTGGAACTGTAGGGATTTTCAACTCGGCCAAAGTACGCTTGAACTTTAGCGATGCGGGAACAGCTGCGGAGACATTAACGCTCTATGAAGTTGGTGATAGTTGGACGGAATCAGGAATTACCTATTCGAACCAGCCTATCTATGGAAATGCAATTAGCTCAACGAGCGTAGGGGGAGCTAACGGTTGGTATGAATGGGATGTAACTTCCTATGTGCAGCAACAGAAACTAGCCGATGGCACAGCATCTTTCGTACTCTTAGGAAATATGTCTCCTAACCGAACGGTGAATGCCAAAGAAAGTGGAGCGAATGCCCCACAAATGCTGTTGAACTATGATACAGTTCCACCTGCTTATTCCGATAGCACGGTTAGTAATGAGAATAAAACCATTGAACTGAATTTCACTGAACGTCTGAATAATGCGACAGCCAATAACAATGCGTTGAAGGCTGCTGTTACGTTAGCTAGAGACGGGAATACTTTCGTTGCTTTAGATAGCAATGATCAAGTGGCACTTAATGGAACGAAGTTAACGATTACACTCGCGAACCGGTTGAGTCAAACGGGTGCGAAGGTCAAGATGAATGCGAATACATTGCAAGATGACGGGCAAAATGTACTTACAACCAGTGTCACAACGAATGCTCTGTCCATTGATGACACAGCACCAAATCTTAATTCGGTGTTACAAACCGATGCAACAAGCAAGCAATTTACATTGTCAGCGAACGAAAACTTGCTTTCTAATATGGCTAATAATACGGATTTGAAAGCAGCGGTGACCTTCTCTACAGATGGTACGAATTTCTTGCCATTGGCAAGCGGAGACACTGTTGCGGTTACAGCTGGTACACTTAAAGTTACGCGCACTGCGCAGCTAACAGGCAGTACCAATCAACTTCGCGTAGCAGCGAACACGCTGAAAGATGCTGCGGGTAATGTGGTTTCAACCCTATACACGTCAGAGCCAGTGGTTGCAGATACAATCGCACCGGTCATTCAGTCAGCGTCTACATCCAATTTTAACAAGAAGCTTGTAGTTGTCTTCAGTGAAAATGTCGTCAATAACGGTGCGGATGAGGCCCAGCTCAAACAAGCCATCATGCTTTCTTCAAATGGCGGAACAAGCTATAACGCGCTTGGCGAATCCGATCGGGTTATCATGAGTGGAAGCACGATTACAATTATTCTTGCTCAAGCATTGACAGGCAGCAACCATAAGATTCGTATTAACGCAAACGCAATAAAGGATGTCATTGGGAATGTCGCGACAACCGATCTAACAACGGCAGCATTTGATGCAGCCAATACGGTCTATCCTTATCTGCCGCCAAGAAAAGTGGATTTGGAGAAAGCCATGGTTGACACGGAGAATATTACATTTGGCAATATGGATGCAGCGGTAGGTTCTGCTGTGGAACTGAAAAATACGAAGGGACTCAGTTTTATTGCAGAAGAGATTATAACGGGTGATCGGGATCCCATCTACATCAATCGGTATGTGTCGACTGTGAAGAAGATGCTTACTACGCCCGCGAACATGCCTAATCTCCAAGGGGGACTGGACAGCAGAGGGCAATCACCTTTGCTCTACACGATCGCACTCTTGTGGAATGACCAAGAAGTGATGAGCATGTTCACAGAGGCAGAGAAATCCAAGCTATTAACGTTGTTTAAAGCTGGATTGATTAGTACTGCTTATACAATTAACGAATACAATGAGTCCGGGAATCTTCGTGCGGGAGATCGCATTAGTATGAACGGAGATCCGAATAACTGGATTGGCACTGGGGTTAACTACTGGGAGCCCAATCTCACGATCTTCTATACATCTTCCTTTATTTTGGGATTGGAAAATGTGAAGGATATTCTACAGAATTATGATCATATTTCCTTTATCAATGAGTTGAATACTCAGGGATTAACCAAAATCAAGGAATCATTCGAGAAAACAACGAATTTCTCCACAGCATCTACAGAAGCAGCCAAATTGGCTGAAAAAGCAGATAAAATACAACGCACGATTAAACCTGCTAATTGGTATTTCAAAGGGGTGTCTTTGGAGCAATTCCTCCAAAATCCATTGAAACTTCATGATGCTACGCAAAGTAAATCTTGGACGCATCCAGCACAAGAAGGAGATTACTTGGGTCAGCTCGGCATGGGGCACGAATTTGATGCTGTCGATTCGAAGGGCTCCAGACAAAGCGCAAGTTACACGGTGCTTGGTATTGATCCTAGCTTGCAGAATACGAGACTTATGGGGTATTACGGTTATTTGAATGCTCCTGGAAATGAAGCGATGGCAGCTAATATTACGAAGCTGCAACGAGTTGGCGTATCGGACTACTATGCCAAAGTGGTTAATGGCTATTTCACGCAATCTTCCTATGAGATCGCAATGAGCTACTTGCCAGAGAGCTTCTATATTAACAGTATGAACTCGATGGGATATTTGAAGTTGGCATTGTTCAACGACACCTTCAATTATGACGGCGCTACAAGCAATGTGACAGACAACTGGATAGTGAAAAGCGGCAGCTGGCAGGCGGTTAATGACAGTATTGTTCCGTATAATACGAAGGAACCTGTTTCACACATGACAGGAGCGAAACCTGTTGACGAGAATGAAAAGCTAGTAACTCAGAGCAATGCCTCTGTGAGCGGGGTTATGTATTCTAAGAAGAATTTCGGTAATGTCAGTTATTTCGCTTGGATTAAAGATATGACAGGTGGCGAAACCGGACTGCTTGGAAGAGTCCAAGACGAGAACAATTTCTATCTATTCTCCTACAAGAATGGCAAGCTCGCTATTAAGAAAAAAGTAGCAGGTACGCTGACAACACTTGTGCAGAAAGATGTAAGTTTATCAGCAGAAGCGGCGCACCGTCTACGCGCTATTCTCGATGGAAATCAATTAACGCTTCATGTTGATGGTGTAGAACAGTTAACGACAACGGATTCGACATTTACCAATGGTGCAGTCGGTCTCTACTCGGATTTAACAAGTGCAAAGTTCGATGGTGTGCTTGTGCAGAATGCCAGCGTTCAACCGCCAGATTTTCAATCCATTGGTGTCGGTAATGGTAAGCTGTCTCTAACCTTTACGGGGATCGCGGGCGCGAGTGCTTATAAAGTCAAATACGGCACCGTATCAGGCCAGTATACGAACTCTTACCTTACAACGAGCACGGCCCCAGTTATTACGGGTTTAACGAATGATACGACCTATTACATGGTTGTTACATCCATTGATCCGTCAGGGGAAAGTGTGAACTCCAGGGAGTTGTCCATGTCTCCGAAAGTACCAGACGCTGTTGTTCCAACAATTACAGACGTCATTGCTGATGGCAATCAATTACGTATTAATTTTGTTACAGATCCGAAGAACACATCGTATACACTGAAATATGGCATTAGTTCAGGTAAATACACAAATTCCATTGATAACATCACAGCTTCAGGTTATGTCGTAACAGTACCTGTATCGCAAGCGCCTTATTATTTCGCTCTTGAAGGTCGCAATGCCAATGGTGCGAGCACCCTTTCCGCGGAGAAGATGGCTATTGCGAACAGCACGACGTTGTTCAACGACGATTTTAACGACGGTGAGTATGTCAGTGATTGGGTGTTGTCAGCAGGTTCCCCGGTCATGGAAAACGGTAAAATTAAGTTGGGTATCGGCAATCCAGAACGACTGTGGCTGACGCAAGGTGCGAATTGGCGTAATTATGCAGTTTCTGCTAAATTCACACTACCTACAGATGACATAACGAAGGAAATTGGCTTACTTGGAAGAACCAATACGTCCTCTACGTACTATGTGGCGGATTACAAGTATGATAAAACGGCAAATACTGAGAAAGTCATGCTGAGAAGGAAATTGAACGGAGCATTCTTACCAGATATCACCTATGATTTTACTTTAAATAAGTCATTGCTTGAACACACAATGAAAGCAACATTTGAAGGTGACCGTATCAAACTGTACATCGATGATTTGCTAGCTTATGACCTTGTTGATACGACGCTAACACAAGGAACTGTGGGTATCTTCTCAGTCATTACGCCTGTATATTTTGATGACTTCAAGGTTGAATTATTGAACAGTTTAAGTCAACCTGCGAATCTCTCTCTTTCCACAACCAACGGGAAGACGATAGCCTTATTTGATCAAGTTGAGGGAGCAGAAGGCTACAAGATTAAGTATGGAACACAGTCTCATGCTTATACGAATCAACTAACTGTTTCGCAAGATGCTTATGCAGGTACAGAAATTCCGGGCCTTACAGCAGGTACGACCTATTACTTTACTGCTAGTGCAACGAACAGTTTATTGGAAAGTCTGAACGCAGCGGAATTTAGTTACAAAGTGCCGACTACTGTAGTTCCAGATCCTAACCCTAATCCAGGTTCAGGCTCAGGCTCAGGTCCAGTGTCTTCAACGCCGCCAACGCCAGTTGATGGCAAAGTGGAGATAACGCCAGTTCTTACGAACGGTACAGCTCAAGCTGGCATTGAAACAGCTACGCTTTCCAAAGCATTTGAGCAAGCAACACCTGATAAAAAGGGGAATAAAGTGATTAGTGTTACACTAAGTGAACAAACGGGTGCGAAGACGTACAGCTTAGATCTTCCTAAGGCAGGTTTCCTAGATGGAAAACCAGGTAACGCTAAATCCGATAAGGCAATTCGTTTGCAGACGCCAATCGGAACAGTGACCATCCCTGATAACATGTTTACAGAAAATGATGTCAAACAGTCTACTAAAGTAGGCGTGTCCATAGGTTGGGCAGATACTTCACTCATAAAGGCCGAAACTAGAGAGAAAATTGGTAATAAGCCGGTTATTGAGTTGAATGCCACGGTGGATGGGAAAGTTGTGCCTTGGACTAATAACAATGCGCCTGTTACTGTAAGTATCGCTTATACACCAACGGAAGATGAACTGAAACATCATGAGCATATTGCCATTTGGTATGTCGACGGTGCAGGGAAAATTACGAAAGTACCGGCAAAGTATGATGTGTCCACGGGTAAAATTACATTTAAAACGACGCATTTCAGTATGTATGCTGTGGGTTATGAGGTGAAATCTTTCACCGATCTTACTCAGGTGCAATGGGCTGTGGGAGCGATTCAAGTGTTAGCCTCCAAGGGGATTGTGAATGGAACCTCAGACACAACCTATAGTCCGAGTGCCAATATTTCTAGAGCGGATTTCCTTCAATTGTTAGTTGGCGCACTTGGCATCACGTCAGAAGTTGAAGCGAATTTCGTTGATGTATCCAAGAACGATTACTACTATGAAGCAGCAGGTATTGCTCTGAAATTAGGGATTAGCAATGGAGTAGGGGCAAATAAGTTGAATCCGACAGCAGCCATTTCAAGACAAGATATGATGGTGATGGTAGAACGTGCTTTGCGCATATCGGGCAAGGAATTAAGCGGCGGAGCGGTTGTTGACTTATCTTCCTTCCAAGATGCTGAGCAAGTAGCCGACTATGCCAAAGCAAGTTTGATGGCATTGATTACTAACGGATTTGTAGAAGGAGCTGGTCATCTACTTAATCCGTCAGGTCAAACGACACGCGCGGAAGCAGCTGTATTAATGTACAGAGTGTATAACAAATCTTAAGGGAATTGCAGGGGACTTCGGTCCCCTGTTATTATCTTACATTTTGAATGCGCTTACAATTTATGTAAAAGGATGGAAACTATAAAGGAGGTGATGGTGGAAATGGGCAATAACCCAATCGTATGTCGTCTAGTCACACAGAAGCATTGTCGTTTTGGGAAGCAGTGCAAAAAAAAGGAGTGAATAAAGAATGAGAAAACTAGGAAAACGAGTCGTCAAGTTATGTAGTGCCCTGGGTATGCTAAGTTTGGTCATTAGTGTTACAACGGCGTTTGCGGCAACCCCGGGATCAGTCATTTTCCAAACTGGTTTTGAAAGCGGTTCAACAATTTCTCAGCTTAATGCGCAGAAAGATGATATTACAGGAACAGATACCTCATATTCTACGAAAAATAATTGGGTTACAGATTTGGAAGGCAATGCTCAGATCGGCAATTTTGAAATTCAATATGAAGGCGGTACCATTACGGATCGCTATGCCAAAATTATTGCAGACCCAGCTTATTCAAGTAATAAAGTGCTCCACTATTGGATGAAGAATGGCGTAATCCCAGACGGTAGCTTTAACAAAGGACGCATTCAAGCCAATATCTATGATGAAAGTGGCAATCCTCAACAGTCATTGAACGAAGTGTACTATAAAGTTCGCTTGAAGCTCCATCCTGATATGCAGAAGCTTGAAAGCTACGCCAATGCAATTCCATGGCTGACATTGGCTGAATTCTGGAATGACGGGACTTGGTATGGGAGCAGTTATCCATTCCGGGTGACATTTGGGTTGAATAAGGAGGCGAATGCGGGTTCGAACAAACCGTTGTACTTCGAGGTAAACGCAGAAAAAATGGATACAAATCCCCGAGTGGAATTATGGCAAGCGGAGGCCAAGTCTTTTCCGATTTCGTATAATCAATGGATTACCCTGGAGTTTTATTATAAAAAAGGCAATGCCACGAATGGCCGTTTCTACGTAGCGGCAACGCCGGATGGCGGCAGCAGGCAAGTGCTCTTTGATGTGAAGAATTGGACGTATCATCCCAATAACCCCTCGGCAGTGGGACTGGCTAATTTTAATCCTTTTAAACTGTATACAGGGGATTGGTTGATTGACCATGTTCGTAACAATGGCGGCATCATGCAGCTATATTGGGATAATTTCGAGCTATGGAATGGCTGGCCGCAAGCTGTTTATCAAGCAGAATCGATGACGCTCGGAACCACTTCAGGTGAAATAGTAACGAATTCTAGTGATACCAATTGTAGCGGGGGTGTGTGTGTGGTTTTTGACAGCAATGGGGTCGGAGACTATATTAACTATTATGCCAATATACCGCATGATGGCAAATATGATATTAAAGTAGGGGTCAAAAAAATAAATACCCGAGGTAAATTTCAGTTTTCAATTGATGGGGTAAATCAAGGATCTGTACAGGATCTGTACGCGGCTACTGCTCAGTACACGGAATTGTCTATCGCTAATGATGTCCAGCTATCGGCTGGTGATCGTAGGTTTAAATTCTATGTAACGGGAACAAGTGGAACGGGTTATCAGCTTGGCATTGATTATATCAAGGTAATACCTAAGGATTAAACACATTGATTTAACTTAAGCTCGGCATCCGTTTTTAGGATGTCGGGCTTTTTTCAAATGAAGCGAAATGTTATAATTTCTATACGATACGCCTAACTTAGAGAGGGAGAGACGGGAACTGGAATGAGCACTCACCACATCTATTATTATCGTGATTTCATGGAGAAGGACTTCCCATTCAAAGTGGATTTCCGTCTCGAGACGAATTTAAACCGGGAAGCTCATGCCCATGAGCATGTCCAAATTTGTTACGTCATGCGTGGGACTTGTTTCCATTATACGGATAATCAGACCTTTTTGATGACCAAAGGGGACATGCTGGCGATTCCGCCGTACGTACCTCATTATTTTGAACCTTACAAAGATGAGAAAGTCGAGCTTGTACAGATTGATTTCATGCCGCTCGTTATTGATGAAACGGAAACAGGTTCAGAATCGGCACTCTCGAATCAGTTTTTTCCGAAAATCCAAATATCTGCCCACACGCAAGACGTTGTTGAGGGGCTGATCTCCAGCATGAGACGGGAGAATGAGCAGAAGCAATCCGGTTACCACTATTTAATTAAAGCCGATTTAATTCGGTTGCTAGTGACCATTTTTAGAGAAGGAACGAAGGAAGGTCCTTCCGCGAAAGCGAAGGATACAACAGGAAGACGGTTGTTCCATGAGGCTGTTAGTTATATTGAAGAGCACTACGCAGAGAATCTCCTGCTGGAAGATATCGCGCAGCGAGCGGCTATGTCTCCGACCTATTTCAGCTATATGTTCAAAGTGCTGAAGGGTCAACCCTTCGTTCAATACGTGAATGACGTGCGCATTCGCAAAGCGATTGATTTACTGCGAATGACCGAACTGAGTGTGTTGCAAATTTGCTTTGAAACAGGCTTTAATCATGCAAGTCATTTTAACCGAATGTTTAAAAAAGTGACGGGAATGACACCGCTGAAATACCGTCAGCAGTCGGACGTACAATCCTAAAAAAGGTCTGTTTTTTCGTAAGATACTGCATGTAATGCCCATAACCTCGAGGTATAGTAGACGTATGTCAACTACACTTGGAGGTTTTTTTATATGAACTTATCCTTTAGCACGTTGCCTTGTGAAGGGTGGAGTGTCGATTTACTCATTGATAGCTGTCAAACCTTTGGATATAACGGAATTGAGCTGAAGGAGGACCATTCTTATGCCGTTAGTTTAGCTACGCCAAAGGATGAATTAGTCCAGATTGCTGCGAAGTTTCGCCAGGCAGGCATAACAATTACGAATATTGGAAGCAAAGTTATTTTTAACGGTATTCGAGCAGATGAAGAGAAAGCGCTCACAGAACTTAAACAAATTATCGAGATCGCTTCTATACTTGGGGCCAAAGGCGTGCGTATTTTCTTAGGCTCGTACCTCCGCTTTGTAGAGCAACGCGTACAGCCCAAGGATGAAGTGCAAATTATTGCGTACGTACAGGAAGCATGCGATTATGCCTTGGCGTATGGTGTGGAGATATGGATCGAAACGCATAATGAATATTCAACGGGGGCAGTTCTGAATCAATTCCTGCAACGCGTTGATCGAACGAATTGCAAAGTGATCTATGACATCATTCATCCTTATGAATTCGGAGAAAAGCCTGAAGATACGATTCGACTTCTAGGGGATCGCTGTGCACATGTGCACATGAAAGATGGCGTACCCTTTGAGGATGCGAATATCCACGAATGGAAGTACACGCCTATGGGGGAAGGGCAGCTGCCGCTGCGCTCGATCGTGACCCTTTTACAAGAGAGTGGATATAAAGGTTACTTCTCGTTCGAGTGGGAACCGAAGTGGCGTCCAGAATTAAAAGAACTCGAATTAGAAGTACCATCGGTTCTTGCTGACTATGTTACTTATATGAAGCAACTTGCAGTCTACCAATAAACGCTTGAAGAGGAGAATTACAGGATGAAAACACTACTTGCCATTAAGGATCCCTATTTGAAAGAACTTTTTTTCCATGACGCGGTTATCGAAAAATTACAGGCATTCTCCGATGTGACTTGGTATGAATCTACGGGAGAAGAGTGGGGTACGGCTGGATTAGCTCGCCTAATCGGCGAATATGATGCATGTCTGACTTCATGGGGGACGCCATTTTTCACAGAGGAAGTACTTGCGAAGGCAAGTAAACTGAAATTTATCGGTCATGTGGCCGGCTCGCCTACGTCTGTCGTCGATGAACGTGCATTTCAACAAGGCATTACCGTGGCTACAGCGAATACCGTTTTGGCCAAATCAACCGCTGAAGCTGCATTTGCCTTGATGATGGCAGGGGCTTGGGACTTATACGGATATAGTACGAGACTGAAGCGCGGTCAGTGGGGAAATAACAGCAGAGACACCGTTATGGGGGTATCGAACCAAGTCATTGGCTTGATTGGATTGGGTGAAATATCCAAAAATGTCATCCGCATGCTAAGCGGATTCCCTGTTCGCATTAAGTTGGCCTCTCGTTATTGTTCGGAAGAACAAGCAAAAGCGCTAGGCGTAGAGCTGTGCTCATTAGACGAACTGTTGCAAACGAGCCAAATTGTCTCATTACACAGCACACTAACACCATCCACAGTAGGTTTCATTGGAAAACGAGAACTCGCCCTCATTCAAGACGGTGCACTGTTCGTCAATACCGCACGTGCCAAAATCGTAGATGAAGCCGCCATGATGGACGAGTTGCAGTCCGGTCGTATTTTCGCAGCTTTAGATGTGTTTCACGAAGAGCCTGTACCTGCGGATCACCCCCTTCACCGTTTGGAGAATGTCCTATGTGTGCCGCACATCGGTGGGTTTGCTAGAACATTCAAAAGATCCATGGGTGAGTTTGTTGTGGACAACTTACAACACTTTGCACGTGGGGAAAAAGAGCTCCCAGGTGTCGTCTCATTGGAAGAGTATGGACGTATGACGACGATGAGCCTGCAATAAAAGAAGTACTGCGAATAAGCTGACATTGCTGATTGCGATGACAGCTTATTCGTTTGTCAGTACTTACCTAGTCATATGCCTAAACTGTTCGTAAGGTATGCGATACAGCAGCTCTTCCCCCCTCCCGAAGCGGGCGATTTCTTCCACCATAGTAAGGCTTAGTCGCTGCAATTCGACCATACCTGCAACATGCGGCATTAGGACGGCATTCTCTAGTGCCATTAATTCGCTGGATAGGGGGAGCGGCTCTTGTTCATACACATCCAACACCGCATGGATACGACCTGTCTGTAGTTCTGCAATCAGCGCTTTCTCATCGATAATAGCGCCTCTTGCTGTATTAACAAGCAAAGTGCCATCTTTCAACAGCGCAAGGCTTTCTTTATTTAATAGATGCCAAGTTTCATCTGTTTTGGAAGCATGGAGGGAGACGATATCTTGATCGGACAGGGCTTCCTCTAAGCTGCAGAGAGTGACATTGGGATAGGCTTCCAGCATGTCCTGGGTAATATAAGGATCATAGAGCTTGACCTTAACGTTAAAAGGTTGCAACAGCTCCAGTAGAAATCGCCCTACTGTTCCGAGGCCAATCAGACCTATTCGAGCATCCAGCAGACTGCGACATGGAGCGGTATTCCAAATGCCGCGCTTCGTTACTGCTTGGCGCTGTACGATCTGCCGCATGCCAGTTTGCATGTAGGCTAGTGTTCCTTCGGCAACATATTTGGCCATCACCCGGTTGGCACTGCAGACCTCGATGCCTCTCTCGTAAACGGCCTCAGTTAGAAAGGTAGCGACGCTGCCGCCAGGTGTTACGATGAGCTTGAGGTGCTTCGCATGGTCCAGAACGTCTTCCGTAAAGCGCGGGGCACCTTGCCATGCCATGACAATGCAAACCTCCATTTGGTATAGCATCACTTTAAGTTCATCGGGCGTACAGACTGTGCTATGTACATTTTCTCTCAGGTTGCCGAGAGCTCTCAGTTGGCTGAGAATTGGAGAAGGGAAGAATTGCTTCTTCAGCTCCCCCGTGTGTAGAGATAATAGGATATTCATAGGTATAGTTCCTCTCTTATATAGGAGATGAAGGCAGGAAGTGCTACCTCGGGGTCAGCAAGATAAGGTCGCCACAGTTTCTCCCACTTAAATGTTACCCAACCTTGGAAATCCGTGTCTCCAATGGCGCTTACGTAGTCACGCATGGGAATTTCCCCCGTCCCTGGCAATACATCTTCATAGCCATTCTCGTGAATTTGGATATCAGCGACATAGAACTGCTTCGTAATTCCTAGTGCTGCGTGCCGAACGCTATTCGCATCTTCGCCTTGAAGCCAGCAATGATCGGAGGATACGATGAGCCCTAGCTGGGTACTCCCGCATTGCTGAATGACATGAGCGCATTCCTGGATATTTAAATTATTGTAGTGATTCTGAATCAACAGTGTTAACGGATTCGAAGTTTCACTTAAAACTTTACGGATCACTTCAGTCAGCCGCTCTACATACCTAAGTGCTGCAACGCCATCTTTCGGTTTCTTACCTAAACCGATTCGCATAGAGGCTGCTCCCAGCTTGTTCGCAAGCTCAATATGACGGAGCAGGCTTATCTCCATTCGATTCCATGAAGCAGGATCCTCTCCTCCAGTTTCGTTGTAAGCTTGGAGACTGGCTAGGGCAATACCCTCGCCACGCAGGGTATCGCGTAGCTCCCTCAAATGCTCCTTAGTAGCATCCAAGGTCAGTTCTCCAGAGGAATCGGATACGCGCAAATCGATTCCATCAAACTCGTGTATTTTCGCTAGCCGAATGGCTTCTACACCGGATAAGTCAGGTGTGGCCAGCGTGCTATAGCTAAGTTTCATCGATGCTCAATTCCCTTCTCCAAGCGGTCTAAAGCAGTTGTCTTTGTTATCTACTATACGGTTTTAGAAGCGAAAATACTTGTGTTGTATGAATGTCAAACGTGTGTTATTTTGATGTAACGTGGTGAATGCTTGGAAGGAGTTTGTATCAATGCAGATTCGACACTTTACAGCTGATCAAGTTATTGATCCGACGATTGAAGCCTATTATCGCATTCATAAGACGAACAGCAATGTGCGTATGCTGCATAATCATGAATATTACGAGCTTCATTGCGTCTTAAAGGGAACGATGAAGCACGCTTTCGCGGATGGCACTAGTCAACAGCTACCTGTCGGGAGCTTGCTATTCATTCGGCCGGATGACGTGCATGTGTGTTTGGCAGGTTCTGAGGAAGAATGCGAGTATATTAATATCGCCTATTCGGTTGATACAATGAATGCGATTCTTGATTATTTAGGAAAGGGGTACCAATCAGAACGTTTGCTAGCCTCTCCCTATCCACCGTTATATTTGTTAACAGAATCAGAGCGTAAACATTTCCTACAGCAATTCGAACGGATCGCCGCCATGCCGCTGGACAAGAAAGATCAGATCAAGACAGGCTTGAGGATGATTCTTGTGAACAGCTTGACCCAACATTTCTCTACAATTACGGATGCGAAAGAATATGATGTACCTGAATGGCTAACGAATGTGTACGGTGAGATGTTCAAGAAAGATAATTTCGTAGTAGGATCTGAGCGAATGGTGGAATTGTCGGGCAAGAGCCATCATCATCTGTGTCGGGAATTTAAGAAGTATTATCAGATGACGCCAACGGACTTTATTAATAGTTTACGGTTGAATTATGCCGCTAATATGCTCGCATACAGTTCACAAAGTGTAATGGACATTGCGATGGACCTCCATTTCTATAATCTGAGTTACTTTCATCAACTGTTCAAAGCTAGATTTGGAATGAGTCCAGTGAAATATCGGAAGCGGCAAGGGAATGAAAAACTAGAGCAGTGATGGGCCTAGGAGGCATAGCTTTTCAAAAAAAGCGATTCTTGAATATGAGTTGGCAATGTGTGACAATGGGAAAGGTAACTCAACCGCATGTAAGCATGCAAGTGAGTCAGTTTCGAAGGAGGAATTAGGATATGATAAAAACAATGAAGCTTGGAACTAGCTCCTTAGAAGTTCCAGTTATTGCAGTTGGATGTATGCGAATTAACTCGCTGGACAAGCTTGAAGCAGAACGATTTGTCCAAGGTGCACTGGATATCGGAGCTAATTTCTTTGACCATGCGGATATATACGGCGGCGGTAAGTGTGAGGAAATTTTCGCCGATGCGATCCATATGAATGCTACTGTGCGAGAAAACATTATTCTACAATCCAAATGTGGGATTCGTAAAGGGATGTTCGACTTCTCCAAAGAACATATTTTGGAATCCGTGGACAACATATTGAAAAGGCTCAAAACAGATTACTTGGATATCCTGCTTCTGCATCGTCCAGATGCTTTAGTGGAGCCTGAGGAAGTCGCGGAAGCATTCGATTTGCTAGAAAGCTCAGGCAAAGTCAGACATTTCGGTGTTTCCAATCAGACGCCTCTGCAAATTCAATTGTTGAAGAAATCGGTCAAGCAGCCGCTAGTCGCGAATCAATTGCAGTTAAGTATCACCAACGCAACGATGATTTCCAACGGTATCAATGTAAATATGCTGAATGATTCCGCAGTGGATCGTGATGGCGGTATTCTTGATTTCTGCCGTTTGAATGACATTACGATTCAACCTTGGTCACCATTCCAATATGGATTCTTCGAAGGTGTATTTCTCGATAACGAGAAATTCCCCGAACTGAATCTGAAGATTGATGAAATCGCCGCGAAATATGAAGTATCCAATACGACGATTGCGATTGCGTGGATTTTGCGTCATCCAGCACGGATGCAGCCAGTTACAGGAACAATGAGTATCAATCGTTTAATCGATTGTGCCAAAGCTGGCGATATTCAATTGACGCGTCAAGAATGGTATGAAATTTACCGTGCGGCAGGGAATATTCTTCCCTAGTCACTAGAGATTCAAAGCGTTCACTCCAGCGGAGTGAGCGCTTTTTTTGTCAACTAAACTGAAAATATTCTCCAAATCTCCCAGTTGTTTTTGGAAACATTTCCTTTAAACTAGAGACAAATGATGCCTGAGAAAATGTAATCAAATGGTAGACTTTCTATAGACTGGGGAGACGATAGGATTGCGCGGAGTCAGTTTGATTTTCAAAGTATTACTTGGATTTGTCGCGATAACGGCGGCTCTCATTCTGTTTCTCTATTACAATAATGCTTATGGGATGAAGATTCTGCGAGAAGAAGTGTCCAAAACCAACTACACCCTATTGCAATCACACGGCTTACAGATGGACAGTGGACTTCAGGAAACGACGTATTATCTCCTTAGGTTAATTACGAGTGATACCTCATACCCGGATTTGATAACGCTTTCGTTGTTTCCCATAGAGTCGAGCAATTACTTTTTTGCGAAGCAGCGAACGATGAGATCGTTCACGAATAACTTAGATGTATTTCCAGAGGTAGATATCTTTTTTGTATACTCGAAAACGACGGACGAAGTTATTTTTGCCACAAGAGATCAACATTTGCTAACGGAATCAGATCATATGATTCGAACTGAAATGCTTCAAACGGCAGACGATCCTAATAAAAGTTGGCGGCCAACGAAACAAGGGGATCATAGATATCTGTATCGCACGGAGAAAATTAGCTCGGAACTCATCGTCGGTGCTGTAGTGAATGTAGCAACATTCTTGTCTCCATTACGTGATGTTCGATTCGGAGATAAAGGTACGGCCATGCTGCTGGATACGAACCGGGAACCGATTAACGATAGTTCCATTCCTGCTGAACAGATGGCTGTCGCTAGAGGAGCCAAAGGTTCTGAACCGTTGGGGGATGGAACCTTCCGAATGAACTATGAGAAAGTACCCTATTTATTAATCGGTTATCCACTGAAAGAAACAGGATTGGAACTAGCTGCGATTATGCCAGAGCAGGATTTGCTGCGCAGGCTGACATTTTTTCAACGGATGATCTATATGATTCCGATTGCAGGTACACTGGTACTCCTCTTGTATTTTCTATTTCTGAAAAAGGTGCTGCAGAAACCACTCCAAGAATTAATGAATGGGATGCGCAGTATTATGCGTGGTAATCTGGAGTTTCGCATCGCAGCAGGAAATGTTAAGGAGTTTGTGTTTCTAACGGATACATTTAATAAAATGGTCACACAGATTCGATATCTCAAAATGGATGTGTATGAGGAACAGCTGAAAAAGAAAGAGGCTGAATATAAACATCTGCAAGCGCAAATTAATCCACATTTCTATTTGAATTCGCTTAATCTCATCTACAGTCTTTCGGAACTGGAAGAAAACGCTTTGGTTCAGAAAATGACGGAGCATCTCGCTGATTATTTCCGCTTTATTATGCGAGGCAGCCGAGAATATGTGACCATTGAAGAAGAAACGGCGCATATTCGTGACTATTTGGAAATTCAAAAACTCCGTTTCCCGAGCAAAATGTTCTATACCTGTGAGATTTCCGACAAGCTGCTTGAGATTCCGCTTCCACCGCTGAGTATTCAACCGTTCGTTGAGAATGCAGTTGTCCATGGGATGAAAAAGCCTGGTCATGTGTTCCGGCTAGATATCCGAATTAACGAATCTGAGAAGAATCCAATGTGCATGGATATTCGAGTAACAGATAATGGTCCGGGATTTCCACCAGATCTCTTACGAGCTTTACAGGAAGGCAGCTACTCAGGCAACAGTTCTGTGAAGCATTTGGGCATTTGGAATGTGCAAGAGAGGTTAAGGTTGAAATATGGGCAAGGGGCCAACTGCACATTTGAGAATCTGACTACTGGCGGGGCCGAAGTGATGCTAACTGTACCGATCGAGCGACGAAGAGGAGATGAGGATTCCCATGATTAATCTGTTAATGGTAGATGACGAGGAATATACCGTGAGAGCGATGCACAAGGCGATTGATTGGGGAGCTGAGGGGATCACGACGATTTACACAGCCGCTGACTCGGATGAAGCGATGTCGATCATTCAAGAGCATCCCGTTGATCTCATCATTTGTGATATTGAAATGCCTGGAATGAATGGACTAGAACTTCAAGCATGGGTGAACGTCTATGCGCCATCCATGGTTACGATTTTCTTAACGGGGCATGCCGACTTCACGTATGCTCAAAGAGCGATTCAACTGGGAGGCTTCGATTATTTGCTGAAGCCTGTGAAACGAGATCATTTGCGTAAAGTTGTGGAAAAGGCAGTGAGCCAGGTTAGACAAGAACAAGAATGGCACCATTACAATGAAAATGTTCAGAAATATACCTCCATATGGGAAAAACAGAAACCAGTGTTAATCGAACGTTTTTGGCAAGATGTGTTGGATGAGAGGGTTCGCATGCATGCCAATGAAATAGAGCAATCCTTAGTCGCCTCTGAATTGTCACTGACAACATCAACGTTAATCGTGCCCATTTTGATCAGTGTGGAACGTTGGCACAAAGAATTTACGCTTCGTGATGAAGAAATCATGAATTATGCGCTGCGGAATGTAGCTAGTGAGATGTTGCTGAGTGATCATGCTGGAACTGTTATTCAAGATCGAAGCGGGTTGAACCTTGTCTTATGTTATGTGAGTGAGGACAAGGAGTCCCTACCCTGGCAGGATTGGGAACAAGCTTGTACAGCGTATGTAGATGCCTGCTCTCGTTATCTGTACGGCACCGTATCTTGCTTTATTGGCAAGCCTACGGTACTTTCCGATATTTCTCAAACCGTCTATGCGTTAATGGATACGGAACATGAGCATGTATCTGGTCATAGTATCATTCAATTTGTAGACAGCGAAGTGCCGAGATCAACGAATGTGCGGCAATTCGCAATCCCCATCGCGTGGGAGGAGTGGATCAAGCTATTCGAGAGCGGCAAACGAACAGAATTAACCTTACGCCTGCAGGCCTTGTTCACGGAACTTCGTAAATCGGATGTGGATGCGGAGATTATTAGCGCGGTGTATCATTCCTTGCTGAATTTCATTTATCATGCGGCACATAAGAAAGGTTGGCCTGTCAAAATGCTAATGCCCGAGGGCAGGCGAGGCGAGGAGAAGAATCCGCCACGATCGCTTACCCAGTTACAGACGTGGGCAGAGCGACTATTTTCGGCGGCCATGAAGCAAATGGCGGAGAGCGGCGTGGAGAATCTTGCCTTAATCGAGACGATTAAAGCGTATATCCAAGAAGATTTGAACGGCGTGACCCGCGAAAAAATTGCCGCTTATGTTCATCTTAATGCAGCATACCTATCTCGGATTTTCAAAAAAGAGACTGGTCAGTCCATGATGGATTACATCATTGCTGAGAAAATGAAGCAAGCCAAAGTACTCCTCATTGAATCACGCACCAGAATTAGTGATATCTGCGAGCAATTAGGATATGAGAATTTCTCTCATTTTAGCAAAATGTTCAAACGTGTTGCGGGAATGACACCTCAGGAATATCGGAAGAGTTACCAAAGTTTATACCTCGATTCAGGGAGCAGCAGTCATTCGTGATAGGAAGCTGTATGGCGCGCAAGGCCGAAGCGGAATGGATTTCCTGTTTCGGTCTTTTTCATTTCTAATTGGTTACAATCAAGTCACAAAAGCAGTAATAATGTCATTTGACTTCGTAGTCCATCATCTCTTCCAACGATAAACTAAGGTATATAAAGTTCAACAGGAGAGAGAGAGGCGGCACACGTGTACAAAGCTATACATGTCAATTTATTACTTCGCAAAGTTATCAAAGATCGATTCCTGCTGTTGATGCTTCTTCCGGGGACACTGTATTTATTAATTAATAACTACGCGCCCATGTTCGGTACATTAATTGCCTTTAAGAGCATCAATTACGCCGATGGTATTCTGAGAAGCCCTTGGGTGGGGTTCAAAAATTTCGAGTTCCTCTTCCAAACGACAGATGCATGGTTAATTACAAGGAATACCTTGCTTTACAACGCAACCTTCATCGTATTAAATCTCGTTTTCGGTGTTGGCGTTGCCATTGCGCTGAACGAACTGCGCAGCCGGTTTATGGCGAAAATGTATCAGAGCATCTTATTTTTACCGTACTTTTTATCGGCGGTCATTGTCGGATATCTAGGCTTTTCCCTTTTGAATCAGGAATATGGGTTCATTAATAAAGGTATTCTGGAGCCGTTAGGTTTCGAGGCGATTGCTTGGTACAGTGAGCCCAAATGGTGGCCTTACATTCTTCCTCTCGTGCAGCTATGGAAAAATATTGGCTACGGAAGCATTATCTACCTAGCTGCTATCATCGGCATCGATGGCGAATATTATGATGCGGCTTTGATGGATGGTGCTTCCAAATGGCAGCAAATTACGAAGATAACGATTCCGATGCTAAAGCCGATCATGATCATTTTAACCATATTGGCCGTCGGACATATTTTAAATGCTGATTTCGGTTTATTCTACCAAGTACCGCTGGATGCGGGTGCTTTGTATAGCACAACGAATGTCATTGATACGTACGTGTACCGTGCTTTGCTTCATCTGGGTGATATTGGCATGGCTTCCGCGGCTGGTTTATATCAATCCATGGTAGGATTTGTTGTTGTTGTCGTTGCGAACAGCATTGTTCGTAAAATAAATCGCGAACATGCGCTATTCTAGGAGGTTCAACATGAATGCTATAGCTATGGATACCCAAAAAAAGTCGTCAACAACACCAATCACACGACGTACGCGAGACCCGAACAGCATCTCGAGACCGGCAAGCATGGTGCTGAATCTGTCTTTTATCCTGTATTGCATAATCAGCTTGGTGCCGGTACTGCTAGTCTTGTCCGTCTCTTTCTCGGATGAAAATGCGATTGCGTTACATGGTTACAGACTTATTCCAGAGTCCTTTAGTCTTGCCGCCTATCAATATTTGTGGCAGGATGCGGCACATATTGCAAAGGGGTATAGCATTTCGATTTTTGTCACAATCGTAGGTAGTTTATTGGGATTAACGGTGACCGCCATGTTCGCCTATCCCCTTTCGCGTATGGATTTCAACTTCCGTGGATTTTTCTCCTTCTTCATCTTCTTTACGATGATCTTTAGTGGCGGTCTTGTACCTTGGTACCTCGTATATACGAAGCTGTTTCCGATCAAGGATACGTTATTCGCGCTAATCATCCCGAATCATCTAATGAATGCGTTCTTCGTCATCATGGTACGTACGTTCTTTCAAACGACGATTCATCCTTCTCTGATCGAGTCGGCTAGTATGGATGGAGCGAGTGAGATGAAAATTTTCCGCAGCATTGTGCTGCCATTATCTTTGCCCGTGCTTGCGACGGTGGGATTATTCTACACCATTGGTTATTGGAATGATTGGTTTAATAGCTTGGTGTTCATCAACAACGATAACCTCGTGAACTTGCAATACATGATGTACAAGGTGATGAGGAATCTACAGTATTTGACGGCGAACGCGCAAGTAAGTGGAAGCGTTAATATTTCCTCTGAAATTGCCAAACTCCCTAATGAGACTGTTCGCATGGCCATGTGTATCACGGGAATGGGACCCATTGTACTCGCATTTCCGATGTTCCAGAAGTATTTCATTAAAGGCCTGACAGTAGGCGCAATTAAAGGCTAGTTCCGGCAGGAGACCGGTTAGCATATATGAGGTGTACAAATAGGAGGGTTCATATGGTAAAAAGAAAGACGATTCCAGCAGTCTTGGCTTCAGCTGTATCGATGTCGCTGTTGTTCAGTGGATGTACAACATCGAATTCGAACGAGGGCAACAAAGAAACGAGCGCCCCATCAACGGTGCAAGCGACACCAGGAGCAAGTACGAAAACACTTGCGCCTTACAAACTCAGCATGTACATCCCAGCAGCAGGTGCGCCAGCCGATTTGAAGCTGGTGAATGAGGAAATCTCCAACTATTTAAAAGAGAAGATCAATGCGACTTTCGAGTTGAATGTGTTAGCTTGGGCCGATTGGCAGGACAAAATGAATTTGAAATTTGCCTCTAGCGATGCGTTCGATCTGATTTGGACCGTGGCATGGGATAATTTCACAACCAAAATTCAGCAAGGCTCACTTATTGATATGACAGCACTCATTGATAAATTTGCTCCCGATGCGAAGAAAATTATTAATCCTGCACTACTGGAAGGCTCCAAAATCAACGGCAAGAACTACTCGCTTCCCGTGAATAAGGAGCTGGGCAGTCAACGTGGCATCATGCTGCGTAAGGACTTAGTGGAGAAATATAAGATTGATATTACACAAATTAAGTCTGTAACAGATCTTGAACCAGTGTTTCAAATGATTAAAGAGAAGGAACCTAAGGTGACTCCGCTTTATATCAATAAAGACACCAATGTTGTGTACACCATGAATGTAGCTAATTTCGACGGAAATTTGATGCGCAATGCGACAGACTACAAGGTTGTCAACATGCTGGAAACGCCGGAATATCGCAAATCACTGGATTTGGCACGGAAATGGTATGTGAGCGGTTATGTGAATAAAGATGCGGCCACGCTGACGGACATGATGAGCGGACTGAAGTCTGGCAAAGCGTTCTCCTTCTTCGAATGGTTGAAGCCTGGGAAAGATGCGGAAGTCAGCACATCGATAGGTGTTGATTGGGTGCAAGTACCGTTGACACAACCCCTGATTGCGACGAGTGATACGACAGGTTCCATGGTTTCGATTTCCCGTACATCCAAAGATCCTGAACGTGCTGCGATGTTCTTGAATCTGTTGTATACGGATAAGAAATTATTGAATATGCTCGCTTTTGGCATTGAAGGCAAGCATTATGCCAAGGTTGAGGGCAAGAACGATGTCATCGATTTCCCGAAAGGCGTAACTGCGCAGACATCAGGCTATAACCTGAATCAAGGCTACATGTTTGGCAATCAGTTTAATGATTATTTATGGGCGAATGAAGATCCAGCGAAATGGGAGAAATTCAAATCGTTTAACGAGAAGGCAGAAACCTCAAGGCTGCTTGGCTATAATTTCGATCAATCTAGCGTGAAGAATGAAATGGCTGCCATCACGAACGTGAAGAAGGAATTTGAACCAGGCCTTGTGACGGGTACGCTAGACCCGAATGAGATTCTTCCGAAGTACATCGAGAAGGCAAAGTCGGTCGGTCAGGAAAAAGTGTATGCAGAGCAGCAGAAGCAAATTGATGAGTGGGTGAAAACAAAAGGAAAGAAGTGAGTCTAGACAATGAGAACGAAAGTCCTGACGACAGAAGAGATTGAACAATTTCAGGAACTGGGATGGGTTAAGGTTAAGCAGGCGTTTAGCCGTGAGAAGGCACTTGCTTGTCAGGATTTCCTGTGGGATAAAGTCGAAGAAACGTATGGCGTAAAGCGAGATCAACCAGCTAGCTGGATACGCTCCCTTATTTTTCACCAGATATCCTACAGAGGCCCTGAGTTTGATATGTGCAATACCCAACGAATGGCTGATGCCATTGAGGATTTGATAGGTGAGGGTCGTTGGCGAGAGCATGTGGTCTACAACGAGCAAGAGTCCGACTACCCGACTTGGGGCTGGTGGCCTGTTAACTTCCATCATGGCAGAGATAAGCCCTGGGATGTTCCTACTGAAGGTTGGCATTGGGACGGTTCACATTTCCATCACTTTGTGGATAGTCCTGATCAAGGACTACTATGCTTGTGCTTGTTCTCGGACGTGGGCCCGCAAGCAGGAGGTACCTTATTCGCCGAAGGTTCGCATAAGGTGGTGGCTAAGTTCCTGGCGAGGTACTCGGAGGGCATTGATCTTGGCGCAGGGATTCAAACGCTGAATGCCGAGCATCCTTGGCTGGCTGAATTGACGGGATTATCACCTATACCCAATGAACATCAATCGCGTATTGATCGATTTATGAACCAATACGTGACGGATGGGGATGGTTTTAAGCTGCGGGTACAAGAAGTTACGGGGGAACCAGGCGATGTCATCTTATGTCATCCTTTCCTCTATCATGCGCCATCGCAGAATCATAGCGGTAAAGTAAGGTTTTTGTGTAATCGAACGACACCTTTATTTGAACGGATGAATTTGGATCGAGATGACGATGCGAAGTATTCGCCACTAGAACGGAGTATTCGAGCGGCATTAGGTAAGGGGTAACACGTAACTGTTAGAGAGTTGCTTCCATTGGTTTCGCAATGCCGACAGCCAATGGACGTGACTCGGATAGATGAAAATAATAGGGAGAGGGGGGATATAAAAGGTATCTCTGTTGCATTTGGTGCAAACGCTTTCATTGTAAAGCGGATTTCAATCTACTTGTTAACATCCAATAGGAGGCGAAAGAATGAATCTAATGAAGAGCAATCGATTCGTGGCTCGACTATTCTCCCTGATTCTTGTAGTGACACTCATGGGGGCACAATTGCTGCTGGTTGCACCTGCATCCTTATCAGCTGCTGCAACAACCTATTATGTCGATTCCGATAGCGGAAATGATGGGAACAACGGAACAAGCGCTGCATCTCCATGGAAATCATTAGCCAAGGTGAACAGCATGACCTTTGGAGCAGGGGACAAAGTACTGTTCAAGTCGGGCTCCTCGTGGACAGGAACCTTACAGCCGAATGGATCTGGCAGCAGTGGTTCACCGATCACCTTTGACAAATATGGAAGCGGGTCTAATCCTGTTCTGAATGGCGCGGGAGCAGCCTCAACCGTTTACCTGTACAATGTCCAATATATCACAGTGCAGAACTTGGAAATTACCAATGATGCTGCAACCGTTGCTAAACGAAGCGGAATCCTCGTCGTTGGAAAGGGATCTGGCCTCCTAAATAGTATTCATCTTCGGAATCTGAACATCCACAACGTCAAAGGAAGTTCTAACCGCGATACCGACATGTACTTAAATGCAGCGATCTACGTGATGACGCAAGATGGTCCGACTGGGTCTCCGCTTGCTAGCTTTAATGATTTGGTCGTGGAAAATAATAATATCCATGACAATACAACAATGGGCTTCTACTCGAATGGAACAGGCACGCATTGGAATGATGTGACAACGTTCCAGTCATGGTACACGAATGTCCAAATAAAAAACAACACAATCGCTCGGACAGGAGCGGATTGTATCGTAGTTGGGTATGGCAACGGCGTGTTAATCGAGCATAATGCTTGCTATGATATTGGGGTGAATGGCACGAATCATCGCTGGATTGCCGGCATATGGACATGGGCGACCAAGGATGCAACGATTCAGTACAATGAAGTGGCAAGAGTACATTTCCAATCAGGCACAGATAATGATTCAACAGCTTTTGACACTGATATTCACACCTATGGCACACATACGTATCAATATAATTATTCCCATGACAACACAGGCGGATTCTTCATGAGCATGGGGGATTTGAGAAAATTCGGGGGGCAAAATATCGTTCGCTACAACATTAGTAAAAATGACAACCATTTGCATTGGGCAGACGCTACGTTTTCCAGTGGCGACCAAGAAGCTACGCATGTCTATAACAATACGTTCATACAAAATAGCGGCAATGGTTTTAAAATTCAAGGGCTGAAATCTGTGCCTTGGGAAGGCAGCTATTACAACACGAAATTCGAAAATAATATTTTCTCCATTTCCGGAGGCGGGCCAATCGATTTCCCAGCTACGCATATTTATGACAGTAATCTGTACGATGGATTTACACCGCCAACAGATCCGAATGGTGTGATCGGATCACCGCAGCTCGTCAACAGCTCCTCAGGTGGGGATGGTCGAGCAACGACGAGCGGCTTCCGCTTGCAGGCGACTTCACCGGCCATAGATGCCGGTAAAACAATTGCGAACAACGGCGGCCGAGATTTCTGGGGTGGTCCCGTGGGCAGTTCTCCGGATATCGGTGCGAATGAGTACAATGCCTCCTACACCGATACACAGAACCCAACGGCTCCTGTTAATGTGACAGTTGCAAGCGTAACGGATGTTTCCGTTAAACTCACCTGGAATTCCTCTGTGGATAACTTCGGAGTGATGGGCTATAACGTGTATAAAGATTATAACGCAATTACTCTTACGCCGGCTTCAGCCAATTCCGTATCCATCGTAGGTCTTCAACCGAACACAACGTATGTCTTCTATGTGAAAGCCGTAGATGCTGCATGGAATTATTCGTCCGGAGGAAGTAGCTTAACAGTGACGACGAAATCGGCGCCGCCTGCAGTTTCAGCGATTCATACGGCTGCTCCAGTTACGATTGACGGCAATCTGACGGAATCAGACTGGCAGATTACGACGCCGATTAGCAAAACGGTGAGCGGTGTCACCTATACAAGTTCCCAGTTCGGTGTCATGTGGGACAGTACGTATTTATATGTCGGAGTCAACATCACAGATCCTGTACTATTTAATGATTCCACCAATATCTATGATGATGATTCCTTTGATATTTATATCGATGCTAATCATAATCGGAATTTCACGTACGATGCTTACGACCGTCAATTTGCGTTCGGATATAATGATTTGACGGGATCAGAGAAGAATGGACACCTCACAGGTGTGTTGTTCAAAACATTACCAATCACTGGAGGTTATAGTCTGGAAGCCGCTATTCCTTGGAGTAATTTAGGCATTACACCAACTGCGAATATGAAAATCGGATTTGATATTGCAAATAACGACGACAGCAACGGTGGTGCCCGCGATAGTCAGACGATGTGGAACGGCACAGGCAACAATTGGACGAATACGGCTGCGTTCGGTGATGTGCTGTTACTGCCGTAGCTTTCTAAACAATAATAAGTAAAGGGGGGGCCGCTGTATGAAGAATAAAGCGATGTATCATCGACCCGTGCCTGGTAAAGGAAAAGGTGCATGGGTTGCGATGCGCAGTCCGAGACTCCTGCTATTCGCGGCTTGCCTGACCGGAGTAGCTTTCATAGGTATCCTGTGGTGGAATTTGACGCAAGCGCAAGCAAATGTCACAGCCATGGACTATGATGAGGTGATTGCCACGGTAGATGGAGAAGCCATCGTAGAGCAGGAGCTGCAGTGGCAGATGAAGAAGCTGAGTTCTCATACAGATGGCAACCTAGAAGTTAAGCTTGCAGATAAACGTGAATTAGCGTTAAATAAAAGTATACAATTGAAAGCGCAACTTATGGAGGCCAAGCGAAGAGGATTACTTGAATCGGTTCGCTACACGGATTATGTGTCGCAATGGCAATCCGAGCATACAAGACGGAAGGATGCGGCCTTGAACAATGAGATCGTTTATGGGCCGATAACGATTGAGGAAGATCAGTACTATGACTTCTTCGTATCCGATATCCTTGGGAAGTTACGAAATCACATCTTGGCTGAGAAACCATTCTCACAAGAGGAGATTGCTGCTTATTACCAAGAGCATGTATCCCTATACAAAAAACCGAATCGTCTTGAAACCACTATGTTTGTTGTCGCATTTGGTAAAGAGGTCTCCAAGAATGAGGCACTTCGTGCAGCCCAGTCACTAACCGATGGCTTGAAACGTGGAGAGTCTGCGGAGAAGCTACTCGTACGAGAGAGCGGTACGAAGATCTTACAGGAGCAGCGAGTATTTAATGAACAAACGGCAAAGCAAGATACCATGAATGGCACGAATGTATGGCGCAGCGTTCAGTCGTTACGAGAAGGTGACTTTTCGAACCCGATCGAGGAGAACGGCAGCTATTATATATTCGAATGCTTAGCGTTGGAAGACACGGGCTTCTTACCGCTGGAGAAAGCGAGTCCAGGTATAGAAATCGCCCTCATGGAGCAAGCATTTCCACGTATGACCGAGCGTTGGATTAACGCATCTACAATTGAAATCAAGTCGTCTAATAAGCATACGAATTAAAGGCCTCTTTGTTAAGACAACGACCATCATTTCCTCTATCAGGAGGACATGATGGTCGTTATTTATCGTCATATTTAGTTGGAAATTGTATCCAGTAACGTTTGAACATAGGCATCAATACTAAACCATCGCGTATCTATGGTAACAGGGACTTTATTTTCAACCATTTCAATGGCTTCTCTTGGATTCAACAAATCATATCTCGGACTATACATTTCAGTGAACGGTGGTAAATCTACTCGTCCTTTAGGTGCAATTGGGACAGCGCCTAGTAACTGGGCTTCGTAGAGTGCTAAGGTGAGACTGCCGCCAATCGTCACTGAGACAGCTGCCCTTGCCTTAGATAATAGTTGATAGTACTCTGCGTGTGGCAGCCTGCCTACTTCAATGCCAAGTTCTCTCCACATGGCCACAGGATAGTGAGACAGCGGTGATACCGGTGAAGCGATAACGACACGATAACCTAATTCCATGAATTCAAAGGCCAAGCGGACAGAGAGATAAGGCTGATAAAATTCATTCATTCTTCCAGGAAAGACAATAAGTTTCTCGCGTTCTTCCGAAGGTTGGACACCATTCATGGCAGCGTTCACATAGTCATGATCGTAAGGGAAACCAGCAGCAATAACTTTAACTTGGGAACCGGGAGGCAAGCACCTTATGCCCCAAGGCACCATACTGGGATTCGTATAGAAAATAGCTTTCAATGAGGGATGATGGAAAATCCATAGGGATTCCAAGTCTAACACATTGGTGAAAGGGTTCCAGACATCATGTTCCTGAATATAAAGATGCTGGGGAACAGGACTTGCTTCTTTGATCATATCGAAGAGGGTGAAGCGCGTAATTAAAACAGGAGTCTCAGGGTCCTCTGGCAGCATAGGAGAAAAGGTGTACGGGACTCCCGCGGAATCGAGACCTTTTCTTAAGCCGCTCAGATAATTCGGATACCACGCGGTTTGATCATTCTCGTCAACAAGTACATGTAACATGATAAGGAAGCCTCCATGGGGACTAAGAATTAACTTGATATGCAAAATATATCATATTTTCTTCAGGATATCATGCCTTTCCATTGGGGTGATTCCGTTGGTTAAGTTACTCGATAGGAGAAAGAAGGTGCGAATGAATGGCTCCTATGGACGAGCGAATTTTCTTAGAATCTGGTAGAGTTCGTGACGGGATTCGGCATGAAAGGGAGGTTATTTATGTAGGTCGTAATGGTCAGCAAGTTGAGCGAATTCAAGTAGATATCCATGGTACCATGACCAACTATATCTATAAGCCGCTGACGAATTATCCCAGCAAGGGGAAAGAAGTATGGTTGCAAGAGAATTTGCACGTTCGTATTCCGGAGGTACACATCCCCATGATCCTTTTCTATTCACGCGGGTTGGAACCGGAAAAGGAATGGATGGTTTTCGAAGATTTGGGCGAACTGAAACATAATTTCAGCTGGGATCTGATGCTCAAAACGGCAGCGTTTATTCCCTATTGGCATCTCGTACCGACAACGCTGCTGCCTGATGAATTTGAAGGTCATACTCCGAGAAGGAATGAAATTCGAAGTTCGATTGTGGCTAAGGATGCGCAATTAAAACAACTATTCAAGAGATTGCGATTTCTAGATAGTGACATCACATTCTTTTATGAAGAAATTTTATGCCAAGATCAACGCGACATGGAAAGCGTCATTTCACATGGTGATTTGTATCCTTTAAATATCGGGGAAGTGAATCATACAATCTACATTTTCGATTGGGAGTACGCGCATGTGAATAGTGTATTCTGGGATCTGTATACGCTGATGGACATCACGAGCCCGCTATATAAGCGTTTGGTCATTGGGCAGGAATCACGTCTAGCTATTCTTACTACATATATGTCCGAGCGTGAGCGCCTTCAATCGCCAACTGGTGATAACTTCATTATAGAGTATCACAAATATAGTGCGTTATATTCCGCGTGGCTCTTGCTTTTAATAGAAGAGGATATCGCCCAAGAGAAATTTGAGAGATCTGCCCTTATAAGGCAGTATAAGGAAACCAGTGAGATTCTAAAACTCGTTTTTGAATATTTGGTAAACTTCAAGGGACAAATTTTATAAAAAAACTGCAAAATTCGACAAAATTGCTTTATAATAAGGATACTATATGCTGTTGAGGGAGATCGTAAGCATGTTTTCATCACTAGATAAGTTCCCATTAAAAACAATTTTAATTTTCTTAATCGCTATATTAAGTATGAATTTAACGTATTTTCAACATTCCAAGGTTCTATTAAACAATCATCAAAAAGAGAAAATCAAACTCGTGACCTCGACGATTTCTGCCGAACTAAGTAAGCAAAGTGAAGTAGAGGCAACCTACGATGAAATGCTGGGTCATGAACTCCGGACGGCTTCAATCGTGATTCAGAAGTCCCTTCATCCTGATTTCAACCAAGTCACGAACGAACAGCTCGTTGCGTTGGCGAAGGAATTGAATATAGGCGGGATTACGCTATTCGAGAGACGAGGAGATGACCTCATTGGGGTCAGATCCTCGGATCCCAAAGAAATCAACGCAAGCTCCAAAACATGGGGAATCGTATATTCAGCGCAATTACAGTTAACAGACCGTAAACGTGTAGATGTTGGTACCGGATTGACGCTTGAGAACTTTTGGAGCGGCCCCATTGATACGGCTTCAACAGATGAAGCGGACGTTAGGAAATGGGGAGAATTCTACGATGGAACGACCAACTATCTTATTAATCCGTATTTGAACGTATCAAGCAGTCTCGAACACTATCGTCAAAAAGTAGGTGTTGATGCTAGTATTCAAGAGCTCCTTGAAAATAACGAAGGAAATTTAATAGAGATTGGTGTCTTGAATCCAGAGAAGATCATCGATAAATCGCCAACACCTAATAATAGAGCTAGCTGGTATTCGGAACGTTTCCTACTTAACGGCAGCTACAAGTATCGAGATGGTGTTGAAGAGAGTAAGATCAAGGAAGCTTTAACCAAAAACAGTACCATTTTTTACAATGTGAATTTGAATGGGAAGAACGTATTGAAAAGTTTTACGCCGTTGGTCACGACGAATCTGAAGTATAAGCGCGATGACTTACCCAAAGTGGTTATGGTTGCAACCGATTACAGTCAGATCGAAAAAACCTTGCATCAGCAGTTTCGTGAAGTTTTTATTTTCATGTGCATTGTTACACTATTAGTGTGCGTTGTTATTGTCATCCTGTATTCGATTACGCGGAAGAAGAATGAAGGAGCTGTGAAGACAGTTCAAGATGTGTATCTTGCCAATATTAATTCGATCGTTCAGTCGATCAAAGAACAGCGTCACGATATTATCAACCATATTACGACCATCTCGTGGATGATTAAACTTAAGAAATATGAAAGTCTGCAAGACTACATAGATCCGTTAATTCAAGAAGCGAAAATGATGGATAACAAAATAAAAGCGGTTGAAATTAATATTCCTGCATTAAGCGGAATTATCCAAGCCAAGTTGGCACAATCCGAACTGCACAACATTGACATGCAGGTGGATTTTAAAAACATGGAAAATTTGCGACTTACAACAATTAAGACCACGGATTTAGTTCGCATATTAAGTAATTTGATCGATAATGCGTTTGATGCGACGATCGAGCTGCCTGCCAACGAAAGGAAAATCACAGTGGAAGGCATCGTTCAAGCCAACCAACTGACGATTCAAGTGCAGAATTCTTGTAACCCTGTTAGCCCAGACATTCAAATGCGAATATTTGATTCAGGCTTCTCGACGAAAATTGGCAAGAACAACAAAGGTCTTGGACTTCATATCATTAAACAATTAATTGAGCGTTATAAAGGAAGAATTGATTTCACTACACAAGAGGCTGGAGTTACCTTTTCCATCGTCATTCCGTTAAAACATGAGAAATAAAAAAAAGAATGTATAAGATTTCCTTACACTCCACATCCTAAGCTTACACCACGAGAAGGAGTGATTTACGAATGGCTAACAACAACAATACATTGCTAGTTCCACAAGCTAAAGCCGCTTTAAATCAATTGAAATACGAAGTTGCTCAAGAATTAGGGATTGCGCTGCAACCGAATGGTTACAACGGAAATCTTCTCACTCGCGACGCAGGTTCAATCGGTGGTACGATCACGAAGAGATTAGTACAAATCGCTGAACAACAACTTCAAGGTTTCAAACGCTAGTTCGTTTAGTCATAGGCAAACCAAAAAGACGACAATCACTCTTCCTACTCGGGTGACTGGAGTCTTTTTTTCTTTACAATTCGATTGGTTTAGGGAATCATGTAAGTTGAGACTATGTGAAAGTGAGCGAAAGCAGCGATGATTATACCTGGACTTGTATCCGTCACATTTCGTGAAAGATCAGCAATTGACATTATTGAGTTAAGCCGTGAGTGTGGGTTGAAAGCGATTGAATGGTCGGAGAACGCACATGTGAAGCCTGGGGATGTAGCTGGGGCACACAATGTATACGAAAGAACAATCGATGCTGGCTTGCAGGTAGCCGCGTATGGTTCCTATTTCCGTTTACTTGCCAATGAATATCCCGAGCACGTTTTTCGTGAGAGCTTGACTGCTGCCAAAGCATTGCATGCGCCGATTATTCGCATATGGGCAGGAACATTGCCATCTGCGGCGGCAACCTCGGACGATTATACTCGCATGGCACGAGAAGCTAAGCAAATGGCTGAGATGGCTGAGGCAGAAGGTATCAAAGTTGCCCTTGAGTGGCACAGAGGCACACTAACCGACACGAATGAATCTTCTATGCGCTTGTTGGATGCGGCAGATCATGCCAATCTTTATTGCTTGTGGCAGCCAACACCTGAGCTTTCGGTCAAAGAACGTTGTGAAGGACTCCATGAATTAGCGGCGCGAAAGAAGCTGTTAAACCTTCATGCTTATTATTGGGAAAGAGATACGCGCCGACCATTCTCGGAAGGAATTCATGAGTGGTCGCAATACTTGGCACAGATAGACATCCGTGAAGATCGCTACATCCTGATGGAGTTTGTCATGGGTAATACCGATGAACAACTGAAACAAGATGCCACAGCCTTACAGCACTTATTACATGATTTATCATAAAAGTTTCTCTCATGAACGGAGCAGCGCGATTAGCGAGCTCCGTTTATTTCATTCACATACATCTTTAACAATTAGGAGTGTAGTTACCTAACAATTATAGGCTAAAGTGAGTGTATTGAAGGAAGGCATAACCGGTTACAACCAACTGAATAGGGGAGAAAAGGATGACTCAGAATTTGCAAAATTTATTACTGAATAGTGTACGCGCATCGATTGGCAACATGCTGCCACAAACCTTAGATCAAACCGAAGTGCTTACAAGCAATGAACCGATTCGAAAGGACGAAATCGGGGTCTCTATCAATTTCACGAATAGTGAGTATTGTATGATTCTAGATGGTCAGCGTGTCGTATTTAGCCGAATGAGTGAAGCGATTTTCGGGATGTATATGGAAGGTGAGATGCTGGATAGTTGTGTGAGTGAAATCGCTAACATTATTGCCGGCAGAACCACTACGATCCTCGGTGAACAAGGTGTTGCCCTCGATATTACGCCACCTTCTTTATTGGAGGAGAATTACCATTTCGACAATGTGACTAACAAGCTGATGCTGCCCATATCCATTCAGACGGTTGGCGATATTCGCGTCGTGTTATTGAAAGAGCATTGATAAGAGGAGTGATTGGTTATGGCTAAAATATTAATCGTGGATGATGCAGCATTCATGCGGATGATGCTGAAAGATATTTTGACGAAAGGTGGACATGAAGTTGTTGGTGAAGCGGAGAATGGCATAGTAGCTATTCAAAAGTATCAGGAACTGAAACCGGATATTGTTACGATGGATATCACGATGCCCGAGATGGAAGGCGTAGAAGCCGTTAGGGAAATTAAGAAAAAAGATGCGAATGCGAAAATTGTCATGTGTTCAGCAATGGGGCAACAAGGCATGGTTGTTCAAGCCATTCAAGCAGGAGCTAAGGATTTTATCGTCAAGCCTTTCCAGGGTGATCGTGTGTTGGATGCGATACGAAGAGCTATATAATACATAAAGATGAACGCTCGTCCTGTGCAGAATGAAGCACAAGGATGGGCGTTTTTTGTTTACGTATATCTATAGAAGCATGATGTGAGTAGTGTGAAAGTCATGATCATGCATGTTGAATATAGGTATAAAGGCTTACAATTAGGATAAAAAACTTACAAACTAGGGTCCTTTATCATCATTTCTATAAACTTTCTGCCAAACGTTAGCTAATTATTAGCAAAAAACATGTTTATCTAAAATCCTAGATAGAAGTTTCACAACAATTCATCGGTAAGATAAAGGTATTGAGAAGTACAAACTTTGTTATGGAATTGCGAGGGACCCACAACTATGAATCTAATCCACTACTACCGCGAGCAATTTATCGAATTGATAGCACTATTCGAGCCTACCTGGGAGGAGGATCCATTCTACAAGTATGGGTTTCGATGGAATGCCATGACGACGAAGATGTTCAAAGAATCTTTTCAGATGAGTCAAGGTGAAGGAGAACCCTTGTATTTAATGTATGCACTTGAACTTCCAGAGAAATACAAGAACACGAATATCAGTGAAGTTGTTAAGAAGGAATCTTCTTCCTATGAGCTCTCCATGTATTACTACTCAGAGAAGATTCTCTTAATTTCCTGTGTATCCATTGAGAATTTGCAACAGACTTCATTAGGTTTTCTAAATCAAGCACGTGGGGAAATCATTGATCTTGTGTTTTCAGCAATTCAATTGAAAGACATGTAACCAACAATTAGGGGGATTTCGTAATGAAAGCAACGATTAGAATGAAATTATTAGCAGGATTTATTCTTGTGCTCGCGCTTACATTTACAGTAGGTTTAGTGGCAATTCTAAGTATGAATTCGATTCAAAAATCAGCAGTAAATGTTCAGGGAAATTGGCTGCCTAGTATTCTTAAGATTGATCAAATTAAAACGGATTTCTTCGAAGTTCGAGTGGCTTTTCATCAAATTATTCTTGAGTCAGATCCAGATAAAATCGCAAGTGCGAAGACAAATATCCTACAAAACAAAGAAAATGCCTTGAAAGAGATGAAAGCCTACGAGGAATTAGTAAACCCAGGGGAAGAGACGAAAATTTACAATGATATACTGGCTTCAATGACGACTTATATGAATCAAGCAGATGCGATTATTCAATTAGCTACGAAGAATGAAGATCAGCAGGCCTATGATGTGATTACACAAGTAAGACCCGCACGGGCACAGACAACGGATTTGTTTGACAAATGGATTCAATTTAATGAGGTAGGTTCCAAGGCAGAAGTAGATACAGCTGTTTCTGAAAATAAGTCAGGTACATTGACCATTATTTTATTGGGTATATTTGCAATCTTAATCGGTATTAGTGTCGCTCTGTATTTGTCAGGCAGTATCTCCAGAACCGTACAATCCCTTCTATCCGTCGTTACGAAAGCAGCGGAAGGTGACTTGAGAGAGAAAGCAACTTCGAAAACAAAGGATGAGCTCGGTTCATTGGCCGAGGCCTTTAATGATATGTTAGAGAATCTCCGTGTGCTCATTAGTAAAACGGTATCTTCTTCACAGAATGTTGCAGCAGCTGCGGAAGAAATTTCTGCGACTACGGAGCAAATCGCCAAAGGAAGCATGCACCAAGCAGAGTCAACACAAACCGTGAACAGCTTATTTAAAGAACTTTCACTTGCCATTGACTCCGTTGCTCAGAATGCAGAAGTCGTCGCTGAGCTTTCCGAACAAACTAGAAAAGGTGCTAAAGAAGGTGGAATTGCTGTTCAAGCTTCCATTACTTCAATGGGGAATGTATCGAAGCAAATGTCTTTGCTTGAGCAAGATGCAGAGAAAATCGGTCAAATTATCGAGGTCATTGATGATATCGCAGATCAAACGAACTTATTAGCACTTAACGCTGCGATTGAAGCGGCTAGGGCAGGAGAACAGGGTAGAGGCTTCGCGGTTGTTGCGGAAGAAGTTAGGAAATTAGCTGAACGCAGCGGCGAGGCGACGAAACAAATTGCCATTATTATTAAAGGTATGCAAACCAATACGGATTTGAGTGTCAAAGCAGTTTCAGAAGCAGCTGAGCTATCTGAACGCACGGGAACCCAGTTTGATAATATCGTTCGCATGGTTGCGAATACTGCACAGCAAGTAACGGAAATCGCTGCCGCAAGCGAGGAACAATCCGCTCAATCGGAAGAAGTACTAAGTTTCATTCAAAATATTGCTTCAGTTAGCCAACAGTCTGCCGCTGCGGCCGAGGAAACGGCAAGCTCTTCCCAATCGCTAGCAACTTTAGCAGATGATTTGAATCAATCCGTTTCTAATTTCAAAGTGTGAGAGGACAGGGTCGCATATGACAACGACGGTCACTCCCTTGTATGTGGAAGGCCAGATTGGCCAAGAACACTATGCTTTTTCTATCGCGTATATTCAAGAAATAATTAAGATGCATGACATAACCGTTTTGCCAGGAAATAAGAAGAATTTGCGTGGGGTCATTAATTTGCGCGGCATCATCATCCCCATCTATTGTTTACGCGCCATGCTGCACATGGAACCGGTCGCGGATACGAAACATACCCGTATTATGATTGTTCACGTAGCGGGTAAGACACTCGGTCTAGTTGTAGATTGTGTTAGTCGAGTGATCGGATTTACAGAAGTAAAACCGGTTACAGAGGAATTCGGCAAGCAAGGCAGCATTTATTTGCAAGCAATCGGTGAATTTGAAGGCAGTTACGTTGGGATTTTGGATATTGGCGAGCTGTTTCTCCAGGAGGTAAGAGGGCATGAGTGATTTTCAAATGGAAGTATACATGGGTGTGTTTCTGGATGAATTAAGTGAACAACTTCTTCTTTTGGATAAAAGTTTATTGGAGCTTGAGGAGAACGGATCCAAGCCAGAAACGATTCAAACCATATTTCGTATCGCTCATACGCTCAAAGGCTCTGCCGCTGCTATGGGGTTCGACAAGTTAAAAGAGATGATGCATAAGCTGGAAAATATATTTGATCATCTTCGCAACAATCGGATCCAAGTTCATACTGACCTGATGAATGTGTTATTCCAAAGCATTGATTATATGAAGGGGCAAAGAGAGCTTTTCTTGAGGGGCAACTATGAAGAGCAAGCGGTAGATCACCTTATTGTTGTTCTTGAGCAGCTATCTCATGGGGAACAAGCACCTGTGGAGACGGCTCCAGTTGCCCAGCAATCCGTGACCACTGGGCCGGAGCTCCTATCGATTCGCATCATAATCGAACCTGAAACCGTGATGAAGGCAGTTCGAGCGGTGCTCGTCCTTCGCGAGCTGCAGGAAATAGGCGACGTGCTATCCACGCAACCGAATTTCCATGCATCAAGCACGGATGAAGAATTGGGGGTTCCGATTCACTTTCTTGTATCAACGGCGCAAGATAGCAGCGAAGTGCAAGAGCGAATTAACCGAATATCACAATTAGCGGAAGTATGTGTAGGGCCATTCTCAAGCCAATCTCCGAGTCAGATAAGTGAACCTGAGCTGATTGCATCAACAGTACCTGTGCCAACACCTAATACGGAGAGCAAATCAACTAAACCAGCAACAGCAGCTATGAAAGAAGCCTCAACCGTATCTCATACGGTACGTGTGGATGTTCAGCGGCTAGAGCATTTAATTAATTTAGTAGGGGAACTCCTCATTGATAATACTCGGCTCGCTGATGTGAAGAAGAGGTTGCAAGATAAATATAAACAAGATGCCGATATTCATTTGCTTGAAGATATTACGCACCATTTGGGCAAAATCGTCTCTAATATGCGTGATGGGATGATGAAGACGCGGATGATCCCGATCGAGCAGCTTTTTAGCAGATTTCCACGATTAATCCGTGATTTATCTCAAACGGCCAACAAAGAGATTGCCTTGACGATTGAAGGGAAAGAAACGGAGCTTGACCGCACGTTGATTGAAGAAATTAGCGATCCACTCATACATATCCTCCGCAATGCGGCAGATCACGGATTGGAAACACCTGACCAGCGAGAAGCAGCAGGCAAGCCGCGTAAAGGGCATATTCGGATGAAGGCTGCACATGAAGAGAACTCCATTGTGATCACAGTAACAGATGATGGCCGTGGAATTGATCCGGAACGTATCCGTCAGAAAGCCGTGGATAAAGGCTTTATTTCGGAAGAAGAATCGAGAGAGCTGACAGATAAGGAAATCATTAAGCTTATTTTCCATTCGGGGATGTCGACAGCAGAGCAAGTAACCGAATTATCTGGTCGTGGCGTTGGGATGGATATCGTGCGCTCGCATATTGAGAAGCTGAATGGGCTTATCGACATCGAGACGGTGATTGGCAAAGGAACAACGATTACGTTGAAATTGCCTTTAACGCTTGCGATCATTCGCTCTCTATTAGTACGGCAAGGGAAGCGAACGATTGCTGTACCTCTGTCGAATATCATTGAGATTTTCAGATTTAACGAACAAGAAATTCAATGGTTGCATGGTCAAGAGATTTGTCATGTTCGCGGTGAAATTCTGCCCTTGCTGCGGTTAAATTCTTTGCTATCGCCTGAGGACAAAGAGATTGAAGGAACGACGAAGTCTAAGAAGTCAATTCTTATGATTGGGATGGCGGAGAAACGCATATGTCTCGTTGTGGATGAATTAATTGCCAACCAAGAGATTGTCATTAAATCCCTAGACGATATCGTTGGCCACATCCCGTACATTGCTGGAACGACCATACTTGGCGATGGATTGGTTGCCCTCATACTAGATGTAAACGCGATGATGCAGAAATCCTCATCTGGGCATGTTCGTTTCGGTATGAAAGATCGGGCGAATAAAGGCAAACATACGACGAAACGTGAGTTGATCACCGTTCAATTCGGTGCGGAATGGTATGGATTTGATCTTGAGCATGTGCAAGAGATTGTGGCGATGCCTTCGATGACGAAGATTGCCGGAGCAGACCCTAACGTGCTGGGCATTATGAACATTAGAGAAGAATTGCTGGTGGTTTATGATTTACGTAGTAGTATGGGGCTGACAACACAAACCAGTTCAGCCAAATCTCGCGTTCTCATCGTGCGGGATGATGAACAATCGATTGGTATTGCTGTGAATTCTGTAACCGAAATTGTCACTGTATTTGAACACGATACCAATGAAGAGATTGTTCATAGCAAAGCCTCACTTTCTACGATTCGGAGTATTTATAAGAAAGATGATCGGCTAATCCAAGTTTTCGATCAAGAGCAGCTCCTCTTGCAGTTGAAGATGAATATATAAGAATTAGGTGACAAGTATGAGAACATATCGTGTCCTAATTGTCGATGACTCCATCGTTATGCGTAATATGATTGCTAAGCTCTTCGATCAAGATCCGCAATTTACGGTGGTTGGATTTGCGGTGAATGGCACTAATGCACTGGACAAGATCGTCGAACTACAGCCAGATTTAGTGACACTTGATATTGAGATGCCAGAGATGGATGGGTTAACGGCTTTACATCAAATCATGACGTTCCATCCAGTCCCCGTTGTCATGCTGAGCAGTTACACGGAAGAAGGCTCGAACGCAGCGATGAAAGCTCTGGAGTACGGAGCGATGGACTTTATTCAGAAGGAAACTCTTTTTCAGAGGACGCGCAATGTCTTAATGGAAGAAGAGTTTCTATTGAGATGCAAAACGGCCATGAAAAAGAAGTTGTTCCTGCGCAATGAGACCAACATGCTCGGGAAGGAACAGTCCGTCAAAAGTCATATCGAAATGCTAACTTTTTTATTGAAAATGGAAGAGGATCTCCTTCAATTTCAAGCTGAGCTTCATCAGAAGATTAGTCAGCAAAACGGACTATTAGTGAAATTTCGAAAAGAACAAGATGAATTTATTTATACAACATGGCAGGGGTGCTTGTTCGATCGAATAGGGATCAAAGAGAAATATGCTATTGGTAAGGATCTCCATGCTATCTTTCCCGCATACATGGCACTTCACATGGAACAATACTATGAGTTTGCTTGGTCCCGGGAAGAAGTTGTTGATTTTGAAACGGAATGGCATGGCTATTATTTCTTAACAGTTCTTCGACCGATCAAAAACAATGGCGTCATTCGCGAGGTTATTTCCTTAACCGTTGATATTACGGAGTCGCGTAGCATGGAAGAGCGAATTCGCTATTTGGTTCATCATGATCCTTTAACAGGTCTTCCCAATCGACAGGTATTAACGAAATGGATCGAAGATGCCATCTATCAGAAGGAACGCTTCGCTATCGTATTTGTCAATTTGGACCAGTTTAAACTAGCGAATGAATCATTAGGACACGATGTTGGCGATCGCATTCTTCAGGTTATCGCACGGAGGTTGAAGAATAGCTTCCTGACTCAAAATTTGCATGTCTTCCGAGTTGGCAGTGATGAATTCATCGGACTCGTGAAGCACAAATCCAAGAGTGAGCTGGATATCTATACACAGCATATTATTCAAAGTATTAATCAGGCAATTCGGATCAAGGAGCATGAAATTTACATTTCACCATCCATTGGAATTAGTCAGTTCCCAGATGATGATCAAGACCCTGAAACACTCGTACGTTTCGCTGATATCGCGATGGATTACGCGAAGGAGCTTGGGGGCAATCAAGTTCAGTTTTTCAGCCCACAGATCTATGCCAAAATTGAGAGACGAATGAAGATTGAGAAACATTTGCGTAAAGCGCTGGAGAAGAACGAGTTTATCCTGATGTACCAACCGCAAGTCAACGTGATAGCCAATGAAATTGTCGGATTTGAAAGTTTAATACGCTGGGATAGCCCCCAACTGGGACGAGTGTCTCCCTTAGAATTTATTCCGATTGCAGAAGAAACAGGGCTTATTTATCCCATTGGCAAATGGGTAATCGAGACAGCTTGTGCTCAGAATAAGCACTGGCAGAACTTAGGATTACCGAAAGTCTCCGTGGCAGTGAATTTATCATCGAAGCAATTCTACGATAGATCCCTGTGTGAGCAGATTGCACATATCCTCCAAGAAACAGGGCTTGAGCCACAGTACTTGGAGTTGGAAATTACAGAAAGTATGACGATGGATGTTCAAGTCGCGCTTGCGACATTAAATAGTTTTAGTAGCATGGGTTTACAGATTGCTATGGATGACTTCGGGACAGGCTACAGCTCATTGAGTTACTTGACAGAATTCCCTATTCATCATCTCAAAATCGATCAATCTTTCGTTAAGGATATATCGGTAAAACCGACACATGCAGCGATCGTCAACACGATCATCACCTTGGCACGCAATCTGAAAATTAATGTGATTGCAGAAGGCGTTGAGAACGAGGCAGATTTAAGTGTTCTGCAAGACTTTCATTGCGATACGGTACAAGGGTATTTGTTTGGCCGGCCAGTGGAGGCAAGTGAAGTACCTGAGATTTTTGCAAGGTTTGCAACGGCGTGATTTGATCCATTCTTTCATCCGACGTATAATAACAGGACTTCTAGATTAAAGGATGATGATGATCATGAGCGACAATAAGGGAAGAGTATCTATCCGATTTTTAGATGTTGGCGACACAGAGGATATGCTAAACCTCATGCTGCGTAACCGTGAATTATTCGAGAGCGTTAGTCCTGCGCGGAATGCATCATTTTATACAAGAGAAGTACAAGGGAAGAGCATTGAGAATGGTATCAAACAAAAGGAAGAAGATAAACGTTACGCTTTCGGCATCGTTCTGAATGAAACAGGGCAACTCATCGGTGATATTTCGCTATTTGATGTGCAGCGAGGGCCGCACCAGAAGTGCATCCTCGGATACAGTATGGATCAGGCACATAATGGCAAAGGGTACATGTCGGAAGCGATTCAACTGGTTATGAAATTTGCTTTTGAAGAAGTTGGCTTACTGCGCATTGAAGCCGGTGTCATGCCCCGTAACATCGGGTCGATGCGCGTCTTGGAAAAGGCTGGCTTCCAGCGAGAAGGACTCGCTCGTAAGTTGTTGGAGATAAACGGCGTACGTGAGGATCACGTTGTGTTCGCGATGTTGGTTGAGGATTATTTGGGGAGTGTAAGCCACAAATAAATGGAAATCCTCCATAAACATGAAAGAAAACGGGGAAATAGCACTATCCAACTGCTACAGATCCCAAATCTGCGGCAGTTTCCCGTTTCAGTAGTCACAGTCGTTGCATATCGGAAGACACGATCGAAGAGTCACACCGTGGCGCTGGAGGGAGAAATAGGGGAGTATCAGGTTTGTGCAAGAAAGGAGCAGCGATAGTATAGGAGTTGAGAAGGAGTAGAGTAGGATTTGAGATGAAATGTAGGATTAGAACAGGAGTAGCACAAGAGTAGAGTAGAGTAGAGTAGAGTAGAGTAGAGTAGAGTAGAGTAGAGTAGAGTAGAGTAGAGTAGACGGGAAAATCACGGGAGTAGCGCGAGAGTAATGAAATAAGCAGTAGAGAACGAGTTTTGAAAGCGCACTCATGGAAAATAGATGGATTTTCTGTAGTTAATTTGTAGAATATTCCGCTCTAATGAAGAATAAATGGAAAAAGTACAGTTAATTTTATCCATTTCAACTATTTTGAACAGATCAGGTGAAATTAACTACAGGTTTTCCAGTTAAATTGAAAAAACAAGGGAATTTCTCTAAAATAACTGTATGTTTTCCATTTAGTTCAATTTGTTGTGTTTCTCAGTCAGCGACCCAGCAGCTTCTTCACCTGCCCCACCTTCTATCATCAGTCTCGCGTTCCTCCCACCAGTCTCATCATCATTCCAGTCTCACTCTTCCCCCCCGTCATCCATCACATCCCTATCAAAAATTTCCAGATTCTGCAATTCCGCCACTAGCAGCTCACACACCATACATATCCATCACCTCAACACTATTCCACTGAACAAATTTGCTAGTTTTGACCATTGGCATTGCAAGATAATTTACCCTAATTTCTGTACGATGAAGGGGAAGTCAATTATAGAATCTTGTGGAGGCAGTTGCGATGTCACAAGTTACGAACTTTCAATTAACAGAGGAAATGATTGAACAGTTTTATCGGGAAGGATTAACAGTGAGAATGCGGTGTTTGCGAATACACAAGGTAACGGCCAATGGAAGAGCCATGCGATTATCGACATCGCCAAAGAAAGCGATGCCTATCCGCAAACGACAAGCTTTCTGACGAATCAGGATAGTGTTCGCGTGTTTGAACGAATTCTTGGCGATGAAGTCAAGCTATGGATGGGGATGTACGCTGTTGTGGATCCGCAGGGGAAGAGGCTGGAGTGGCATCAGGATAATCAATACCCCACATACTTGGTCACATGTTGAATGGTTTTATTGCTCTTGATCCTATCACACAGGAGAATGCGGGGTTGTGGATCACACCTCTGAATGAAAACCGTCTAGGTGGATGACCTAGATGGTTTTTTGTGCTACAACCAGATCACCATAAAAAAAGACATAGCGGTGTAAATATGGACAATGACAACGGGGAATTTGGCTAGTATCATCAAGTCGAACGTACCTAGAACAAGAGAAGGAGAGTGGTGATGTGCTTCACAAATTTATGCCTGCACCTATGAACGGAGGCTTCCGTATGGATGACTACTGGGTATGGTGCGGATCCGTCGTTCAAGGTGAAGATGGTCAATTCCACATGTTTGCTTCGAGGTGGCCGAAGTCGCTTCCGATGCATCCGGGTTGGCTAATCCAGTCGGAAATTGTTCGTGCTGTTGCTGAACGACCTGAAGGTCCCTATTCGTTTCAGGAGGTAGTTCTGCCTGCACGAGGTGCCGAGTATTGGGATGGTCGCAGTACACATAATCCGCATATCATTAAGCATAAAGGCAAGTATTTATTATTTTATATGGGGTCAACGCATCCCTTTCCTGATCCCATTGCAGGAGATGGATACGATCTCCAAGATCCAAGATGTATTGTAGCTCGTGCGAACAAGCGCATTGGATTAGCGATTGCCGATAGCGTCAATGGACCGTGGGAGAGACGGGATGTTCCTATTTTATCCACTAGGCCAGGCAAATTCGATAGCTTCTTAACGTCCAATCCAGCACCTTGCGTAGAGGAAGATGGCTCGGTGTTATTGATTTATAAAGCAAGACAATATGAAGGTTATGGACATGGGAAGATGACGTTTGGCGTTGCACGAGCTCCTCATTATGAAGGTCCTTATCAAGTGATCAGTGAAAATCCACTATTTCCATCTGACGTACATTTGGAAGACCCATTTGTTTGGCGAACAGAAGAAGGTTATGAGTTGATAGCCAAGGACATGGACGGAAATTTATGCGGTGAAAAGTATGGCGGTATACACGCGTCTTCGACGGATGGTCTCAATTGGCTTATTCATCCAGAACTTGCCTATTCCCGAAATGTGAACTGGGATGATGGTGTCACACGCACAATGGGGAATTTAGAGCGACCTTTTCTATTGTTTCAAGAGGGCAAACCAACGCATCTTTTTGCAGCTACATCTGATGGTACCAAGGGTTTTCATGATGCCTCTCAGACGTGGAATATGGTAATTCCGATCTCTTTTTAAGCCATAATTATCTTGAGTTTCGATTTTGAATATACATTCTCGATAGTGATGATGCTTATTTTCCGTGAATTGTATTAAATTGGATGAGAGTGTACGCACTCGAATCGAATGAAAGGAGTTCAAAGGCTTGTAAGGATTCATTGTTTCTAATGAAAATTCTATGCTAGGGAGGATGTAGTTATGGGGAAAGGTAAAAAAGTAGGTATTGTTATGCTACTCATTAGTTTGTTGCTTACCATGATTCCGTTTGCAGGTTATGCGGCAGATGCGAAATTCACGATCGCGGCATCTGGGGTGACGGCGAGTAGCGATGATGGGAATGTACCTGGCAATACGGTGGATGGAAGCCTGACAACGCGGTGGTCTGCAAGTGGAGATGGGCAGTGGATTAAATACGATTTAGGGTCAGTGAAGAAAGTATCCTACATTAAAATTGCCTTTATTAGCGGGGATACAAGAACTTCGACTTTCGATATCATAATCGAATTGACCATAATGATTTTGGTCCGAAGAGTGACACGGATCCGCTTATCGCTTATCAAGGCGATGGCAACGGTAATATTTCTCAATATGATGTTATTGAATATAACTATTTTCATGATGTGGGTCCATGGGTGGCAAATGGGAAAGAAACAATACGTCTAGGTTTATCAGGAATTTCCTTGTCCAATGGGTACAATACGATCCAGTACAATTTGTTTGAGAACTGCGATGGTGAACCTGAAATCGTTTCTGTAAAAAGCAGTAACAACACAGTTCGTTATAATACTTTCAAAACATCCAAAGGGGGACTTACTTCAAGACATGGGCATAACAACTCCTTCTACGGGAATTACTTCCTTGGTGATGGTGTAGAATCCGAACAAGCGGGTATTCGCATTTATGGAAATGACCACAAGATTTATAACAATTACATGGAAAATCTAACCGCCAACGCGATCATTCTGGATAATGCTGACTATGATGGTGGCACAAGTGGTTACCCTGCTAACCCTTCAGCAGATGACTTGAAAGCACAATGGAAAATTTACCGAGCACAAGTCGTGAATAATACGATTGTGAACAGCACGACGGGGATTATTGTTGGTTCTGGTAAGCCATTAGCTCCACAGGACAGCAGAGTAGCTAACAATATCGTGAAAAACTCCACAGGGACTTTGTACTATGAGGTAGGCACCACGAACACCGTATTTGAGGGGAACATAGGTAACGGCAGCACGGTAAGCAACAATGCTTCAAGGACGACTGCCCAAATATGGAGCACGAACCCGTTGCTGACAACGGTCAATGGGTTACAGAAGTTGTCCTCGACTAGTCCTGCCATTAACGCAGCTGTGGGAACCTATACTTATGTGACGGAAGATATGGATGGAGAAGCACGTTCCACCAATGACGTTGGTGCGGATGAGCGCTCTTCGAGCACTTCCTTCACTAAGCATCCGCTAGTAGCCTCAGAAGTTGGGCCAAATGCACCGTAATATAATGCCATATTAGCATGAGAGGCTGTCCATTGTGGGCAGCCTCTTTCTGATGGGAACTATTTCATGCATTCATTGTCAATTATATAATGCCCTGAATACCATGTTATAGATGCCTAAGCCTACTGGATATAAGAAGAGAGGATATGATCGATAACAGATGAAAAGGACATATAAGGTCAACGAAATCGCACGTATAATTAGAAGAACACAAGCAACAGTCGTGGAATGGACCAAACAATTCACCTCATTCCTTCCGACCATCACTGTTGGAGGAAGCTTACGATATACAGATGAAGCTGTGGAGATCTTTCGTGTCATTGCAAAAATGAAAGACGCCAATAAATCACACAGGATGATCCACGAACATTTGCAGGAGTTGAATCAGAAAGGAATACGTACGACTACTAGTGAAGAGAACCTTGTCACGACTACTTCGCCGGTAATTGTGCCAGAATCCAACGTACCTGTTGTAGTAACCAAGTCTAACCCGCTTGCAAGTGACGAAACCTTGGAATTATGGAACTTGGTACAGCTGTTAACGCAGAAAATAGAAGCAAATAAAACACCAAAACGGTTAAACGAGCAAGTAGATGATAGTCAAATGGTTAGTATATCTTCACTTTCAAGTGGTAGACAAGTAGCACCAACGAATCATTATGTCAACGTCCTGTTTGACGAGCTCACCAATGAAGTCGCAGAACTTCGAAACATTGTGCTTACCTTCATGGAAAAAGTGATTGTAGTCACGAAGGATGCTATTCAAGATGAGAAGTATACGAATATGGCTGAATCGGTAAACCAGCAATTCCAAGGAATTGCCGTTGAAGTTGCGGAGCTCCGCAATATTATTAAGATTTTTACCTGCAAGTTAACTGAAATGATTGAGCAAGATATTAGCAACGAAATTGCCGCTAATGTTGATACACTAAATAACCAATTCAAGGGTGTAGCCGAACAGGTGAATGAAATACAGCATGTGCTGTATACTGTTCAACCTAAGCTAATTGAATCTTTGGAGCACGGACTCAGAACTGAAGTGGCAGCACTGACTAAGGAACTGCAAGAGGAGCAGCTTGAAAATGTTGCGAAGTTAGAACAAGAGATCCAAGAACTTATAACGGTCCAGCCTAAATTAGCAAAAGTTCTGGAGCAGAATCTCAAGGTTGAACTGCTTTCTTCGACAACAGCGTTACAAACGCAACTTGATGAAAGTGTCGTAAGGTTTGAACAAGAGCTGCAGGAACTCACTTCGGTCCAGGCGAATTCGACAGAGGCGTTGGAACACAATTTCAAGAATGAATTACTTGCAACGACAAGGGAGCTAGAACAGCAACTGCAAGCAAGTGTCCTAAAGTTAGAACAAGAGCAACAAGAACTTCATACAGTTCAGTCACAGTTGACTGAAACTCTGGAACAAAGTCTTCGAGGTGAACTACTTACTTCGACAAGTGAGTTACAACAGCTACTTCAAGCAAGTGTCCTAAAGTTAGAACAAGACCTGCAAGAACTCCACACAGTTCAGCCCAAGTTGACGGAAGTTCTGGAGCTGAATCTTAGAAGTGAAATGCAAACAACGGCAAGTGAGTTAAAGAATCAACTTCATGCGGATGTCTTGAAAATGGAGCAAGAAATTCAAACGATTCAACCCAATGTTATAGAAATTTTGGAGCAGCATCTCAACAATGAAATGCAAGCAGTGACCTATGAAATGCGGAAGCAGCATAAGGAAAGCATTACAGAATTAGAGCAAGAAATGCGTAATAATTATGCGATCAACACAGAGAAATTAAATGGACTCATTGAAGAAGCAGTTAACAAACTTGTGGTTTCAAATGATGAAGTGCTTAACAATCAATTTGATAATATAGCCATAAAATTGTCTTCCCAACAACGTTTGCTTGATAAACTTGCCAAATTTCTTGGTATTTAAATAAGGTGAGCATAGTAAGAACGCTACACGAACTAACGTGGCGTTCTTTTTTCTAATCGCAACTGAAAAATAACTATTGATATTATACAATATACAATATACAATTTACTCAAGATCACAAACTAATCGAAAAGAGGAATTTCATCATGGCGACGATTACGAATTTGAAAGATGAGAAGTATGTATTACCGATGGATTGGGGCAAAATTCAATGGCTCTGCGGTCAGGAGATTGATCCCGAGTGCGAAATGACATTTGGTATGGTATATATTGATGCTGGAACGTCAAATCCGCGTCATATTCATCCCAATTGTGAAGAGTTCATTTTCGTTCTATCTGGCGAATGTGATCATTCGCTTGGCGATGAAACGTATCATTTGGAGCCAGGCATGATGCTGCGCATACCAAGAAATGTCCCGCATAATGCGACGGTAACGGGTTGGGAACCTTGCAGGATGATCATTGTGTACTCTGCACCTGACCGCAAAACGATTGGTGAGTAGCTTGAGATAACCATCCCAAGGAGGGATTCTCGTGACAAGCTTGAAGGGAACTGTCGTGATCGTTGGCGCTTTGGATACCAAAGGTGCAGAGTTTCGTTTGGTACAAGAGACACTACATAAACAAGGATTGGGCACACTGCTCATTGATGTAAGTGTCTTGGAAGATTCAGACATGCAGGCAGATATATCGAACAAAGAAGTTGCAGTCGCGGCAGGAACAACAATTGAAGCGCTGCGCTTCAGGAATGATCGTGGAAGGTGTTTTTCATATGGTGAGTCGTCTTGTGCAAGAGGGAAAAGTCAATGGTATCTTCGGTATGGGGGGGACTGCGGGGACTACTATAGCCGCTTCCGCTATGAAAGCAGTGCCGATCGGAACACCGAAGCTAATTGTCTCCACGGTCGCTTCAGGCAACACGCGACCTTATGTAGGGGTTAAAGATGTCACAATGATGTACTCCGTTGTTGATATAGCGGGTTTGAATCGGCTATCACGCACCATTTTAAGCAACGCAGCGTATGCACTTGGTGGTATGGTACTTGGAGCAGCTGCTGAAGCCATAGTTGTTGATGAGCAGGAACAACCCAAAACCACGATAGGGATGACGATGTTCGGTGTCACAACCCCATGTGTAACGCGGGTAAGGGAGATTTTAGAAGGGCAAGGGTACGATGTGCTCGTATTCCACGCGACTGGTGCTGGGGGACTTGCCATGGAAGCATTGATTGATGCCGGATTTATTCAAGGCGTCGTGGATATAACAACAACAGAACTTGCCGATGAGTTGGTTGGTGGTATTTTCAGTGCAGGGCCTGAGCGACTTGAAGCAGGAGCAAGAGCGGGCATCCCGCAGGTTGTCTCCGTAGGTGCACTGGATATGGTTAACTTTGGCCCACGAGATACGGTGCCAGCTCAATTTCAGGATCGCCTATTTTACCAACATAATGCGACGACGACTCTCATGCGTACAACCACGATCGAGAATGCAGAACTTGGACGGATTGTAGCTTCCAAACTGAATCAAGCCAATGGGCCGACGTTACTCATTTTTCCACGGGGTGGTGTATCCCTTTTAGACAGGGAAGGTCAGGCATTTGATGGTGTAGAACAGAGAGCAGCATTGCTCAAGAGTATTAAAGAAAATCTAAGAACCGATATCCCTCTTATCGAGGTGGAGCAGGATATTAATCATGAAGACGTGGCAGCAACGATTGCCGAGCATTTTCTTCGAATGATAAGGGGTGACATACAAGGATGACGATAAGCAGAAGCGAGATAAAGGCACGTTTAGTACAGCAAATAGCCAAGGGAAAGGCGATCATTGGCGCAGGAGCGGGGACAGGCTTATCAGCCAAAAGCGCCGAAGATGGCGGGGTTGACCTCATTATTATTTATAATTCAGGTAAGTATCGGATGGCGGGAAGAGGGTCCTTGGCTGGATTAATGCCATACGGAGACGCGAACCAGATTGTTGTTGAGATGGGACGCGAAGTGCTGACGATTGTCAAGGATACACCTGTACTTGCTGGGGTGTGCGGTACGGATCCATTTCGTTCCATGGATATCTTCTTAGGAGATTTGAAGCGTCAAGGGTTTGCTGGTGTTCAAAACTTCCCGACAGTCGGATTAATTGATGGCGTCTTCCGTCAAAATCTAGAAGAAACAGGCATGGGCTATGCCCTAGAAGTCGAGATGATTCGTAAAGCCCACGAATTAGACCTCTTCACATCCCCTTACGTGTTTAGTGAGGAGGATGCCATCGCAATGGCCGAAGCAGGGGCCGATCTGCTCGTCGCACATGTCGGTCTTACAACCAAAGGCATGATTGGCGCACAAACCGCAATGTCGCTCGATGAATCAGTTGAGTTGGTACAGCGCATACACGATGCAGGAAAGTCCATTAATCCTGATATTATCGTCATTTGCCATGGCGGGCGAATTTCAGAACCCGAAGATGCTGCGTATGTGCTTAGTCGTACGAAAGGCGTATACGGTTTCTTCGGAGCTTCTAGCGTGGAACGTTTGCCTACGGAAGTCGCGATTTCGAATCAAGTGCGGCAGTTTAAAGAATTAAGCATTGATTAACACTAGACACTAGCAGGGAGGTCAACCCCTTGGTACAAGTAACAATGTTGAATAATATGGTTGATGCGGACTTCATTACGGCGCTGGATAAACATGTAAGCTGGGGGATTTCAGTACTTGATCTTAAACAAGGCATTTATGGCAAGTCGCTTCTCGATTTGACGCTCGACGAAGCAGAACAAGCAGCGGCTGCGATTGCGGAGAGAGATTTGTCTGTGTATTGCTTCTCAACGGAATTGTTCCACGGTGAAGTGGAGCAGGGTGAAACATTTTTTCGAAACCATTATTTGGATAAAATAGTTCATCTTCTTGCCCTCGCTCGTATTCTGAAGCCAACCGTCATACGACTTCTCTCAGCCAAAACGAAGCATAGGAATGAGATTGCCGATAGTACATCGTATATCCTTAAAGCGCATGCTTGGCTAATCCCCATGTATCAGGAAGCGATTGATCGTCTGGCTGAAGCTGGCTTTGAAGTCACCATTGAAAACGAATGCAACAGTAATCTATTCGCAACGCCAAAGGAAATCATTGATTTTTTCCACGTTATTAATCGTGAAGATCGGGTGTATTTCACGTATGATGTGCAAAATTTGTGGCAAATGGGTACGTATCCGTCGCTATCTGTATATCGAGAGTTGGCTCCGCTTATTGGCTTTTACCATGTCAAAGGTGGGCAAAAGTATGAAGGGAGCGACAAGCTCCTTTGGAAGTCTAGTTTAGCCGATGCATCCTGGCCAGTTGCCGAAATGACCTTGCAGGTCATAGCAGATGGGAGAAGCCCCGTTATTTGTATCAATCCTTCGCATGGGACGACAAAACCTGGCTATAACTACGATGATGTGTATCAAAGGGATCTTGCTTTTATGACCAACATCATTCATGGCGGTGATTAAATGAGCTATCAGAGAGAGTTTGAGCAGGTATTGCAAGTTGCTGTTGTAGGTGTAGGGAATCATAGTTACCGGAATATATTGCCTACCCTGCATCATTTGCCGGTTCGTCTTGTCGCTGTCTGTGACCTGGATGCAGATTTAGGTCGTCGGACTGCCGCTCAGTTCGGCTGTCGGTCATACACAAGCACAGCGGATATGTATGAGAAAGAGAAGCTGGACGCCGTGTTCCTGTGCGTGTCCCCCAAAGCGCATCCAAAGCTTGCGATTGAAGCTTTCGAAGCAGGACTGCATGTCTGGATGGAGAAGCCAGTAGCGATGAGAGCTTACGAAGTGGAAGAAATGATTGCCTATCGCAAAGATCGCATTGCCACGGTAGGCTTTAAGAAAGCCTTCATGCCGTCGACAGACAAGGCGATTGAGATTGTGCAGTCAGCGGAGTATGGCGCTCTACATACGATGCTTGCGGTGTATCCGATGAGTATGCCTGACAAGGGGCAAGAAGTTCTGGATACAAGAAGTGCAACGAACTGGCTGGCCAATGGGGTGCATCCCTTATCGCTGATGATGACCGTAGGCGGCAGAGTGGAAGCAGTGACCGTTCGCCGCAACGCTATGGGACGAGGCGTGTGTATGTTGGATTTTGCAAGTGGTGCCATTGGGAACTTCCATCTTGCCTCAGGTCCGCAGCCGCTGGAATCGTATCGTTTCTTCGGGGATTCATGGCATCTTGAAATCGAGAATTCGTTGCGCGTGAAGCTCGAGAGGGGCATACCGCATACTTATGATCGAACCCACAATTATGTACCATCTGGCATGGATTCAGGTGCCATTGTATGGGAACCGCAGAACTGCTTAGCTACGCTAGAGAACAAGGCGATTTTTACACAAGGGATGTATGGGGAAATGAGATATTTCTGCGACAGTGCGCTTCTTGGGCAGCAAAGAGAGAGAGGGTCACTGGAGTTTGCTTTAGATCTTATGAAGGTTTATGAAGGTGCATTGGTATCCGAGGGCAAAACGATTATAATATGAGAAAAGCTCACTCGGAAAAGGTCGTGAATCATTATTATGCTATCCAATAAATTAACGAAACAACCTATGAAACAAGAAGTATATAATCATCTGCTTCAAGCCATTATTCAAGGTGAACTTGAGCCTGGCAAACAGCTGGATGAAAAGGAAATTTCGGAGAGTTTAGGTGTAAGCAGGACTCCATTGCGAGAGGCTATTAATCGCCTAGCCCAAGAAGGCATCGTGATGGAGATTCCGTATCGGGGGAATTTCGTTCGCAAGTTTAGTACCAAGGAAGTTACGGATCTGTATGCGGTGCGGCAAACACTCGAGGTTATGGCGATTCGATTAGCTGTTGCTCATATGACTGCCGAAGAGGCAGATGCCATTGCCGAACTCGTTCATCTGACAGCGAAAGCGGAGGAAGAGGGGGATTTGGCGTCCTATGCGAAGTATGATACGGATTTCCATAATCTCATTGCTGTGTTCTCGGGAAATCAAATGCTTAACCAGATGTTGAATTCTATGAGTACTCAAATTAAAATCATCCGCCATATGGCTAACAGCAGTGAGAAAGTCGTCAAGAAAGCGCAATTCGATAGAGAGCTTATTCTCAAAGCAATTATGAATCGTGATCCAGAAGCGGCAGGTCAATTTATGCAAGAACATATCCAACATGTTATGGAAGAAGTCATTCATCATTTGGAGGATACAACCGAATCATAATACTTCTTTTCATATGAGAATAGGAGATTTTCTAAGTGGCCAATAAACCTTCATTTATATTGCTTGGAACGGGTGGCTTTGGAACGTATTGGTGTAAAAAGTTTTTGCCTGATCTCGTAGGTCCGGACGGAATCGCGGAGCTTGTCGCCGTTGTGGATGTCAATCCAGCAGCGCATGAGAATGCGATTACGCATTTGAACCTAGCTCCTTCGAAGTGTTACACGGACATACATAAGGCACTTCAAGAGAATCCATGCGATTTTGTCGCTATCGTGCTGCCTGCACATTTGCATGAGTATGCCGTGGATATCGCACTCCAATATGATAAGCACATTCTGATGGAGAAACCAATTTCAGATTCCATGGAAGGCAGCTCCCGTATTTATCAGAAGGTGAAGCAAGCCGGCAAGAAAATGGCAATAACGAGCTCGCATCGTTTTGATCAAGATAAAACGACGTTGAAACAACTCATCCAGTCCAAACAATACGGAGATCTGCATTATTTGGTTGGTCGATTCACATGCAACAACCGCGCAGCGGTTTCTAATCCAAGGGAGTATGCGCATCATCATTTTCTGATATCATCAGCGGTTCATCATTTTGACATTATCCGTTCATTGGCAGGTGCTAACGCGAAGACCGTATATACGCAGTCATGGAATCCACCTTGGGCGCAATTCAAGGAACACAGCACCGCTCTCATTAACATTGAAATGGAAAATGGTGTACGCGCTTTCTTCGAGGGCTCGAAGTCGAATGCAACGCAGCTGAATGGGTGGATGAATGATTATTTCCGCGCTGAGTGCGAGTTGGCCACATTGGAACTGGATCATCGCAAAATTACAGTGAAAAGCGACCTCGGGTTCCCGCACGTGAAATCAGCAGAAATCCCGCTGCTCGAACAGAAGTACTGGACACACCAATGGCTCATCGAGCAGTTTGTCCACTGGGTACAGGGCGGAGAGGCGCCGCCTAACAACCTCGAGGACAATTTCCAATGTACAGCCTTGCAATACGCGGCGATTGAGAGCGGCTTGACGAATCAAGTCATCGATGTTCAGGCGTTTATGCAGTCTTATTTGAAGAAGTGATTGACTGGAGGGTGCCCCTTGCCAATTTTATGGCTTCTGGGACACCCTCTTTTTCCATCAGCAGTTATTTCACTAAATCAAGCTGATATCGATAAAATAACGGGAGGTTTTCCAGTTAATTGCTTCACCTGAAGATAGTCTTACTATACCTGTGAATAAGGTGAGAGCGTTTTCCTCCTATGAGATATGATAAGCATGTAGAACAAATTCAGCCATAGGAGTGAATAATATGTTAAAAATATCGCAATCAGGCGCAGCAGAGTATCAGGAGCAAGGGTATTATTTGTATAAGCAACAACTCTTTTCCGAAGATAAGTTGAATCGAATTGAATCCATTTTCGAGGATCATTTACGTGAAAAAGGAAGTAAATTATCAGATGAGCTGGATCGGCCGCATATTCGTGATCCACGCTTACTAGAGTTCCTGCTCAGCGACGAAGTGCTGGATGTCGTTGAACCCATGATCGGGCCGAACATTGCGCTGTGGTCAAGTCACTTTATTTGTAAAGATCCCTACGTTGGTCGTGCAACGCCTTGGCACGAAGATTCTGCGTACTGGAAGGGGCGGGCAAGCTCTTTTGAGAATATTGTGACGGTATGGCTAGCTATTGACCGCAGCAGCAAGGAGAATGGTTGTATGCGGGTTATTCCTGGTACACACGCGGGAGGTTTCTCCGATTACGAGAAAATTGACGGGGCAACGAATACATTTGATACACAAATTAAAGGCGTAGATGATTCCAAAGCAGTGTACTTTGAATTAGAACGCGGCGAGTGTTCGCTGCATGATTCCCGGATTATTCACGGTGCGACAGCGAATACGAGCCCGTTCCGTCGTTGTGGGTATACGATGCGCTATTTCTCTGCGGATACGAAAGTGTTGGACCAAAGGGAGATTTGGCTTGCTCGCGGAAAAGATTTGGCTGGCAACGTCTATCAAAATGTGTAAAAGTTACTCGATACTAACATTTGAATCCATTGCGGCTGCAAGTTATGATGGGATAGAAGCCTGACTACAGAGGTTGGAGGATTAAATGCCAAGATGATGGAACCTACACGACTTATTATTCATGATTTTGTCATGAGTTTGCCTTCCTTTCACATGGCGATTCACGAACTGAAAGAAAGTGTGCCGATGCACTGGCATGACTTCTATGAGCTGAGCTATGTGATATCCGGCACTGGCTCACATAATTTGAACGGCACCGTACAACCCCTTGCCCAAGGGGTTTTTATGCTGCTCACCCCAGCAGACTTTCACGAAGTAAAGCCGGATGAAGGGAATGTTTTACGAAAATTTAATGTCATTTTCAAAGAGGATATGCTTGATCCAGAGCTGGCCTCACTGTTATTTCAAGATTTGAGTCATTCCATGGTGGCTCTCCATGAGTCGGATTTTGCAGCCATTGAAGCCGATTTCAACAGGTTGTGGATGGAATATAGCTCCAATCAGGAAGGGCGTCGGGTGGGTGTTCGAAGTACACTTAACCGATTATTGCTTGATCTTTTTCGTAAAAGTGAAGGAAAGATGACCAAAGATGGGCCGCAATCTATAACGAATGAGACGATTCGACGTGCATTGGTCTTTATTCAACATCATTTCCGTGAGAAACTCACGCTCCATGAAGTTGCCGCGAGGGTGAATCTGTCGCCGAATTATTTCAGTGAGCAATTCCGCAAAGAAACCGGTATTACGTATCAAGGCTACATATTGGAGCTGCGATTGGATTATGCACGATCCTTGTTAAGTGCTTCAACTCTGTCGATTACGGAAATCTGCTTTACTTCAGGTTTTCATACACTAAGCCATTTTGAACGTGCATTTAAGCGGAAGTTCGGTCAAACACCACGGGAAGTGAGATGACACTTTTCAATTAAACATGATCCAAGCTCAAATTATGTGAGTGACTGGCATGTCCTAGCTCTGATGAGTATGAAATGGTAAAATGGTTGCGTGTACGGAATAAAAGATTGATGGAGGAACGATCCGGCAAATGACCATTGGTAAAATAAGTGAAATCAATCGATATCCCGTTAAGTCATTCGCAGGTGAGCAATTGACATCGTGCGAGATTGAAGAGTATGGGATGATAGGGGATCGGTTTGTGTCCTTCTATGATAAATCCAAATCGGGCTGGTCGCGGTATGTGACGGCACGTAATATCCCTAATATGTTAACCTATCAAGCAAAGTATCACGACGGAGATATCCAAATAACAGCAGGCGATGGGCGAGAATTCAGCTGGGACGACGCACTATTGGAGGAGATACAGCGCCAAACGAAGACGCCTCTCACCATGTCCCGCGTAAAAGAACAACATCCCGAGCACCCGCATCTGCTTTCTGTTGATGGCGCAAGTATTCTTCTTGTCTCGGATTCTAGCTTAAGAAAACTGGAGAGTATGCATGGCCAAAATTTGGATCAGCGTCGATTCCGTGGCAATTTCGTAGTCTCGTTAGAAGATGATGCTTGCACCGAAGGGGATTGGATAGGTCGACAGATTGCCATAGGCGAAGTACAATTGCAGGTAGATAGCTTCTGTCAACGATGTGTCATGATAACGATTGACCCCGAAACACTGGAGAAGGATCCTTCCCTACTCAAAAAAGTAAACAAAAGCTTTGACTTGCAGTTTGGCGTCTATGCTTCTGTTGTGAAGACAGGTCAAATTCGACTGGGTGATTCGGTAACGTTACTGTGATTCTGCATCCGTTTCAACGGCTATAGACAGTCATGGTTAAGTGAGGTATGCACATGGAAAGAAAATATTGGGTCCCCGCACTGGAAAGAGCACAGGATGTTCTCCAGCTTATTGCGGAACAGCCTTCTGTTCTTAGGTTAATGGACTTGAGCAGTGCAACGGGGATTAATAAGAGCACAATGTTTTCGCTTTTACATACGATGGAGACGTTAAATTGGGTTGTCAAAGAAAAAGGAGATACCTATGTGCTCGGCTCCTTCTTCGGTGTTATTGGCAACGCTTATTTCACTGGCATGTCGCTGGTGAAGTTATTTGAAGAGAAAGTTGCGCGTTCCGTGGAGCGGCTCGGTGAAACTTTTCAGTTGGCAAAATTAGAGAAGGGAGAGCTTGTGTATTTGGCCAAAAAAGAGGCGCCAGCACAAGTTCGTCTTATCTCTGAACCTGGTATGCGTTTGCTTGCTTACGCGACGGCTATGGGTAAAGTATTATTGTCAGCACTGGAGGATTCACAGGTGCTTGCCCTATACGAAGAGGGCAGTTATCAAGCGTTCACGCCGAATACCGTACGGAGTGGTGAAGAGCTGCTGGAACAGCTGCGCTTGGTAAGAAGACAGGGCTACGCAGTGGATCAAGAAGAAATCGTGCTCGGCTTCTGCTGCTTGGCTATGCCGATTATTGATCGTAACGGTACATGGGTTGCGGCTGTAAGTTGCTCAATGCCGGTACATCAATGGGCGCATAAACAAGCTCTAGCGAGGGAAGAGATTCAAACTCTTGCACAAGGGTTATCTACAGCAATGCCACTATAATCACTGAAATCGAGGTAAACCAGTTAACATCCGACATCGGGGGGTATCTGGTTTATTTGGCATTGACGCAAATGAAAGCGGATGATAGACTTAGTTTATCTTAATTTATAAACTAAGTTTATTATAATAAACTACGAGGTGGAACCAAATGAGATTACAACATAAAGTGATCCTAATTACAGGCGCTGGATCAGGCATTGGGCGAAGCACAGCGTTACTTTTTGGTCAAGAAGGCGCATATGTGATCGTCAATGATTTGGATGTGGCCAAAGGTGAAGAAACGGCTTCCGAAATTCGAGCTAATGGTGGAGAAGCACTCTTCTTGCAAGCCGATGTGACGGATCCGGATTCCGTAAAAACGATGGTCGACCGTGCTATTGAAGCATGTGGACGAATTGATGTGCTTTTTAATAATGCGGGGATTAGCGGTGTTGGTGCCTTGCATGAGCTTGAGCCAGACCAATGGGATCGTGTTATTCGTGTTAATATTCGCGGCGTTTTCTTGCCGTCCAAATACGTTATTCCGCACATGATGGAGAAGCGCAGCGGTTCCATTATCAACATGTCCTCCTGCATAGCTGAGATTGGGTTAGCTAGACGTGCCTCCTATGCAGCTACCAAAGGTGCAGTGCTCGCATTGACGAAATCGATGCAGGTCGATTATGCCCCATACCAAATTCGGGTGAATGCGCTGTTGCCGGGTACGATTTTGACACCTTTTGTTGAGAATTATTTGAAAACCTCTTATGATGATCCTGAGGCTGCTATTGCTGCTCTGAAAAGTAGACAACTTAGCAATGAACTCGGAACGCCAGAGGATGTAGCGCAAGCTGCTTTATTCCTTGCATCAGACGAATCCAAATTCATGATGGGCTCACCTTTGTATATTGATGGTGGCGCTGTGTTCGGTAAAAATGCATAAATAAAGAAATAATTTTCCTAAGTATTGATAAGAGAGGATGTTCATTTTGAAACTAGTCACTATTAACCATCCAGAAAGCATACATCTTGGAGTGAAGTTGGAGAATAACGTATTCGATATGACAGAGGCATTGAAAGCGTTCCCTGAGGAAGGGATTCCAACCGATATCATGTCCGTAATCGCGAATTCAGAGACATTCATTCCTGCAATCGAGCGTTATACTGCAAGGGTTCTTGAAGGGGCATCAACGGAAAATCCGTATCTTTTGGATGAATCCCAAGTAAACTATGGTCCTTGCGTCACCAATCCAGGAAAAATCATCTGCGTTGGCTTGAACTATCGCAAGCATGCTGAAGAAACGAATGCACCAATCCCGCAGTATCCAATATTGTTCAATAAATTTAGCAATACGATTGCTTCGCACGGTGATGATATTCCTCTTCCGAATCGTGTCACGAGTCAAGTTGATTATGAAGCAGAGCTTGTTATTGTCATTGGAAAACAGGCGAAATATGTATCCAAGGAGCAAGCTTTAAGCCATGTGTTTGGGTATTGCAATGTGAACGATTTATCCGCACGTGATCTGCAAATGCGTACACAACAATGGCTGCTGGGGAAATCCTGTGATAAGTTTAGTCCACTAGGTCCTTATTTGGTAACTGCCGATGAAGTTGGGGACCCGAATCAGTTAACAATCAGTTGCACAGTGAACGGTGAAACGAGACAGTCTTCTCATACATCGGATATGATTTTCCACTGCGATGAAATCGTCAGCTATATTTCCCAGCATATGACGTTGTCGCCTGGAGATATTATTTTGACAGGAACGCCGGAAGGTGTCGTGCTCGGTAAACCTGTAGATCAACGTGTGTATCTGAAGGATGGCGACGTGGTGACGATTGCGATCGAGAAATTAGGCGCGTTGACGAATCGTATGGTGGATGAGCAAGTATAGCTGATTTCGGTGATCGCTTGTATAATAAAAGCATACCGCTTAGTGAGAGCAAGAGACAACCTGCGGGTTGTCTTTTTTCTTTCCGACGAAAGGAAAGACTGTATGAATCAGATCCGTTTGCACACGGGGTATTTTCCATTCATTCGAGATATGGGGAAGACGTTAACGCAAGAAGGCTGGATTCATCCGGACCGAAATGCGGATTGGAATGTATTTATTTTTGTCATTAAGGGTCAAATGCAAGTGGTAGAAGAAGGTGAAGAGTATTTCCTGCGGGAGGGTACGGGCTTTTTTCTGAAAAGCGGATTACATCATTGGGGAGGGGCAGGCACACTGCCTGATACTTCCACCATTTGGATTCATTTCTATGATCGGCAGGAGGAACAGACGCCAACGAAGGAAGTTCATTCAGGGAGTTTGCCCTCATTCCATGCCTCTCAGTCCTACCAATTATTCACACCAAGTGATTATCAACACGAGTTAGTACTGCCCAAAATGTTTCATTTAGGCCAACCATCACCCTTTATTAACAAACTAAAAGAGCTGTACGAGTTGTACAGCTCCGCCCCTTTATTTAGTCATTTGTCTTTGAGTATGAAAACGATGGAAATATTTCTAGATGTGTACCGCCAAACCCTAGAACGACCCAAGTTATCTAGTAAATCCGATGCTGTGGTCCAGAAGCTGGCAATCTACCTGGAAGAACATTGGGAGCGTAGGCTAGATCCTGAAGAAATTGTTTCAGAGTTTGGTCTCAATTATCGTTATATGAGCACGTTGTTCACGAGTAAAATGGGAATCTCCTTATTTCATTATCATGAACGTCTGCGCATTCACAAATCAGCTGAGCTACTGCGTAATACGCTGTTGAACATTTCGGAGGTTAGCCATCTGCTCCATTTTACGAACCCCTATTATTTCTCGCGTGTATTTCGCAAAGTGATGGGCGAGTCACCTTCCGATTATATTCGGAATATTTATCGGTCATAAAACGAAGAGATTATTCAAAGCTAGGTATGATGACAGCTTTACCATCTTGCATGGCAGATTCATGCGCACAGATGCCTGCTGCAGTCCAATTGGCTGCAGTTACCGCATCAATATAAGGCTTCCGCTCTTCTACAATACTGCGCAGGAATTCATGGACGAGATGTGGATGCGAACCATGATGACCATTGCCTTGCAGTACGGATTGATGCGGATTGTTCTCATCAAGCACCGCTTGGTGCGTAATATGATAAGCAAGCTCATCTGGAAGCAAGTCTGGTCGTGAAGGCGCTTTGACCTTGATTATGTCGGATTTACGGCCACGATCACCCTGCAGTTCAGCTGTCTTAAAGATGGTTAGAGGTTCATCCTCCATATGCCATTCCACGGAAGCCTCTTCCCCATAAATGTTGAAGCTTTCCATATAAGGCCGCGTTGTTTGGAAAAGCGTGCGTGTAACTTCAGCGCTCACTGGTGAATCCGCCAATTGGAAAATGGCGGTTTCAATCGGATAAGGATTGCCGTATTGCTGAACAAGCTCGTCTTCCATCACCCCTGAGCCGATACAATTTACTTTCGTTGCTCGTGTACCTAGTAGAGCTAGTAGTGGGGAAATAGCATGTGTAGCATAATGCATCGGTGGAAGACCTTTCCAGTAGGGCGGCCAATTGACCATGTCTTGATAATGTGCGCCACGCAGGAATTGAACGCGACCGAATTCTCCATTGCGATACATTTCTTGTGCATGCAAGAATTGGTACGTGTACACGGCAGTTTCCATCATCATATAATTGCGTTTGCTTTCTTTCTCTGCTGCAACGATTGCGTGCAAGTCTTCTAAGCTAGTCGCCATCGGAACTGTACAAGCACAATGCTTGCCTGAGCGCAGCACGGCTACGGATTGTTTCCCATGCAATGGAATTGGGGAAACGAGATGGACCGCATCATAGTCATCCGATTGCAGGACCTCCTCTAAACTCGTATGACGTCGATCGAAGCCAAATTTATCACCATATTGATGAAGTATTTCTTCATCCGTATCACAAATGCCAACATATTCGACATCCGGATGTGCGTGATAAATAGGGGCGAAAGCGCCTCCAAACCGAAGTCCTACTAAGGCGATTCTTACTTTTTTGTTTGTTGTGGTGCTCATTCTAGTCGCTTCCCTTCCTTGTTAGATGCGTTGTCTACTTCATGTCTACGTCTTAATAGTAGTCTTATTGGGTGTTGGTGTGAATGAAGCATACGATAGAAAAGTTGTACAATGTTCAGGTTTTTATGGGAGACGCAAAGGTGGAGGTGAAAAAGGAGCTAAGCGTGACAAGCCGCTTAACTCCTTGGTTTTTGAGGCATATGTGGGTATGGTGAGAATGCTGAAATGGGTGGAGGATGCGATTAACTGGAAAATGTACAGCTATTTTCTCGATTTGGAGCTGTTAATTACGATTAGATGTAAAAAGTACAGTTATTTATCGTCTCCCAGCAAATTTCAGTGAAAATCGCTTGAATTAACTACATATTTTCCATCTATATCAGGATATAGAGGAAGTAGGCTGGATTTAACTGTAGGTTTTCCATCTAATCGGCTGTTCGTCCACCGCACCCACCACTTCTTTCTACTAAGTTCAACCCCGACCTTACGCTGACCCAACCTAATCCAACCCGGACCCGAACCCAAACCACTCTGTCAAGATAACCCCTCTGCTATGATAGTAGTCTTACCCACTGCATGAATGTACAGTGAGGAAAATGAGAAAGAGGTGGACACCCAATGAATTTCGCGAGCCCGATTGTAAGAACAGTGGGGTAACGCGATAGAGTAGGAAGATATAAGAATAGTGAAAATGTGGAGTAGAAGTAGAAGTAGGATTTGGAAGTGAATGAGAATACGAATATAAATGTGAAGGTGGCAAATGTAGTGCTGATTGAGCAAGGGTGTTGATCTTCTGATAACTTTTGCACCCTCAATTCCTCACCCTTCCAACCTCCTCACCCTCCTCAACCCCCTCAACCCCCTCAACCCCCTCAACCCCCTCAACCCCCAAAAAAAATCCTCTCCTCCCGTCAAAATTGCACAAGAGCACTTTTCGAATGGTTTTCCGCACCGTTACCCCCAAATTGATGCAAAAAGGCATCAATTTGAGGTGATTTCAGTAGATTCTTATGAAATACCTTAAAATTGTTGCCTTTTTGCACGCATTTGTAAAAGTTAACTATAAATTCGTACAAAAGGTTGTATTTTTGCATTTTTGAGAAGGGGCGATGGGGGGATTAGAGAGAATCCCGACTCCCAACCTTCAGCTGTAATATACAAGTTACACGCCATCTCTCAAAGCTCCAGCATCGGCATACTCCCCTGAGCCTGAGCACTTGCCTGCTTCGCATAATGCTTCGGCAGGATACCCACTTTTTTCTTGAACATCCGAAGAAATCCTGTGTAATCGTTAAATCCAGAGCCCAAACAAGCTTCCGTCACAGATGCTCCGTCCTTGAGCAGTTGCTTGGCAAGTGCAATGCGTTTGAACACGATATATTCATGGATGGTGCTGCCGGTGTGCTTTTTGAACAAACGACTGAGATGATATCTAGAGATGTAGAACTGCTTTTCTAACTGTTCCAAAGATAAATCCTCTGCCAGATGCTGGTTTAAATAAGCAAGAATAGGCGTCAAACGAAGGGGCAAGTCGATACCAAGCGCCTTCTCTTTGTTCGTCTCATAAAACCGTTGCACATGTGCAAGGATCGATAATAAATAACCAAGTTTCATAAGCGAATCTCCTTCAAAGGGATGCTTTAGGGCGTGGTTATATTTCTGAAATAAATCTATCAGTGTCGCGTGTTCTTGTTCGCTAAGTGTGATTTTATTATTTTCGCCTAGAGGGCGGTCATAGAAGCATTGTAACGGTTGGAAGGTTTCGGTTCGGAACTCAGCTAGCATGGCGGGATTAAATTCAATCGTCACACGCTCATACATGGCATCTGTCGTTAAGGATGGCTTATGAATTTCGTGCTCATTCGTGATGATGAGATCACCATATTGCAAGGGATACACCGTTTTCTCTACAAAGTAATTCACATCACCGCGGATAAGGAAGAAAATTTCGCAACCTTTATGCAAATGAAAATGAACGTTAAAGGGCGGTTTCCGAGTGGCATGCAGGAAGCTTATATGATCATCAAGGAGTGGTAGGTAGTCTGAAATCATCTAATACCCTTCTTTCACTGAGCAAGATTATCCATATTTGAGGCAATTTCTTCAAGGAAGTAGTAATTAGAATGATATAGGATGATAGTGAGATATTCAATATGCGGGAGGGAATAAGTATGAGTAATCCTAGTATCAAATTTGGACTTGTTGGCATAGGCAACATTGGTCGAGCGCATCTGACCTATTTGGCTGAGATGGATAATGTGGCTTTGATTGCTGTGTGTGATGTGGATCAAGAGAAGGCCGATCAGTTCGCTAGTACGTATGGCGCGCAAGCCTACTATAGCGCAAGTGACATGTTAGCGAATGCTGGTATCGATGTCGTTATTATTGCAGTTCCACATTATAATCATCCTACCATTGCGATTGAAGCTTTCGAACGTGGTATTCATGTCATGTGTGAGAAGCCAATTGCAGTGCATGTCAATGATGCTATTCGCATGATTGATGCCTATGAAGCGGCAAAGCTAACGTATCCGAACCTTCAGTTCGCGATCATGTTCCAAGAGAGAACGCTTCCGTTCTATGCGAAGCTGAAAGAAATTGTAGCAAGTGGCGAGCTTGGGCAATTGACGCGTGCAACATGGATTCATACAAAGTGGTTCCGCTCCCAGACATATTACAATAGCGGCGGTTGGCGCGCGACTTGGGCAGGAGAAGGCGGTGGCATTCTGACGAACCAATGTCCGCATACGCTGGATATGTATCAGTGGTTGTTTGGCTTGCCCACGCTTATTTCCGGCCATGCTCATATCGGGAAGTATCATGATATTGAGGTTGAGGATGAAGTAACGGCTTACTTTGAACATGCCGATGGGATGATCGGACATTTGATCGTAACAACGGCGGAACTGCCAGGGACGAATCGTCTAGAAATCGTTGGAGATCTTGGCAAGTTGTTGTTGGAGAATGGTAAATTACTTCATTACAAATACCCGGAGTCCATGCTCACCTTCACTAGAGAGACGGAGCAGCAATTTGCTTCATGGGAGCTGGAGCCAGTAGAAATACCAGTGGATACGACAGTTCCCAATGGTCATAGGGTTGTGACGAAACGATTGGTAGATCGGTTGATCGGACTAGATGTGGAATTAATTGCAGAGGGACCAGAAGGTTTGGGCGCGTTGACTTTAGCGAATGGGATCATGCTGTCATCTTTCGAGAAGCGTCCAGTTACAGTTCCGATCGATGGCGATACATTCTTCACACATTTGGAAGAGAGAATTCGCACGTCCAGTTTTATTAAAAAAGTAAATGAAGGGCCTGAGACGCTCGTCGATATGTCAGCCTCCTTCGGGACTGCGAAATAGAGGAGGAACTATCTTGTCCAAAGTAAAGTTAACTTGTTTTGCTGATGAGATTTCACATGATTTGGAAGAACAGCTGGATGTTCTGGCGCAAGAGGGGCTTGCCCATTTGGAACTTCGCAATGTCTGGGGGAAAAATGTGCTGGATTTAACTGATAAAGAGTTGACATCCATACGCTCTGTGTTGAATCAACGAGGCTTCAGCGTCTCTTCGATTGCCTCACCCATCGGGAAATATCCAGTTGCAGATGATTTTACACCTCAATTAGCGGCTATGCAGCGAGCCATTCATGCCGCACATGTGTTAGGTACGCCGTACATTCGAATTTTCTCCTATCACCCACCGGAGGATGGCAATCTGGATGCGTGCAGGGAAGAAGTACTGGGCAGAATGAAGCAGCTAACTGAACTCGCTGAACTGCATGATGTTATTTTAATTTTAGAAAATGATAATCATCTGTATGGCTCGAAGGATGACCGTGTGTTGGATATTTTACAACATTGTAACTCAAGCTCGCTTCGCTCAGCGTTCGATCCTGGTAATTTCGTCATGAATAACGTCAAACCGATGGATGAAGCGTATCCGAAACTGCATGCTTACACCGCATATATTCATGTCAAAGATGCAACGCGTGAGCCGAGACAATTCGTTCCAGCTGGTGCGGGAGAAGGACAAATGGCTGATCTATTGCTCCAATTGCGCGAGCGCGGTTATAGCGGATATCTCTCGGTTGAGCCACATTTGCACCATTATATGCCACATGCCAGCAATCCCAAACGCGTGGTAACGGCAATTCGCGCATTGAAGGCTTTGCTTGCTCAGGCAGAGATGGCTTGGGAATAAGAGCGCTTATTCGTCATAATCCGATGTAACCTGTAATCGTTCTTTACGATAGCGTTTGGGGGATACACCCTTGATACGCTTGAATTGTTTAATGAAATAGCTAGTATGATTAAAGCCGGTTTCCAAGGTGATTTGCGTAATACTTTTCGTCGGGTCGAGCAGTAATTGCTCGGCTCTTCGTATTTTGATAAACAAGACATATTGCGTGAAAGAAGTATGCATAACCCCTTTAAAAAAGCTCGCAAATCGGCTATAGCTCATCATACACAGCTTGGCGGCTTCCTCTGCTGTCATGGTTAGCGTGCCCTCTTCATTAATGGTGACTAGAAGCTGGCGAAAGGCGGCCATTTTCTTCGTATCTTCACCGGCATCTTCGGTAATTGCAGGCGAAAGTCGTGTTCGTTGATAGCGCAGCAACCATAGAATCAACTTGAATAGAGAGGACGATACAGCCAGCTCGAAGCCGAAAGCTTTCGATTGATACTCTTCGTACATTTCCTCAATAAGAGCGTGAAGGAGAATCCCATCCTGTTCCCCAGGTGTCAACCGAGTCGTCAAACCATGAAGCGGCGTCGTATAAGGTAAATAATACTGGAGTTCAAAAGCCAGCTGCGGCATCGGACTTAACATGTCAGGATCAAAGCCAATGACATAATGCTTGGAAGGTTGAAGGGGTTCGACCGTAACGCTATGCACCTCACACGGATGGATGAGAATGAAAGCGCCTTGTTCCGCTTCAAAACTATGATTTCCTACTGTAATAGAGGCTTTTCCGAAAGCGATATATATAATTTCCATATGATAATGCCAATGTGAAGCAATCTGGTAGCCCTCATGAACCGTGGTTTGGGAACCCACATAGAAGGGTCTATCGATGTCGGTTAGGCCACTTTGGTTTTTATTTTGCTCAAAATAAGGCTGTTGTGACATAGGGGTTCATGCAGCTCCTTCATGTTAGTTGTTGCAAGCGATATCGGCGAGGAGAGTGTCCTGTGGCTTGTTTGAAAAGGGAACAGAACTGGGTATCATTGGAGAAACCACTTGCATGAGAAACAGCGGAGATCGAGAGGTCCGTTTGTTTCAACAATCGTTTGGCCAGCTCAAAGCGCTTGGACATCACGTATTGCATAGGTGAAAGACCGTATTCTTCTTTGAATAGATGGCGGAATCGATCATAACTGTAGCCAACCAAATCGGCTAAAATGTCAACCCGGATTTTCTGACCGACGTTCTCGTCGATGTAGTTTTTGGCATAAATAACCTTATCAACAGATGGCTCCGACGTCGTGAATTCATCATAACGAAGAAGTTCAATGATTAATTCCCCAATAAGATGATTCAGCTTAGCCTTATAGAAAGAGCGCTTATTGTGCATTTCAATCGTCATTTTTTGTAACAAGGCAAGAATGGCTCCATCGGAGTGATCGATATAGAAACCTTCTCGAAGGGGGTATTTGCCCAGGTCCGCTTGAAACCCAACAAATAGAACTTCGCTGTCCGTCGTATGTGTTTCTTCATGCAGTGTGTGTGGCTTAATTAATGTAAAAGTATCGCTATGAAAGAGGTGCGTGTACTCGCCTACTCGGGTTGAGCCACTTCCTTGCATATAGTAAACCAATTCATAGCACTGGTGTCTATGTAGATGGACTGTCCAATTCTGAGGCCTTGTTGTTCGAAAAAGGAAATCCAAATGTCCATTCATTGCAGAACGTCCTTCCACAGATGATTTGAGATAGATAGCCGAATCATATAAAAACTAAGCCGATCTATGATAAAAATATAACATGAATGGGGGTAAAATAGCTCTATATTCTCATTTGCTGAGTACATAGATAAGCCAATTTATGATATAAAATGTGAGGAGTTGCCCTATGCAATACCCGACAATAACGGAAGCACAACGGATGGATCGCTTGACTTCAAGAACGGGTAAGATAAGAATGGTATTGGATACAGATACCTTTAATGAAATTGATGACCAGTTTGCTGTTGTGTATGCTTTGCAATCGCCAGAAAGGCTTCAAGTAGAAGCGTTCTATGCAGCACCATTCTTTAACGATTTATCAACAGGGCCGAAGGATGGGATGGAGAAGAGTTATCAAGAATTACATAAAATACTCAATCTGATGGGCCGCCCCGACATTCCTATTTTTAAAGGATCTGAGACGTACCTGCCAGGTTCTGAAACACCAGTGGAGAGTGAGGCAGCTCGCAATTTAGTGGAACGAGCAGTGGCTTCCTCGCCGGAGGATCCCTTATACGTTGTAGCTATTGGTGCGATAACGAACGTGGCTTCCGCTATTCTAATGGAACCTCGCATTATCGAGAACATAGTTGTCGTATGGTTAGGTGGGCATGCGCTCCATTGGCACAATACGCAAGAATTTAATTTGGAGCAAGATATTCCTGCAGCACGCATTATTTTGGATAGTGGTGTACCCTTAGTATTAATTCCATGTATGGGCGTCGCTTCGCATTTGAAAACTACGTTATCCGAAATGAGAGACTTTGTGAAAGATTCAGGTGTGATTGGTGAGTACCTGTACGAGACGTACAGGCAAGTTCACCCGGATCATTTCGCCTATTCCCGGGTGATTTGGGATATTTCTACGATAGCTTATCTCGTGAATGAACGAAGCACACCGAGTGTACTTCTACCAAGTCCGATCGTATCTGAAGAGGCAAGATGGAGCCAAGATCCGTCACGACACCTTATTCGATATGTTAATTATATTGATCGTGATGGTGTATTTCGCGATTTGTTCCAGAAGCTGCATCGGAGCGCAAACTAGATCATGAAGCATTCATAATATGATATAAGAAAGGGTCAAATCAAAATGAAGACAGTACGCATTGCTGTTGTAGGAAGCCTCAATATGGATTTAGTCGTGTCCATGAACCGAATGCCTAAAATCGGCGAAACCTTGCAAGGAGATGAGTTGCATACCATCCCTGGAGGCAAAGGGGCCAATCAAGCCGTCGGTTGTGCGAAACTTGGTGCACAAGTGTCCATGATCGGCGCGGTAGGCCAAGATGCTTTCGGAGATGTGCTCCTTGCTCAAATGGCCTCTCATGGTATTCACACAGGTGCTATCGTTCGTAGAGACGATTGTTCCACGGGAACGGCAACCATTCTACATACCAAGGATGACAATTGCATTGTCATTGTGTCAGGAGCGAATGGGAAAGTGACGCCAGAGCAAGTCCGCCAGCATGCACATCTCATTCGTGAAGCAGATGCGTTGCTCGTGCAGCTCGAGATCCCGCTGACTGCGGTGCAGGCTGCCCTTGAGATTGCGCGTGAGGCAGGCGTTCGTACCGTGCTAAATCCTGCACCGGCCGTTGCGCTCCCAGCCGAGCTGTTAGGGCTGGTTGATTTCATTACACCGAATGAAACGGAGTTTGAACTGATTAGCGGGGGAACTTACGCGAACGAGCAGGAGTTGCTGGCCGGCATGCAGCAATGGGAGTCTGCAGGCCCTCGGCTATTGCTCACACGAGGTGAACAAGGCGTTGCGATGGTAGCCCAAGGCGATCTAGCCACCATTCCAGCACCGCGTGTCCAAGTTGTGGATACAACGGGCGCAGGCGATGCATGTAATGCAGCGTTCACGGTTGCTTTGGCTCAAGGCAAAGAGGTGCTGGAAGCTGCGACGATTGCGGTGAAGGCGGCTTCGTTGTCGGTGACGCGCTTTGGTGCACAAGCGGGGATGCCGCTGCTTTCGGAATTAAACTAACTAAAAGCTCGGCACGCACGTGATTCTGCTGCCGGGCTTTTTACTGTGAGTTTGGGTGGATTTAAAGACACAATAACGATTTGTCTTTTAGTCGAGAACAGGGGTATACTTGATCATATTGATGATGATGCAAAGGAGCCGTCACAGATGGATATTCCGAATCGAATTGCCATTGGGATATTAGGGCCAGAGGCTCTGGTGAATAAAGTATTGAGCGTCATTGCGACGTCCTTCCCATCCTTCGAGCCTATCGCGAGGGCATGTTCGGCAGAAACAGCGTCAGAGATGGCCGAGGAGCTGCTCCAAGAGGTCGAAGTGCTGTTAGTTACAGGGCCGACACTCTATCGCCGCGTCAAAGAGAACGTATTAACACATTTGCCCGTGCATATGATCCCGTTGACAGACACCGGGTTATTTAGTGCGTTATATCGGTTGCGCAGCAAACCAGAGCTTCAAGCGGTAGATGCGATATTTAGTATCGATTCTTTTACCGCCCCTACGTTAAGTAGACATGTCAAGGAGATTGGTGAAACATCATCCAACTTCCTCATCTATGATGGCGTTCCGTACCCACAAGTCGAGACGATGACGCAATTTCATAGGGATGCTTTCCACAGGGGATTAGCGAAAGCAGCACTTACTACAGATATTCAAGTCGCTGATACGCTGAATGAGTTGGGGATTCCATGCGAGTGGATTACACCGACGGATCAGAACATAACGGTTGCTTTGGAACGTGCTCTTCTCTCCACGGAAACTCGGCGTAGTAAAGAAGCACAAATCCTAGTAGGCATGATTAACGTGGATGAATTCGGCAAAAAGCTGCAACTACAAAGTACAGAGCATGATATTCAACGCTTTAAGCTGGAAGTACACAGAAAACTGATCGACTATGTGGAGTCATTGGATGGGTATTTAACACATCTGGGTGCTGATGAATATTTGTTTTTTACGACACGGGGGATATTCGAGCGCGAGACGGTTGGCTATAAATCGGTGCCGCTTGCTCGAGAAGTATGGAAGTCACTCGGGCTTTCGCTTAGTATGGGGATCGGCTTCGGTCGCAGTGCGAATGAAGCAGGCACGCATGCTCGCCTTGCTCTTCGTAGATGTAAAGAAGCGGGCGGCAACACGTGCTTTATCGTGCGGGAGGATAAGACGTTAATCGGCCCTCTGGAGATGGCAGATCCGCTTAGCAGAGACTTGTCGATGACCGATCCCGAGCTCCTGAAGAGTGCGGAGGATGCAGGGATGACATCGACGTATTTGAGTCGTTTAATGACGACTGTGGCACGCACGAGCAAGCTGGACTACGAAGTGCACGAGTTAGCGAGCATCCTCGGCATTACGGTTAGGAGTACACACCGACTTCTGCTGCAATGGATGGATCATAACTTGATCTCGAGCATTGGTTATGTCAAAGTGCCGAAAGGAAGGCCGAAACAAACGTTCCGACTTCATTTTCTAGAAAATTTAGCTGCGGACCCTAGCCGAGTCTAATTTCCATAAGTGAAACCGTTCCAGCGCTGGCTTCAGCGAAAGGGAACGGTTTCTTTTTTTATTTAAAGACAATATAAAGATTTGTCTTTTATGTTTGAGAGTCCGTATACTACAGTCAGGAAGCTTAAATTTAGATCAACATGTGAGGAGATTGCGAGAATGAGAACATTAGAAGATTTGGATAAAGTCATGTCAACACCCTCCCCTGCTTTAATACAGTTTATGCAAGAACTAGAGGGAGATATCATGCTGCTTGGCGTTGGTGGGAAAATGGGACCGAGTCTAGCTAAGTTAGCGATGAATGCCATTCAGGCAGCAGGCGTGGATAAAAAGGTGTATGGCGTTTCGAGATTCTCCGAAAGTGGTCTGCAAGAAGAACTGCAATCATTCGGGGTAGAAACGATTGCCTGTGATTTACTGAATGATGAGGCACTTCAGGCTTTACCCGATGTTCCTAATGTTATTTACATGGCTGGTACCAAGTTTGGAACGACGGGCAAGGAGCATTTCACATGGGTAATGAATGCCTACCTGCCAGGTCGTGTTGCTGAGAAATTTAGTAAATCCCGAATTGTCGTCTTCTCAACAGGGAATGTATATCCATTCACACCCGTAACGTACGGTGGAGCTCATGAAGCGATTAGTCCAGCTCCGATTGGGGAATATGGTCAGTCCTGTCTAGGCCGCGAGCGGATGTTCGAGCATTACAGTCACAAGAACGGAACGCCAGTTCTCATCTATCGCTTGAATTATGCCATTGACCTGCGTTATGGCGTTCTGTTGGAAATTGCGAAGTCCTTGAAGGAAGGCCGTGCTATCGATCTTTCCATGGGGCATTTCAATTGTATTTGGCAAGGGGATGCGAATGAAATAGCAATTCGTTCTCTAGCGGCTACACAAAGTCCAGCTAATTTCTTGAATGTAACGGGTCCAGAGACCGTATCCGTGAAATATGCGGCACAGCAGCTTGGCCTAAGACTTGGTATTGAACCGATCTTCAAAGGGCAAGAGTCAGAAACGGCGTTGCTTAGCAATGCAGCGAAGAGCATGCAACTATTCGGATACCCGCAAGTATCCCTACTCCAAATGTTCGACTGGGTAGCAGAGTGGATCGAGCATGGGGGCAGCATGATTAATAAACCTACTCATTTCCAAGAGCGAGAGGGGAAATTCTAACGATGACACAACGTAGGGAATTAAGTAATGAGCAACGAATCGCGTTGCATGAGGGGCTTGTCATTCCTGCACATCCATTAGCACTTACCGCAGATCGTCAGTTGGATGAGCAAAGTCAACGGGCATTAACACGTTACTACATGGCTGCGGGCTCTGGCGGTATTGCCGTTGGTGTGCATTCCACACAGTTTGAAATCCGCGATCCTAAGTACAATTTGTATGAGAAAGTTCTTCGAATGGCTGCTGAAGAAGTCGACCGTGCAGGCCTTACACGACCATTTATCAAGGTTGCCGGGATCTGTGGTCCTACGGAACAAGCGGTGAAAGAGACAGATATTGCAATCTCACTAGGCTATGACGCTGCCTTGTTATCCATGGGTGGTTTAAGCGGCTGGACTGAGGCGCAAATTTTGGAACGGACGGCTCGGATCGCCGAGAAAATGCCAGTCATTGGCTTTTATCTTCAGCCATCGGTTGGCGGTAAGGTGTACAGCTTCGATTTCTGGAAGCAATTCGCGAATATCCCTGGCATTGTTGCGATCAAGATGGCTCCGTTCAATCGTTATCAAACGATCGATGTTGTGCGCGCTGTCTGCTATTCAGAGCGCCGCGATGAGATTGCCCTGTATACAGGGAACGATGATAATATTATTACGGATCTTTTAACTGTTTATAAATTCCAAGTTGCGGGTAAAAACATAGAGAAAAGAATTGTTGGTGGTTTACTTGGACATTGGGCCGTCTGGACGCACAAAGCGGTAGAACTCTTAGACGAAATTAAAGGGATAAGAATGAACCCTACGCTTGCATCAGAATGGCTGACTCGTAATATCGAAGTAACCGAAACGAACGCAGCATTCTTCGATCCCGCTAATGGCTTCGCCGGTTGCATTCCAGGCATTCATGAAGTGCTTCGTCGACAAGGCTTGATGAAGGGAACTTGGTGTTTGAATCCGCATGAAGAATTGTCCCCAGGACAATCGGAAGAAATCGATCGTATGTACAATGACTATCCTCATCTGAATGATGATGCTTTTGTAAAAGCGAACCTCTCGGATTGGTTAGCCGAGTAACTAGGAAAAGATAGCCCACTAGCGTAGTTTCTGTTACATTGAAAGAGAGTAATAGTCATATTCTAGGAGGATTGTTATGCGTATACGTTTGGATAGGTTTCCAAGAGGTGTCACCAAAGCTTTAACGCTTAGTTACGATGATGGAAGGGAACATGATCGCCGACTCGTGCGTATATTGAATGAATACGGGATTAAGGGAACGTTTCATTTGAATAGTAGTTTTCTGGGAAAAGAAGGCTATATTGAGGCATCTGAGGTGGCATCCTTGTTCGAGGGGCATGAGGTATCTGCGCATACCATTGATCATCCCTTTTTGGAGCAGTCGCCCATGGATCAAATCGTTCGTGAACTCACATTAGATCGAGAAGCCTTGGAATCGTTAGTTGGCTATCCTGTGCGCGGCATGAGCTATCCGTTCGGAACCTATTCAGATCGCGTCATCCAGGCGCTTCCTACATTAGGCATCGAGTATGCACGGACGGTCGCTAGCCATGGAAACTTTCAAATGCCCAAAGATTTCTTGCAATGGCATCCTACTTGTCACCATAAGAATATGCTTGAGTTAGCTGATGCGTTTGTACAGTTAGAACAAAGATTTTCTCGCTTAGCATTATTCTATGTATGGGGACACAGTTATGAGTTTGAGAACGATAACAACTGGGAGATGCTAGAGCAATTTGGTGAGAAAGTAAAGGGTCGCACTGACATTTGGTTTGCCACCAATGCTGAAATTGTCGCCTATATGAAAGCACTGGACAATCTGCGTTTCTCTGCCGATTGTCATATTATCCACAATCCGTCAGCTATCACGGTTTGGCTAAGCGCTGAAGGAGAAATAGTGGAGATTCCAGGCGGACAAATGATCAAAATTTAGCGAATTTCTGTAAAAATTCGTAAATTCGTGTACTTTCCTAACAATTTCTTAACAAAAATAAATTATGATATAGGTAACAAAACGTGTTAGTTATCCACAGTAGGAATTTCGAAATCGGAGGGATCAATATGGGACATCGTTATGAGTTGGAAGAAAAGATTGAGGCATTACGGAATGAACTGAATCTTGCTAGTCAAACATACGGCCTATTGTCGGACACCGTATTGAAACTTTCTATCGAGTTGGATGAACTGTTGAATACCTATTATCAATCTCTTTTTCTCCGAACAATCGCATAAGTAGATTTGATTAGAATAACCGTGTTCACACTTGCGAGTGTGCATCACGGTTATTTTTATTTTTAATCGAAGCAATTCCCCATAAGATAAGCGGAATACCAAGCATATGAATGGGAAAAATGTAGGGAACAGCGATTTTTTGTGGGAAAAATACCGAACTATCAAAATAACTCCGAGGCACCATGGCAATGAGCAGAATGATAGGCGTTACAATCCATAGCATTCGCGGCCATTTCGCAATTTTGAATATTTGCGCAGAACCGTAGGTACAGACAAACAAGTACAGGGATACTTTCATGAAAACCCCTATAATCCAGATCGGAATAAGGATGGCGTCTAGGTTTTGGAAGAAGTTGTATACCGAGATATAACGAACGAGATTGAAGAAAGGATAGGTCTGTCCGGCAGCCATTTGAGTACCAAAGAGTGTAACGAGAACGAAAGTTGTTGCACTGGTAAGCAAGCCGGTTGTTGCGACACCGAATACGGCGGGCTTCGTGCCCTCATTGGGATTGTCTAAGAAAGCGAGTAGAAAGACAAGCATGACACAATCGCCTAGAAATGTACTTGTCGGCAGTGAGCCCTTCAGAATAACTTTCCATCCCGAATCCACATAGAAGGGGAGAATTTGCTTTAGTTGAATATCTTGTATACTGAGCAATAAACTTAAGATTATTATGATCAATAGGAATGGGCCCAGTACTTCACTGCAACGTCCAATGCCTTCAATGCCGATTCTTGTGACATAGACGGCAACAAACAACATGGCAACAATGGGCACAAAAATTGGCGTTTGGGGCAAGATGGTGGCAAGAATGAAGTCGGCGTATTGCCGCAAGACCATGGCAAGTACGACAAACCAGAATGCTCCGTAGATGACAAACAGGAAACCTGCCATCCATTTACCGACTAATTGTGGAAGATAGCTAACAAGAGTTTGACCTGGATATTTACGATTGATTCGTGTACAAATGAAGGCGATAAACATGCCAATGAGTGTCGCACTAAGCATAGAGAGCCAAGAGTCTTGTTTGGCCGCCATTAAAGCCGGATGTATGGTAAGCAGAATGGTCATGCTGACTTGCATCGTTGCTATCATCCAGAATAATTGTTTATTGCTAATCCGCATGTCCATTCTCCTTCATGAATCTATCACTTTGCCTAGCGGTCGAAAAATAACGTTCACCCAGTCTGTTGGACCTGGAAGACTGGGATGGAGGAAGAGCATAATAGCCAAGATCCAACACAAGCAAAGAATAGACCAATAAGTCACTCTTTCCTTAGATGTTATTTTTTTTCGAATCCAATACCATTGTATTCCTGTGATTAGCAAGCAAAGCGACATGATCCATGGAATAGCTTGCGACGTCATCTTCGCGGTTTCTCCTCAAATTCGACTTCTTTGATGCTTGTAAGTCCTGGCCGTTGAATTGTGGCATGTGGATGTATCGTCACTTCTAATTTGGGGAATATTTCTTCCCAGCTTCCTTTGTTTTGTTCCCATTCTTTGGGGTATGCACGATGAAAGGCGCCGCCAAAATCGAAGATGTCCGCTTTTAGCTCTTTTTGAACTTTACTCAACGCAATACGGACACGATCTTCGATATCCTTATTCATCGCAGCTTCAATGATTTTAACTGCTTCGGGATCCGAACTAATCTTTAGCGATGTTGAGTTTTGCAGGGCGCTATTTTCTGTTCGTATTTGGATATCCAACGACCAGGTTCCATTCTTAATCAGTGGACGAATTTTGGTTTTACTGGTTATTAATCGAAGTGAAACGGAGTTAAGGCTATTTTCTTCCGGATTCACAGTAACGACTGCTTGTTTAATGTCATTGCGGATCCAAAGTACGCCTCGAGTGGTAAATTCATCGATGATTCCAACCAATTTGCCATCTCGAAAAATAGCCGTACCATTAACGGGAGAAGGCATACTATCGTAATTGTTTGGTGCGGATACAGGCAGCATATCAATCCATGGGGTTGCTGCCGCACCAGTCTCATCGACAAGCATTCGAGCTAGTTCAGCGAGTGTCGTGCTAAGAGAAAGTTTACCTTTTGAGATTTCTCGCATAATCTCTGCTGAATTTCGTTCAAGGAAAGACTGCGTTGTAAGCATTTGTCTCGCCTTTCCTTTGACTACATACATATAGGCACGTTCCCGCGGCTGTGGAGCTCGCATTAAATAGTCAATTTCATCCCGAATACCATCCTTCGCGATATCCTCGCTAAAAATAAATACCTCCGAATGCCCCCAAAATAGCTTCCTAGGCAGCTTCTCTTGAATGTGGGAAAGTGCATCAGCAATATTTTCTCCTGTAGCAGAAGTGACGATTGAAGCTTGGTTGCCAACATTTGCTCCTTTATCACCCATTGCATTGTTAGAGGAACTCCTTGGGACGAAAATTTGGACAGAAAGCAAAATAGTATTTGGGCTTACTTTATCTATGGCTGCACCTGTAATTAAAGCGACATCATTGACTTCAATGCGATCCCAACAACCAGTGAGAAGCAGTAAGCTCAGTACTAGCGCTAACAGGAATCCGCGGTGACGTGTAGGAGCACTCATCGCCGAAGTATCCTCCCTTTGACTATAACCGTAATAAGTAGAAAAGCTGGGATGACCACTTGCATCAACAGTGAGAAGAAAGGGATGCTCGTGCTAAGTGCATGATTCATATCCTGGAAAGTAGGGGAAATCCAAATACTGCACAGTATGACTAGGAATCCTATAGGAATAATTATAGGACGATAGTCAGATAGCTTAAACAATTGAGCTGTTCCCTGCAAGACCAAATAATAGACTATGGCAATTTTCATGAAAATTCCAATTAACCATATGGCCATCAAGAGGGATTCAAGATGCTCCGCAAAATCCGAAAGAGCGATGTAACGTACAGCTACCAAAAAAGGATAATTCATTGATGGCGTAAGTACGCCAAAAGTTAGCAAAATAGGGAAATTAATAGCTAGCATCGTAACCATGACGGCCAGCACACTATAGATGCTCCATTTCATTGCATGTTCCTTTTTATTCAAATAGGGATATAGGAACGACAGAATGAAAAATTGGGAGAACCAAGAGGCAGGAACGATAGATCCTAGTAGTGGAGGCAGTGGACCATTTCCAAAAATAGGTTGCATTTGTTTAAATTGAAAGTCGGGAATCAAGGCAATCACCATTGCGAAAATAATAAAAATGGCAACCGGAATCAGGATCTGTGTAGATCTAGCCAGCACTTCAAGACCTTCATATAGTGCATAGGCACAAACGGCAATGATGGGTATTACAACGAAGAGCATCGGGGTATTCATTAAGAAATTACCCGAAATAAATTCACCGTACTCTCTTACACTTATGCTTGCGGAATAAAGAAAGGCTATGACATACGCAAGGGAAACTAGTGCACCTGCAAATCGTCCCACAATCCGCGGCACATATTGCACGAAAGTATCATTTGGAAACTTCGTATGCAAATGATAAACGATGTAGATGGTTAAGAGACCGACAAGTGAGGACAGGATAGGCGCCATCCACATATCTGTTCCTGCTACTCGCATGGTGATGGATGGGACAGAAAGCGCTGCTGTAGCCATTATTGTCGGATGCATGATGAGCGCCATCTGCAAAGGGGAAATTCTAGCTTTTTCGATCATGGGCATCATTTCCTTCAGGATGATCTGGTTTTTGCCCCTTAGGTTGACGAATAGGGTTCGTACTAGCTGTAAATAAAGGTCTGCGTCTCATTGACCATATCGGAGCACGAACAAGCACATCTTTCAGTTCACTTCCTTTCATAGGCGCAAGTGGCTGAAGATAGGGCACGCCTAGGGAGCGTAATGAACATAGGTGAACCACAATTACAATAAATCCGAGCATCAGCCCTAATAAGCCAAGCATGCCTGATAAGAACATGATCGGGAAGCGAAGCATCCGCAGTGCTATGCCTGTCGGATACTGTGGCATCATGAAGGAGGCGACGCCGGTAATTGCTACAACCATAACCATCGGAGCCGAAACCAAGCCAGCTGATGTAGCAGCTTGTCCAATGACAAGAGCACCTACGATACTAACCGCTGCACCGACTTGTTTAGGAAGTCTAACGCCTGCCTCACGCAACGCTTCAAAGGAGATTTCCATAAGCAAGGCTTCTACAAGCGCAGGGAATGGAATATCCTCACGGGATTTAGCGATGCTGAGCAGCAGCGAAGTTGGAACCATCTCCTGATGGAAAGTTAGGATCGCGATATAGAGAGATGGCAGTAGGAGCGTTGTAAAGAAAAATACATATCGCATCCATCTTATTAAGGTGCCGATAATAAAACGTTGGTAATAGTCCTCAGGCGATTGCAGCATAGAAAAGAGGGTTGCAGGCGCAATTAAGGCAAAGGGGGTTCCATCGACAAGTATGGAAATCTTGCCTTCTAGAAGTGCTGCACATACGACATCAGGACGCTCGGTTACTTGTATTTGAGGGAATGGCGAAAAAGGGCTATCTTCAATCAAGCCTTCAATGTAGCCACTTTCCAAAATGCCATCAATTTGAATGTCACTGATTCGCTGATGAACCTCTTCAATGAGAGATTCCCTTGCGATTCCGTCCATATAAACGACAAATACAGAAGTTTGCGTGTGTGTGCCTAATGTATAAGCGATCATTTTCATGGCTGGACTCTTGATTTTCCTGCGCAGCATGGAGGTATTAACAAGCAGTGTTTCGGTAAATCCTTCCCGTGGTCCTCGCACGACAGCTTCGGCGCTTGGCTCATTGATCGCACGTTTCTCCCATTTCGAAATGCCAAGAGAATAGCAAGTAGGAATTCCTTGAACGAAAAGCCCAACACAACCGCCAGATATTTGGGAAACTAACTCATCCATATGTACAATTTCGATGATATTGGAGATCGAAACAAGCGCAGATAATTCCTTGACCGTGTAGTTCCACTCGGCTTCAGGTTCATTGATTAATGGTGTGAGGACGTCTTTGTTTAAAATTTCCAAATCAATTAAGCCTTCGACATAAATAACGAAAGCTTTGGTGGTCTGACCGATGTTGAACGTGTGAAAGTGAATGTCGTGACATTTATCGTAAATGAGTTTAAGTTCACGGAAGTTATCGTCAAGCTGCTCCGAAATCAAAGTTGGTGGGACTGTTGACATGGCATCCATGAGCAAGTCTCCTTGTCCAAATAGAGGTACCTGTCCGAAGTGGAAGGCATCGTCGTTTAATTTGGTAATACGTATCTTTTTGTCCAAATTTGTCAGTATTTAAACGCATGTGTGTAAAATGCATCACAACTTTCATTGATATTAGTTGTACACGCGCCTCCTCGGACATGGTATAATTTGTGAGGAAATTATAGGTAGGTTAGTAGAGGCATAAGTGGTTAATCAAAGGAGGATTCATTCGAATGGCAGTATGGTTGGAGCAAGGGGATATCGTACTATTTCAAGGAGATAGTATTACGGATGCTGGGCGTGTTCGTGACAATGGTAATGATTTAGGTAAAGGCTATGCACTTATGACAGCTGCTCAATTCTCAGCGAAATATCCAGAGAAACAAGTGAAATTCTTGAACCGAGGGATTTCTGGCAATCGTGTGCCTGATCTTCAAGGGCGGTGGCAAGAAGATTGTTTGGACTTGAAACCTAATCTTGTTTCGATTTATATTGGCATTAATGATACATGGCGCAGATATGATCGCAATGATGGAACTTCGACAGAAGCATTCAAAGAAGGATACCGTCAATTACTAGACCAAACTGCAAGCACAGGAGCGAAACTGCTTCTCATTGAACCATTTGTTCTACCTGTACCAGAGGACCGCAAGTTGTGGAGAGAAGATTTGGATCCGAAGATTACGGCAGTGCGTGAATTGGCAAGAGAATTCGGCGCGCGTTTATTATGTTTGGATGGTTTATTTGCACAAGCGTCAACACAAGCTGACAGCGCTTTCTGGGCACCAGATGGGGTTCATCCGTCAGCGGCTGGACATGCTTTAATTGCTAATGCTTGGCTGAAGGCAGTTGGAGCAGCTGAGTAATTGATAGGATAAGGAGAAGAAAGCTTCCGCTTGATGCGTGAGGCTTTTTTTCTTAGTCGTGAAAAGGTCAATTTATGATGGATAAAGGTAAAGATAATGACTAGTTCGTTGTTATTATTTGCGGTTATATTTAAAGGTAAACAAATTCGTGTGTGCTTAGGAGGTCGTACTATGAATAGTCGCTATATGTTACAAGCATTACTAGACGCTGAAAACGATCATGGCCAATTGTTTCACGAAGCTTTAGCCTTGGTTACAACACCAATTAAACAGAGGGAGAGTCCGTTACTTACTTCTGTCTATGATGAGATTTCGCTACTTGTGAAGGAATTCGCGAGCAAACCAATAGCGGCATTGCCCTTTAGGGAGTGGGATTTGTTCCGTTCCCAGGGAACTCGAATCGAATTTGAGGCGCTTTATTTTGATCGACGGAGACGGTTGGCGGCTTTGGTTGTGGCAGCGTTGCAGGATGGCGTTGAATCGTATTTACCCGCCTTGGAGGATACCATCTGGGCAATTTGTGATGAATACACATGGTGTCTGCCTGCGCACTTGATGAATCATGATGCTGCCCCCGAGGGTGAAGAATATAAACATATTGATTTATTTGCTTCCGAAACCGCACATGCGCTAAGTGAGACTTGTCATATATTCCGAGATCAGTTAAATGGTCTAGTTGTGAGAAGAGTACAACGAGAGATTATGACGCGGGTACTCGAGCCATATGTGGCACTTAAGAGAGTCTATTGGTGGGAAACTTGTGATATCAATTGGTCTGCTGTTTGTGCAGGGAATATTGGTATGACAGCCATTTATCTCATTCAGGATTCCAAAGCACTGATGCCTATCATTGCACGCGTACTCGCCTCGATGGATTGCTTTCTTGAGGGCTTCTCAGAAGAAGGCGCGTGCTTGGAAGGCTTGGGTTATTGGTACTATGGATTCGGTTATTACGTGTACTTCAGTGAGCTTTTGAAGCAGCGTACAGGCGGTAAAGTAGATATTCTTCAATCGAGTGCGAAAGCACGTAAAGTTGCCCAGTTTCCACAAAGTTGTTTCTTGCAAGGCAACCATATTGCCAATTTCTCCGATTGTTCACGGAGCAATGGTATTCAAATGGGGATCTTCAGTCGTTTGTGTGAGAAATTTACGGAGATACGCATACCTACATTGGATAATCGGCCAGTTATGATTGATCATTGCGGTCGTTTCGCTGGTGCCATACGGAACGTGGTGTGGTTGAATGAAGAGTTGCTTCGTGAACGTGAAGAAAGCCCATTACAAACGGATTATTTGCCAGAAGCACAGTGGATGGTGAGCCGGGCGAAGGTAGACAGCAAGCTCGTTAGCTTTGCAGCCAAGGGCGGACATAACGATGAGCCTCATAACCATAATGACATCGGACACTTCATATGGATCGTGGATGGGGTCAGATGGTTTGAAGATTTGGGAGCAGGCTTATATACGAAGCAATACTTTGGCGACGAGCGGTATTCCATCCTGTGCAACAGTTCTGCGGGGCATAGCGTACCGATCATCAATGGGTCCTATCAGGAAGCGGGCATTCAGCATCGTGCACAAGTACTTGCAGCGGAATGTACCGACGTTAGGGACGAATTTAAGCTTGAACTGAGTCAAGCTTATGCAGTATCTACACTTGAGAAGCTTGAGCGCAGTTTCGAGTTCGATAAAGTACACGGCAAGCTGACGATCTCGGATTCCTTTGCATTCCGTGAGTCCGGCGCTTCTGTAACAGAACGCTTCGTTACGCAGTGTGAGCCAGTTATCGTGAAGGAAGGCGAGTTTCGGTTGGGATTTGGGACAGGCCACCAACAATTAGTACGCTATGATTCGCAACAACTGAAAGCAACGATTCAAACAGTAGAGCATCAGAATCATGAGGGCGGGACAGAGGTTGTCTACTTAATTGATCTATTCGCGGCAGAGGTAGGAGATCAGTTGCGGATAGAGGTTACTTTGGAGTTAGCGTAGATTATTTTTAGTCGGATTAGCAGTAAAAACCTACAGCTAGTTATCGGCATTCTACTGCTTATGCAGAGATCAGTCCGAATGAGCTGTAGGTTTTCGTTCTACGTTCTGTAGCCAATCCTAATCATTCAACCACAGACCAAACTGCTGTCGATATTGCAGCGGAGTTAAGTTGGTTTTGACTTTGAACATGCGAGAGAAATAGTTCGCATTCTCGATGCCAAGTTCATAGGAAATTTGCGAGATGGGCTTCACGCTAGTAGCGAGAAGCTTTTTGGCTTGTTCAATTTTGATGCTATGCACGAAATGGAGCGGAGCCTGTCCCGTTTGTTTGATGAACAATTTGCGCAAATGGGAATCGCTTAGCTGAACAAGCTCAGCAAGTTCCTTGATTTCAGGCATTTGTTTCGGATGAGCATGCAAATAATGAATGATCGTATGAATTCGCTTGTCCATCTGCGCAAAAGCGGAGCTCCCCTCCGACACACCGCCATTGCGGAGCAATTCATACAGAATTCGAAGCAAGGAAGATTGTTGCAGCACATGCACATAAGGTGTTGCGTCTACTTCAGAAAGAAGCATGTCTTGAACGAGGTGTTCAATGCGGTTATCCCTATCATCAAATAGATTCGGAAGATTCAATAGCTGTAACCAGCTCCGATTGCTGACTAAGGCGATTTCGGCATCGAAGTTAATGCTCGTTAGCAGTAATTCATCCGAAATGGCATGAAAACTAATTGAGCTATGCGCAGGCAGAATGATGATTTGACCTTCTTTGCAACGATAAGAAGCCTGATCAATTTCAAGTTGGAAACTTCCCTTATGCACAAACCACATCACACAGTGCCGTAATTTACGCCCGCTAGCCTGCCAACGATAATCTAACTGATATTGGGTAATATGCAGAAAGCGAATTTCTAACGCCTCGATCATCATCTGAAAAGAATTCAATGCCCATCCCTCCGCATCACGGATCTCTTCTATTCCTATCATTCTAACATGCTTGGATGCAGAGGAGGCAACGATTTCCTATCTATTCCTGAGGCATAATACCCTGAATATCTTCGTTTCGCTTGAAACGATCTTCACCATGGACAAGAAAAGTGCGAATGCGCGTGGTGTCGCCGCCCCACTCGTCAATTTTGAATTTGACCTCAGGTGTTGTATAGCGAACCGAGAAGGCAACACGCGGTATATTCGATTTGTTATTTTCAGAACCATGGAAGGTTGCTTCATTGAAGAAGGCCATCTGACCTGGAGACATCTCAAGATCTATCGCTAACGATTCATCAATCGACTCCGCGGGTAAACCTTGCTCGAAAGCACTCTGATCTGTTCCTGTTGACACATGCTCAACGATTGACTTGTGTGTGCCAGGAATGACACGAAGACAACCATTTTCTCGTATCGACCAGCCTAAGCTCACCCAAGCGGTTGCATTGATCGCAGGATCCATCGGCCAATAATTGATATCCTGATGCCAAGGAATGAATTTATCATTATTAGGCTCTTTGTACCAGAAATGCATCGCCCACAAGACCAAATCATCGCCAAGAATCTGTTTCATTGCGTTAACAATGCTTGGGTGCGTAGCAAGAGTATAGGCCCAATGATGCCGCTGATGCCAAGCGGACAAATTCATCTTGGTAGGACCAGGCTCATATTTATTCTGTTCAATGACCTCAAAGAAACGATTATAGTACATATCGGATTCTTCAAGCGAAAGTCCTTGCATAGGTCCGCTATAGCCTTCGTTGACATATTGGGTGAGTGAGAACGGATTTCCTTTGGTTATCATAGGTGTTACCTCCCGTTTGTGCTAGTGTATTTACTTGCTTAATGTAATTGTACGCTACGCGGTACGTGCGAATAAGGAGGGAAAACGATTATGATTAGCACAAAACGATTGTATGATTGAAAGTCCTACTTGTTGGATATAGGGCTAAGTGTGGAGAATGTAGAACTACTTTAGAAGGGATACCTATATAGGATGTCGAATAGATAGTACAAACGGCCCATACCGGGTCTAACGCTTAGGGTATTCGGATAAAGGAGTCCAACCGATGACATTTCCTGCAACGACAACATTAGATTTGAATTTACTGCAAATGATGCTGGATGATATTGAAGACTCTATTTACATTATGAAAGTAACGGGTGCGGAGATCACGTACTATTACGTTAACAATGCCGCAACAAAGTTTAGCGGTATCACGATGGAACAGATGGGGACAACTTTTTTTGAATCGAATACGGTCCATATGGCAGACTATTTATATAAAAAATATGCAAGAGTAGTCGATGAATGTCGGACGATTCGTTACGAGGATGGGATATTATTACCCAATGGGATGCTTAGTGGCGAAAGTATCTTAACGCCTATTATGGATGAACATGGGAAAGCTAGTTTTATTTTTTCGGTGACACGTGATATTACAGAGCGCAAACAGCAGGAGAACATCCTCTACAATTACGCTTATCAAGATGATCTATCTAACCTCTTCAATCGTAGGTATCTACTCGAACACGTGTTGGAACCGCCAACGATTTATTTGATGGACCTGGACAATTTCAAAAATATCAATGATACCTTCGGCCATCAAGCTGGAGACTCGGTGCTTGTTGAAGTCGCTTGTCGTCTAATTGAAGTATTTGGAGATAGCCGTTATACACTTATTCGCTTAGGCGGGGATGAATTCGTAGTTGTGGATTCAGTTCCTTCTACTCATATTATTGAGACGGCGGAGCAGTTGAGCACGTTATTCCATGAACCTTTCCGCGTCGATGAACATGCGGTGAAAGTGAATGTGAGTATCGGGATTGCTGAGCGGAAGCATGATGAAACAATTCAAGATCTGCTGAAGCAAGCTGATATTGCTTTGTACACAGCGAAAGGATCTGGTCGTAAGCGCTATCATTTATACGAAGCCTCTTCCAAATATGATCATGTCGAAAATTTCATCCATGAGTTAGGCCTTTCGCAAGCAATGGATAAGGACGAACTTCACTTACATTATCAGCTTATTTATAATCCAGCTTCGGCAATGGCGATTGGGGCGGAAGCGCTGCTAAGATGGCATTGCGAGAAAGTCGGGTACATACCGCCTGGCGACTTTATTCCTGTTGCGGAGAAAACAGGTCTCATCGTCCCGATTGGCTATTGGGTCATTCGTCAAGCTTGCAAGGATTGGCAACAGATGAAGGAGATTTATGGTCCTTTGTTCAAAATATCCGTCAACATCTCACGCATCCAACTCAATGAATTGAATTTTGTAGACCATGTCTTGCAAATTCTGCAAGAGGAGGGGGTGGACCCAACCGCCATGGAGCTTGAAATTACAGAAAGTACAACTTTGCACTCGCTGCAAGAAGTACAAATCATTCTAGGTAAGCTGCGGAAAGCAGGGTTCACCATAGCCTTGGATGATTTCGGGACGGGTTATTCATCGCTAAGCATGTTAACGCAGCTGCCGATTGACAAGCTGAAGATCGATCGCATTTTCATCGCGGATGGCAATGTGCCATTAATCGCGGCCATTCTTGCTATGGCGAAAGCGCTGCATTTGCAAGTTGTTGCAGAAGGTATTGAAACGAGTGATCATTTCCATATGCTAGCTGAGATGCAGTGCTGGGGCATTCAGGGGTATTACATTAATAAACCTGTACCCTATCAGGATTTACCAACTCATCCGACGTTTTAGAACTTTTACATCACCAAGTGTTTCCATGATTCGCTGAAGAGCGTGTTTTGGAGGCACTTTTTTTTATTTCAAAATGGCTATACGGCCGTGTATTTTGGTTCTACCATCGATTATGTTAAAATAACCACGGTCAATTACGCGTGGGAGGTCACATATGAAAGCTTTAATCTTCGAACAATTCGGTGGACCCGAAGTTCTTCAATATAAAGAGATTCCAGACCCTATCCTAGATGGTGAGCAGATTCTGGTTCGCATGAAAGCGATAGGTCTTAATTTCGCAGACGTCTATCGCCGCAAAGGGAATTATCATTTGGCGGGGCAACCACCCTATATTTTAGGGTATGAAGGTGCCGGAATCGTGGAGAGCGTACCTGGGCATATCCAGCATATTCGAGTGGGAGATCGGATCGCTTTCGCCGACGTACCGTTTGCGAATGCGGAGCTAGTCGCTGTTCCTGGTGAGCGGGCGATTCCGCTGCCCGCGGATGCTTCATTTGAACATGCGGCAGGCCTGCTTCTACAAGGCATGACTGCGCATTACTTGGCGAACGACAGCTACCGGGTCCAGGCTGGCGATGAAATTCTGATCCATGCCGCTGCGGGCGGTGTGGGTCAGCTTTTGATCCAATTATGCAAAAGGAAAGGGGCAAGGGTAGTCGGACTTACCTCTTCCGAGACCAAAAAGCAAGTCGCGCTAGACGCTGGAGCAGATGAGGTCATCTTGTACGGGGCGAATTGGGTCGATGAAGTACGCCAGTGGTCATTTGATAAAGATGGTGTCCATGTCGCGTATGATTCTGTTGGTTCCACGTTAATGGACAGTTTCGCTGCGGTCCGTACCAAGGGAACTGTCGTTTTCTATGGTATGGCAGGTGGAGACCCAGCTCTAGTGGATCCAAGAATGTTGATGGATTCCTCCAAAACGTTAACTGGCGGCGATCTTTGGAATCACGTGACTAGTTTAGAAAATCGGATTCAGCGAGCTGATGATTTGTTTGAAGCACTTCGTGCTGGCAGCCTCAAATTGGATACAGTGACAACGTTTGCATTGGAGGACGGCGCCGCGGCCCATCGATTACTCGAGAGTAGACAGAGTACAGGCAAAATTTTGCTAATACCATAATGAAAAGTCGGCATGTCTAAGGCGAGATTTTGAACATATAGTCCATGGAGCTGCTTATCATGGGTATTCTCGCTTTGTCCAAACCGTGTTAACTTTATGTAGTAGTTATCTAAAGGAGGCTGGAATGTACAATGAGCATAAACCCATTGAGAATTGGCGTTATTGGTGCAGGTTCAATTTCAGATTTGCACTTTGCTTCATATACGAAATCAGAGGATGCTGTCATTGTCGCTGTCTGTGACCTTAATCGTGAACGCGCAGCCGCGAAAGCGGAGAAATACGATATTGCGAATATTTATACGGATTATCATGAACTTTTGGCTAACTCAGAGGTTGATGCAGTAAGTATTTGTACATGGAATAATACACATGCCGAGATTAGTATTGCTGCGCTTCATGCAGGCAAGCATGTATTAGTAGAGAAGCCGCTATGTAAAACGGTAGAAGAAGCACAACGCATTCAAGATGCCGTTCGTGAAACAGGGAAGATTCTGCAAGTTGGATTTGTGAGAAGATACGATACGAATGCTCAGCTTGTGAAACATTTTATAGATAATGGTCAATTAGGCGAGATTTATTATGCTAAGGCGTCATGCCTTCGTCGTCTAGGTAATCCAGGCGGTTGGTTCTCAGATGTTGAGCGTTCCGGCGGCGGACCATTGATTGATATTGGTGTGCATGTTATTGATGTCTGTTGGTATTTGATGGGCAAACCGAAGCCAGTTGCAGTGAGCGGTCATACGTATAACAAGCTTGGCAATCGGAAAAATGTGAAAAACTTATCCTTCTATAAAGCAGCGGATTATGATGCAGAACGCAATACCGTTGAAGATTTGGCGAATGTGTTGATTCGGTTTGAGAACGGTGCTTCCCTCATGGTGGACGTTAGTTTCACGCTACATGCTAAGAAGGATGAAATCGCTATCAAGCTTTATGGGGATAAAGGCGGCGTTGAGCTAGAGCCTGAAATTGTACTCGTTACAGAAGTTTTGGACACGATTACGAATGTGACGCCTCAAATCAATAACAAATCGATCGATATTAACGGAGCTTTCCAAAATGAAATCAATCATTTCGTATCCTGCTGTCAGTCAGGTGAAACACCGATTAGTCCAGTCGGAGATGGTCTTGAAATCATGAAAATCTTATGCGGTATTTACGAGTCTGCTGCGAAGGGTCAAGAAATCAGATTATAATTCTAACGAATCGGAGAACTGGAGGAGCACGTATGAAGTTAGGGGTAAGCACATATAGCTTGTACCAGGCTTTAAAGTCTGGCGAAATGTCCATCATGGACGTTATCGATTGGATTGCGGATCAGGGAGGTGAACACGTCGAGATCGTGCCATTGGGGTATGATTTACCGGGTAACTTTGCGCTTGCGGATGCAATTCGTGAGAAGGCTCAGGCTCGAGGTATTGATATTTCCAACTATGCCATCGGCGCTAATTTCCTAACCGAGACTGAAGAACAGTATCAGGAGGAAGTAGAGCGAGTGAAGGGTGAGGTCGATCTTGCTGCCAGACTAGGTGTTTCGAAAATGCGGCATGACGTTGCTCGAAGTGAGGATCTCTCGATTCGCAATTTCAATGCGAACTTGGAACGCTTAGCAGAGGCATGTCGTCAGATTGCTGACTATGCGAAGCAATTTGGCATTGTGACCAGTGTTGAGAATCATGGTTTCTTCGTTCAGCATAGTGACCGTGTTCAAGCCCTGATTCATGCTGTCGATCGTGAGAATTTCCGAACAACATTGGATGTTGGGAATTTTGTTTGTGTCGACGAGGATTCCGTGGCCGCTGTGACGAATAATCTTCCTTATGCCTCTATTGTCCATGTGAAAGATTTCTACATTCGCCCATCCAATCAGAACCCAGGCGAAGGCTGGTTCAAGTCGACTTATGGTACTTATTTGCGCGGAGCGATTGTGGCTCAAGGCGATTTGAATATTCCTGAAATTTTACGGGTCGTCAAGAATTCAGGTTACGATGGTTATATCTCTTTGGAATTTGAAGGGATGGAAGAGTGCAAGCGAGGCACATTGATCGGATTGCAAAATATCCGCAGAATATGGGACGAAATTAACTAACGCTAAGCTCGTCGCGATAAGGAGTGTTTATACGAAATGCTAATCAATCCAGTTGGTATTATGGTAGATAGTTTGCGTCTCGGACTACGGGATGGTTTGAAAAAATCGAAAGAGCTTGGCGCCGACGGTGTTCAGATTTATGCGGTTTCCGGTGAAATGGACCCAGCTAACTTAACTGCTGGCGCACGTAAGGAATTGCGCGACTACATCGCGTCGTTGGATCTGCAAATTTCAGCTCTGTGCGGTGATCTAGGCGGACATGGCTTTCAGGATGAAACCGTAAATGCCGAGAAAATCGAGAAATCCAAACGCATTCTTGATCTAGCTGTTGAATTGGGGTCGAACGTGGTGACGACGCATATCGGTGTTGTGCCAGAAGATCGAAATAGCCCCATTTATCAAACGATGCTGCAAGCCTGCGAAGAACTTGGTGTATATGCGAGCAGTTTAGGCGCCTATTTCGCTGTAGAAACAGGCCCGGAGACATCGGCACATTTGAAAAGTTTCCTGGATAACCTATCTACCAAAGGTGTTTCCGTTAACTTTGACCCGGCGAACATGGTGATGGTGACTGGCGATGATCCTGTTCAAGGTGTATACACCTTGAAAGATTATATCGTTCATACGCATGTGAAAGACGGCATACGACTTCGTCAAGCCGATCCGCGTGAAGTGTACGGTTCACTTGGCTATAAGCCAATGTCACATGAGAATATTGCAGAGGCTGCAACATCTGGCGATACGTACCGCGAGCTAGCGCTGGGTGAAGGTCATGTTGATTTCGGACGTTACTTCCAGGCACTGCAGGAGATTGGCTACAAAGGCTACCTAACGATTGAGCGTGAAGTTGGGGCACAGCCTGAGAAAGATATCGCAAGTGCGATTGCTTTTATTCAAAAGTATAAATAAGATGATGGAAACCTCGCCGGTGGCGAGGTTTTTTTGTATATCTAGCCTTGTCGACTAGATAATCCATCAGACCCATCATACCTGACAACATCGACAACCCCGACAAACGTAGCCAGATCGGCTAACGCACCCAACGGGACAAACACGCTAACCCGGTCACTCAAGCAAGAGTGCGCCATAATCCACTCCTCTGCTACGAGCGAGAATTGGCAATAGTCCGATATTTCCCAACTAAATGGAGGATTTCTCTCTACAAAGAGCAAATAGTCCGACTTAACCCATTTAATTTCACGTTTAACGAAGGAAAGGTATGTTTGCGGCGATTTAGTAAGGAAAATTCGGACTATTTAAGCGAGATTGACTGCGAGAGCGAATTTAGTTCGGTGATTTCTGACTATTGACTAAAGCGTTATGCCTCAACTGGCAGAGTACAAATGGACACTCCTATGCTATTCCAAATAAAGCTCTGCCATAACCCTATTTGCTCCACACGCATGTTGGACCTTAGCAGATAGCGATTACAACCCATTTTTACAAATTGGGCTTCTTAATCTTCCAAAAGGAGAGTAAAATAAAGGACAAGAGGAGGATTGATTTAGGATGCTTACATGGAAGAGTTTCACGGATTCGGAACAGCAGATTTCCTTGGAGTTACGAGATGATCATTTAACAGTGCTTCGTTTCTACGGTGAGACATCCATTTACCCCTTCAAGAATATTTCACTTGCCTCGGGACCTATTCCGGAATACCCCTTTAATCGCGTTGCCCTAACGGTTATTGACTTCAACACGGGTGTAACCGATTTCAAATTTTCGTCGCATTTACTAGAGTTTGAGATTTTCGTCCAAAAACTGCTCGAAGCACATAGTGAATTCATCCCTAACCACTAATTCTCATAAGCTATTCATTTGAAAAACCGCCGCGGCGGTTTTTTTCATTAAGTTAAGTTTTCCCAACTGTTATCAGTAGCAGACGGAATGCAGCTACGTTTAGGGACTACTTCACATAGGGATGCCTGAATACATCCGGCGTTAGCCCGACGGCTTTCCGGAAGGTAGAGATGAAATGCGATGCATCAAGAAAGCCCGTGGCCTCGGCAATTTGCTTTACGGTCAGATCAGGCTGCGCGATCAGCATCTCTTTGGACTTCTGCAGGCGAAGCTGCAGCAGGTATTGGTAAGGGGAGAGTCCGAAGGCGCGGCGAAATAAGGTATTCACATGCTGCGCAGAGACATCGAGCTGAGTCGCCATCCAACTAAGGCCGACGTGCGCAGCACCGAAGTTGTGTTCTAACTCGAGCAGCAGCGGAAGAAGTCGCTCATGGCTTTGCGAGAAGGAAGCGCTCTTGTTGATAATGCCGTGCTTTTTCAACAGTGTCAGGAATTGATAGATTTCCAAGGAACCGTTGGTTCCAGTGAAGTCGTGACTATCGCGATATTTATGATAGTAATACTCATGGATACTAGCAAGTGGCGTATCGAATCCCCAGCTAATGGGAGTTGATAGTGGTATGGCTAAAGCGTGCACGATAGAGGCAGCTAATGCACCATCAAAGGTTAAATACCATGTCGACCAAGGTGTGTCGGGGACTTGGTAGGCATGGGGGACGCCGCCAGCAAGCAGCATACCTTGTCGTTCATTCAGTTTGACGGGGCCGCTGTCTAGAATAATTTCACCACTGCCGGAGATGGTTTGCAGCCAATGGAAACAAGGATAGCCTTCTTCCCGTTGATAATGTTGCTGTTCACTCTCATATCCAATTGTGTCGAGGATGAGTGGGAGCTTGCGATCGGTTTCAGTAATGACAAAAAACTTTCTATAATCAATCGCCAAGGAATAATCATCTCTTTCATTTTTTAATATATCATGCGTTATTTCTTATATTTTAAAAGAAATAATTGTCTTGTACAATAAGGGCATAAACTAAATGATCAACTAATCATGCAAAGTGAGGACAATCATCCATGGCGAATAAATTTGTATACTCAGCTCCTGCAAACGGTTACCCCGAGTGGAACAATAATCCCGAGATTTACCAATTAAATCGATTGGAAGCGCATGCGACATTGATGCCCTATCACACGGAAGCGGAAGCACTGGCTGGCATACGTGAAGCTTCGCAATTTTATCAAAACTTAAATGGCACTTGGAAATTTCATTGGGCAGAAAATGCACAAGGTCGTCCTCAGGATTTCTACAGAACTGATTACGACACTAGCAACTGGGCGGATATGGCCGTGCCGTCGCATTGGCAGATGCAAGGTTTTGATTTTCCACAGTACACGAATATTATTTATCCATGGGTAGGGCACGAGGATATTAAGCCGCCATTTGCCCCAGTGAAGTATAACCCTGTTGGGTCTTATGTACGGAATTTCTCAATCCCTGAAGGTTGGAACGGGCAGCCTGTCTATCTGAGCTTTCAAGGTGTGGAGTCGGCATTCTATGTATGGGTGAATGGTGATTTGGTTGGCTTTAGCCAAGATTCGTTTACACCTGCGGATTTTGATATTACGCCATATTTGATTGATGGTGAGAACAAGCTCGCGGTAGAAGTGTATCGTTGGAGTGATGCGAGTTGGTTAGAAGATCAGGATTTCTGGCGTTTGAGCGGGATTTTCCGGGATGTATATCTGTATACGACACCTACGGCACATATCGCTGATTTCAAAGTAAATACGAATTTGGATGCGGCTTGCGAGGATGCTGAACTGAACATTCAAGCGACGATCACCAATTATGACGGGAAGAGTCAAGGTCTGCATCATGTGGAAGCGATGTTATACGACGGTGAGCAGCAAGCTCTATGGGAAGCGCCGCTTCGTGTAGGTATTCAAACGAACGACACCTCAAGCCAAGCCGTGGAATTGTCCGCTCATATAACACGACCAGCCAAATGGAGTGCTGAAAGTCCTTACCTGTACACGCTCGTTCTTCGTTTAGTTAATGAAGAAGGTGAGCTTCTTGAGACGGAAAGTTGTAAAGTAGGCTTCCGCAAGTTTGAGATTGAAGACGGTTTGATGAAAATGAATGGCGAAGTCATTGTCTTCAAAGGTGTAAACCGGCATGAATTTGACCGTGATCGCGGACGTTCCGTCGATGCGGAAAGTATGCTTGCTGATATTTTGCTAATGAAACAATATAATATCAATGCTGTGCGGACATCGCATTATCCGAATAATCCACTATGGTATGAGCTTTGTGATCAATATGGTTTATATGTTATCGATGAAACGAATTTGGAGACCCACGGTTCCTGGTCCTATCCGCAATTCGAATTAGGCGAAACGGTGCCAGGAAGTCGACCGGAGTGGACGGGAGCCGTACTTGACCGTGCTAACTCCATGATGCAGCGAGACAAAAATCATCCGTCGATTGTCATCTGGTCGTTGGGTAATGAGTCCTTTGGTGGAGATAATTTCTTCAAAATGCATGATTTTCTTCGTGAAGCCGATCCTTCTCGCGTAGTTCACTATGAAGGCGTGTTCTGGTGGCGTGAGTCGGAAAGAGCGTCCGATATGGAAAGTCAAATGTATTCCAAGATTGAAAAGATCGAAGAATACGCCAAAAATAATCCGAAAAAGCCGTTTATCCTCTGCGAGTATAGTCATGCAATGGGTAACTCCTGCGGCAACTTATTCAAATATTGGGAGTTGTTTGATCAATACCCTGTCTTACAAGGTGGATTCATTTGGGATTGGATCGATCAATCTATCCGCACCACAACACCTGATGGTATCGCGTATCACGCGTATGGCGGCGATTTTGGTGATACACCAAATGATGGCAACTTCTGTGGCAATGGTTTGATTTTCGCGGATCGCTCCGTTTCACCGAAGCTGCATGAAGTGAAGAAGTGCTACCAGAATGTGAAGTTCGAAGCTGTTGATGTGGCAAAAGGGCAAATCAAGGTGACCAATCAATTCTTGTTCACCAACTTAAATGAATACGACTGGACGTGGACGATTGCACGCAATGGTGTTGTGGAAAGTCAACAGTTCACAGGAACTTTTGCGGTTGCACCAGGTGAAACGACGACGATTGATCTAGCACTTGAAGCTGTTGAAAGTCTTTTCCCGAACGATGAATTCGTGTTAACGCTGAGTTTGGTCTTGAAAGATGCTACTTTATGGGGAGCGAAAGGACATGAAATTGCCTGGGAGCAATTTATTCTTCCAGCAGTGAATGCAGCGATCCTTGCACGCAATGGGGAAGCGGAAAAAGAATCCGCAGCTGCGCTTACTACAGAGACAGCTGTTCAAGTCACGCAGTCAACCGATCGCATCAGCTTGCAAGGAGAGCGATTTGCGCTTAGTTTTGATACTGGAACGGGTGACATTACTTCTTATTTGTTTGACGGAGTCGAGTTATTCCAAAGTGGGCCAGTGCCTAACTTCTGGCGTGCGTATACCGATAACGACCGTGGGAACCAGCACCACATTCGTTGTGCACCTTGGCAAGAAGCGGGCAGCGGGCGTAAACTCCTTACTTTGCATGCAAAATCACTAGATGCAGGACGCGCGGAAGTTCGGGTACGTTATGAATTGGGGACGAAGCCAGTTTCTGAAATTCAGCTTGTTTATAACGTGTTTTCAAATGGGGAAGTTGAAGTGGGCATGACATTAACACCGGGCGACAAATTGCCTGAAATTCCTGAAGTCGGCGTCATGTTCGAACTAGACGCTGCTTTTGAGAACTTAACGTGGTATGGCCGCGGGCCTCATGAGAATCACTGGGATCGTAAGGTCGGTGCAAAACTTGCGCTTCATAATGGAACTGTCGAAGAGCAATTCGTTCCATACTTGCGTCCGCAGGAATGCGGCAATAAGACCGATGTTCGCTGGGCAACTATAACGAATGCGGCAGGGCGCGGACTACGCATCGCAGGTTTACCAACCGTTGAGCTCAATGCCTTGCCATATTCACCATCTGAACTAGAAGCACATGATCATCCGTACAAGTTACCTGCGAGTGATAAAGTGGTAGTTCGTGTGAATTACAAGCAAATGGGTGTTGGCGGAGACGATAGCTGGGGAGCTAGAACACATCCAGAGTTTACGTTATACGCGAACAGAACCTATTCGTATGCGTTCACTTTCCAAGGTATGTAATCGTTGAATTAAGCCGTTCCAGGGGGTTGTCCCTGTGGAACGGCTTTTTGTGAATATAAGAATTTATTTGTTAGGGGATTGTTGTAAGCGAAGCAGATCCCAGGTTTTTTGGGATTGAGGCTTGTGGGACTGAGATAGTCGAAAATATCGACTAACTCGAGAGAAATGAGCGCCTGTAGGACTGAGATAGTCGATAAAATCGACTATCTCACCAAAATTCAGTACCGTCAGGAAGAACATACCTGACGATTTTTCTCATTCACTAATGTCCCTCGCACCTCAAATTCATTTCGTAGGATCGAGGTGCTCTCATTGCATAAGCGAAACGTTGCTAATACACCAAGGCTAGCGAACCACGTTTGACCCGAAGAGGAGAGGGTGATAAGTTTAAATGGAGATCAAATACGACATTCAGGTAACCTGAAAGGTGGACATTAAGATGACAGCACATACAGCACAACCAATCATAGGACTCATTGGCACAGGCGTGATGGGTAAAAGCATGGCAGGACATTTGATTGGCGCGGGATATGAGGTTCATGTATATACACGTACGAAAGTTAAGGCGCAGGAGTTAGTGGACAAAGGGGCGCATTGGGAGGACACGCCAGGCGCTTTAGCACAGAAATGTCAGGTTATTATGACCATGGTCGGATTTCCAACGGACGTTGAAGATATTTACTTTGGGCAAAATGGCATCCTTGCCATGGCAGAGCCTGGCAGCTTCCTCATTGACTTGACGACATCAAGTCCCTCTCTGGCCAAACGCATCTATGATGAAGCACTGACGCGTCAGTTATACGCCTTGGATGCACCAGTTTCTGGCGGAGATATTGGGGCAAGAGAAGCACGATTGTCCATTATGGTCGGAGGAGCTCGGGATGTGTTCGAGCAGATGTTGCCTATTTTCCAGGTGATCGGAACGAATATCGTTCATCAAGGTGAAGCAGGAGCTGGGCAACACACGAAGATGTGCAATCAAATTGCCATCGCAAGCAACATGATGGGGGTTGTTGAAGCACTGGTGTACGCGAAGAAAGCGGGACTTAATCCGACAACGGTGCTGCAAAGCATTGAGACAGGTGCCGCGGGCAGCTGGTCGTTAAGTAATTTGGGGCCACGGATGATTGCCGACAATTTTGCGCCAGGTTTCTATGTGAAACATTTTATTAAGGATATGGGGATTGCTTTACAATCAGCTGAGGAAATGAACATCGATCTCCCGGGATTAACACTGGCCAAATCTCTCTACGAACAATTAGCTGCGATGGGCGAAGAGGATAGTGGCACCCAAGCGTTGTATAAGTTAATAGATAAATAAGCTCAGCTGTTCGATCTGGAGGTTAACTTATGAAAATCGTGATTGCACCTGACTCGTTTAAAGGAAGCTTAAGTTCAGAAGAAGTGGCTATCGCGATAAAAGGCGGGATTCTGCGGGCAATGCCAGAAGCTGAAACCGTCCTTATCCCTATGGCAGACGGAGGGGAGGGGACAGTAGATAGCCTTGTACAGGCAACGCAAGGGAGTAAGGTCTTTGTCCCCGTGCAAGGCCCGCTGCAAGATGAGGTAACGGCCTCGTATGGTGTCCTAGGTGACGGGGTCACGTGTGTAATTGAAATGGCGTCAGCTTCCGGACTTGTGCTCATTCCAGAAGAGCAACGAAATCCGATGCTGGCGACGACCTATGGAACGGGTCAGTTGATTCGCCATGCGCTCGATCATGGCTATCGTTCTTTCATACTGGCGCTGGGTGGCAGCGTAACGAACGATGGTGGCAGCGGCATGCTCCAAGCGTTAGGATTACGGCTCCTAGATGCCGAAGGGCGTGACATTGGAGCTGGAGGCCAAGCGTTGACTCACCTGGCGCAACTGGATGCTACGCAGTGGGATGAGCGAGTCATCCGCGAATCGCAGTTTATCATTGCATCCGATGTCACGAATCCTTTCGTTGGTCCGCAAGGGGCATCCCATGTCTTCGGTCCGCAGAAAGGTGCGACACCCGAGATGGTTGAAGCCCTCGATGCAGCGCTGGTCAATTTCGCAGATGTGATGGCAGCGCATACTGGAGTTGCTGTGCATCACCTGCCTGGCGCTGGCGCAGCAGGTGGGCTTGGTGGTGCGTTTCAAGCCTTTTTCCCTGCAAGCATGAAGCGAGGCATCGATGTTGTGATTGAGATGACCAAGTTAAATGAACATCTACAGGAGGCCGATCTCGTTATCACCGGCGAAGGGCAGACGGACGATCAGACAGCCTCTGGCAAAGCGCCGATGGGGATTGCGCAAGCTGCTTCAAAGCATGGCGTACCCGTTATCGTTATCTCTGGTTCCGTCGGGCAGGGCATCGAGAAGCTGTATGAATATGGCATGACGAGCATACATAGCATCGTGAACGGTCCGATGACACTTCAAGAGGCGATGAATCGCACACCTGAGCTTCTAGCGCAGCGGGCAGAGCAAGTCATGCGTACATTTTTGGCTGGACGAAAGAAGGAGCTATAACTCCACTCAACGAATAAACTAGAGGAAGAACAAGTAGAATTCGCGTATACCGACAAGCTCCCAGTCATAAGTCTATTTATTATGATGTACAAAGGAGTATGCACATGACAATCGCAACCCATTTGTATGTAGCGACAACGGGAAACGATGATGGTAGTGGAAGCCGCGAGGCGCCATTCTTAACGATAACCAAAGCTCAGATGACAGTTCGGGAACTCATCCACAAAGGGATGAACCACGATGTCATCGTCTTTGTGTTTGGCGGGACGTATTACTTAGAAGAAACCTGGCAGCTAGATGAGCGCGATTCAGGCAGAAACGGCTATCGGGTAAGTTATTGCAATGTACCTGGAGAAATAGTGAATATCGTAGGTGGCAGACCAGTTACGAACTGGGAACCGTATCGTTCCGACATGTGGCGGGCACGGATGGTTTCTGGAAACAACTTCCATACGCTATATGCGGATGGCGAACGCATCGCTAAAGCACGCTTGCCAGCAAGGGGTTACTATCAAGTAGATGGGGAGACAGAAACTGCTTGTCGCGAAGGCATTTATTATCGAGTGGGGAATCTGCCGGAAGGAAGTGACCTTACGCAAGCTCAGGTATACATTTGGCCAGGAAAAGGGGAATGGAACTGGTTCTCAGAGCTTCGATCCGTGAAATCACATGATGCTGAAGCTAGATATGTGGCATTTCAACAACCTTCCATTTGGGAAATTGGCGCAGGTTCACGTTATTTTATACAAGGATCACTCGATTTTCTACAAGAGCCAGGTCAATTTCATTGGGATGATAAGGATGGTTGGCTCTACTATAAGCCGAGAATAGGTTCACCTTTGCAGCAAGAGATTATCGTACCCACCGTCACGAGGTTAGTTGAGTTGAAAGGCAAAGATCAAGATGAGCCTATTCAGCATCTTCACTTTCATGGACTCCACTTCTCCTGCACAGACTTCTGGCCCGATTATCAAATGATTCAAGAAGACGAGGGTTTAAGTAATGTCGAACGGGATGAGCATCGTGAAGGAATAATCTACATACAGCATGCAGCAGAGATCACTATCTCAGAATGTCACATCGTAAACTCAGGCAACAGCGGGATCTTTTTGGATCAGCAGACGAGGAACATCCGAATTAACAGAAATCACATCGAGCATATCGGATATATGGGGATCTATGCCTCAGGCTTTTCACCGCTACAAGGCTCATTTACTTCCGCAGCGAGCTCCTACACAAATAGGGAACATAAGATAACGAATAATGTCATTCGCTATGGCGGTGAGCTGATTGGACATGGTTGTGGCATTCTGTTATATCAAAGTGGCCATAACGAAATCACCCATAATCGGATATCGCATATGCCGCGCTATGGCATTTCCTTGAAAGGTTTGCGTCACAAGGTCATGCCAACAACCATTTACGACATCCCCGTAACGTGGGAGAATCATTGGGATTTCCTGCACACGAGGAATAATTATATCGCTAATAACGATATTTCCAATGTCATGATGGATAGTCAAGATGGCGGTATGATCGAATCGTGGGGAGTTGGGAAGGGCAATGCCATTCATGGGAACCGCTTACATGATAGCGGAATTCATTTTTCCTTCGGTTTTGGTATTTATTTGGATGACGCTTCAGACTACTTCACGGTTACTCAGAATATCCTTTCGGGCATCTACAGCACAGGCGAAGGGAAGCTATGGATGCTCATTTTCTCCAAAGGCATTGGCAACCTCATTCAAGGAAATATGCTCGCAGATAACCCCGATGCCATAGCGGCGATTGGCACACAAGAGATGGCAGGTGAAGACAATAGAGAAGTCACAGTGAAAGGGAACATGGTATATAACTCAGGCTATCTCTACTACTTCGTCAATTGGCGGGACGATAAGTTCGCCGAAGCAGATTATAATCTTTACTGGTCGGAACGAGATCAGGGTATATGCCAGGTTGCAGGAAAACTACCGTTGCCTTCGTCAGGAACAGACTTGTTAGGTCGAGATGTTTATGACTGGCAGGCCTGGCGCTCCTTACTAGGTGGGAAATTCGACGCGTATTCGCTTATCGCAGACCCACAGTTGCTCCTAACGCCAGATGGGAAGATTCACCTTGCGAGCACATCACCCGCTTATGCGCTAGGTTGGGTGGATATCGATGATAAATCAATAGGACCACAGTAAATTCGTCATAATGAGAGGGGGCTTGGTACTTATGAAAGGATTTGGCTTCTATAAATCCAAGAAATATTTGCAGCGTGTACTAAGCTCCATCATGTTATCGATGGTTATTGTCCTATTAGCTTCCTCCTTTGCCAATACGTATTTGCTGGAAAAATCAATGAAACGAATTCAAGAGGACTCCAATCTCAAAATTCTCACGCAATTGCAATATAATTTCTCTTATATGAACGAAATCATTACACATTTATCTTACTTTGTTTTAAAAGATAACTTACTCATTCCTCTCATGTTCGATGAAACCTTGCCCAAAATGGATTTAATTCGCAGTTATCAACGCATGTCCAGTATCATGGACAGTTCCTCTTTCTTACATTCCATGGTCGTCTATAATCATTCTCAAAATGAAATCTACGGGACGACCACCAATTTCTTATTGGACGGCGGTGTGACCAAGAAGAAAATTTCGGATTGGCTGCTTGATCCTGCCCACCAACATGAAACATCCCGGCTCATTCCTGTCAGTCTCGATCGCGAGGATGGTCAAATTGATGCCTTCGCGTTCGTCGTAACCGAATCGTTGAAGCCTTTCTCACGTGGAGAATCCGCTATTGTTCTCTATATCAAGTCGGATTGGGTTTTCGATAGTTTGAAGAAAATGAATGATACAGGCAGCCGCTCACAAGGTGATATTCTGATGGCAGATCAGGATGGTCGTTTATATTCTTCTCACAACATAGATGCGTACGAAAGCAAACCCACGCAGGAAACCATTCATTCTTATATTAAGAATCATAAGTCTGTAACAGGTGAACCTTCGGGATTCGTGATCGGGGATGTGGAAGGCGAGAAAAGTATGATTACATATATGGCTAATCCTATTCCTAATTGGACTATTCTGTATGTGCAGTCGTATGACCAATTGATGGCGGAGGTCACTCAGACGCGAGTGAAGTCGTTACTTGTCTCAGGTGTTCTCCTCTTGATTGCAATTGCCATATCGGTCTGGTTGTCTTATAAATTATATCACCCCATTGAAGATATGCTGTATCGCATCCGATTCCAACAACCCCGGGGAGAGTCTATGAGGCGAACTGAAGGCGAAGGTGATGAGCTTCATACCATGAGTGAGAATTATTTGAAATTGTCGCATACGCTGCGGGAAATCAGCTCTGAACACATCGTCAATAAATATTACATCCGTAAATTTATGACCGACGGTCAGATGTTCTCTCATCACGATATGATTAGCTTAATTGACAAACATCAATTAAACATTGCCTATCCAGCTGAAATTATTGTTTGTGTGCTGCGTTTGGATCATTTTCAAACGTATGCGAGCCATACGGCCCTTGCTTTGAAGAAAACACATAGCTTTGCCATTACGAATATTGCGCAGGAAATGATGTCCAAGGCGTTTCCATGTGAGGCTGTAGAGGTATGGGGAGATCATATTATTCTAATCGTATCCCTAATTGACGCACCTGCCACGGCGAGGACAGAACGGATTCTTCCCATACTTGCGGACATTCAGCATACGATTGAGCAATATTATCAGCTGAGTCTGTCGTGTGGGTTAAGTGATTCCATTTCTCAATTGACCCAGCTGTCATTTGGTTATACACAAGCACTGCAGAATAGCTTATATATGCTCATTTTCGGCTACAAATCCATTATTACGAGTGACATGGTGAAAGAGAACAACGCGAATAAGCGAGTGTCGATTCCAGAAACGATTGAGCGGAAACTTTCGGAGAGTTTGAAGAAGGGTCTCATGACAGAAGCGGGTATCGAGCTGGAGAAAGCGTTCTCCCTTTTTGCCACCTTCCATTATCATGATATTCACCGCGCTGTCACGAATCTAACTTGGGTAATCAAGTATGCCGTTGTTGAAATCATGGAAAATCGCGTAACGAAGATGAGCTTCCATGTAGATTATATTCATCACATTCCGCAAGAGAAGGAAACGTTAGAAGAAATGTACCTAGCTTTATTAGCCTTATGTGCACAAGTTTGTGAGGGACAGAAGCCGTCTAATGTGGAACGGAATGACATGATTTTGGAGACAGTCAAAGAACTTATCCATCAGAAGTATGCGGATATTAACCTGAGTCAGCAAACCATCGCTGCAACAGTCAAGCTGTCGTCCCCTTATTTGGGCAAATTATTCAAGGATAGCTATCAGATTACACTTACCGAGTACATCAACGAAGTACGGTTGCAACATGCCAAGCATCTGCTTGAGAGCGGTGACCATTCGGTACTAGATATTATGGAAAAATGTGGTTATGCAAACCCGAGTTACTTTTTCCGATTGTTCAAAGCTAAGTTCGGCAGTACGCCGAAGGAATATCGCATGAAGAAATCCATTTCATAACAGGGGAAATGTGTTATAACAGCCGCCAACTTCTTCCACCAATTGGTGCCTAGAAGGGCGGTTTTGTGCATTTTTAGGGAAAAAGAGAGTAATTCGAATATTGTACATATGCTTTCTACACCTTTTCGAACATCGTACGCTATGTAAACGCTTCATCCTGTGGCAAGATACGAATAGGGAAGGAGGAGCACAATGACGAAATCGCATCCCAACAAAAAAAGATGGTTATTCCAGGAATTCAAACACTTGCGAAAAAATCGAGAGCTGCTGATGCTTGCGATGCCAGGCATTTTATTTGAACTCGTGATTAAGTATTTGCCCATGATCGGTCTCATCTTAGCCTTCAAGTATTTCAGGTATGATCAAGGGATCCTGGGAAGCAAATGGGTCGGCTTCAAAAATTTCGAATTTATTTTCAAATCGCAGGACGCCTGGCGCATTATTCGCAATACGCTTTTATACAACATGACCTACATCGTTCTTGGAACGCTTGCTGCGCTAATTCTTTCTATTCTGTTGTATGAGGTAAGCGGACGCATGGTGAAGGTGTATCAAACTACCCTATTTCTGCCATATTTCATCTCACTTGTATTAGTCGGGTACATTGCCTACGCCTTCCTGGAGCATAAGAGTGGGTACCTTAATAGCTTACTGATCAACATCGGGCTTTCTCCGCACAAATGGTACTTTGAGACGACACCTTGGCTATTCATTCTCCCTGTGGTCGCTGTATGGAAAAGTGTCGGTTTCTCAACTTTGATCTATTACGCTGGGATCGTTGGCATAAACACCGAATACTACGAAGCAGCTAAATTAGATGGCGCATCACGTGTTCAAATGATTTTCCGAATTACGCTGCCGCTCATGAAGCCGTTGATTATCATCGTGTTTATTCTGGGCTTAGGCAATATTTTCCGTGGGGATTTCGGTCTGCACTACTTCGTGCCCAATAATGTTGGGGCTAATCTGGCCACGACAGATGTCATAGATACGTATGTGTATCGTGCCTTAGCGAAGCTTGGGGACATTAATTCTGGGGCAGCCGTAGGCTTCCTACAATCGGTTGTAGGACTAATTACCATTGTAACTGCGAATGCAGCGGTTCGCCGAATTGATAATGAGAACGCGTTATTCTAATGGGAGGAGACTAGGAGCTTTATGGAGCTTGCCTTAGCTAAACCAGTGAAACCAGTGAAACCGGCATCGCTGTGGTACATTCACGTATTTTTCACCCTGATCTCGGTGTTGATGATCATTCCATTTATCCTCGTCATTGCGGTGTCCTTATCATCGGAGAACAGTTTGATTCAATTCGGATATCGTTTTATTCCCAAAGAGCTCAGCTTAGAAGCTTACCGAATTGTATTCAAATCTCCCGAAATTTGGCTCAAATCGTATGGGGTTACGATCGGAATTACGATTATGGGGACCGTGTTATCGCTGTTATTAACGACGTTGACGGCGTATCCCATGTCACGACGCGACTTTCGCTATCATCGACCGCTTACGTTTTATATATTTTTCACCTTGTTGTTCAATGGGGGCACGATCCCGTTCTACATCCTAATGACACAATACTTGCATTTGAAAAACTCCATCCTTGCTCTTATCATTCCACTGCTCATGAATCCGTTCAATATTATTATTATGAAAAGTTTTCTCGATAAAATTTCGATGGAAATGATTGAATCCGCCAAGATTGACGGCTCTAGTGAACTTCGCATTTTCTATCGTATTATTATGCCGCTTTCGACACCTGCATTGGCAACACTCGGATTATTTATTTCTTTTGCCTATTGGAATGATTGGTTTAATGCCCTGCTGTTTATCGATGATAACAAATATGTGCCGCTTCAATTGCTGCTAGTTCGCATTCTGTCTCAGATTGAATTCCTGGCGAATTCACCTTTGGCCGAGGCGGCAAGCAAATTACAATTTGCGAACTTCCCTACCTTATCTGTGCGAATGGCGATGGCCTTGGTTGCGGGCGGACCGATGATGGTTATGTTCCCTTTTTTCCAAAAGTACTTTGTGAAAGGGATTACGGTAGGTTCACTTAAAAGCTGAGAGGAGGTGAGGGGGCGTTTGTAAGGAAGGTTTGATGTTCTGAAGATACTAGGGGTTCTTAATATGGAGGTGTGTAAGTTGATCCAAGTAAAAAAAAGGTACCTGAGCTCTGCAGCCATTATGCTTCTGAGTATGTCCGTATTAGCTGGATGCAAGACTGACACGGTAAGTGAAACGACAACACCGGCAGCAACAACCCCAACAACAACGACAAGCGCGACGCCCGCTACACCTGCACCAAGCACATTGCCTGAAGTCAAATTAACATTCTATTATCCAAGTAATCCGCCTGGTAAAGATCAGGCCCTCGTGAATGAGGAAGTCAATAAGTATGTGAAGAGCAAAATCAATGCTACCGTTGATCTTAAGCCGCTTTCCTTTGATGAATATGATCCGAAAATGAACACCATCATGGCCTCGGGTGAAGCTTTCGATGTGGCGTGGGGCTCCAAATATTGGCTGCTTAGTTACCAGCCAAACATTGACAAAGGTGCGCTCTTGGAGCTGACCGATGCCATGATCATTAAAAATGCTGCAGCGGCTCGGAAGAATATTCCCGATAAATTCTGGCCGGATATGAAAGCGACGGATGGCAAAGTGTATGGCTTCCCTGTTTATCAAATTGCAGCCAAGACCAAAAGTCTCGTCATTCAAAAGCAATTCGTAGATAAATATAAATTGGATGTTTCTTCAATTAAGACGTTTAAAGATCTCGAGCCTTTCTTGAAATCGATTAAGGACAACGAAAAGGATGTTATCCCTTTTGGGATGGCTCAGAATTCATGGGGCCTCTATACAGACCCGAATTTGGTCGCTGCAGATGGGCTTGCGGTTGCGTATAAGAAGGATGACAAGACTTACACATCCATCACGAAAATTCAGCAGCTGCAAAATAAGAAAGACTTCTTCACGACGATGCATAAATGGTCATTAGCTGGCTATATCAATGAGGATGCGCCACTATTGAAAAACATTACGGATCTCAAGAAGAAGGGGAAAGTAGCGGTAAGCCTTGAGTTTACGACGAAGCCAGGCGGCGAAGTGGACGAAATGGCGAATAACGGAGGCAACGCTGTTGTGTATGTTCCGATCTCGGATTCCTACTTCACAGGAGTTGCGAGTGCTATGCAGGTGATTAGCAAAACCTCCAAGAACCCAGATCGCGCCCTCATGTTCATTAACCTGCTCAACACAGATAAAGTGTTATATAACCTGATTTCAAACGGGTTGGAAGGCAAGCACTATACGAAGAAGGATGACAAATACATCGAACCGATCAAAGATTCCGGCTATGCCCCGAATGTGGATTGGGTATTCGGCAACCAATTTAATGCTTACTTGAAAGGTGCACAGACACCTGATGTATGGGACAAAACAATCAAATTAAACGAAAGTGCCATGGTGCCAGTATCCTACGGCTTTGATGTGAACAGAGACACCATCAAATCTGAGGTAGCCAATGTGACTGCTGTAGATAACGAGTTCCAAGTTGCCCTTGAAACCGGTGCTGTAGATCCTGCGGATCAGCTGCAGAAATATATCGACAAGCTGAAAGCAGCGGGTCAAGACAAGATCGATGCGGAAACGACGAAGCAATGGCAAGCATTCCTGAAAGCGAAAGGCTTATAACACGTAGTAGCCAAGAAGCCGTTCTTTGGGTCATAGGACTCCAATGGACGGCTTTTGGTGCGCTTCATCATATTAGGCCAAGCTTTCGAATATAAATGAGTAAACATTAAGATTAAGTTAACTGCCTTTTCACAGTAAAAAGGATAGCTGTTTTGGTTTACATGCATATACTAATTATACGAAAAGCAAGAATGAAGGAGGTGATCTTGGTGGGAACACGGCTATTATCGGAACAGCTAGTGAAAACTCGCTTTCCCCATTTAAGGTACATCCGAATTCACACGTCTGATAAATATAAGGCAACGATTTATGCATGGAATGAGGATCTGCAATTATCGAAGCAGGATGCGCTCAATGTAGAAAAGTATGCAAACGCTTACTTGTACCCGTATGTCGTTTTTCAAGTTAAGGCCTATTGCGCTGTTCGTGCTGATAACGTGCCGTTGATACAAGATGTACCTATGGAAATTACGCAAACGGCATTGCGCTCAAATTTAAATCAATATGGCATTCTAGCCGCGATCAATCGGCAATTTCCTTACGGACGTTTACGATTTAAACATTATGATGTCATTCATAGCATCATCCATTTTGATTTTGACGTACTTAAACGAATGGAGGAGCATGAGAAGGAAATCCTGCAGCGCTTCTTGCGCGAAATGATCCCGCTCGGGTGCTACTGTGAAGTTCAATTTCTAGAAGATGATAGCTAACGCATGTATTGATCACCTGAGTCTCCGAGAATCGGAGACTTTTGTTTGCGTTTAACTTATAATTTGTAAATGGCATTCTCGTAAATACGTACCTAATGACAATGATAAGGAGATACAATTTTCTATGTTACAACGATCCCCATACTTTTTATTAATCTTAGCAACATGCATTTGGGGAGGAAACTTTGTGGCGGGTAAGTCACTTGTTTTACATATTCCTCCTATAACGCTCGCGACAGTACGCTGGGGTATTGCTTTCTTGTGCTTACTCCCTCTGTATGGCAAGGCTGCTTGGAAGTTGAAACATGAGTTGCTTGCGAATTGGAAAATAGTGATATTTCTCTCCTTGACAGGCGTAGCTGGCTTTAATTCACTTACCTATGTCGCAGTACAATACACGGGTTCAATCAATGCCTCTTTAATGAATTCAGCGACACCAATATTCGTTGTTCTCATTACTTGGGCTATTATGAAGGAAAGACTTGCCTGGTGGGCATTACCCGGAATTGGCGTATCGATCCTAGGTGTGTGCTGGATTATTAGTCAAGGAGATTTGTCGGCGCTGCTCCGCTTATCCGTCAATCGAGGTGATATGTTCATGTTGATTGCCGTCTTATGTTGGGCTTTATACTCGGTAGGAATGAAGAAAACGGCTGGACGGTTTCCAGCAAGTCCATTTCTGCTGGTTCAAGTAGCCGTTGCGCTTGTGGTATTGATACCTAGTTCTTCAATTGAGTGGATGATTCAAGCACCTGTTGTGTCTTGGAGCCCTGCCTTGGTCAGTGGGTTATTATATGTAGGTATCTTCGCGTCCATTGTAGCTTTCCTGAGCTGGAATAAAGCCATAGAGCTTGCCGGTCCGCAGCGGTGTGCAGGATTCCTCAACTTCATCCCCTTGTTTAGTGCCATCTTCGCAACCACCTTTACAGGGGAATCTTTGCAGCTCTATCATCTCTTGGGCGCCTTCTCCATCGTGTTAGGTGTCTATCTGACGAATCGAGCCATGAAGAAGCAAGTGCGCCTCATTTTATCAAAATGAATCATACTCTGCCTATATTTAGCATGTATTTGGGGGAATGTCCCCCAATATAAGCATTTGTTTGGAAAGGAATCACGATTATTGATTGGATTTTCCCTTAACTTTAGTTCAAAATGGAATTAAGTCAGGGGGGGTGATCAATATGACGGGAAGTCTTCTTTCTAAATGGATTCGGATATTCTGGGTATTTCTACGAATTAGTCCACTTACTTTTGGTGGTGGTTATGCGATGCTGCCTGCCATTCACCGCGATGTTGTCTATCGAAAGAAGTGGATGTCAGACACCGAAATGTCAGAGCTGCTGGCCATCTCCGGCGCAGCACCTGGTGGTGTAGGTGTGAATGTTTCGGCTTTGGTCGGTTATCGACTCGCAGGAGTTGCTGGAGCCATTACTGCGGTCATAGGAATCACAATTCCGACCTTCTTGATCGTGCTCATGCTAAGCATGCTGTATACTTGGCTGGAGCATTTTCCCAAAATGCAAGCCCTCATGGAAGGAATCCATGCTTCAATTATTGGTCTTATTGCGGCTGCAGCGTACAAAATGGCGAAATCATCGATCTTCGATCGGCTAACCCTTTATATCGCGGCAGGGACAGTAACTGTCATGCTCGTCGTTCAGGTCTCACCACTGGTGTTGATCGCTCTCGGCGTGGTGGTTGGGCTTATCGCAACTTATCTCAAGAATAAATGGGGTTTGATAAAGCCCTTTTGTAATAATGAAGGATCTAGTTCACAAACTGCAATTCCTGCTACGGCTGCATCGACACCGACATCGACAAGTGCTGACAACAAGACCGCTGACTGGTATATGGCGGATGGGATTTAAGGGATGAGGTGCAATGTAACATGCTATTTCAATTATTTCTCACTTTTCTCCAAATCGGACTCATTTCCTTCGGAGGCGGCTATGCCATGATGCCTGTGATTCAGGTTGAAGTTGAGGCGCATCACTGGATGACTTTGGATGAATTTCATCATGTGATTGCTTTAGCTGGCACAAGCCCCGGCCCCATTGCAACGAATAGTGCCACATTAATTGGCTATGAGACAGCAGGTATCCCAGGGGCTATCCTAGCAACCTTAGGTATGGTCCTGCCATCTTTGGTAATCATCATCCTCGTGGCTGTTTTCCTATTTCGTTGGCACGCTAGTCCATGGTTTACATCGTCCTTTTACGGCATCAAGCCTGTTGTGACAGGTTTTATTATTTATGCCGCGCTGCATTTTGGCCAGTCTACTTTTGGTACTGTGGAAGCAGGGGTCACGTGGAAACAAGTTGCCACACTGCTCATTGCTGGCGGTGCTTTTGTGGCAATCGTCAAATATAAGCTGCATCCTGTTGCGGTTATTGTAGGCGCCGGCGTGATGGGCATTGTTTTTTTCTTGTAGTTATGATGGGGAAAAGGTAGCAGCAAGCCATCCCTACCACGATTTTATCGAGTTAGGGAACGAAATCACGCCCCACGCCTAACCGACATACGGGCAATGTTCTTAAAACTACTTATCCCACATCCAAGCGGAAGGGGCGATAAGTAGTTTTTTTTAGGTGATAAATATTTCTTTTATAGGTAATAAACATCTTTATATTTCGGATAAATGTTATATAATGTACAATATATAATAAATAGAACATACTATATAACGGTAGTATATGGCTTTAGGAGGGATACATCATCGAACTTACGGCTCGCCAGATAGAAATTATTGATCTCGTCGGCAAATATGCGCCGATTGCTGGGGAACGCATTGCAGAGCTGCTAGGAGTTAGTCGACCGACGATTCGATCGGACTTAGCGGTATTAGTGATGTTACGGCATATTGATGCCAAGCCAAAGGTAGGCTATTTTCTTGGGACAGCAGCGCACGATGCCCATGTACCAAGCAAGTTGATTGAATCCGTCAGGGTGAAAGACGTGATGGGCATTCCAGTAGTGCTTCGAGAAACGGTAACAGTTAGTGATGCTGTTGTTGCTCTTTTTCTCGAAAATGTAGGAAGTTTGATGATTGTTAATCAGGAGGGTGCGCTTGCAGGCGTGGTTTCACGAAAGGATCTACTGAAGGTTACGTTAGGACATGCAACGGCAACGGCTATGCCAGTTTCGCTGGTAATGACCAGACAACCAAACATTATTACGGTCAAGCCTGAAGATAGTGTGCTAGAAGCAGCTCGCAAAATGATTCAGCATGAAGTGGACAGCTTACCCGTCGTTAAGGCAATAGTGGGCAGGGAAGGGCTGGAAGTGTTAGGCCGAATTACGAAAACAACAATGACCAAATTGCTGCTCGATGTAGCGCTAGGTACGTAAATCAGGGGGAAATTACATGGGAGAGAAGCTGCATACCATTTTCGTATGTTCGGATTCGGTAGGAGAAACAGCGAATACAGTTGTTCAAGCAACAATCCGGCAATTTAACGCAAGTCAGGTTGCCGTCAAGCGATATGGTTCCATTCGAACCGAAGATGAAGTTCGAGCAATTGTAGAAGAAGCTTCACGATTGAATGGATTTATCGCATACACGCTTGTATTGCCTGAACTTAGAGAAATGATGCGACAAGAAGCCATCCGATTGAATGTGAATGCGATTGATATCATGGGACCCATGATGCAAGCTTTTATTGACACCTTTAAGGATTCACCGAAGCGGAAAGTCGGGCTGCTTTATCAGTTGGATGAACAGTATTATCAACGGGTTGAAGCGGTAGAATTTACAGTCAATAGTGATGATGGCAAGGATCCTAGCATGATGAAACAGGCACATATCATCTTGTTGGGACCTTCACGAACTTCCAAAACACCGCTTAGTATCTACCTGGCGCACAAAGGATTTAAAGTATCGAACTATCCGTTAGTTCCAGAGGTTAAACCACCTAGTCTACTATTTGAGCTTGACCCGAAGAAGCTTGTCGGGCTGACGATGGGTGTGGATAAGCTAATCGGGATACGGACAGAACGACTGAAAGCCGTTGGTCTCCCTTTCGGGGCTAAATACGCGACGAAAGAGCGCATAGAGGAAGAAGTAGCTTTTGCCATGAAATTGTATCGAGAGTTGGGTTGTTCGATTATTGATGTGAGTGAGAAAGCAATTGAAGAAACAGCGGGGTTAATTTTGGCGGAAAGATCATAACGCATCAGTCAACGAATCAAACCAATTTCGAGAGGGTGGATCGCTTATGCACAGAGACTTATCGTTGGAGATCGTACGGGTAACAGAGGCGGCAGCTATTGCATCATCCAGTTGGACAGGGAAAGGGAATAAACATGATGCGGATGGAGCAGCTACTTCTGCCATGCGCGAATATTTTGGTGCTGTTCCTTTTCGGGGGACAGTCGTCATTGGTGAAGGTGAAATGGACGAAGCGCCTATGCTTTACATTGGTGAAGAGGTCGGAAGTGGCGTTGGACCTGAATTTGATGTAGCTGTTGATCCTTTAGAGGGGACTGATATCGTTGCAAGCGGCCGAAATAACGCCCTATCAGTTGTAGCTATCGCGGAGAAAGGCAATCTCCTTCATGCCCCTGATATGTATATGGCTAAGCTGGCTGTCGGGCCGCGATTGGCTGGCCAACTGAGTCTCGAAGATCCGCTCGAGCTGACCATTCAGAAAGCAGCAAGCATTCTGCATAAGGAAATTTCAGAGTTGACGGTTTCCATCCTCGATCGCAATCGGCATGCCGAGCATATCATGATTTTGCGAAGACTCGGGGTCAAAATATATTTACTGAGCGATGGCGATGTGGCCGGTGCGATGGCGGTAGCATTCCCAGAAACGGGGATTGATCTGCATGTAGGTTCAGGGGGGGCTCCGGAGGGTGTTCTTGCTGCAGCGGCATTACGTTGTATGGGGGGCGAACTACAAGGACGATTGCTTCCCGAGAATGAAGAAGAGCATCTTCGCTGTCTAGCCATGGGGATTACGGATCCATCGAAAGTCTTGGGTATGCGGGATCTTGTTGGCGATTCTGATATTATTTTCGCAGCTACGGGGGTCACATCAGGCGATTTCTTAAACGGTGTCAAATATGGTTGGGGCGGTCGTGCACAAACGCACTCGGTAGTGATGAGAGCGCAAACGCAGACAGTGCGTTTTATCCAATGCCTACACCAATTGCATGAAGAGCAACGCGGGAGCGCTTAACCTAATCAATTATGCTAGACATGTGCCAAGTTCCCCTCTGCATATACTTGAGTTGAGAAGATGCGAAAAGGGGGATAACATGAGCTTGTCTTCAATTGATTTTCTTTCCGTCGTCCGCAGCTGCATACCTGAGGAGGCCGAGATTGTCGTGCTGAAGCAGGAGGGAGATCCCGCGGCAATTCTTTACGCCGATGTGGATGGTGATGGGTTTCCGGAAATCACCGCCCTATATAGATATTTGGACCATCAATATTTATTTTCTTTAAAAGAGTACTCTGGCAATTGGTTTCCGATCGGGTCGGCATCGACAGGAAGGAACCTTGCGGTTAAAGATTTTGCGGCAGCCCCTATTTCTCGCCAAGAAGGCTGGGATGTCTTAATCGGTTGGGAGCGGGCAGAGGAACCTGTTGCAGAGTTGGATATTATTCAATGGACGCAGACAGGCTTTCAACGCGTAATTCCGCCTGGTACGACCTATTCACATTTGGAAATCGAAGATATGCCGACGCGGAATGGTCAGGATGGCCTTTGCGAAATCGCCTTATGGACGCAAGAGCAGGGTCAGGCGTACCGAGTAGAAACATACCGCTGGGAACCCTTCCGGCTTGTACCGACTAGTGATGTGCATGCGTACTATTTTCAAAAAGTTGCTCGCTACTACGAAAATTTAACGCAGGAACAGCCAAACGAAGGGCTATATCGGAGTTATTTGGAGGATGCTCAGAAAAGGGCAGGTAGCAGCTAAGTAAGTCTAAGTAAAAGCCAGGAGACATCTTCTCCTGGTTTTTTGTCGTGTCGTAATTTCTGAGTCTGATTGTCCGAAAGTTAGACTAAAAATAAGCGTTTTCATGTGCTACATTTAATAGAGTTGTCTAGATATCATATATGGTTGTTGCAAGGCAAAAACCTACTGGAGGTCTTCACATGTCACGTAAGTATCGAATTGGTATTATTGGTTGCGGTGGAATTGCGAATGGTAAGCATTTACCTAGTTTGAGTAAGTTATCCAATGTTGAATTAGTCGCATTTTGTGACATTATTCAAGAGAGTGCTGCGACTGCTGCAGCGAAATATGGGATTGAAGGCGCGCTAGTTTGCGAAGATTATAAAGAAGTTCTACAAGATGCTACGATTGATATCGTGCATGTTTTGACACCGAATATTTCACATGCTGAAATTTCTATTGCTGCTCTAGAAGCTGGCAAGCATGTAATGTGCGAGAAACCGATGGCGAAAACAGCTGAAGATGCGAAACGCATGGTTGAAACAGCGAAACGCACTGGCAAAAAATTGACGATTGGTTACAACAACCGTTTCCGTCCGGATAGCCAGCACTTGAAAAACGTGTGTGAAGATGGAGAGCTTGGCCACATTTATTTTGCTAAAGCACATGCGATTCGTCGTCGTGCAGTACCTACATGGGGTGTTTTCCTTGATGAAGAGAAACAAGGTGGCGGTCCGTTAATCGATATCGGTACGCATGCCTTGGATCTTACACTTTGGATGATGGATAACTATAAGCCGAAAGTCGTATTAGGTACGTCTTATCACCAATTGTCTCAAAAAGAAAACGCAGCTAACGCATGGGGACCATGGGATCCAAGTAAGTTTACTGTTGAGGATTCCGCATTCGGGATGATCGTCATGGAGAATGGCGCAACGATTATTCTTGAATCCAGCTGGGCTTTAAACACGCTTGAAGTTGACGAAGCGAAGTGCTCGTTGAGTGGAACAGAAGGCGGAGCGGATATGAAAGGCGGCCTTCGCATCAATGGCGAGAAGCACAGTCGTCTATACACAACCGAAGTTGATTTGAAAGCAGGCGGTGTTGCTTTCTACGACGGTAAAACGGAAAGCGCTGCTGATGTAGAAATGCGTACTTGGATCAATGCGATTGACCAAGATATTGATCCGGTAGTAACGCCTGAGCAAGCGTATGTTGTATCGCAAATCCTTGAAGCCATCTACGAGTCCGCTCGCACAGGCCAAGCTGTTTATTTAAACCAATAGTAGCGGCAAAGAAAAACCATGAGGATGTTAGGTTCTCGTGGTTTTTTCGTTACCTTCGTTCAGATGGAATTTGAAAAAAGGCGTTGTGATGGCGTATGCTTACAGTAGGTAGGTTGCCATTATTCTGTTATTGAGAGAAAGGAAGCGAACCATATGCATTTGGGCTTGCACAATAAGGTAGCTTTAATTACAGGGGGAAGCAAAGGGATTGGACTTGCTACCGCTATTTCTTTGTCCCGCGAAGGGGCGAAAGTGGCTATCCTTGCGCGAAATTCAGAGCAGCTTGAGGAAGCTGCGATTCAAATTGCCAATCTAACCGAAGGCGAAGTACTAGCCATTGTGGCAGATGTGACATCGGAAGCGGATTGTCAGCGAGCGATTGAAGAGACGGTTCAACATTTTGGCGAATTACATATTCTTGTGAATAATGCAGGGACAGCTGCTGCTGCACCATTTGAACAGGTAGGATCGGCTGTGTGGCGTCAAGATTTGGAATTGAAATTATTCGGGGCGATCCATTGCTCACAATTTGCGATTCCACATATGCGAGAAGCAGGTGGAGGTTCGATCATAAACATTACGACGTCCGCAGCCAAAACACCTCCAGCCTCATCACTCCCGACATCGGTTAGCAGAGCGGCTGGTTTGGCATTAACGAATGCAATGAGTAAAGATTTGGGCTCTGCACAGATTCGGGTCAATACCGTATGTATTGGGACAATCCGCAGTGATCAGATCGAGAAAGTTTGGAAAAAAGTTGCACCTGACCTCACGTGGGAAGAGTTTGCAAGTGATCCGCGGCATGATATTCCATTAGGCCGTATTGGGAATGCGGAGGAAGCAGCGAATGTGATTACCTTTTTGGCATCTGATGCCGCTTCCTATGTAACAGGGACCTCTGTGAATATTGATGGTGGAAAAGGCGCAGCCTTATAGAAGTTCAAATAAGTTCTCAAATACAAATAAGTTCAAATGCAACAAAGCCTATGTCTCTCCGATAACGGAAAGCCATAGGCTTTGTTCTTCTTCTATGTTTCTTAGGGAAATGGATTGGATTACGCTCTGCGTTTCTTTCTTAGATACCAGACGATCTCAGAGATAGCGTCCCGGATAGAAGTATTGTGGTGAAAGGCGAATGTGATTGTCATAAGCAAGAAACCTCCCTAACACTGAAAGAATGTCATGCATGAATAGTATTACGTAAGGAAATCGATGTTGGTTCTATTTTTTTTTAGAGGGAAAAGCCTATTTTTTAAGAATAATCTAATTAAAGATTTGCTTTAGATATCAGCAGTAACATGGAGGCAATGGTTTCGTCCAAAAAGGATAGCAAAATCGTTAATTTTACTTGACAGGTTAAACGTTTCAATTTAATCTAAATATGAGTGTTAAACGTTTAACACGCTCGTGAAAAATGGAGCAGGTATTGAGCAACCTATTACAAGGGATACGGAGTGATTCTATCATGTGGAAACAAGCTATTGAGGATGCTTTGCAGAAGACGAAAGTGAATATTGAGCGTTTTGGGGATCAGTTCCCTCATGTTAGTGAGAACGATATTTATCATTTGAATCCGAATACCGATTGGACGGATGGCTTCTGGTCAGGAATTCTGTGGCTGAGCTACCAGTATAGCGGTGACAAAGTATTCCAAGAGGCTGCACAGAAAACGGTTGCGAGTTTTAAAAATCGACTAGAGAATCATGTTGGATTGGATCATCATGATATTGGATTCTTATATTCCCTTTCTTCCAAAGCACAATGGATCCTGGAGAAGGATGAGAACGCGAAACAACTTACTTTGCAGGCTGCAGACGTGTTGATGAAACGTTGGAGACCGAAGGGCCAATATATTCAAGCTTGGGGTCCTGAAGGCGATGAGCACAATGGCGGGCGGATCATTATCGATTGTTTGTTGAATCTTCCTTTGCTTTACTGGGCATACGAGCAAACAGGAGATGCGAAATATAAAGAAGTCGCGATTATCCATGCGGATCTATCGCGCCGCTACTTGGTACGTGGTGACGATTCATCGTATCACACGTTCTATTTTGACCAAGAAACAGGTGAACCACTGCGTGGTGGAACGCATCAAGGTTATCAAGATGGATCTACTTGGACAAGAGGACAAGCGTGGGGAATTTACGGGTTTGCGCTTTCTTATCACTATACCAAAAATCCGCTGTATCTAGAGACAGCTAAACGGTTAGCACGTTATTTCTTCGAGCGTTTGCCAGAAGACGATGTTGTATACTGGGATTTCAATGCGCCAGTTAATGCCGAAACGAAACGAGATAGTTCAGCTTCAGCGATTGCATCTGCAGGGGCTTTAGAGATTCTTGAGCATTTGGCAGCGGATGATCCAGATCGTGCATTCTTGGAAGATGGGGTACAACGTTCGATGGCAGGACTTGTGAAATCCTACGCAACAATTGGCAAACCGGATGCACAAGGTCTCCTTGAGCGCGGTTCTTACAGTGTTCGCGGCGGCGCTGCACCGGATGATTATGTGATTTGGGGCGACTACTACTATCTAGAAGCTCTGCTTCGTTTGGAAAAAGGATTCAAGGGGTATTGGTATGAGTAATTCACAATCGGCTGTGGCAACAGATCGCGCCTATTGGGTTCAGACGATGCATCGCATCGCTGAGCCTGTCCTTCGGGCGCTAGCAAACAGACAACTTAGAGCCACAATGCCAGTTGAATGTAAAAAAGAAGAGCAACACGCGTTCACGCATCTCGAAGCGTTCGGTCGTACGCTCGTCGGAATCGCCCCTTGGCTAGAGACGCCAGCGTTAGATACTGAGGAAGAGCAGCTTCGTCAGGCGTACGTCAAGCTCGCCCAAGAGGCGATGGATGCGGCAACGGATCCAGAGTCTCCGGATTTCTTGAATTTTGCGACGGGCATGCAGCCAATCGTGGATACCGCATTCTTAGCGCACGCCATCCTGCGTGCACCGAATACGCTGTGGCACAGCTTGGACTCCCGTGTTCAAAAGAATCTTGCTGCCGCGATGAAAACGTCACGGACGCGTAAGCCAGGTTTCAACAACTGGCTGCTCTTCGCAGCAATGACAGAAACTGCGCTAGGTGTCATGGGCGAAGACTGGGACCATATGCGTGTTGACTTTGCTTTGAAACAGCATGAACAATGGTATCTAGGCGATGGCATGTATGGTGATGGCGTGGACTATCATGCGGATTACTATAACAGCTTTGTTATTCAGCCAATGATGGTGGATATCATTGAGCATGTGCATGAGCTATATGGGGATTGGGGCAACATGCGCGAGAACATTCTGAAGCGCGCGCAACGTTATGCGGCCGTTCAGGAGCGCATGATTTCACCTGAAGGCACTTTCCCAGCGATCGGCCGTTCGTTAGCTTACCGATTCGGAGCTTTCCAAGCGCTGGCCCAGACATCACAGCGACGTGAGTTGCCTGTTGGTGTACAGCCAGCTCAAGTACGCGGAGCTTTGACGGCCGTCATACGCCGTTTGATTGAAGCACCAGGTACTTTCGATGAAGGCGGTTGGCTGCGGATAGGACTTTGCGGACACCAACCGGAGCTAGGCGAGCCTTATATCTCAACAGGAAGCTTATACTTATGTTCGGCGGTGTTTCTACCGCTAGGCTTGACAGCGGATGATGAATTCTGGCAAGGTGCGGCTGTACCGTGGACCTCCCAGCAAGTGTGGTCAGGTCAGACGGTTGCGATAGACAAAGCGATATATGAATAGATTTATGCCTTTCCTAGCACGTACACGTCCCGATGGGATGGGTGCGTGCTTTTGTTTTATAAGCGTTGATTGTACACCGCTAGCTCTGATTTCCGGGAGCTGGCGCTTTTTTCGTAAGTGAAGTTAGTGATTAGATGTGAGAACAGGAGTGTGAATCCTTCATGATTTTCGTGTACACTTGAGAAGTAACTAGCTTGATTGAAAACCTGACAGATATACACAAATACTATGATGGTAAGATTGTGGATAACTTTGCGAGAAGCGAAAATTGAGAACGAGCAGAGAGAAGTGAGTTTACATGCATCAGAACTATCAATTAACCGTTGAAGAGGTACTGGAACGTCCGACTTTTCAACATGCCTATATCGCGGCTGGCAAAATGGGTTTAGGACGATTAGTCCGCTGGGTTCATATTATCGAAGTGAGCCAATTTGAAGAGCTGCTGCAAGGTGGCGAGATGATTCTAACGACGGGTGCCGCCTTCAAGAACGATACGAAATCGTTCATGACCTATTTGGAGCAGCTAATCCACAGAAACGTAACCTGTCTTTGTATGGAGATGGGACACTATATAAGTTCAGTTCCTCAAGATTGGTTGGACGCTGCTGAGGATCACGATTTCCCACTCATTATTTTCCCGGAAGCGGTTCGATTTATCGATATCACGCAGGATATCCATGCCCATATTATTAATCAGCATCATAAAGCGCTTCAGGATTTGGAGAAAGTATCGCGTGAATTTCATCGCATGACGTTGTCTTCCCAAGGTGTCACGCATGTACTTGCTTTGTTGCAAAGCAGCACCAAAGGTCAAGTCATTTATGTGCCAATTGATGCACAGCCGAAATTCACTCCGCCTCTTGGTAAATGGGAGTCAGCGAAATGGTTGGATTTCCTTGCTTCCCAAAATAGTGAAAGTAGGTCTGGCGAAACAGGAGCAGGATTGTATTTGGAGGAGATAGAGGGCCAATCTGTTATCGTTCAACCTGTTGGCGCAATGGGCAAAACATGGGCACACATTCTGCTCGTGCTTGATCGTAAGCCGCAGGAATATGAGTATTTAATACTTGATTCAGCTTCCCTGTCAATTGCACAGGACTTGTTGCGGAAACGGTATATGGAAGAACGAAAATTGTATTCGCAAACCCTGTGGGTGGATGATTTGCTTCATATGCGCATACAAGAGGAGGAGCAGATTAAGGAACTGATCGGTACTGAATTTAAACGTCTAAATGCGCTGGTTTATCAGGTGGTTCTGATCGAATTTGAGCAGGAACAAGAAGAAGATCTGACTGCGGAAGATGACGGGATTGAATCGATGGGGCTACACTTGTCGCTTGCGGCTAGATCGGTTTTTGAAGGGGGGCTATTTCATCCCATCATTACTTTGAAACATAACAGACTTGTCGTTCTCGCCTTCGATAAGGCTCCTAAGAAGCCAGCCAAAGAGCGCTTGCAGCATGTACTTGCATCTCTTCAAGGAATGAAGGATCACGCAGGAGCTCGACTCAAGATCGGGATTGGGCAGCCGAATCATAGCTTCTTACAAGCGCATCGCAGTTACCAAGAGGCACTCCAAGCGCTGTCAGTAACCGTTACGTTACAGCAGAAGAATGTGATGTTTTATGATGAGTTAGGCGTATTCGAGCTATTATTTCATATCGCGGACAAGGAAATTCTTGCGTCATTCGTGCGCTCCTACCTCGGTCCACTCATTGATCACGATACCTTAAAAGGCAGTGACTTGCTGCGAACACTGAAAGTGTATCTGGATCATGATGGGTCGAAGCAAGTTGCTGCGGGGCAACTGTTTATCGTGCGGCAATCGCTCTATTATCGTTTGGACAAAATTGAAGAACTACTTGGCTCCGATTATATGCATCCTGAGAAACGATTGGCACTTCAAGTGGGAATCAGAGCTTATCAGCTTCTATATCCGGAGAAGAAATTGTGAAAAGAAAATACGTGGTTTTTTGACAATATGTCTAATGGCATATACCAAATTCTCTCTTATACTTGGAAACAAGTAGAGAGCGATCCTTACATGAAGGGATCCTCAAGAGAGGTTGATGGGGCATGATTATAGGCGTTCCTAAAGAAATTAAAAACAACGAATTTCGCGTTGGCATGACACCGAGCTCGGTGCTTTCATACAAACAAGCAGGACATGAAGTAAGGGTCGAAACGTTGGCCGGACATAGTATTGGATTCAAGGACGAGGATTATTTGGCGGCAGGTGCGACAATTGTGGCAACCCCAGGGGAGGTTTGGTCATCGGAGATGGTCGTCAAAGTGAAAGAACCACTACTCGAGGAATATGGTTTCTTTCATGATGGATTGATCTTGTACACGTATCTGCATCTAGCTCCTGAAGCGGAATTAACACATGCCCTTGTTAGTCAAAATGTAACAGCCATCGCTTATGAAACGATCCAACTTGATAACGGCAGCTTACCGCTCTTAACGCCGATGAGTGAAGTGGCTGGGCGTATGTCTGTGCAGATCGGTGCCCATTTTCTAGAGAAGGCGCATGGTGGTAAAGGCATACTGCTAGGTGGTGTCCCTGGTGTTGAACCTGGTAAAGTCGCAGTGATCGGTGGTGGCATTGTCGGTGCGAATGCGGCGAAAATGGCCATAGGCCTCGGAGCTGATGTGACCATTGTCGATTTGAATGCCGATCGACTTCGCCAATTGGATGATCAATTTCACGGTCGTGTGAAAACGATTATGTCCAATCCATACAACATTGCCGAAGTCGTGCGACGTGCGGATCTCGTTATTGGCGCAGTACTGATTCCTGGTGCCAGAGCACCTCGTCTCGTGACAGAGGATATGGTTAAAACGATGAGCCCCGGCAGTGTAATCATCGACGTTGCCATTGACCAGGGTGGATCGATCGAGACGATCGACCGTATGACAACCCATGATCAGCCAACCTATGTGAAGCATGGGGTCATCCATTATGCGGTAGCCAATATGCCGGGAGCCGTTGCGCGTACTTCAACTTTGGCGTTGACGAATGTAACGACCAGCTATGGTTTGCAAATCGCAGGGAAAGGCTTCGCGCGTGCCGCACTTGACAACAAAGCCATCGCCAAGGGGATTAATGTGGCACATGGTCATGTGACATATCAAGCCGTCGCTGAGGCTCATGGTTATACGTACACGGATATATATTCGCTAATCCAATAATTTAAAAGAACCTCCAAGCGTTAGACACAATCTAACATTTGGAGGTTCTTTTTTTGATACCGCAAATAGATGGATTTTCTACATGTATTTGATGCGAAATTGCATTGAAATAGTAATTAGATGTATTTTATGTAGGTAATTCCAGTTGATTTGGCTGAATTGATCGGAATGGAGGAAATTAACTACATATTTTACATTTAATCTAAATTATACGTGAGAAAATGAGCTAAATAGATGTACAAATTCCATTTAATCTGACTCTGGTGGTTTTAGGAGTCGGCCAGGAGCCCACGGCACTAGCTCAACTTCGCAACACATGGCCTTTTCCCCATAACTTCGCATTGACGCTACATTTATTAACATATAAAATTGGTGAAGTGAAACGTTTCAATTCGAGAATTTGCCTGATAACTTAATATTAAACCAATAGGCTACATATGTTTTTTAATAGGAGATGACAATTTGACTACGATCCAGCAACGCCAAGACGAAATTATTGCGAATATTGCGCAGGCAGCTTATAAACAACCCATTCTGAGTAATGGTTTTCTATTTGAAGGGGACGTGCGTGACAATTTCTATTACGCATCTTATCTTTTTGCGGCATCGGTGGATACCGCGATCACCTTCGAAGGTGATCGGATTGCAGCGAAGGCTAAAGCAGAGAGTGTTCTTCTTCATTTACTCCAGATTCAAGATCAAGATCCTGCCAGCAGCACTTATGGTCACTGGCCTCTGAACTTAAGACCATCGCCTCAAGAGGCGTCCAAGAATACATTGCCAGTCGAGCTTATGGGCAGCTTGATGGTTTATTTTGCGCAGCGTTATCAAGAGCAGTTGAGCGAAGCGCTCCGTGTAGCGTTTGATACAACGCTTCGCCATATTTACGAGAGCAACTTCTATCGGAAACCGCTCTCAAGTTATGGTCATCACGAAGCGAAATATACAGCTGCGAAGCTTATTTTCGGACAACGCTATGGGGACGCCGCTTTAGTTCAAGATGGATTCGAAAGTCTCCAATTGACACGCCAAAGAGTCATTGCTAATGGGATGACGGAATACGGCGGACTGCCATGGTTCTGGCATTGGGTGCAGGCGTTCACTTGTGCGTGGCAGTTGATCCAAGATACCGAAATCCGTAGTGAACTCGCTCGCATGCTCGACTATTTATGGAGCGAGCGAGCAACGTTCTACTTAGGTGGCGCTTGGGTAGGGCCGCATGCACGGATTTGGCCGCATGACATGCCTAAAGATACGAATGTCCTGCACGATTATGTGCAATATGGGGATTTCAAGCTGCCGGCTCACATGCCAAGAACCGAGTATGCGGGTTTTCTAGCGTATGAAGCGCCGGCGCAAACCATTCAAACAGCCTTGCATCGGTCATCGGTACCCGTTGAAATCAAGCGGCAAATACCTAAACAAATCGGTCAAGCACAGCATGAGAATGATCATCTGCATAGTTATGTATATATCACAGAAAGCTTTGCAATGGGCGGGATGTGGGAACGAATTCGTGAATTTGATAATGAACAACATCGCTGGGACATCGCTTTTCCGCTTGATCACGTACAAGGTGTGAATCACGGTTATTTTTTCCATCCAGATTTGGAGCAGCCAGAAGGAGATTTGCGTCATCAAAGCGAATACACAGAAGTGCTTTTTCATAAGCAGGTTATTATGGCTTCCTATGACATTCCAACGGACCAGCCTGGTTACATCAAAGGTTGTTTGCCTCTAGGGGAGTGGGTAGAGACACCTAATGGACTGTTTGGACAAGTAGGTAACGTTTACATGGCTGTTTATATCCAGCAAGCGTTCAAACGAGAAGTGCTGGAGGATCGTTGTTTTGTAACTAGTCAAGGTAGAAGGAATGCAGTCGTCGTCGAATGCGTTGATCAGTCACATGCAGAATTACTTGGGATTCGCGATATTCACCATTTTGCCCAATTGATGAATGACAAGCAACCTACATACGGTGCAAATAACACGATTACCTATACGTCTTTATTGAATCAAGCGTTGTTGTTAAGCGGCGATCTGGCGCAGGGAATAAGTAAACTTATTAATGGTGAAGTCATCGATTTCACTTCCTATACGGTCGCTTAAAATCGTAGAAATGAGGATGGACACATGCCAGCAATTGATTATCCGTTAGAAAAGCTACACACGTACGAAGGACGAAATCCAAGACCCGAAGATTTTGACACGTATTGGGAGCGTGCAATCGCTGAAATGAAGGCGATAGATCCCCAAATCGAGCTTCGCCCTAGTGAGTTTCAAGTACCGTATGCGGACTGCTTTGATCTGTATTTCACAGGTGTGAAAGGCGCTCGCATTTACGCGAAATATGTTCGCCCGAAGAATGTGACAGAACCGCATCCAGCGATTGTTCAGTTCCATGGCTACTCAGGTAATTCTGGCGATTGGAACGATAAGCTTTCTTACGCAGCACTTGGCTATTCTTTCTTCTCCATGGATTGTCGTGGTCAAGGCGGATTCTCAGAGGATGTTGGCGGAACCAAAGGGACGACGCTGAGAGGACACATCGTGCGAGGATTGGATGATCACCCGGATCAACTCCTGTTCCGCGACATTTTCTTGGATACTGCACAGCTTGCTGGTATCGCGATGAGTATGCCTGAAGTTGACCCTGCACGCGTAGGTGCTATGGGAGGTTCGCAAGGTGGTGCTTTAACGATTGCTTGTGCAGCGCTTGAGCCACGAATTAAGAAACTAGCACCCGTCTATCCTTTCCTAAGCGACTATAAGCGCGTGTGGGAGATGGATCTAGCGAAGGATGCTTATCAAGAGTTGAAGGACTTCTTCCGTCGTCATGACCCACAGCACAAACGCGAGGAAGAATATTTCACGAAATTGGGCTACATAGATATTCAAAACTTAGCTAATCGCATTCAAGGTGAAGTGATGATGGGTGTAGGTCTTATGGACACGGTATGCCCGCCGTCTACCCAATTTGCTGCATATAATAAAATCACGGCTACCAAAAAATTAGAAATCTTCCCGGATTTCGGACATGAAGGATTACCAGGTTTCGGTGATTTGACTTTCCAATTCATGTCGGATCTTTAAAAAATTAAAACCACTCTCATTCCAAAGATGCGAGTGGTTTTTTGCGCGCAGCCTGGGGCTCGCGATATTGTCTCGGTGTACCACCGATCTTTTTTGAGCAGCTGATTGTTATTTCACTTTGAAATGAACCACTGCACTGTAGAGCATTTTAACTGCATTGGGGTCGAAGACAGTGTGATGCTGAATCGCATATACATCAAGCATGAGCGCCTTGTTATTGTCGATTTGATCATTAATTTTCTTCTCCAGTGTTTTTAAATCATACGCCTGAAAAAACTCAATTTTATTTTCGATACGATCTAAAATAAAGTCCATGATCCTGCGCCTCCTATGGGTCTATGTAAATTTATGACGACTTCTCTTATTATAACGTCAATATCTGATATAGGAAGTAGAAGTGAATAGGCGTATACTGGGAAATGCGTGGATCGGACGTTAATAATACATGGGAAAACTTACAAGCGAGTCAAAATTAGTAATGGGAAGTGATGTCGTTTTGAAGCCTACACGGTTATTGGTTAATTTCTTGCGTAAGAATTGGCCGGTGTATGTGATCGCCGCACTCTTGATCTCGGTAGGGAATATTATTCACTCGTACTATCCTAAACTGCTAGGTATGTTTACGGATCAGCTCCAAAAAGGGGGACTAAACCCAAGTTTAATTGTGCAATACAGCGTGAAGCTGCTCATCATTGGTGTAGCCTTTGGTGTATTGTGCGCGATTGGCCAGTACATGATTATGCGGAGCGGCCGACGCTTCGAGTTCGAAACGAGAAATCGGTTATTTGATCACTTTACTCGGCTTGGAGCCACTTTTTATTCGCAAAATGGTGTGGGTAAGCTGCTGAGTTATGTGATGAATGATGTGACCGTTATTCGAGAATCCATTTCTTTGGGAATCAACCAAATTGTGAACTCGGTCATTTTAATTGCTGCTGCGATTGTTTCAATGTTATTTAGCTCCATCCCGCTGTATGTTATTCTGATCTGCATCGTGCCCTTATTACTTATTCCTGTGTTATCCGCTAAATTTCAACCAATCATCAAACAGCGTTCATTACAAGTTCAGGAAGCAATAGGAACAATGACGGAATCAGCCGAAGAGCAATTTGGAGGTATTCGTGTTGCGAAGAAATTCGCGGTAGAACCCATCATGATTGGCAGATTTAGTGAAACCGTAGATCGGATTCGTGACAAGCAGCTTCGTTTAGTCCGACTATCCTCGTTATTTGAAGCGTTAATCCCGTTTCTGGGTGCGGTATCGCTTATTATTGCGATTGCCTTCGGGGGCTATTTGACGATTCATGGGCGTATCACGATTGGTCATTTCGTTGAATTAACCTTGTATATCCGAATGATGGTGAATCCCTTACAGCAAATTGGGCGCGTAATTAATGCGCTGCAGCGCTCTCGAGCATCCTTGGAACGAGTCAATGAGCTGCTAGCGAAGGAGTCCGAAATTAAGCAGAATGAGCTTGCACAGCCAACGCATCTGGATCAGGAAGAGATTCGCATTGAGCATTTGTCATTTGCGTATCCAGATGACGAGGATGAAGTGCTTCATGATATCTCACTGACCATTGAACCAGGGAAATCGATCGGTATTATTGGCAAAACAGGCAGCGGGAAGTCCACATTGATGAAAATCATGCTGCGAATTTACGATCCGCCGGAAGGAACGGTATGGATTGGAGATAGCGATATCCGTGATGTGACACTGGAAAGTCTGCGGAATCAAATCGCTTATGTGCCACAAGAGGGCTTTCTGTTCAGCACATCCATTCGGGATAATATTGCCTTCTTCAAAAGGGAATCCTCTATAGAACAAGTGGAACGCGCTGCAAATAAAGCGCAAATTCTATCCAGTATCGTCTCATTTCCCGAAAAGTTTGAGACAAAACTAGGCGAACGCGGGGTCACCTTATCGGGTGGTCAACGCCAGCGAACGAGTTTAGCTCGAGGAATTATTAAAGATTCACCTCTGATGATTCTTGATGACAGCGTAAGCGCAGTTGATTCCGTAACGGAAAAACATATCATCGATGCGATTCGAAAAGAGCGATTGAACAAGACGACCATCTGGATTGCGCACCGCATTTCAGCACTTAAACACACGGATGAGATTATCGTGCTGCATGAAGGTAGGATTGTTCAACGCGGCACACATCATCAATTACTTGAACAAGATGGCTTGTATGCAGAGCTGTATGCCATCCAAGAAGGAGGTAGCGACGATGTTCAAGCGGAATAAACGTCCACAAGACCTCAATCAAACGAAAGCTTCCTTTCGTTCGCTAGCCATTTACGCTAAACCGCATAAGCTCACGTTTGCAACCGTTGTCGTATGTGCCTTATTAGGCATCGCGGCAGATTTATTTCAGCCCTATTTGGTCAAAATAGCGATCGACGATAATCTGATGATCGGCAAGAATGATTTCAACGCATTGATCATGATCTGCTTGCTATACGGGGGATTATCGATCTCAAGTATGTTTTTCAGCTATATTCAAAATAATCTGCTGCAATTCGCAGGTCAAAGCATTGTCGCCAAAATCCGCAAAGATTTATTTCAACATATTTTCAAACAATCGATGTCTTATTATGATAAAACGCCAAGTGGAAGCTTGATCACGCATGTGTCCAGTGATACGGAAACATTGAATCAGTTTTTCACACAAGTACTCCTCAGTTTAGTACGTGACAGCATGACGTTGATTTTCATTATCGTGCTCATGTATCATTTGGATCCGATGTTGACGCTGTATAGTATGATCGTGATTCCAATTATCGTACTTATTGCGGTGGGTTTCCGTTCTTATATGCGCAAAACGTATCAGCTATCACGATCCAAGCTATCTCAAATGGTAGCGTTCACAGCAGAGAACTTATCAGGCATGCACCTTATTCAAGCGTTTCATCAAGAGAAGGAGCAGATGAGTCGGTTTACGGATAAGAACACAGGCTATTTCCGAGCGAACTTAAGAGAGATCCGAACTAGTGTGTTGTTTAACCGCTCTTTTGACATTTTAGGTAATTTATCGATAGCTTTTATCACTTGGGTGGGCGGTATCGCCGTCTTTGATAAAGCGATTGAGTTTGGCGTACTTTACGCGTTCATTACGTATATTAGACAGTTTTTTCAACCTATCAATAATATCACCCAGCAATGGAATACACTTCAGTCTACACAAGTATCCATGAGTCGGATTTGGAATATTTTCTCGGCGAAACCCGAAGTTCAGGATAAAGAGGTTTCAGAATTGATTCCACTGGTTAATGTCCAAGGAGACATTCAGTTTGATCATGTTCATTTTGGATATCAGAAGGATACGGCAGTTATTGAAGATTTGGACTTACATATCGCTCCCGGTGAAATGATTGGGGTTGTAGGTACAACAGGTGCAGGTAAAAGTTCTCTGATCAGTCTGCTCTGTCGCTTCTATGACGTGCAGAGAGGTGCCATACGAATTGACGGCATTGATATTCGGGACATTTCCCAGACGGATCTCCATCGAACGATAGGGTTGGTCCAACAAGAGCCATATCTATATGCAGGCAGTATTTTTGAAAATGTAAGGATGTTCGACTCCACGATTTCACGTGAGACGGTCATTAAAGCTTGTAAATTGGTGGGTGCGGACGCACTTATTACACGGATGAAAGATGGGTATGATTCCCGTATTTCAGAGAGAGGCAGCGGGTTGTCGGCAGGTGAACGGCAATTGATTTCTTTTGCACGAATCATTGTATTCAAACCTAAAGTTCTTATTCTGGATGAGGCTACGGCGAATTTGGATTCACAAACCGAGCAGCTCATTCAAACAGCTTTGAACATTGTTGCTGAAGGAAGAACATCCATTGTGATCGCACACCGAATATCAACCATTATGCATGCTGACCGTATTATCGTCATGAGTCATGGGGAAATTGTTGAAGAAGGTACACACACCGAGTTACTTGCACGTCATGGTATTTATGAGCAACTGGCCCATCATTCACAAGGAAGTCATGTTTCAGAGAATGAAGCGGGCGGCCGAATGTCTTCTATAGGCTAATGATCAGGTACTAGGAATAGATAGTACTTCTCAAATCAGCGATGTCCTGTAAAATGAGAAGTAAGTCGAGGGGAGGGAAAACAGCATGAAATCCAACAAAATCATGATTCAACTTGGTTATGTACTAGGGGCTAGTGCTCTTTTAACTGCTATTGGTTACTTCTTTGCTTCTAACTGGGAGAAGCTGAACCGATTAGAGAAGTTTATTCCTATATTTGTACTTATATTGGGATTTTACGGGTTATCCGTTTGGCTTTCCCGCCAGGTGGGAAGGGAGTTTCTAAGTAAGCTAAGCTTGTTCGCCAGCTGTATTTCTTTCGGTGTGGGGATCGGGTTGATCGGTCAAACTTATAACTCACATGCAGACAGTTACAGTTTGTTTCTCGTATGGTCAATTCCAGCCATTCTGTATGCGATTCTTACAAGATGGCAGCCCTATTATGTCTTGAGCTATATACTTGGGCACCTTGCTTATGGATTGTTCTTCTTTCCCAAATGGGGCAGTTATTCCGAAGCCGAGGGTGTTACGCTCGTGATTTGGTTAGGGCTTTCGATCGTGAACGGTACCTTGTTTGTTCTGTTTGAGAAAGAGATCTTACATTCTCCCTTTCTCAAATGGGTGACTTTTCAGGCGACACTTTGTATCTTCGTAATCATGTCCGTGTCCCACACATTTGAGAATTATGGGATTTGGATGAACGTACCACTCATTGCAGCGCTGGCAGCGGCTATCTGGTATGCACATCGGACACAAAGTAAAGTCTATCTGCTGTTCGCAGGATTGTGGATTTCAGCCGCGATTACCACGAAGTATGTGGAATTGATTATTGAGTACCATAATGAACTCTTCTTTATTGTAAGTTTGTTGTTCATTATCGTTTTTATCGGTGCGAATGTGATGTTTATGAACTATGTTCGTGCTTGGAAGCCATCGACTGAGAAGATTGAGTCAGAAGCAACGGTAGAAGCCGAGGCACCGACCAAAAACGACGGAGACTTCAGCAAATGGATCGTACGTGTGCTTACGATTTCTGTCATTATCATCGGTTCCCTGTTAGGAAGTTTCACGCTGATTGGTCTTGTGACGGTTGTATTAGGATTTGATGAACCAGCAAATATACTGATCGGATACGGGTTTATCGCAGTGATAGGCATGTTGGCCGCGCGTAAGTTCAATGTCTTAGCTCGTTTTACGATTATGTTAAGCGGACTTATGTTGGGCACCGGCGCTTCGGTCGGTACAGAACAATCTGCGATGCTGCTCATCTATCTTGCCTTAACGCTTGCGGCTTTTGTATTGCTACAGGGGTTGATTACACGGATTCTCTTTTTCTTAGCCTCTATAATTATCCTTGCCTTCGTGTTATTTATATGGAACTATAGCGGCGTTGCCGTGATAAGCATGATTGCCGGATTACTATTCTTGCTCTTCGCAGGTGGTCAAGGAATTCATCCGGTGGCTTTCCGAAAGCCCATCCTGTATAGCAGTTTCCCTGCTTTCTTGTTAGCGCTGTTCTCTTTGACTTTTATGACGGAATCAGGGTGGTACTATGCCACGAATGTACTCTTCTTCATAATCGTTCTAGCGGCAATTCTGATAAGCAGGCAGCTTCATATCAAATGGATATTTGATTGGTCGATGGGTTTCTGGATAGCTTTCCTCGTCTACAAATATTACGATTTAGCGTGGAAGCTTCTGCATAAATCCATCAGTTTCGCAATCATCGGTATTCTGATCATTGGAATTACCGTGTGGATTGAGAAGAAGAAGGGTCTCCAAAAAGACGATGGCTCGCTTCAACAAACGGGTATTAGCCCGAATCGTTGGCTAATTGCATTATTAGTTGGACTTCAAATCGTAGCGATGTCTTTGCAAATTGGCAAGAGTGAATATCTTCTCAGTCATGGGAAGCTGATTAAGTTGCAGTTGCAGCCATTGGACCCGCGCTCCTTGATTCAAGGAGATTATGTTCGTCTGCGATATACGATTTCTGAGCCTGAGATTTATCAAGTCGTGGAAAAAATGACTTTCAAAGGTAAAATAACCGTCGTTCTTGGACCTAGTGGAACGTCTGATGTGTATGAGTTCCGCAGGGAGTACCGCGAGGGAGAACAACTTGCACCTGACGAAGTTCGGTTGAATGGTGAAAGAGAGGGCTATGAAGGGATTAAGTATGGCATCGAGAATTTCTTTATCCCAGAAGGAACGGGAAGAAGTTATGAACAAAATGCCAAATTTGCTGAAGTCAAAGTATCCGCAGGCGGGGATGCCATATTAGTCCGATTAACAGAAAAATAATATTCTCAGACAAGAAAGAATGAGGTAACGAACATCATGTGGCTGTTATTTTCTGTCCTCGCGGCGCTATGCTTTGGGCTGCGGGGAATTTTATATCATTGGTCAAGTCAGCAATCGCTGAATCGAAATGTATTACTTTGCGGTACTTTTGCTATGGGAGCAGTTGTCAGTTTAGCCTGTGCGCTGGTATGGAAGTCGGAATGGGAAGTTTCGGCGCTAATTGGGATCCAAATGGGCTTGTTCTCCTTCGGAGCCAATGCCAGCATGTTCAAAGGCTTCGCAGTAGGCAAGGCTTCTTTGGTCGCCATTTTGACAGGATTGCCATCGGTTGTTGTTGTACTATTCGCATATATTCTATGGGGTGAACGGCTGAACTTGCTTCAGCTGTTTGCCTTTGTTGTTATTGTCATTGGCATTTTATTCGTACGGTATTCCAATGATATTACGTTGAAAAACCTGCAGGGTGCAGGTTGGGGAGTCATCGCGCTGCTTTTATTTGCAGCCAACGATCTGTCAAGTAAATGGACAACCCTTGTGCATGCTTCCTTATTCCCGACACTGTTCTTTATGTTTGCAACAGGCACGATTTGTTTTGCCATATGGTGGTTGAAAGATAAGAAGAAGAAAGATCCGCAATCAACAATGCGAAACACGTGGACAGAACGTAAGACGTTCCTGTTCGGTATGGCTGTTGGCATTACGAATGTCATGGGAATGATTCTAATTATTCATGGTTTTGCGAACGGAATTACTGGATTAGTTTCAGCGGTGGTTGCTTTGAATGTACTGATCGTCCTGTTGTACACTCGATTTATTTTGAAGGACAAATTCTCGAAACTAGAACAATCTGGCCTTGCAATTGCAATGGTTGGCATCCTTATGATGAAGTTAGTTGCTTCTTGAAATCGGAACTCGGCATGTAAATTACAACATATACTTTCTGAACTGGCATAAATGCGTTACAATAGAGATATTCGTGCCATTAAGAATGATTCAGGAGGCTATAACGACAATGACAGACAAAGATATCGAAACACAAGCAACCGAAGAGATCGAAAATGATCCAGAACGTGAACAGGCCCAGATCATTATTACATGGTTCCAACATATCCAAGAAGTTGTGAAAGAACAATTCCCAGAGTATGAAGTTGATGGACAAATTGGCAATAATCCAACTTATGGTCCGATGTTTGCTTTTACACTCAAAAAAGACGAAAAGTCCACAGCTTGCGGATTTTTCTTAAATGAAATTATGCGTAACTTTCAAACGAATCCCAATGCAGGACTATGGATGTCCTCCTTCTTCGTTGATTTGTTGAGAAGCGAAGAGAGTCACCTTCTTCCGAATCCACCACAATCCGAAGATGAAGCCAAAGAACTGTTGGACAAGCATATTGTTCCTTATTGTGCAGGTGCTGTTCGTGCAGAGTTCCCTGATCAGAAGATCTACGTTGATCTTGAGCTGCATGAGGAACATGGCCCGGTTCTTGAAGCTGGATTTGTTGCTGTCGAAGATGGTAACAATACATGCGCACTTCCGCTTCAATACTTAATGACATTATACTTATTGAATCGTGACCCAGCAGAACCGTTGTTACAAGCGATGTACCGACTTTATGAGGAAAATAATTTAGGTCAGGCTAGTAATTAAAATACTAGTATAAAACAGCCAGGAGGTTAGCCTCCTGGCTGTTTTTACGTGTGGAAGCTGCGAGAAACCCGCCGCGGATCCAGCTGTAACGATGAAAAACACGCTTACAGCATGGAAGCTGCGAGAAACCCTCCGCGAATCCAGCTGTAACGATGAAAAACACGCTTACAGCATGGAAGCTGCAAGAAACCCGCCGCGAATCCAGCTGTAACGGTGAAAAACACGCTTACAGCGTGAAAGCTGCGAGAAACCCGCCGCGAATCCAGCTGTAACGGTGAAAAACACGCTTACAGCGAGAAAGCTGCGAAAACTCGCAGTCAAGCTATCAGCTCCGATACAGCATGAACTCATCATACGTCCGAATGATGGGAATGGCTGCGCTCGCCCCAAGCTTCGCATATTTCATCGCATGCGAAGTGTTGAACAGGACCACAGAGTCCGAGGGGCGAAGCCAGCCTCGGTCACTGAGGGCGAGCATCGCTGCCCATGTCGCCGCGCCTTCAGGCGAAGAGGAAATCCCTTCCGAGCCTAAGCTGCGAGTAGCTTGGGCAATTTGCTCCTTGGACACTGCGATGGCAGTTCCACCGCTTTGCTTGATAATGGACAGGAGCAGTTCCAAATCCGGTGGATTTGGAACACGCATCCCCGTTGGATTGGGAATAATTCGGTCCTCAACGGGCGGCGAAGCCGTGTCGCTTACACTCGTTCCCCCCAACGATGGCATCAAACCATCGAGAATAGGCTGACAACCCTCTTCTTGTACACAAACGAATCGTGGCATGTCGCCATCAATGAAGCCTAGTGTCTTCAATTCCAAGAAGGCTTTCCACATGCCAATAATGCCCGAACCGCCGCCCGTGGGATAGATAATCACATCAGGCAACGTCCAGCCTAGCTGCTCAGCGAGCTCAAGTCCCATCGTTTTTTTGCCTTCAACACGGCCGGGCTCTTTCAATGTGCCGACATTCACCCAGCCTTGATCTGCGCGGCCAGACTCGATGATCGCCGCGGCATCATGAATAAAGCCATCGACGAGTACCGTCGTTGCGCCATACATCGGGCATTCATCGACGATTAGCGAGGGACAGTCCATGGGGATGAACACAAATGCTTGAATGCCAGCTCTTCCTGCATAGGCAGCTAGCGCACTTGCTGCATTCCCGTTGGACGGAACTGCAGCTTTCGTTGCGCCGGCTTGTTTCAATAAGGAAACCGCCACCGAAAATCCACGTGATTTAAAACTGCCCGTTGGATTCTGTTCTTCACGTTTGATCCACAAGCGTTTGAGCGATAACTTGCTCTCCCAGTCTGGCAGTCGTAGCAGCGGCGTCCAGCCTTCACCAAGGGAAACAATATGGGATGGATCGTGAATGGGGAGTAGTTCGTGATATTTCCACATGGAAGGATACCGCGGCCCTAGAGAAGATTTCGTAAATGTTTGTGCGACATGCTCAAGATCATAATTAACCAATAAAGTGCCGCCGCATATGCATTTCATGTCTTGATAGCGGAAGGGCAGCCTGGCAGAACATCGTGAGCATTGTAGCTCCCATTGTTTCATATCTGGACCTCCTCAGCGTCTCTAATAGGAGTAATCATGTTGGTTTCCTACTAGCATGAAATGATTTGATTGTATGGTAGGCAGATTTATTAGGCAGTTTCAAGAATAGCTCGAGCATTGGGGCGAAGTTCACTTCAATAATCCAAACATGTCCTTGCTTATCGAAAGCCATGTCGATCCCCATCGTTTTGACCCAGCGGTAGGAAGGTCCGAGCTGATTAGCTGCAAGTAGGGCTACCGAGCGAAGCTCTGCAAGAAGTGATGACGTCCGCATGCCCTGGAGCTCAGAGCCTTGAATTGCTTTCTCTACGGTGACAACTCGACCGCCACTTCTACGAATATTGGTAATAATGTAGCCTTTGCCTGCTACTTTGGCCAACATGCCTGTCACTTGCCAGTCAGATTTCGTATGCCGTTGCACCATGACTCGTAAATCAAAGGGACGCCCGTTCTTGGTTGCAAGAGGGATCCGTTGTTGGATGATATTGGTATTGTTCATTTTTCTCTTAATAAATGGGGAAATGGCCTCATAATCTGAATAGGTTCGAGTTCTAGATCCATCCTGAACCTCATAGGATGAGTTTCCGGAAGTTCGGACCTGTATAACGCCATTGCCCCCATAGCTGCCAGTCGGTTTAATGATGACTTGACCATATTTGGATAGTAGTCGCACGAAACTACTCTCACTCAACCACTCTGTTTCGGGAAGATGAGCTTGCATTCTCTTTGATTTACGGAGGATTTTATGTTTGGTCCATTTACTTGTAGATAGATTACTCATGCGCTTTCTCTTCTTGCCTTTGAATAACAAAATCGTGTTCCTCTACTTGCAGGAGCTGGTTATGTTCATCTACAAAGACAACCTGCGGTTTGAGTGTGCGAATTTCTTCTTCGTTCATAAGTCCCATACTAAGAATAATCACGAGATCTCCTGGAGAGAAGAGGTGCGCAGGAGGGCCGTTCAATCCGATTTTACCGCAGCCATCTGGGGCGGGAATTGCATATGTTTTCCAACGAGTGGCATTGCGCAGACTAGTGACTTGAACCATTTCATACGGATGGATATTCGCCTTACGCATCAGTAATCCATCAATCGTAATACTCCCTACATAATCCAAATCGGCTTCCGTTACAGTCGCGCGATGTATCTTCCCTTTACACATTAGTCGCTGCATGTGCAGTAGCTCTCCTTTATGATCACATGTTGTTCTTCACAAGGTATGAGAGGGACTAGTCTCAAGGTGTAGGTAAGTGCCTATTTGCATGGAAAAATGGGCGCAGCACAATAGGAAATATTCATTTCATTTCCCGGGCAACCGCAGAATCTGACAAAGTAGTCCGAGTTCTCGCAAACAAAAAAGCAGAGCCAAGGGCTCTGCATCAACTTTAAATTAATTTAAGACCGCTAATTAATACCAAAGTGGCAATAATTGTACGAAGTACAGTTGTAGGTGCTTTCGTTGCAAGCATGCTGCCGATAAGAACACCGGGAATCGAACCTATCAGAAGATTAAATACAAGAGAGTAATTGACATTCCCCAGACTTGCGTGCAGGATTCCAGCTGTCGAGGAGAGTAGAAACGCATGTGCGATATCCGTACCTACGAGCTGTGCGGGCATCATTCGGAAGAAATATAGCATAGCAATGGCATATAAGGATCCAGAGCCAATGGATGTAAGTCCAACAATGAAGCCAAGAACGGCGCCAATCCCAATCGTCAACCAGCGTTTTTCCTCCAACGTTTGAAGCTGCCAGCGATTTTCCTTCAACCGATGCCCGAAGAAGACTTTGAACAGTGTTGCAAAAGCTACTAGAATCAACACATACCCGAGTGCGTGTTTGATGATGACTTCTTGATTATCGAAGAAAGAATCAAATAATTTCAGGAAAACGACAGCAACGATAACACCTGGAATACTGCCTAGGGCAAGCATTTTCACAAGTTTAAAATCAATTGTTTTCTGCCGCCAATGTTGAACCGTACCGAATAGCTTCGTAATCGAATTATAGAGAAGATCTGTTCCTACAGCTATGGAAGGATGAATACCAATTAAAATCAATATGGGAGTCAGCAAGGAAGCTCCGCCAACACCTGTCATTCCAACCAAAAAGCCAACAATTAAACCCATTAGAATAATACTCAAAGTCATGTTGTCATGTCCTCTTTTCATTACCCACTAAACATATTGGATTAATTTTAGTCCTGCAAAGGCTATTTGTAAAGAGAAATTTTCCAAACTTATCGCTATCCCGAGTAAATCGCTTGCTATTCATCAATTCTGGAATGGGGTACAATGGTTAGATGTGTCAAAGTCAGCTTAGGGAGGACAATACATGCGTAATCGAACTACCGTGATGGTCAGTATCGTGCTGGCCATGCTAGTCGCATCAATGGATACGACTATTGCCAATACTACGATGCCGATCATTGTGAATGACATTGGTGGAAACAGCCTATATGCCTGGGCATTTACTTCTTATATGGTGCTCTCTACGGTGCTTGCCCCTTTGGCAGGGCGACTATCGGATTTATTTGGGCGCAAACGGATCTATGCCGCGGGTATTCTGTTATTTCTAGGAGGCTCAGTCCTGTGCGGATTAGCTGATAGTATGGTGCAACTCATTATTTTCAGAGCAATCCAAGGGATTGGCGCTGGGGTGATGATGCCATTTCCATCTATTATTGCAGGAGATATTTACCCAGTGGAACAGCGGGGGAAAGTCCAGGCCTTTTTCACAGGAATGTGGGGATTAGCTGCGATTTTAGCTCCTACATTAGGAACGTTTTTTGTAACCTATTTGAATTGGCGCTGGATTTTCTTTGTGAATGTTCCCATATGTCTCATTGCCTTACTTGCCTTGCTCCCTTACAAAGAAGTGTATCAAGCGAAGAAATCTGTTATTGACTATTGGGGAGCACTCTTGTTTGCTGCGGGGATCTCATCCTTGTTGCTTACGACAGTGGTCGAATCCTATACCATCCTGTATGGCGTCGTTGGTGCTGTCTTGCTTATCGTATTCTTCCTCTATGAAAAAGGGCATGCTGCCCCAATCGTACCGATGACGTTGATGCGCAATAAGCCTGTGGCTTTGATGATAGCTGGCTCATTCCTTAGTTGTGCGGCCCTTTTCGGGACGTCCAGTTTTATTCCTTTATTTTTGCAAAATCAAGGGCACTCGCTGTTCATCAGTGGGATTGCGCTTCTCGGTACATCACTCGGCTGGATGGTTGTCGCTATTCCGAGCGGGAAATGGGTAATTCGCTTCGGTTATAAGCCGTTACTGTTAACGGGCAATGTGTTACTTGTCATCACCGCCATTCTCCTGTTCTTTATCCGTGAAGGCACCTCATTTGGTTACATATTCAGCGCACTTACCATGCTAGGCCTCTCGTTCGGACTCCTGTTTACGGTCTCAACAATTGGTGCTCAGCAGTTAGTCGAGGCCCATCAGAAGGGGATTTCAACTTCACTGCAGCTATTCGCCCGTAATATTGGAACGGCAGTCAGTGTCACGGTGATGGGTTCCATTGTTACCAAAGCGGACATCTTCTACACGGGCATTCACGGGATGTTCGTTTATGGGTTAATCGCAAGTGTTGTGGCTTTCGCAGTGCCGTTGGCGATCAGAACTACGAAGCAAGAGGGTTTGTCAGGATAGGAGCATGACACACGACGTCAGTTGACAGCCTGCACCCATTAGTAGAAAATTAGAGATATACGAATATAGAAAGAAGTGAGTGTACGTGCTGTTAAATGTGAAATCCCGACTTCATGAGGGGGATATTCAACAATTGCTTGGCTATAGTGTATTTCCAGATCCAGAAAGTCTTCAAGAAGCCGCCAGTCTCTATGAAAATAATGATAACATGTGGTTATTTGCCTATGAATCGGAAGGTTTGCCAGTCGGAATTATCGGCTTCGAGTTGAATGAGAAGCAAGAAATGACACTGCGTCACCTCGCTGTCGAGCCTGAGAGCAGAGGAGAAGGTTTCGGACGCGGCATGCTGCTTGAAATTATTGATGATATGCAGCCAGTGCGCATTACCGCGGAAACGGATGAAGATGCCGTGCAATTTTATCGCAACGTTGGATTCGTGATTCGTAGTCTTGGTGAGAAATACCCAGGCGTAGAGCGGTTCCTATGCACGTATGAGATTGAGGAAGAAGACGATGAATAAGGATCGATGTGTAAGAAAACAAATCCCGAGGAACTGCTTGTTGCAGCTTCTCGGGATTTTTGCATGCTATGAAGTAGAATAAGTGCCTACATACGGGATTTGACCGTTCTTGCATATTCGGATGGACTCATTAAGGTCGCTTTCTTAAACGCTTTGGAGAAATAATGAACGGAACTGAAGCCAAGTTTCCTGGAGATCTCAGTGAAATTATAGGTTTCCTCACGTATCAAAATTTTGGCTTGATCGATTTTTAATTTGGCGAAATACTCCATGAGCGTGTAGGTAGTATGCTTTTTGAAAAGGTCTTTGAGCTGCGTTTTGCCAACGCAGAACACTTGGCTGATTTCATTGAGAGTAAGCTGAGCGTCGATATGCTGCTCCATGTAGTTCATGACCCTGTTGGTCAAATCATGGACGGACTTCTCCTTAGCACCTGTAGAGAGAGGCGTTTCAGCTTCCGCATGAGCAGATTTACGCAATAGACGGACAAAGAGAATCTCTAGGTAGCTTTGAATCATTTGCTCACTACCTACAGGTGCATCTGGCCTGCGCACAAGAGGATGACCGAAGGGGAATTCGAACGCTTGTTGTCCCTCACGAACGATTTGGGCAAGGAGATTTCGTTCCTCATCTTCTAAATGCAGCACTTTTTGCTCAAAAAATTGCATAGCTTTCGAATGACAGTCGAACGTCATGACGATCAAATTAGGAGCTTTCCCTTTGGTCGCATAGAAGCTATGAAATTCATTGGGTCTATGAAAAATAATCGACCCCTGCTTCAGTAAATAACGCTGATCATCTGCATGAACTTCCACTTCCCCGCGATCGACATAGAGGAATTCCCAGAAATCATGTTTCTCCCCATTGAACGAATAGTCCTTACCAAACTCGAAGTAATGCATTGTAATCACTTTATTAATGACTAGACTCATTTTCAAATGTGTGCGCTGATACGCGGCGCTGTTCGTTTCGCTTATCGCCATGGGTGTCACTCCTGATCTTTCAATGCAATACGTATAGGTCTATCATAACACAGTAGAAAATACAAAAAAATCGGCTTTCAAGACAAAGAAAAGCCCCCGACCTTCTTTTATAATCAAGGTATCGCAAAGTTCGAGGGGGAGCTAGGATGAAGATAGGTGTAATTGGATATGGACTTAGAATTAGTCATGTGATTAGAGAAGTATTGAAGGCAGATGCGGACTGCCGGATCGAAGCGATTGTTGATGTACGTAAAGATCAGATTAAGGCCAAGTTACTTGAGCAAGGCTGGGATCACATTAAGTACTATGATACACCGGAACAAATGCTGGAGACAGAGCAGCTAGATGGGGCCATGATTGGCACACGCTGTAATCTGCATACAACAATGGGATTGAAAGTGCTACAACATGATCTACCCCTGTATATCGAAAAGCCAGTATCTACGAACTATGAGGATCTACTTCGGTTAAAGCAAGGTTATGAAGCATCCAAGTCGCCGGTTGTCGTATCCTTTCCATTGCGGGTAACTTCAATTGTGGAGCTGGTTAGGGACATCATTCAATCGGGTAAAATCGGAACGGTTGAGCATGTCCAAGCGATAAATAATGTACCGTATGGCCGTGTTTATTTTCAAAGTTGGTATCGGAATGAGGAGGAAACAGGCGGGCTATTTCTTCAAAAAGCAACGCACGATCTTGATTACATCCAAGCTATCCTTGGTCAAAGACCGATTACTGTCTGTGCGATGACATCCAAGCAAATTTTCAAAGGGAATAAATCTGCGGGGCTCAAATGTGTCGATTGTGAGGATAATCGTACTTGCCCAGAGAGTACTGTGAATGCTTCGGAACCACTAGATCCAACATGGCAATATTGCTGCTATGCAGAAGATACGGGGAATGAGGATTCCGGAAGCGCACTGTTTCAATATGAAAGCGGTATGCATATGTCCTACTCGCAGAATTTCTTTATTCGCAATGGGGCTGCGGCACGTGGAGCGCGGTTTATGGGGTACAAAGGTACAGTGGACTTCGATTTCTACACAGGCATAGTCAAAGTGCATATGCATCATACAGCGCGCGTGGAAACGTACGAAATCGGAGCAGGAAGCAATCATTTTGGCGGTGACGAGAAGCTGGCACGTAATTTCACGGAAATTATGAAAGGAACTGCAAGCTCAATCTCAACGTTAGATGATGGTTTAATGAGTGCTATGATGTGTATCAAAGCGCAAGAGTCTGCACGAACCGGGACATTCCAAGCCTTAAAGTGGGATTAATGACCCATTCTGGTTTTCTATTAAAGGGGGAAGATTCACATGGACAAAAAGATTACGTTTCAAACCATTTCCTTGAGTTCGTTGTCCAAAGTTTTTGCAGATGAAGCGCCACAAGAAGCGTCGTACAAGCAAGTATCTGCCTTGCGAGGAGAGCATTTCGCCTACCAAATTGCGTATACTTCCAATCAACAATTGAAAGACATTAAGGTAGAGATTCAATCGACATTGGGGCTTCCTTTTACAATTCGCGCTGTAGGTCTTGTTCCTGCCGAAATGCCTTGCTATGCGGACCATGATGAACACGTGCTGCGGACGATGCCTGGGTTGTATCCAGACCCGTTGTATCCACTTGAAGAATCAACTGTGACAGCACTTCCTGGTCAATGGCGATCCGTCTGGATTCATGTTGAACTGGATGCCTCTGTTGTTGCGGGCACATATAAGGTGCATGCAAGTTTCTTTTCACCACAAGGGGAGAAGCTAAGCGAAGAAGTGTTGGAGCTCACTGTACTCGCAGCTGCACTTCCAAAGCAGAAACTTATCCATACAGAGTGGTTTCATACGGATTGCATAGCGACGCATTATAACGTAGATGTGTTTAGTGAGGCGCATTGGTCACGCATTGGCCAGTTCCTTGAAACAGCGGTTAAGCACGGTATCAATATGATTCTGACTCCGATATTTACTCCGCCGCTAGATACCGCAATTGGTGGTGAGCGTCCAACTGTGCAGTTGATTGATGTTAGTGTTGTTGAAGGTAAGATCGATGCCAGTACGACATATACGTTTGATTTTGCAAAGTTAGAGCGATGGGTTGCGCTTTGTTTGAGCAAAGGTGTTGAATATTTTGAATTCGCGCATTTGTTCACCCAATGGGGTGCTAAGCATACGCCGAAAATTGTAGCTACAATGAATGGGATCGAACAGCGAATTTTCGGTTGGGATACAGATGCAGCAGGGGAAGGTTACGCTCAGTTCCTGGGTCAGTTCTTACCAGAACTGGATAAAGTTATTCGACGTCTAGGTATCGCATCATGCAGTTATTTCCATGTGTCCGATGAGCCTACCAAGGATCACTTGGAATCTTATCAAAATGCGAGTAATCTCGTGCGGAAGCTGCTTCCTCCCGATTATCCGATTATCGATGCACTGACGAATATCAGTTTCTATGAGCAGGGGATTGTTCAGAAGCCGATTCCATCGAACGACCATATTGAGCCTTTCCTTCAGGCAGGTGTTCCGGACTTATGGACGTATTACTGCTGTGTACAGTACAAAGAAGTATCGAACCGTTTCTTTAACATGCCGTCTGCACGCAATAGGATCATTGGCTTGCAGTTGTACAAGTTTGATATCCAAGGTTTCCTACATTGGGGTTACAATTTCTATTACTCCCAGTATTCCGTGAAACAATTGGATCCTTTTAAAGTAACAGATGCCTTGAATTCATTCCCATCGGGAGACAGCTTCGTCGTATATCCAGGAGAAACAGGGCCAATTGAGTCGATTCGGTTGGAAGTGTTCCACGAAGCACTGCAGGATTTACGAGCTTTACAATTGCTCGGGACGCTGATCGGCAAGGAGCGAACCATCGCCTTGATCGAAGAAGGTTTGGCAGAACCGCTCACATTTACAGTCTACCCGCGCAGTACAGAATGGATGCTCGATGTGCGCGAGCGAATTAATCAGGCGATTGCAACCTACAGTTGAATACGATTGGAACATGGAAAAGCTGCTCCCTAGAATAGGGGGCAGTTTTTTGGTCTTGACACATGATGGAGTGTGATCTAATATTATCCTAACATAAAACCAAGTTAATTAATCGGAATAATATGTTTTAGAGCGAAATTGGTGAAAGGGGTGTTTGCCTTGAACATTGAGAATATCGAAGCCTTCGTGTATGTCATTCATTATGGCAGCTTTAATAAAGCGGCAGAAGTTCTTTTTTTGTCCCAGCCATCCGTCACGGCACGAATACAATCTCTGGAGCGTGAGCTGGATTGCCGACTCTTCGAGCGGATAGGGAAGCAGATTTCATTGACGGACGATGGGAAGAAATTTCTGCCATATGCCCAGCAGCTCTTGCAAACTTTTCAGAAAAGTAAAATTCAATTGAAGCAGAAACGCACCTTGCCCAACGAGTTGCGTGTAGGTTGTACGGTATCCGTTTCGAACTATATCATCCCATCCATTATACCGAAACTCAAGTCGAAATACCCCGATGTGAACTATAAGCTGACTACGGCATCCTCCGAGGAGATCATTACGAAGGTGCTGAATCGCGAGCTTGATTTCGGTTTTGTTCGGAATATAAGTCACCCTAATCTCGTTTCAGCCAAAGCTTATGAAGATCCTATTCGTTTGTATGTCTATGAAGGCCATCCATTTATAGGGGATGAGACCATTTCTATCGATGATATAGGTGATTATCCGCTTGTTTTTTTTGAATGCGGGTCCCTCGACTGGATGCGGATCCACCGACTATTTGCCAGTATGAAGCAACCACCGAACATTGAATTTCAGACAGATACGCTAGAGACTGCGAAGAAATTAGTGCTTGGACGTGTAGGTATTGCGTTTCTTCCGAGTCTATGTGTCGAACAGGAAGTCAAAGAGGGGAAGCTATTCCCGATTCAATTTCCAGAAGTAGCAGGTATTTCCCTACAAACGAACATGATTGTGTTGAACGGTGAGAACGCCTTGTTTTTCAACAGTGCTTTAGATTTGTGTAAAGGAATCGCTCAGTCGATTCGAGAAACGATTTGACTTCTCGATATGCATATAGAAAAACTCTATTATCCAGTTCAACAACTTGATGATACATTAAATCCATAGAAATAATTCATACAAAACAAGTAGGAATTATAAGGATTTATAAAATAGAAAATTCGGAGGGGTTCACGATGAAACAATTTACAACACTTACGGTAACAACATTAGCATTAGCTTTGGTAGCAGTAGGATGCGGATCGAAAAGCGAGACAACGAATGCGTCTCCGAAAGCGGCTGCTGAAGCAACGAAAGCGCCAACTGCCACTGCGGCTGCAACGGCTGCACCTGTGAAAGTAAAGAAAATTATTGTAGGCACAGGGACACAATTCCCCAATGTAGCCTTCCTAGATAAGGATGGAAAACTAACAGGATACGATATTGAGTTAGTAAAAGAACTCGACAAGCGGTTGCCAGAATATGAGTTCGAGTTCAAAACGATGGACTTCGCTAACCTGCTGCTTAGCTTGGAAACGAACAAAATTGATTTCGTTGCACATGAAATTGAGAAGAACAAAGAGCGAGAACAGAAATATTTGTTCAACAACGAGCCTTATGCGTACTGGAAAACCAAAGTTATCGTAGCTAAAGAGAACACAACTGTGAAATCGATCGATGATTTGAAAGGCAAGAAAGCACTAACGACAGCCACAAGTGCAGAAGCCACATTACTGGAGAACTATAACAAAGCCAATGACAATGCGATCAAAATTGTGTATCAAAGCGGTGCAGCCAACGACTTGGTTACGCAGCTCACAACGGGGCGTGTTGATGGAGCGCTTGGTGCGGATTTCTTGCTTCCCCTCGTAGATCCGCAAAGCAAATTGAAAACAGTCGGTCCGATCATTGAAGAAGCTGAAGTGCGTTTCTTATTCCGTAAAAATGATAAAGACGGGCAAGAATTGGCAGACAAAATTGATGTGGCTCTGAAAGCTGTCAAAGCAGATGGTACGCTCTCGAAGTTGAGCACGCAGTGGCTGGGCGGAGACTTTACAAACAAAGATGATGTGAAATAGTTATACATCCCATAATGCTAAGAAAGGTGAGATCGCCATTATGGCAAACAAATTCGATATCACCTATGTATTTGATTTTCTGCCAAAACTACTGAATTACATTCATATTTCCTTATTCATCGTTGCTTGCTCGATGCTGCTCGGGATTGTATTCGGATTTCTCATAGCCTTGCCCCGGTTGTATCAAATACCAATTGTGCAGAGGTTATCTCAGATTTATGTTTCCTTCTTCCGCGGGACACCGATTCTGATCCAGTTATTTCTGATCTATTATGGTTTACCTGAGCTGCTGAAGGCGATCCATGTGGATATCTCCAGGGCCCCTGTTTTATCTTTTGTGATTCTCACATTTGCTTTACATTCTGGTGCTTACATTTCTGAAGTCATCCGCGCAGCGGTCAAAGCCGTGGACAAAGGGCAAGTAGAAGCCGCCTATTCAGTTGGCATGACGGGTTACCAGGCTTTTACCCGCATCATATTGCCGCAGGCACTTGCGATTTCGCTTCCTAACTTTACGAACCTGCTTATTGCTAACTTGAAGGATACCTCATTGGCGTTCTCTTTAGGGGCAATGGAGTTAATGGGAAAAGCACAGACGCTCGGAGCGGCTACACAACATTTTATGGAAACCTACATTTCCTTATCCATGATCTATTTCGTCATTTGCTTTGGACTGGAGAAGCTGTTTATGTACATCGAGAAACGCTTGCTCCAACACGAGCAGCCACTTGTGACGGAAGAACGTGAGCCTTTATCACGCAGATGGTTCAAGGGTGTCTGGTCCTCACAACCGGATAAAGGAGGCTTCCAAGCATGAGTATCGATCCAGGATTCATATGGACGGCCTTCGTTCAATTGCTTTCTGCACTGCCAACTACACTGATTATTACGATAGTCTCCGTCTTTTTTGGATTTATAATTGGAGCATCAGTAGCATTAATCCGACTATACCGCGTTCCTTATATTCATTATGTCGCAACAGCTTATGTGACATTTGTTCGCGGAACACCGATGCTTATGCATCTGCTGCTTATCTATTTCGGATTGCCGATGATTATCGATTCGATTGCCGTTACATTCGGGTGGAGCTTCCGTTCGGTGTCCATACCCATGATCGGATTTGCTTTTCTGTCCTTCTCTATCACCGCGGGTGCTTACCTCTCGGAGGTTGTCAGATCGGGCATAGTAGCGATTAACCGGGGGCAGATCGAAGCTGCCTATTCCATTGGGATGACGACCACACAGGCGCTGCGACGTATTATTTTGCCACAAGCATTTGCAGTCAGTTTACCGAACTTATCCAATACGTTGATTGGTATGCTGCATGGCTCAACATTGGCTTTTACAGTTTCAGTGGTGGAGATTAATGCCAAAGCACAAATTGTTGCAACGACAAATTGGAAATTCTTCGAAGCTTATATCGCAGCGGCCCTGCTATTCTGGGGGATCACCTTCCTAATCGAACGTGCCACAGGCTTACTAGAGAAACGAATCAATCTGTATAACCGAGGTGGCGTGTCATGATTCAACTGACGAATATTACCAAATCGTTTGGTAAAAACGAGGTACTCAAGGGTATCAACCTGACTGTGCAAAAAGGCGAAGTTGTCTGCATTCTTGGCCCCAGCGGTTCGGGTAAAACAACGCTGCTCCGTTGCTTGAACTATTTGGAGAAGCCGAGTCTCGGCGAAGTAACGATCGGTGATTTCACCGTGAATTGCAAACGTCCCAGCAAAGGTGAGATTCATGCACTTCGGCAGAAAACCGCGATGGTGTTCCAGCATTACAACCTATTCAAACATAAAACCGTTCTCGAGAACGTCATGGAAGGTCTTGTCATTGTCCAGAAACAATCTAAGGAAGTGGCAAGAGCGACCAGTGTAAAGGTGCTGGAGAAAGTGGGCTTAGGAAGCAAGTTAGACGCCTACCCAAGTCAGCTATCTGGCGGACAGCAACAACGTGTAGGCATCGCTCGTGCGTTGGCTCTGAATCCTGAAGTCATATTATTCGATGAGCCGACATCCGCACTCGATCCTGAACTTGTTGGTGAAGTGCTGGACGTGATTCAGAAGATTGCCAAGGAAGGCATTACGATGATTATCGTTACCCATGAAATGGGTTTTGCCCGAGAAGTGGCTAATCATGTGGTTTTTATGGACGAAGGCGTCATCGTTGAAGAGGGCAACCCGAGGGACATTTTCGGCAATGCCAAAGAAGAACGCACGAAGCAATTCCTGAAGCGTATTACGCCCGAATGGAGCTACAACATTTAGCATCAGGCAGTTATGGAAATGGAGTGTATGAACATGGGGATTAAATTAAGCATTTTGGATCAAAGTGTCGTATTTCCCGGTGAAACGGCTTATGATGCTTTTCAGCATACGATTGAACTAGTACAGAAGGCGGAGTCGCTTTCGTATAACCGCTTCTGGGTATCTGAGCATCACGATTCCGAACAAGTGGCGGGTTCTTCACCGGAAGTATTAATTTCTCATTTATTGGCCAGAACAGAGCGCATTCGCATCGGCTCCGGCGGCATCATGCTGCAGCATTACAGCCCCTATAAAGTGGCTGAGAACTTCAATGTGCTTGCTTCGCTTGCACCAGGTAGAGTGGATCTCGGCATAGGCCGCGCTCCAGGCGGTTTACCTCGTTCAACCAAAGCGTTGCAACAGGGAATCACAGAAGCAGCATCTTTATCAGATAAACTGGATGACCTTCAACAGTTTGTGACAAATCAATTGCGTGATGAACATCCTTTGAAGGGCTTGAAAGTCTCGCCAATTCCAACGGTGCCAGTGGATATTTATATCCTTGGAGCTAGTGCAGCGAGCGCACAATCGGCCGCTGAGGCTGGTTTGCCTTATGTATTTGCCCAATTCATTAATGGGGATCATGCGATTGCGGAAGCGGCTTTTGAAGCGTATCATAACCATTTTAATTTGGAAAAAGGCACACAACCCAAGCTTCTCTTGGCGCTCTCACTTATCGTAGCTGATACGGAAGAAGAAGCAACCGCGCTTGCAGGGGAGTATAAGAATGTTAAGATTCATTTGGAAAATGGCAAGACATTAACCGTCGGAACCCTTGAGCAAGCAGAGGAATATGGCCGCCAAACGCAGGCAAAGTTTACAGTTGAAGAGAAACAGGCAGAGATTACGAAGGGTACGAAAGAGACCGTGCGTCAGAAACTACTCGATATTCAACAGAAATTTAACATCAATGAATTTATCGTAACGACATCCGTGAAAGATTTTAGCAAACGCCTGCGGTCATTTGAACTGCTGAGTGAAGCATTCGCGGAATTGTTGGTGTAAGTCCGAAGGAGGTAAGAGGAATGAGTGCAACATCTTTTCAAGAGACGTCTCCGGACTTGGCACAGAAGCTGGTGGATATACGACGTCATTTACATCAGCATCCAGAATTGTCGCATGAAGAAATCCAAACAACAGCTGCGATTACGAACTGGCTCAGGGAAGCGGGGATCCGTATTGCGGATTATCAGTTGAAGACAGGACTTATTGCAGAAGTTGGCGGCTTGCAGGAAGGGCCAATCGTTGCCATACGAGCTGATATCGATGCGCTTCCGATTCAAGAAGACACAGGGCTTCCTTATGCTTCGCAGGTAGCAGGTAAAATGCATGCTTGCGGACATGATTTCCATACGGCTGCCGTACTTGGCGCAGCGATTCTGCTCAAGCAACAGGAGAGTGAGCTAAAAGGAACCGTTCGCTTCATTTTTCAACCAGCAGAGGAGAAGGCGCAGGGCGCGGAGCAAGTGATAGTGAGCGGCGCACTTGAAGGAGTTCATGCGATCTATGGCATGCATAACAAACCCGATCTTCCAGTTGGTACGATCGGGATCAAAGAGGGGCCGCTCATGGCGGCAGCAGATGGATTCGTGATTGAAGTTGAAGGTCTTGGCACACATGCAGCTGTCCCAGAAGCGGGGATTGATCCTATTGTAACTGGAGCGCATATCATCACCGCTCTTCAATCGATCGTTAGCCGCAATGTTAGTTCTTTGCAAAGTGCTGTGATCAGTGTGACTCGTATCCATAGCGGTACTGCATGGAATGTCATTCCTGACAAAGCCATTCTGGATGGCACGCTGCGCACATTTGATGAGAATGTTCGTTCACTCGTTATCGAGCGATTAGAGCAAGTAGTTCATGGTGTTGCTGCCGCTTATGGAACCAAAGCCTCAGTTCGTTGGATCAAAGGGCCACCTTCGGTGTTCAATGATAAGCAATTAAGTCAGTTGGCAAAAGAAGCGGCAGAACAAGCTGGTCTGAATGTCATTACACCTGTACCGTCACCAGCAGGCGAGGATTTTGCTTTTTATCAGAAGAAAATTCCCGGAGTATTCGTATTTATGGGAACCTCAGGTCCGCAAGAATGGCATCACCCTGCTTTTGATATTGATGAACGAGCATTGCCGATTAGTGCGCGATATTTTGCTATTTTAGCTCAGAAAGCCTTAGAAGACCTATCATCCGACAACCCATTGGAGGTATCCATATGAGTACAATAATTCCCGACTTATCTCTCTATCTGCATACACACCAACAACTCCAGGAAGCGATCCAAGGACTGAGCGAAGGGCAATTAGTTTGGAAGCCAGCTCAAGATAAATGGAGTATAACGGAAGTTCTGTCTCATTTGGCCGACCATAACATCGTCGTTTCCTTCCGAATTCGTGCTATTATTTCTGGCGCATCCGCTGTATTGCCAGCATTTGATCAAGATCCATGGGTAAGCAGCGCCAAAGCCAATGAAGGCTTAGCTTCCGATATTTTAGCCCTGTTTCAGTCATTATTAGTGTATAACAATGAACTATTCGGACGACTATCACCCGAGGATTGGGAGAAAACAGGCGTTAATTTCAAAGGGCAAACACTCACACTAAAAGATGTTGTTCAGTCCTTTATCGCACATGTGCAGCATCATTTGGGACAAATTGCACGAATCAAGCATGCGTTGGAAGCGCACGTATAGGAGGGATTCGATATGGCCGATGCACAAGAAGTACACATTCGAGATGCCAACGATGGAGACCGAGAGGCGATTCGAAGAGTTCTAGAAGAGGCTTATGGTCAATATCAGGATGTGCTGCCTCCAGAAGGCTGGGATCAATATAAGGAAAATATTATCGCATCTGTAGATAGTGGCAAGCCCATCGCCCGGATTATTGCACTAATTGACGATGAGATTGTTGGCAGCTCTCAATTGTTCCAATCTTCTGAAGCTGCTTATGGCGCTCCAGAGCTCGAGATTGAGTCACCTATTCTTCGGTTGCTAGCGGTATCGCCAAGTGCCAGAGGCAAAGGTATCGCTACCGCTTTAATAAAAGAAAATGTGAAACGCGCTGCTGAGTTAGGCGCCGCTACACTACATTTGCATACCTCAGATATGATGGAGTCGGCCGTGAAGCTTTATGAACGATTGGGTTTCGAACGTGCATATGACAAGGATATCCAAAAAGGTGAAATACTCGTGAAAAGCTACCGACTTCATATACAAACCGCAGCGATACTGTGAAAGGACGGAGATAACCATGGCTAAACAAAAACAAATTAAACTAGGTGCCATAATTCATGGTGTAGGTGGTCATGTGTCAGGGTGGAGGCATCCTGAAGCGATCACAGATGCGAGTGTGAATTTTGGGTTTTATAAGGGGCAAGCACAGAAAGCGGAAGCAGGGAAATTCGATCTTGTATTCATCGCGGATGGTCTCTATATTACCGAAAAATCGATCCCTCACTTCCTTAATCGGTTCGAGCCGATTACCATTCTGTCTGCGTTAGCGTCCGTCACCTCGCACATCGGCCTAGTGGGGACATTATCCACGTCATATAGTGAGCCTTTCACCGTTGCACGGCAATTTGCTTCCATTGATTTAATCAGCGACGGTCGTTCCGGTTGGAACGTAGTTACTTCACCACTGGAAGGTTCCGCCAAAAATTATAGTAAATCAGAGCACCCCTCACATCCCGAACGCTACCGAATCGCCAATGAATATTTGGAAGTGACACGAGGGTTGTGGGATTCGTGGGAAGATGATGCTTTTGTTCGTGATAAAGAGAGCGGTGTGTTTTTTGACCCAGATAAACTCCATACATTGAACCACAAAGGTGAATATTTCTCCGTCCAGGGGCCGTTGAATATCGCCCGTTCAAGACAAGGACAGCCGGTCATATTCCAAGCAGGCGCTTCTGAGGATGGCCGAGCGTTTGCGGCGAAAGTGGCAGATGCGATTTTTGCAGGACACGAATCAATTGACGATGCGAAAGCTTACTACGCGGATATCAAAAAGAGGGTAGCCTCCGAAGGTCGTAATCCGGATGAAGTCGTCATCCTACCGGGCATTGCTCCAATAATCGGACTCACAGAAGAAGAAGCCGAGCGCAAATATCAAGAAGTCGCGAACCTCGTCACCATTGACAAAGCGCTGGATTATTTGGGCAGATTCTTCGAACATCACGATTTCTCTCAATATCCGTTAGATGAACCTTTCCCTGAACTAGGTGATTTCGGGAGCAATAGCTTCCGCAGTGGAACTGACAAAATCAAGCAAAACGCCAAAGAAAAGAACCTAACCCTACGCCAAGTCGCTTTAAACGTAGCTACGCCTCGCAACGAATTCACCGGCACACCGGAATACGTGGCTGATCGCGTACAAGCGTGGTTCGAAGAAAACGCCGCAGATGGTTTCATCATCGCAGCTGCCTTGCCCAAAGGCCTGGACGACTTCGTCGACCACGTCGTACCAATCCTGCAGGAACGCGGATTGTACCGAACCGAATATGAAGCCGACACACTTCGCGGAAATCTTGGCATACCTGTACCAGCGAATCGCTACACAAAAGTGAATGCTTAGTCGCACAAGCAACTCCCGTTATCAATAAAACTGTCCACAAACCTGAAAGGGTGAGTGGGCAGTTTTTTGATGCGACTAATGTATCTCGAACAATTAGCTAGCGTAAATACAGTACCATTATTGACCCTACGCCCTGAGCACCAAACGCGACCCTCAAAAGCCGAACCCCGAAAACTGAATGCTGAACTTTGAACCTTGAACGCCAACCCCCACCCCCAAACACTTAAGCAGCTCAAGCATTCTCACATTTACAAACCTATTCGCATCTTAACTTTGCAGACTCATTGCACGGTAGCCGGCCGCCCCCTTATCTAAGGAAAAACTTTTTTCTGAGGTATCTACAATAACTCAATCTAGTAATAAGTTTCTTAAGGAAAGAACAATTTGTATATTTCATATAACATTGAGAGGGAAATAGAATTTCAAAAATTGAAAAATTACCCGGAGCTCATAATGTTTTATAAAACACACACACTTAGTAACACACTTTCTTGTAGATACCACAGAAAATGTCATTATGTGTAATAGAGTCACTTAAGTGTGCTCGTGTTCATTTAGTTGATCTATCCCGTGTGTCTGTATTTTTTAATACTTTAGTCAAGTTCCCTGCCTTTGCGCATATACTGTGTTAGATTCTTATCTTATGTTTGTGCGAAAGTCATGATCATGTTCTGTAAGCGATTACGTATCGACATTAACGTGACAAAATTCACAATGATGACAGGCCTCACAGGTCTGTTGTCCAAACATGCAAGCCAGTTCCTCGCAGAAATAGGAGGGTGCAGAGATGCTGCATATTGTCGTTTGTATTAAACAAGTTCCGGACTCTAGAGAAATTCGCATTGATCCCAAGAATAATACGCTCATTCGTCAAGGTGTACCTAGTATTGTGAATTTCTATGATATGCATGGCTTGGAAGAGGCACTGCGCATCAAGGATGAGCAAGGTGCGCGTATTACTGTGGTCACGATGGGACCGCCACCAGCCGAGAAAGGTCTCAAAGAATGTATTTCGTTGGGCGCCGATGATGCCGTATTGGTGACGGATCGTGGTTTTGCAGGAGCAGATACCCTGGCTACCTCGTATGTTGTTGCTCGAACTATTCGCAAAATTGCGGAAACATGGGGGCCTGTGGATATCGTTTTTTGCGGAAAACAAACGCTAGATGGTGATACCGGACAAGTTGGACCAGGTGTTGCTTGCCGATTGGATTTGGAGCAGCTGACTTACGTTAATAAGGTAGTGAAAGTCGACGAGGAAAGCCGTAAAGTACGTGTGCACCGATTACTTGAGGACGGCATAGAGGTGGTTGAGACAAGCATGCCAGTCTTGATCACCGCATTGAAAGAGTTGAACAAAGTGCGACGAGCTTCACTGCCGGGCATGATTCGTGCCGCTAGATATAAGCCAACGGTATGGACGACGGCGGATTTCCCAGATCTGGAGCGGGCGAAGATCGGGCTTAAAGGCTCGCCGACGATTGTAGCCAAAACTTGGGTACCAGAGATCAAAGCGGTGAAAACGCAAATGATCACTTACGATAGTCCGGAAAATGGCGCAGTTCAGCTGGCCGATAAGTTGTTGACGAAGGACATGCAGATGTTATTAGAATGGGCCTGATAGATAGGAACGGAGGATGACACGATGGCAAGAGAGACGGAACAGATGGATCCGACGATGCCGGACTGGTCGGCATATCGTGGGGTTTTGATCGTTGTTGAGCAGCGTGAGGGCATCGCGAAAAAAGTGTCCTGGCAGCTGCTAGGCGAAGGCAAAAAGCTAGCAGCGAAGCTGGAGGCGCCGCTCATGGCGCTCGTCATCGGCGAGAATGTCGCACATCTCGCTGAGGAAGCCGTGGCCTACGGCGCGGATCGTGTATATCTTTGCGAAGCCGCGGAGCTTCGCAACTACAGGACCCGGCCATACAGCCGGGTCTGCTTGAAGCTGATCGAGGAAGCGAAGCCCGAGATCGTGCTATTCGGCGCGACAGCTACAGGTCGCGACTTAGCAGGTGCGATTGCGACGCACCTGCCGACGGGACTAACGGCCGACACGACGCAGCTCGATGTGGAGCCGCCGCCATCGCGGCTGTTGCTGGCCAGCCGACCAGCTTTCTCTGAGAAGATGATGGCCACCATCCTCTGCAAGCAGTACCGCCCGCAGATGGCGACAGCGCGCGCCGGTGTTTTCCAGGCGCTGCCGAAGGACGCGGAGCGCCAAGGCGAGATCATCGCGATCACCGCAACGATGCGGGAGGAAGAGATTGATGCGCAGGTGTTAGACTTCCTGCGCGAAACAGGGAAGCTCAATCTCGAGGAATGCGAGATTATCGTTGCTGGGGGCCGCGGACTTGGCGGGCCCGAGGCTTTCAAGCTGCTTGCCGAGCTAGCGGAAGCGCTCGGCGGTGTCGTTGGCGCCTCGCGCGCTGCCGTGGATGCGGGCTGGATCTCCCACGAGCATCAGGTGGGGCAGACAGGCGCGACGGTTCGGCCGAAGCTTTATTTCGCCATCGGCATCTCTGGCGCCGTGCAGCACACCGTCGGTATGAGTCATGCTGATGTGGTTGTTGCAATTAACAAAGATGAGAAGGCTCCTATTTTTCAATTTGCTCATTATGGTCTTGTTGGCGATCTTTTCAAAATAGTTCCCGCGATTACTGAGGAATTCAAGAGACGTCGTACGCTCACGACACAGACGCAGACAGAGGCGACCTTCACGCGCGAGAGGAGTGAAGCAAAATGAACGAAAAATTTGACGCTATCGTCGTGGGTGGCGGACCAGCCGGAGCAGCTGCAGCGCTAACCATGGCACGAGCTGGTTTATCGGTCGTATTGCTCGAGAGAGGCGAGTTTCCTGGCGCCAAAAACATTTTTGGCGGTGTCCTTTATCGCAAACAAATTGAGGAGCTTGTTCCTGAATTTTGGACTGAGAAGAACTTTCCAATGGAGCGCTATATTGTTGAACAAAGGATATGGATGATGGGCAAAGAGTCCATGGTCACGTTCGGCCATCGAAATGAAGCTTATAAGGAGCCTTATAACTGTTTTACGGGGCTGCGGGTCAAATTCGATCAATGGTTCGCTGAAAAAGCTGTTGCAGCAGGCGCCATCCCCATTTACGAAACCGTGGCACTGGATGTTATTCGAGAAGGTAACAAGGTTGTTGGCGTACGAACCGACCGTGATGATGGTGATTTATATGCCGATGTTGTCGTCATTGCAGATGGTGTAAACTCCTTGCTCGGCAAAGCAATGGGGATTCATAAGGAATGGATGCCAGACGAGGTGTCTTTAGCGGTCAAAGAGGTGATCGCACTGCCTCGCGAGAAGATCGAGGACCGTTTTGGCCTTGAGGGGGACGAAGGTGTCACCATCGAATTTATGGGCGAAACCTCGCTAGGCATGGCGGGTATGGGTTTTCTTTATACGAATAAAGAAACGATCTCGTTAGGGGTCGGAGTGATGGTTAATCATTTGCGGGATAAAAAGGTGAAACCATACGCTGTACTTGATGCGGTTAAACAGCATCCAATGATTCGGAAGTTGATTCAAGGCGGCGAGACCAAAGAGTATTCTGGCCACCTTATTCCAGAAGGGGGCTTTCATTCAATCCCAACCTTATCTGGGGATGGCTGGTGTGTCTGTGGGGATGCCGCGCAGTTAATTAACTTTGTCCACAGGGAGGGGACGAATCTAGCTATGACCTCGGGCCGATTAGCCGGTGAAGCCATTATCGAAGCGAAGGCACGCGGGGATTTTACTGCTCCAACGATGCATCTCTACGATAATAAAATCCGAGAGTCTTTTGTACACAAGGATCTTCAGAAGTACAAAGGGATGCACCAATTTTTGAAAGAGCAGGATCCTGAATTATTGTTCGATCGGCTGCCTCGCGCCGTTAATGAAGCGGCATATAACATGTTCCTAGTTGATGGGATTACGAAAGCCGAGAAGCAAAAAATGGCTATGAAGCTTATCAAAAATGCGGCAGGCGGTACCGTAAATTTGATGAAGCTGGGCTATAAGGGATGGAGGGCGATGAACGGATGAGCCAAAGTGATATTTCAGACAAACTGTTTACCATTCGTTACAAATGCGATGACAAATCCCATCTAGTCATTAAAGATAAACAAACCTGCTTGAATTGTGTGACTAAGGATTGCAATTATTTCTGTCCTTCGGATGTGTATGAATGGGAAAAAAAACTTAAAATTACGACGGTTGCATATGAAAATTGCATTGAATGTGGCACATGTCGGATAGCGTGTCCTTCGTATAACATCGATTGGGTGTATCCGAAGGGCGGGCATGGGATGACGTATAAGTACGGTTAAATGTAGAGTGGAAATGAAGATAGGGTGGAGACCGGATTAAAGGTTTCCACTCTATTTTTTTGTCGAAAAACAACATTTCTCCATATGTAGGTGTCGTTTCTCCATAGTTTTGTTTCTTTTAGGACATGATAATAGAAGATAGGAGGGATTTATATGTCAATTTCGTTTGAACCTGTTCAAGGTATATTCCATTTGCAAAATAAACACATGAGCTATGTGATTCAGCTTATCAATGGTTCCTATCCAGCCCACGTCTACTGGGGCCGTTCTATACGATCTGGTCAACTGGGTACGGTGATTCAATATAAGGAAAGAGCTTCTTTTAGCCCGAATCCTGTCAAGGAAAATAGAAAGATCTCTTTTGATACACTTCCGCAGGAATACCCTGCTTACGGGACAAGCGATTTCCGTGAACCAGCTTATCAAGTCGCTCTTCCGAACGGCTCTACGATCACTGAGCTTATCTATGACAAGCATCGGATCGTGCAAGGTAAGCCTGCATTAGAGGGTTTACCCTCAACTTATGTAGAAGGCGATCACGAAGCGGAAACGCTAGAAATCGAATTGGTTGACCAAGTTGCTGGTTTGCGAGCAATTCTGACCTATACGATTTTCACTGATCATGCCGCAATCACTCGTTCTGTTCGTTTCGTGAACGAAGGTACAGCTGATCTTAAATTGCTGCGTGCTTTAAGTATGAGCGTAGATTATTCCCATGCAGACTGGGATCTGTTACAACTCTCAGGCAGTTGGGCACGTGAGCGTCATATTGAAAGAAGAGCTTTGGCTCCTGGGAAATTGACGGTCGAGAGCAGACGTGGATCCAGTAGTCATTCGCATAACCCTTTTGTTGCTTTGCTTGCCAAGGATGCTAATGAAGACTACGGGGATGTGTATGGGTTTAATCTTGTATACAGCGGGAATTTTGCCGCGCATGCCGAAGTGGATCCTTTTGCAACTGCACGTGTTTCCATTGGGATTAATCCTTTCGATTTCAGTTGGTTACTAGAACCAGGACAGCAGTTCCAAACGCCTGAGGCCGTTATGGTGTACTCAGGTCAGGGGATTGGTGAGATGTCCAGATCCTATCACCGCTTGTATCGTACGAGACTATGTCGTGGGGAATTCCGTGATCGTGTACGCCCTGTCCTCGTCAACAATTGGGAAGCGACGTATTTCGATTTTAATGCTGATAAAATTGAAAGCATTGCACAAGCCGGAAAAGAGCTTGGTATTGAGCTTTTTGTCTTAGATGATGGTTGGTTTGGCAAAAGAAATGATGATACGACTTCACTTGGGGACTGGGTTGTCGATAAGGCGAAGCTTCCGAATGGTCTTGAAGATTTGGTAGCACGAGTGAACAAACTTGGCTTGGAATTTGGCCTATGGTTTGAACCTGAAATGGTATCGCCAGACAGTGATTTATACCGCAAGCATCCAGACTGGTGTCTGCATGTGCCAGATCGTCGACGTACGGAAGGCCGTGGACAGCTTATTCTTGATTTTTCACGCGAAGAGGTATGTGATGGCGTGATGGCCATGTTGCGCAACATTCTAAGCAGTGCACCAATTACTTATGTCAAATGGGACATGAACCGGAATATGACGGAAATTGGCTCCGCGGCCTTGCCGCCTGAACGTCAAAGAGAGACTGCTCATCGCTACATGCTTGGTTTGTATCGGGTCATGGAAACGATCACGACCGAATATCCGCATATCTTGTTTGAGAGCTGTTCGGGTGGTGGCGGACGTTTCGATCCGGGTATCCTATACTATATGCCGCAAACGTGGACAAGCGATAATACAGACGCTGTCTGTCGTTTGAAAATCCAATATGGCACGAGCATTGTGTACCCTGTTAGTTCCATGGGATCACATGTATCTGCTGTGCCTAATCATCAAGTTCATCGCATGACATCCTTAGAAACTCGCGGACATGTCGCTATGTCTGGCAACTTCGGTTATGAGCTTGACCTGACGAAGTTTACGGAAGAAGAAAAGGAGCTCGTCAAACGTCAAGTTGCCGACTACAAACAACTTCGTCCGCTTGTTCAATTTGGCGATATGTATCGCCTGTTGAGCCCGTTCGAGGGGAATGATACCGCGTGGATGATTGTCTCCGAAGACAAGACACAAGCTATGGTCGTGTTCATCCGAGTGCTTGCTGAGCCGTATGCACCGTTAAAAACGCTACGCTTAAAGGGACTCAACCCTGACTTCGATTATCAAATCGAAGGTTCAGAAGGTCTTTTCCCCGGCGACCATCTGTTGTATGCCGGTTTACCAGTCACCGGATTGCATGGTGACTTTGAAAGTAAAATCTGGCTGCTAAACGCGAAGCAGCAGTAATCTATAGACAGTGAGTAACCCTCATTTCCCTTTTTGGGAAAATGGGGGTTTTTACGCGTATGTTGAATGTAGAAGAAGATTCATTTTTTGAGAATTATGCGATATGATAGATGGATTCAAACCATCTTATAAGTGAAGGGAGACAATTCTAACATGCTGCAGCGTCCAAGTCATGACGAATATTCATCCTACTATACGGGGTATATCGGGCTAGTGCCCGAGGGAGATTATGATTCCATTTTAAACAGTCAAGAAGAGGCACTCGTATCTTTATTTTCACAAGTAACAAACGAACAAGCTTTATCTCGCTATGCCCCTGGGAAGTGGAGTCTGAAGGAAGTGTTGGCTCATATTACAGATACAGAGCGAATTATGAGCTACCGCTTACTGCGCATCGCCCGTGGAGACACGACAGATTTACCTGGCTTTGACCAGGATATTTTCATTGCGAATGCTGCGTTCGACGATGTATCCCTAACGGACTTAGTTAAGGATTTCCAAGCTGTGCGCCATGCTACATTAGCCTTGTTGCCTACTATCGCGGAAACAGCGTGGACGCGTGTGGGGACAGCGAATACATTCTCGATTTCTGCGCGGGCCGTGGCCTATGTAATCGCTGGGCATGCTCAGCATCATCTTAACATCATCGAGCAGAAGTACTTATGAGAAAACCCCTATCGAGGCCATTCAATGATAGCGACCGCGTTTAGATGTAGGTTTTATCGCCAATAAGAAAGCTGTTTTCAGGCCTGAAAACTTATACTTTCTTATGTGGTAGCAAAAAAACCTGAAATCCATCATGGATTTCAGGTTTTTTTATTTAGTATAGCGAGAGTGCCAATGAATCTCGTTCATTCAAGGAATGAAGAATTGCTTCACACCCGACAATCTCGATGCTGATAATTGAATCCAGACATTTCTTGAGTGTTGCTCTACCTTTGGTGACTTTGGCCTCAAGTGCTGACTTCAATAAGTTGAACTTCTTTTTATTTTTCTCATCGGAGTATACGGGTACAGGTTTGTTATGAATCGTAATAAACATTTTCATGAGTTCCACCATCCTAAGAATTGGATATAGTACTAGCATATCGGATTATTATTAATAGAACCTTAAAATAGTTTTACAATTTTAAGACAAATAAGAGATTGCTATGTATTTTCGTATATAGATAATACGATTTAGCGGCTGAAAATGTTTCATACAATGGTTAGGAATATTGAATATTGTGTGAATTTCTCTAAGAATACGGTTAGGTATGCTGCATATTAAGTCGATAAGCTTTAGGTGAGGTGCCGAAGCGTTGCTTGAAAGCACGATGAAAGTAAGGGTAAGAGCCGAAACCGCAGCTAAGTGCGATTTGTTCCAAAGACATAGAGCTGTCATGCATTCGCTCAACTGCGCTAGAGAGACGAACTTCTGTCGCGTATTGGATCATTGTTTTACCAAAATATTCTTTGAACAAATGAACTGCCCGGGAGATACTAAGTCCTACATGGTCTGCGACATCTTCAATTTTGAAAGCTGCCGTAGCATGTGCCTCTATGAACCGTTTCATGCGTGTGCCTGTAAAAGGACGACCTTGCACCGTCTCTGTTGCCGCACGTTCAAGATAAAGGCAGAGTGCTTGGAGAAGATAACCGCTGAGTTCAGGATTCTCATCTTCCATTCTGCGTTTCTCTAGACTTAATTGCCGCCACAGCGAAATCATTCTGGGATCAAGGTCGATCCGCATGCAAGTAGGTCTACTGGTACTGTTCCACCAAGCATCAATCCAGTCACCTTTGCAAAATAAATAGTAGTCGCCGCTGGCAATTTTTTGATCAGGTTGAGTCTGTGTCTGCTCAATTCGCAGCTCGTAAGGATCACCTGGCTTAAACAAAAGCAGATGACCAGCTTCAATCGGGATCATTCGCCCATCTACAAGAGCCTCACAACTGCCTTCTGTCTGTAGTCGAAAAAGATAATAAAGCAGACCCGATTTATTACTGCTATAAAACGGATCCATATGAAAAGAATACCCACAAGTTAATAATTCTGCGTTCATGTCGTATCGCCTTTCGTAGCCAAATAAGAGATGTTTTAATTATATCGTGAATGGTCATAATAGGCTAATCTCGCTTATACTAAGGCCAAGGTTACTATTATCGATTTCACTATGAGAAAAGAGGAGAACAAATGGGACGTTTAGGAATTGGAATTCAACTGTACACATTGAGAGATGATATGGCACGTGATATGGAAGGTACTCTTCGCCATGTTGCGAAGTTAGGATATGAAGGTGTTGAATTTGCTGGATATTATGATATGCCTGCAGATAAACTTAAAGGTTTGCTCAATGAGCTTGGATTGAAAGCTTTCGGAAGCCACATTAGCTTGCAAAGATTCCGTGATAATTTCCAAGGTGAAATCGACTACTTGAAAACTATCGGTGCAACTTATGCCATCTGTCCCTATGTTGGTGCAGAAGAGCGTGAGAATGTTGAACAATGGAAATCCCTTATTGCTGAGTGCCAAGCCCTTGCGGTTGAGACACAAAAACAAGGTTTACAATTCCTATATCATAACCATGATTTCGAATTCCACTACAAAGTGGAAGATGAGTTCGTTTTCGATGCTATGTATGCAAATAACGACGCGATTAAAGTTGAAATGGACGTATGTTGGGTACAATTCGCTGGTCAAGATCCATTAGCGTACATTGCTAAGTATGCAGGCCGTCTTCCTTTGGTGCATTTCAAAGATTTCTCCAAGGATGCAGAAGGCAAATTGGTTACATTGGAGCTTGGTTTAGGCGATGTTCCACTAGAGAAAGTTATTACTGCTGCTGAGCAAGCTGGTGTCGAGTGGCTTGTTGTAGAACAAGATAACTGCCAGAAAGCACCTTTAACAAGTATTGAAAACAGCTTTAACTGGGTTAAAGAGCACTACTTAAACGTTCATAACTAAATTATAGATTATTCTGAAGGAGCATTTATCTCATGAGTAAAATTAAAGTAGCCGTTGTTGGCTGTGGATCCATTTCGAAACATAGACATATCCCAGAATACGCTTCAAATGCGAACGTTGAGCTTGTAGCTTTCGTTGATCCGATCATCGAGAGAGCAGAACATTACGCACAACTTCATGGTGGTAAAGCTTACAGCAGCTACGTTGAAATGTTGAAAGCTGAAAAAGTTGATGCAGTTAGCGTTTGTACGCCAAACTACCTTCACGCTGAAATTTCGATCGCCGCGGCAAACGCTGGCGCACATGTGCTTGTTGAGAAGCCAATGGCTACAACAGCTGCTGAATCCGAGGCGATGATCGAAGCTGCAAAGAAAAATGGTGTGTTCTTGATGGTTGGTCACAACCAACGATTAATGCCTCCACACGTGAAAGCGAAAGAAATCTTGGAATCAGGTAAGCTTGGCAAGGTTCTTACTTTCCGTACTTCCTTCGGACATCCAGGTCCTGAGGGGTGGAGTGTCGATGGCCGTGAGAGCTGGTTCTTCCGTAAGGAAGAAGCGATTATGGGTGCTATGGGCGATCTAGGCGTACACAAATCAGATCTTATCCGTTGGTTGCTTGCTGATGAAGTTGCGCAAGTTGCAGCGTTCGTAGGTACTCTTCATAAAGAGGGTACAGATGTTGATGATAATGCTACATGTTTGCTTCGTATGAAAAGTGGAGCTACAGGTTCCCTAGTTGCGAGCTGGACATACTATAAAGGCCAAGATAACTCCACAGTTCTTTGGTGTGAGAATGGTGTTATCAAAATCGATACAGACCCTAACGATCAAGTAATCGTTGAGCTTCGTAACGGTACAGTGGAGCGTTACAAAGTAGGTCAAGTTGCAACAAACGAGAAACAAACTTCTAGCGGCGTTATCAGCGAATTCATTACGAGTATTGTAGATAACAAACCTCCTCGTATTTCAGGCGAAGAAGGTTACCAAGCTTTGAAAGTCATTCTTGCAGCATTCGAATCCGAAGCGACGGGTAAAATCATTAATCTTTAAGTATATGGAATCGCTAGCTCATCCCGATCAGGGATGGGCTTTTTTTTGTAAAATAAAACCCCCAATTCTCATTGTGAGAATCAGGGGATGATTGTTGCACGTTTAACGACCGCCGATATCGATAGAGACGGAGTTCGATTTTCCTACGATCGTTTCTTTGGAATCTTTCAATTGTAACTGGATGTCCCAAAGTCCTGTTTTGAGCAAAGGTCCTTCAACTAATGCGGTAACGGTATGCTCATCTTTCCAAGTGGTAGGTATCGCTTTCCCGTTCAACATAACATAACCCAATGGTGGAAGATTATTACCGGAAACCGTCAGTGTTACACTGGTCCGACCAGATATATCCTGAGAATCAGCTTCTACCTTATCCAAAATGATAGGCCCGAAACCAAGCATATATTTAGGATTAATAATAGGTGTTAGATAGTTTTTGTAAGCATGTCGTTCCCCGAAAAGAATATCATATTGCAATGTTTCATAATTTTTCAAATCATCTTCTTTAATATTCATTTGGGCAAAATGATCTTTTGGCGGGATGACTGGATACTTTTTAGCCAATTCTGTTAAGAAATTAGTATAATAATTGCCTTGTTGCCTCGATAATTCGATTAAGTAAGGTCCTAAGAAAGAAGGGCTAATATTTAAATTGTCTTTCCGTTCATTGTCGAAATTATTCCACACGACCAATGGGACGCTGTACATTTTTTTCAAGAAATCAGGATCATCTTTGCCGCTAATATACTTCGTGTCAATGTAAGTAGCATAATCATCACCAAGTGCTGGCAGATGGTCGCCCCAGAAAGCAATAATGGTAGGCTCGCCTTTTCTCTCGTAGTATTCTACGAGTTCCTGCAACATCTTATCAGACCCATTGATACCTTGCGCAAGCGTTTCAAGCATCCCCACAGAAGAAGCGGAGAAGTTGCCCGTTACATTAAACTCGTTTTTCGGGAACTTACCTGGATAGAAATGGAAATGATTCTCCATCGTATTTGCGAACACGAAATCAGAACCTTCACTTTGCTCGGTAGCGTGAATAATGTTGGCAGCAACCTCGCTGTCCGCGATATAAGGACCAGAATACGTTGGTTTGAAATACTCTATCGGAATATATTTGGAGAAGCCGAAGTCTTGATAGATTTTATTACTATTAAAATACCAATTGTAAAATGGGCTAATCGCAGTCGACGTATAACCTTGACGCGCATAAATACTCGCTAATGAATCGACTTCATTTGAAATATATTGGTTATAAGCAATGGAGCCTTGAGGCAAGAAACGCATCGAGTTGCCTGTCAGAACTTCAAATTCCACATTGGCCGTTCCACCGCCATACTGAGGTGAAAGCATCGTTCCGCTTGTGCCAGACTTCTGTAGTTTATGGAAGAATGGAATCGGATCTTTGTCGAACTTCGCTCCCGGAATAATGGTCGGATCCCAGAATGCTTCACTCAGGATGACAATTACGTTCGGTTTAATGGGTTTTGTGTTAGCATCACCAGCTTTGACCGGTGGTGTCGGGGAAGCATTCACGATGGCTTCAACCGCTTTATCATCATAACCTTCCCGGTTATCGGAGAACATGGCTTTGGTGTTCAAAACGGTGGCTAGTGCATACCCGTTTGTTTTGGTGTTTTGTACTTGATTCCAGACAGCTGCTTCGATACCACACCACTTCTGCACAGGCAGTGGCAGATCTGTATAGACAGCTAGAAACATAGCTAAACCAATTCCAGCAAGAATTGCCCGTTCTTTTAAGGCTACTTTTTTAATAAACATGGTTGTACGGTAGAGGATGAAGTAGCTTCCAACAAGGAACAGGAGAATGACAGATAAGACATTAAAAGTCAAAATGTTGGATAAATACTTCACCATGTCTGAGGCTTCGCCAGCTACGACTAAATCCCATGGCGTCAAAGGTACGCCAAGTATTTTGAGTTTCACACCGCTGATAAGAGCCAAGATAACGAGGAAACCGGCGATGACCCAATAGGCGATCCGGGTTCGTCCAATGATAGCAACGAATAGCAACACAAGGCTTACTACAATCCATTCGTTGAAAAGTAGCTCTAGAACATGCTTGAAGCTCCAAGTCATCATTTCCGTGTAATTCCCGCGGCTCAATATTTCCATGATCAGCACAGGGATCAGTGCAAGAAGTAAAAGTGGCAATCGTGGCCGGATTACGAATAATAATCGTTCAATGTTTTGTTTCATAAATTCTCCTGTGCAAAAATAAGTTAAAAGTCCTTTGAACTTCTGATATTATACCATGCATTTCGACATTATTCGATGGTATCTCTATGAAAAATAGATAGTTTGAAGGAAAATCGTAGCTCTATCAAGAATACTTATAAAAAGGAGATAATTAGGGGGCTTGCGTATGGCAAAAGAACAAATGCATCTAAAAAGAGAAGCAGTTATGCAGCTGCAACATCGAAAAATGACAAAGAGTGCGTTTTTACGTCGTGGATTGTTCTTATTTATTGGTGCCGTTTTAATGTCTGTCGGGTTGGAGATTTTTTTGGTGCCTAATCGAATTATCGATGGAGGCATTACGGGAATTTCGATCATTTTATCGTACTTAACGCAAAGTCCAATTGGCGTGTTCTTGACATTATTAAATATCCCTTTCCTTTTTATTGGTTATAAATTAATTGGTAAAACCTTCGCCTTATCCACGCTCTTTGCAATTCTAGTCATGTCAGCAGGTACAGCACTGCTGCATCCAGTGAAGGAGCTTACGAACGATCCATTGTTAGCCGCGGTGTTTGGCGGAATTATTCTTGGCATTGGCGTTGGGATGGTTATTCGTTTCGGAGGATCGCTGGACGGCACAGAAATCGTTGCTATTCTCGTCTCGAAAAAAATTCCTTTTTCTGTCGGCGAAATCGTAATGTTTTTCAACTTATTTATTCTAGGAAGTGCGGGTTTCGTTTATACATGGGACCGCGCCATGTACTCGTTAATTGCTTATTTTATTGCTTATAAAATGATTGATGTCACCATCGAAGGTTTTGATGAGTCGAAGGCTGTATGGATTATTAGCGACAACTTTAGAGAGATTGGCGGAGCCATCATGGATCGGTTGGGACGCGGCGTCACCTATCTAGAAGGTGAAGGCGGATTCTCCGGCGACAATAAGAAAGTCATCTTTTGTGTCATTACAAGGCTGGAGGAAGCCAAGTTGAAATCCATCGTCGATGGACTTGACCCTAGAGCATTTCTGGCAGTTGGTAATATCCATGATGTTAAAGGCGGAAGATTCAAGAAGAGAGACATTCACTAATCGGATTTGTCTTTCTTGGTTTCGTTATCTTTATGGGAAGAACCTCGCTCAAAAAAACCTAAACTTCGTAACTGCTGAGCAGCATCCTTGCTGCTCGGACTTCCGAGTTTTTTCAAAATATGCCCCACATGAATCTTAACTGTTCGTAACGAAATGAAGAAACGATTGGCAATTTCCGTCTGCGTATGACCTTGATCAATCATGTCAAGAACTTGAAGCTCAGTCGGGGTAATGAGATCCCTCACTTCTTTAATCTTGAATTGCTGTTCCAGTCGCTTGAGCCTACGGAATTCCTCCCGCATCTGTTCGGATACAGCCGCATTAATAGCTGACTGGCGCGTATGTGCCGCCCGAATAATACCTGGAAGTTCCTCGAAGCGCGATTTAATCTGATAATCGATTGCCCCTGCTTGGAAAGAACGGAAAATGAAATCTTTCTCCTCCATTGAGGTTAACATGATCACTTTGGCTCCCCAAGATAAGAAGGCTTGCTCCGCAAGACCTATGCCTGCGGGTTCATTTTGAAGCATAATATCCATAAGGACGACATCAGCAGTAGGTGTGGCCTGTGCAAATAATGCTTGCGCATCTTCCGCTGTAGATCTGCTCTCCACGACAGTCATATCTCCTTGCCGATTCAAATAATTTGTCAGACCGCGCAGCCAATCCAAATCATCTTCTACGATGAGTACGCGAATTGCATCCATTCTGATATTCCCTCTCCTTTGCATGTTTAACGCTGTCCCGGAAATGTCAAAAAGACGCTAGTTCCTTTACCGGGCTCACTGTTAATTTCTAAACTTCCTCCGTGCTTCTTCATGACACTATAGCAATAGGCTAGACCGAGACCGAAGTTATTTCGGCTGCCACTTTTGGTTGTGTAGAAAGGCTCAACAGCTTGTTTGAGCACGGATTTCTCCATACCCATGCCTGTGTCTTTAATTTCAAGTACCATATTTTTTTTATTTGAAAAAGCTTTAATAGAAAGTTCACCACCGCTGTTCATTGCTTCAATGGCATTCATTAAGACGTTCGTTAATGTTTCTGCGACTTGAATCTGATCCAGCTTAAGTATTAGATGATCTGGCAGATCTACATGTACTTGAATTTTACCCAAGTAGACTTCTAGCGTTTCTATTACATCTTGCAGCAACTGACGCAGGTCAACCTGAGAAATGCGCAGAGGTAATTCTTGCGTCTGTTCATGTACACGGCTAATCATATCCTGAATATGCCTGGAAGCGTTCATAACCACTTGAATGTCTTGAATAAGCTCGGTTTGTCCCGTGTCTGATGCGTGTTGATTCATCTTCTCCAGAAACAATCGCATTTTACCTACATCATTCTTAATCGCATGATTAAGAATAGCGGTACCCGACGTAATGGCGCGGAGCGTGGAATCCAATTTACGTCGCTCTATGAGCAGCCGCATACCCAGAAACCCGTATTTGAAAAATGTAAATACAAAAAAGGGGACTACAAAGGACAATATCCATACATGATAAATCCACAATCGATAGAAACCGAAGCTTGGCATGACATAATTGAGTACCCCTACACAAAGGACCGGTGGGAGCAAAGCAAGGCATGTAAACAAATGTGTCCGTTTCATTGCTGGCAGATGTTCTTTTTTGAATGCAATCAGTAAGGAACCTACCAAAATATATGGGAATGCCCAACTCACGACAATGCGAAAGTCAATAGGCATTTCTTCTGTATATGCAGGCAATAAAATCAGGCTAGCAAGCGGTGGTACTAGCAATAGTAGCGGTAACCATGTACGCAGAAGAGGCTTCTGCCACGTGGGATGATAGGCTAAGGACAACATTGCGTAAGCGTAAGGTAAACCATAGTAAGAAATCAAAGAACAAATGCTCATGACACGATAAAAGAATGAATGAAGTGATGGATTTGGTGATGTTAGCTGAAAATAGGGGAGGATGTCCGCTGATATAACAGCTGCTAAAGCGCCACAACCTCCTGTAAAAGCAACTGCGCTCATCCAACGCATCGTACGTGAACCAGGATCTACAATGAGTAGTCCTGATGCGATAAACCAAAGTGCAAATAGGACAAAAAGCATGTTTTCCCCCTCGAGCAAGTCAATAGATAGTCTTATTGTGGCATGACGTAATCGTTTGCACAAGAGTTTCCTTTCTAAGAAATGGGAGGATTTGGGCATACATGCTCGAATTGTTGTTATATGAAAGGAGTGAACCGATATTGAATTGAAGAAGAGAAGATCATATCCTATCCTTCAGATTGTGGGTAAAGTAGCGCTAACTCTCATTTTCATCATCGTGATCACAGTCATATTATCCATAGCAGCAGCAATCATTGCCGTAAGATTAAACCCTGATCTCATCGTAAGCATGGAGGCTGTCACAAGCAATTCCTTCTTTATTAAAGCGTCATTATGGGCGCAGATTGCAGGATTCATTAGTGGTGTTTGTTTGGGTTTTTATATACTTGAGCGAAAAAAGGGATGGAAACTTGGTTTTCATTGGACAGGATCCGGCCATCGATTTGGAGAAGGCTTTCTATGGGGCCTTGTATTAATAACCCTTAGCAGCATAGGGATATGGTTATTTGGGGGGATACATTTTGTTCAGATAGAATGGAGTTTGTCAAAGGGATTTGCCATCGGAGGGAGCTTTCTTCTCTTTATCGGAGTGGCGATTAATGAAGAACTTTTTGCGCGCGGTTACCTGCAAGGCCTTGTAAAAAATCGCTATGGCCATAGAATTGCCATTGGGGTATCGACCATCGTATTTGCTTTGCTGCATAGTTTTAATCCCGGGATGTGGACCACTGCGCTTCCTTTTATTAATATCCTGCTAGCAGGTTTATTAATGGGCTTGTGTCGTGAGTTTACGGGTAATCTATGGATGCCAATTGGACTGCATGTTTCGTGGAATTTCATGCAAGGATGTATATTCGGCTTCGATGTGTCAGGAATTCCGATGGCATCCCTCATTACGACAGAAACGAAAGGGGCCATCATCGTATCTGGTGGAGCTTTTGGTGCTGAAGGCAGCTTAATTACGAGCGTTGTGCTTGTGCTTGGCATCATAATGTTTTATAACTATTATCAAACCCGAAGTCGGTTTAAACAACCGCCACACGAGATTAGTAATCATAACAATTATTGAGGGGGATTCCATGTGAGCCAGTATGAAGTCATACATAGTGAATGGGAAGGGGAGTCAACCCTTCAACTTGTCGACCATCAGAATGAAGCCGTAGCCGAAATTATTCCGGCTGTCGGTCTGCACCTGTTCCGCTTCGATGTGCGGAACCACAGCTACATCGCGAAGCCCGACGACTTGTCGGAGCTTCGCGTCAATTCTTCGCGCTACGGCGTGCCCATTCTGTTCCCGCCGGGGCGTGTGAAAGAAGCGGCCTACACCTTCGGTGGCCGCGAATACCGGCTCCCGAAGAATAGGGAGCCAGATCACGCCCACGGCCAGCTGCGCGAGCGGCCGTGGAAGGTCGTCGCCAGCGGCGCGGACGCGGCTGGCGGAGCTTATGTCTCCGCGGAGTTTGATATCGCGGAGACACCGGACATGCTGGCGTATTTCCCACACGCCGCATGCTTTCGCTTTACGTACCGTCTGCAGGACGGTACGCTGTCGCTCAGCGGTGAAATCGCCAACCGAGGCGGCAATACCATGCCGCTCTCACTTGGCTTTCACCCGTACTTCGCGTTCGCGGAGGGCGAAGCCGACCGCGTGCGGGTAACCATTCCCGCGGTGGCTGAATGGCCGCTAACCGCTGGTGGCTTTGCAGCAGGGGAACCTGAGCCGTCAGTCCTCACTGAGGCCTTACAACAAGGCGCCAAAGTTTCATCACTGCCTGGATACCCTGGTGGCTCACAGCTGCTTAGCGTCGCTTCAGGTTCGCAAGTATGCGAGATTGAGTACGAGGATCGCAACACGAAACTAATGTTTGAAATGGGAGATAAGTTCCCGATTCATGTTCTATTCACGGCGCCATGGACGAATGCCGTATCCCTTGAACCTTACACAAGCATCATGAACGTGTTCAATGAATCATATCCGGCTGAAATTTCCGGTGCACGCAGCTTGGAGCCAGGTGAGACGTTTACCTTCAATTGGTCGATCCATATTGAATCGAAGTAAACTACCAGGGTTCATAACCAAAACCGATTGACGAATAACCTTGATAAGCATGCTGATGAAGCTGCATAATAATCCCTTCCATTTGAGCGGATTTAGCAAGTGCTCCTCGTCTTCCGGTGTTATACAGATTAAGATCTAATTCGCCTTGGAGTAAGTGAATATGAGCTCCATTTGCAACAGCAATTGGCGGACCGGTGATCCCATAATATGAGTGATAATGTCCATATTTAATTCCTGATATACCTTGGTATTGATGGACATGTTGGTCATAAGAAGTACCGTTTACATTGAATGTATATAATCGCAACAAATGATGATGCCCAAGTTCTTCCGATGTCACCGTTGTGAAGAAATGTACATGAGCGTGTGGAATGCTCCTCATCACACGAAAGCCCCCTATGAGTAGGATATGCTTCATCCTATTCACTGGGGGCTTTTGTCATGACGATGGTAAGGGATAAAGATTGGATTGACCGATTTTCATCTTCTTATCATCATAAACGCGTACCTCAACTTGCTGGGACTTGCCTAATTTAATTTCGGGATTAGAAGCGATATCAACATAAAGCGTATCTTTACCATCGAAATTTGATTTGACTTCCTGCCCATCAATGTACACATTGCAGGAGGAGAAAAAAGGTGCACCCGTTACTTTAATTTTTTGGTCAGCTACCGTAATCTTTGAAATGATAGGGTCACCGTAACCTAACGTATAGGTAGGTTGTACAATTGTATCTTTATACCCTTTGGCTTCATAGCCATATCTGCCCCCGAACAGATTATCATACTGCATCTTCTCATAACCTGCGAGATCGCTTTCTTGGATATGATATGTCGACCACATGTCTTGTGGAGGAATAACAGGTATTGTCTTTGATAATTCGTACAAATAATCGGTATAATAACTTCCTTTTACACCTGCCAAATGCAATAGCATCGGTCCCAAAAAAGAAGGACTTGATGATAAATTCAGTTTCTCTTGGTCAGCAGGCAAGAAGTTATTCCAAATGACAAAAGGCGTGTAATGAGTTTTTGTATAAAGATCAGGGTCATTAGGCAGCACATATTTGGCATCGCGATATACTTTGTAATCTTTCTCGAAGAAAGGGAAATGGTCCCCGAAAAACAAAATAATTGTTGGTTCTGATTTTTGTGAATAATAATCAACGAGAGATTGCAGAGCTTGATCCGTCGCTGTTATTCCTTGAGCATAAGTTTCCAAGATACTTTTGGATTCTGACGAAATATCTCCTGTAACCTGAATCGTATTCTTACTGAATTTATCAGGAGGGTAAGGATGATGATTTTCCATCGTGTTCGCAAAGACGAAATCAGGACCAGCGCTTTTTTCCGTTTCCTCAATAATTTTGTTTACAACAGCATGATCCGCGTAATTCGGTCCAGAGAAGTCATTTGGGAAATATTCACTTGAGATGAAGCGGGAAAAACCAAAGTGCTTATACACTTTTCTGCTATCAAAGAAATAACTGAAAAACGGATTAATCGCAGTTGCTGTATAACCTTGTCTGGTCGTAATGCTTGCTAATGAGTCGACACCATGGTTCATATAAGCAATATAAGGGAGGATTTCATCAGGTGATCGCCCGAAAAATCGCATCGAGTTGCCCGATAAAACCTCAAATTCAACATTTGCCGTACTACCCCCGAATTGAGGTGACAACATGTTACCACTGGTGAATTTTTTCTGTAATTCGTGCAAGTGTGGAATCGGATCGCGACTAAAAGTTACGTTTTTCATCGTCGTTGGATCGAAAAAAGACTCGCCAAGTAAAACAATTATATTTGGTTTTTTATCATTCGTAGCGGGTTTATCAGGGATTTGGTTTAGAATATCAGTAATAGCTTTCTTACTATAACCACTTGGTTTTGCAACTTTTAAAAAATTTAACATTTGAACGGATGAATATAAATAGCCATTCTCATCATAGGTAATCGTTTGATCCCATGGGACCGTGTACACACCATACAGTTTTGAAAATGAAAGGGGCTTATCTGCATACAGACAAGTCGCCATAACAATAGCAATTACACCGTAAATTGAACGTTCAATCCAGTGAAACTTCAATTTGCTATTACGAAGAATAAGATGAAACAGACAAGCTACAATAACAATAAACAGCAAGAGATAGGCAACAATACGATTCGTAAAATATTCGCTCAAAAACTTCCTATACTCCATAAGTTGGTTGTTAAAATAAAGATCCCAAGGATAGTAAGGTGCGCCAATCGCCTTTAACTTACTACCGCTAATCGCACCAAGTGGCAACAGAATAGCGCTTAGGAGCCAAAACGACAGCCTAGAGCGACCAGAAATGGCGATGAGAAATAAATACAAAGTTCCAACAACGAAATAAGCAAGTACCATAGCTAACGGATACGTTGTCATCCAATGATGAAACTCCTTATAAGTTCCCCTCTCCAAGTATTCAACCATACACATTAATACAAATGGAAGTATAACAATCATTACGCGAGTAGGTAATTGTTTAAGTGCCTTAAGAAAAGTAGTCATTCGTCCGTTCCTTCTGCACTAATTTGCTCTAAAGCTTGAAGAAACGTAGCTGCGGGTTGAGCACCCGTTAATGCATATTTTTGGTTGATCACGAAAAAAGGAACTCCTGTTACACCTGCTTGACTGGCAAATTCAAGATCATCTTCAACCTGTTCCAAGCCTTCTTTTGCTTGAAGTTGGTGTCGTGTTTGATGCGGATCCATACCAAGCTGACTTGCCGCTTCAAGTAGGAAATCTATATCACCAATGTCTTTTCCATCCTCGAAATAAGCTTTGAACAAATCGTCTACAAGGAGCTGTTTGACATCATTAGGTGCGATCGCAATAAGCTGATGCGCCTTTAACGTATTCGGCATTGTCGTAACTTTCTCAAAATCAAAACGTAAACCCGATGCTTGCCCAGCTTGCGTTACCTGTTGAAGCATCGCTTGTAGCTTACTTTCGTCAGCACGGAATTTCGCACGCATAAGCTTCCCAAAATCGACACCTTCCGCAGGCGTCGACGGATCAAGTTGATACGCACAATAATGCAGCTCAACAGGTTCAGCGGTAAATTCCTCAAGCGCATCCATCAGATTCTTCTTCCCGATGCGGCACCAAGGACAGACTAAATCTTGGAATATTTCAATTCTCATCTACAATAAACTTCCCTTCAATCGTCGCTTCAACTCTCCATTCAACATTATAACCCAAAGATGATAAATGTCACCATGAAACACCATCTGTTGCTTATATAGATCTTTAAACCTCCATAGACCCCAAATTAAACTCAACAAACCTACCTACTTCTATGCTGGAAACTGAGATAGCTAGACGCCAAACTTTAATTGAATCAATTGGCACCTTGAATTAACCCAAGGTTATTTTAGATGACAAAAGGGAGAGATATCACGCCTCAAACTAATTTCTGTGATATATACAAGCCGCGGTGAACTGTGTTGTACCTGACAATAAGTGTAACTTCCAACCTAGAGGAGTTGATACCGCGCTTCAATCTAATTTCTGTGGTATATACAAGCCGGGGTGAACAGAGTGATACCAGCAGTTAGTGTAATCCCCAAATCTTTAGACTTGTACATATCACAGAATTTGATTCCATGTGAACATATCAGCAGAGAAAACACTTGGAAAGTATAACTAATATGGTAAATTTTAATCGAAAAATCATTTACATAGGAACGCTTGTTTGGTATAATATCAATAGGAACAAAAGTTTGTGTAATGGGTGGGTGGACATGAATATTAGACCGATTGCTAGTGATACGTTAGCTTGTACGACAGAAGAGGCGTGCGAAGATTTTCTTATGAACTTGCGTTGGTCTATGGGTTTTCATTGTCCTCGTTGTGATCATCATGAAGCCTTTCATATTCGTACACGTAGATTGTTGGAGTGTAAAGAGTGCAGGATGCAAGTTTCGATAACTGCGGGGACAATTATGCATAAATCGAAACTTTCTTTGTTAACCTGGTTCAAAGCTATCCAGCTTATATGTAAAAACGGTGTCGAAGTTACAGCATACGCTTTATCAGAAATGCTGGCTATTAATTATAGAAGTGCTAAGCTGCTGATCGAAAAAATTTGTTTGGCAATCAAAGTTGAAGAGAGTCGTTTACTTGCTCTGCGCAAAATGAAGATGAAAACCAACGATAATTGGTGTGCCCCGTTTGATCTCAAAACATATATAGAAGTTAAATTATCTAAACTTAGTCAGCAATCTCTAATGAAAACGTTCGTGTCGATTCACTTATATTCCAAATTCCTGAAGTGCTTTCAACTTTGATAGAGTTGGAAGTTACTGTTCTAGTCTAGGCAGTATTTGACGTGATTCTTGTTTTCAGTCAATATGGAAGTGAGGGATATAACTTTACGTAGAATTAGGAGAATACTGATGAAAAGGGTTGTTCAAGCTCCCATCCATTTTTATCGGAAATTTATTTCGCCGTTAAAGCCACCGACATGCCGATTCTATCCAACTTGTTCGCAATATGCGTTAGAAGCGATTGAGGTACACGGACCTTTGAGAGGTTCTTGGTTATCGGTGAAGCGGATTTGCAAATGCCATCCATTTCACCCAGGTGGTGTGGACCACGTGCCTGCAAAGCGAGTAAATTAATATAGTGAATCTGTCGGCTTGACATGAGGCTGTTTTTTTCGATATATTGTGCTTAAAGATGCTAAATATTGTTTATTTCGATGAACGGATAAGTACAATCAAATGCCTATGAACAGAGAGCCGGGGCAGGTGAAAGCCGGTATAGGAGAATGTTTGGAAGATGGTCCTGGAGAATAGACCTTCGAGCTGCTCGGCATAAGTGTGTATAGCAAGTGATTACGCACGCATTGTCAGAGAGTAAGCTGGTCTCGTGTCCCAGCGTTAATGGGCAAGTCGTAACAGACTTACTGAGCCCCGAGCTTGTGAAAGGCGGGGGAACCTGGGTGGTACCGCGTGAGTTCAACTCTCGTCCCAAGATGGATGAGGGTTTTTTGTGTTTTCTACTAACGGTTATTGGAGGAATGAAAGATGTCCGAACAATCAAAAACATTTTATATTACAACACCGATCTACTATCCGAGTGATAAGCTGCATATTGGTCATGCGTATTCGACTGTTGCTGGAGATGCGATGGCCCGCTACAAAAGGTTGCAGGGCTATGATGTTAGGTATTTGACGGGTACAGATGAACATGGTCAGAAAATTGAGCGCAAAGCGCAAGAAAAAGGAACGACGCCACAAGCATTTGTGGATAATATTGTTTCTGGGATTAAGGAGCTTTGGGCGAAGCTGGACATTTCATATGACGATTTTATTCGAACGACAGAAGATCGTCATAAGGACGCGGTTGCTAAGATTTTTCAACGTTTACTTGATCAAGGCGATATTTATTTAGGGGAGTATGAAGGTTGGTACTGTATTCCGGATGAATCCTTCTTCCTTGAGAGCAAGTTGGTCGATGGGAAATGTCCTGACTGTGGGCGTCCAGTAGAGAAGATGAAGGAGCAAACGTATTTCTTCCGGATGAGTAAGTATGCGGATAGACTCGTTCAGTACTATGAAGAAAACCCTGATTTCATTCAGCCCGAATCACGTAAGAACGAGATGTTGAATAACTTCATTAAACCAGGTTTAGAGGATTTAGCTGTATCTAGAACGACATTTGACTGGGGGATCAAAGTTCCTGGAGATCCCAAGCATGTTATTTATGTTTGGATTGATGCGCTTTCCAATTATATTACAGCACTTGGCTACGGTTCTGATGATGAAACGATTTTCAAAAGATACTGGCCAGCAGATGTTCATCTGATGAGTAAGGAAATTGTGCGTTTCCATACGATTTATTGGCCGATTATGTTGATGGCGCTTGATTTGCCTTTACCGAAAAAGGTTTTTGCACACGGATGGCTGCTTATGAAGGATGGCAAAATGTCAAAGTCCAAGGGCAATGTCGTTGATCCTGTTACGCTAATTGACCGTTATGGTTTGGATGCTCTTCGTTATTACCTCATGCGCGAAGTGCCATTCGGTGCAGATGGCACGTTCACACCAGAGAGTTTTGTTGAACGTGTGAATCATGATCTAGCTAATGATCTAGGGAATTTATTGAATCGTACAATTGTGATGATCGATAAGTATTTTGCTGGAAGTATTCCTGCGTACATTCCTGGCGCTACTGAATTTGATGAAAGTCTGTTAGAGACGGTTCGTATTACTGTTGCTAAGTATGAAGAATCCATGGAGAAGATGGAGTTCTCTATTGCATTAGCCGCGGTGTGGCAGTTGATCAGCCGCACGAATAAATATATCGACGAAACGCAGCCATGGTCGATGGTGAAAGATGAAGCCAAGCGAGATACGCTTGGATCGGTCATGTACGTGCTGGCGGAGTCCCAGCGCATTTCTTCTGTTCTTCTTCGTCCATTCTTGACGAAGACACCTGAACTAATCTGGGCGCAGTTGGGCTTGGCTGCAGAAGATTTACCACGCTTGACTTCGTGGGAAAGCGTGCAGTCATTCGGCCATCTCCCTACCGGCACCAAGGTGCAGAAGGGAGAGCCGATGTTCCCTAGACTCGACGTAGCGGCAGAAGTCGCCTATATCGTCGAGGCCATGGGTGGCGGTGCCCCGGAGAGCACCGAGGAGCCAAAGGCAGCAGCGACAACGTCCGCTGCAGCTGCATCCGTGCCAACGCCGGAGCCCAAAGAAGAAATCGGTATCGACGATTTCGGTAAAGTGGAGCTGCGTGTGGCCCAAGTAATTTCGGCGGAGCCTGTGAAAGGCGCCGACAAGCTTCTCAAGCTGCAGCTCGACCTCGGATATGAGCAGCGTCAGGTTGTTTCGGGCATCGCGAAGTTCTATACGCCCGATGATCTTGTTGGACGCAAAGTGATTTGCGTCACGAACTTGAAGCCCGCCAAGCTGCGCGGCGAGCTGTCGCAAGGTATGATTCTCGCCGCTTCACATGGCGATCAGCTTACGCTGGCTACCGTTCCAGACTTGATGCCGAACGGCGCGATTGTGAAATAATAGCCATAGGCTCAAGACCCTTTCCCTTGTTCTAGGGGAGGGTCTTTTGTTTTTTTGTGGCTATGTTTGAGGGTATTTTTGAAAATAAAGGGCAAACTATAGGAAACTAACCACGGAGTGAATGAGATGCTAATTATGCGTATTGGCAAATGGATAACTATAGCGATTGTAATCATCACTTTGACAGCTTGCTCGTTGTTCGGTGGAGGCGAGAAGAAGAAGGAAGAAGCCAAAAAAGAAGCTGAAGCAAAGAATCAGGAAAGTGTCATAGATCAAGAACTGAAGAAGCAGTATCAAATGTTTAATGAAGTGATTGAATACCAAAAAGAACAAGACCTCAAGCTGATTAAAGAATCAGAAGAACGTTATAAAAAGCTGAAAGAAGAAGCAGACAAACCAACAAAAGGCAGTAGCGAGGAAAAGCAGAAAGCTAGAGAGGCTAAGATTGTGAAAGAGGGATCCGACGATTCAGGTACTGGCGAGAACTCTGATGAGTCTGGAAATGCCAGTAATTCAAGTGATTCTGACGCTTCGGAAGAGGAATAATTGCTCCTAATTTTGACTGTAAAACATAGTTGAAATAGAAATGGCCATGCTGTGAACAATGCAGCTGGCTTTTTTAACTTTCCTCTTCAGATATATTGACTTCAATAAACCCACCTCGTATAATCAAAACGTTAATAAAAAAAATTACGATTTAGAGTGGGGTTTATTCATATGACAAGACATGCAAAGTGTTTAATCTACATAGCTTTATTGATAATAGCTGCTTGCTCCATTGCGGGCTGTGGCAATTCGAAAGCGGGATTAGTTGAAGGGAAAGTAAATGTCGTAACTAGCTTTTATCCCTTATATGATTTTACCAAACAAATTGGTGGCGACTATGTCAACGTGATTAATCTTGTCCCGGCTGGCGTGGAACCACATGATTGGTCTCCAAAAAGCAGAGATATCAAAAATATGTCAGGGGCCGAAGTTTTTGTGTATCAAGGTGCTGGTTTTGAAGGCTGGGTCAAAGATTTCCTTGGAAGTCTATCAAGTAAATCGACAGTTCGCGTCGTAGAAGCAAGTAAAGGGGCAAATTTGATTACAACAGATGAAAATAAGAAAGAATTTGACCCACATGCCTGGTTAAGTCCGTTAAATGCACAAATAATGGCTAATAATATTAAGATGGCTCTCATTGAAGCAGATCCAGCTCACAAAGATGTGTTTGAGCAAAACTATCAGAAATACAACGCTAAATTATCGGAGCTAGACGCTACATACAAAAGGGAACTGGCGGCTACTACAAAAAAAGAAATTGCCGTATCTCATCACGCATTTGCATATCTATGTAGAGACTATGGCTTGACACAAATGTCTATCATGGGGTTATCTCCAGATGCAGAGCCAACGGCGCAAGATCTCAAACAAATCAACGCATTTATTAGAGACCATCAGCTTAAATATATTTTCTTTGAAGAACTTGTTTCGGATAAGCTGGCTAAGACGTTGGCCAAAGATGCTAAGGTAGACACGCTAGTATTGAATCCGCTAGAGGGACTTACGGAAGAGCAGATCAAAGCAGGCGAAGATTATATTTCGATTATGGACAAAAACTTGAAAAACCTAGTCCTCGCGTTACAATAAGAATGTAGGACAATTCTCAGTAAGTCAGGAGTAATCAGATGGAAACTAGTAATAGGATGTTCTGCCATCAGAAAATTGTAACAATCGATCAGATTTCATTTGCATATGAAAATAAGACAGTCGTTAACAATCTACAGTTTGATGTATTTGAGCGTGATTTTGTTGGGGTAATTGGTTCCAACGGAGCTGGAAAAACGACGCTTCTAAAAATGTTAGTTGGTTTATTGAAACCATCAAGTGGAGAAATTCGGATATTTGATCGGCCGTTGAATCAGTTCAAAGATTGGGAACGCATCGGATATGTGCCGCAAAAAAATGCTTTCAATCCGTTATTCCCTGCGACAGTTAGGGAGGTTGTTCTTTCTGGCATGTACACCAAGAAGAATGTATATCGCCGCCTTTCCAAAGCGGATTTGCAAAAGGCAGAAGATGCGATGCTGGCGATGCGCATCGAGGATTTAGCTGATCGGCGCATTGGTCAACTCTCTGGAGGACAGCAGCAACGCGCGTTCTTAGCGCGTGCGATTGTGAATAATCCGGAGCTGCTCATTCTAGATGAGCCTACGGTAGGGATTGATGCCGAAACACAAATCGGTTTCTTCCGAATGATCAAACATATGCATCAGCATCATCATATGACCTTCATTATGGTTTCTCATGATATGGACATGATTCAGTCCTATTTGGGAACAGAGCCGAAGCAAGTAAGCGGTGGTATTAAGTTTTATGTGAAACATACCCATGATCCCGAGGATTGCCGTGAAACGAATCTAACACATTCACTCGGCCAGATTCGAGAGATGATCGGAGTTCAGTAAGGAGCGAACGTTTTGGACATTTTCACAGAGTATTTCTTTCAACGTGCATTAATAGGTGGTTTATTGATCGGGCTAACTGCGCCATTAATGGGCGTTTTTCTTGTTCTAAGACGTCTGTCTATGATAGGGGACACACTAGCACACGTTTCGATTGCTGGGGTTGCACTCGGATTTTTGATCAATGTATACCCGCTAGGCGTAGGGCTTGTATTTGCTTTGCTGGCTTCATTTGCGATAGAAAGATTGCGCAAGGCATATAAGACTTACGCGGAGCTCTCTATTGCGATTATCATGTCGGGCGGCGTTGCGCTGGCTACGTTACTTTTTACCCTGGGCAAAGGGTTTAATATGAATGTCATGAGCTATCTCTTCGGCAGCATTTATACGTTAGATTCCACTGATTTATGGGTGGTCTTGGTTGTATGTGTGCTCGTTATCGGCGTTATAGCTTTTCATTTCAAAGAGTTTTTCTTGATGTTTTTTGACGAGGATGCAGCGAGCGTAAGTGGACTTCCATTGAAATTTTATAATATGATGATTACAATGCTGACGGCACTTGTTATTTCAGTGGCTATCAAAATTGTAGGCGCCTTGTTGGTTTCATCGTTGCTAACGATTCCAGTAGCATGCAGCTTGTTAATTGCCCGAAGCTTCAAACATTCCGTTTTCTTAGCGATTTTATTCTCCGAAATTGCCGTCATTGTCGGCCTTGTTGTAGCTGGGATTTGGGATCTGGCACCAGGCGGAACGGTTGTTCTGAGCCTCATCGCTATACTAATCGGAATTATTGCAAAGAGAGGATTGAGAATATAGGTCATGGATTCAGTTAATGTTTGGATCGCCCTCTGGGCGGGGATAGCATCTTTCATTTCACCTTGTTGTTTGCCTTTATATCCTTCGTTTTTATCCTACATAACAGGTATTTCGGTCAGTGAACTGAAGTCTGGGAGAACAACTGTACAAGTTAGGCGTCAAACGATGCTTCATACGTTAAGTTTCATCCTTGGGTTCTCCATTATTTTTTATGCATTAGGGTTAACGGCAGGATTTGTCGGGAGCTTCTTTATTGACTATCGTGATTTGCTTCGTCAAATCGCCGCCATTTTAATATTTGTAATGGGTTTATTTTTACTTGGTATTTTTCAACCGCAGTGGCTCATGAGAGAACGCAAGCTATCCATTAAATTTCGACCAGCTGGTTATATTGGCTCTGTCTTTGTTGGTATGGGTTTTGCCGCGGGGTGGTCACCGTGCGTGGGTCCAATTCTGTCAGCCATTCTAGCATTAGCGGCTACAGAACCAGGAACATGGTTTCAATTAACTACGTCCTATTCACTTGGATTCGCAATTCCTTTCTTTGTCCTATCCTTTTTCATCGGTTCAACCAAATGGATTCTTCGCTATTCCAACCTGCTTATGAAAATTGGTGGAGGCTTGATGATCGTTATCGCCATTCTTCTTTATACAGGTAAAATGACGCAAATCACCCTTTGGTTGAACTCCATTACACCTGATTTTTTGAAGTTTTAAGTAAAATATTCAATTTTCGCTTGAGGGAATTTTTCGAAGATTTGTTCGGTGATAAATTCCCTCAACGCGGTTGCTTGCTCATCTTTGTATACATATTTACCTTTCCCATATTTTCCCCATTTGTACTTTCTCTTTTCTTCGTCCATTTCCAGTTTTGTTTTGGGATATCGCTTCTCAATAATATTCTTGGCCGTTTTGGTGAACCGATGTTGAATCATCTCGAAAGTGAGATCATGAGTGGCTTCGGCAGGTAGGGTGTTATAGAGTTTATCAATCAACGCGGCATATCCTTCTTCCCAGCCTTCATGCCAAATAATAGGTGCAATAATGAAACCAAGCGGATAACCAGCCTTGGCTACTTTGCCTGCCGCTTCAATGCGTTCATGAAACCGAGAAGTACCAGGTTCGAAGTTTTTGATCACGTAATCCGCATTCACGCTAAAACGGAAACGGGTATGCTTATTATGTTTAGCGTCTAGCAGCGGTTCCACATGATGGTACTTGGTGACGAATCGCAGACGTCCATGTTCTTGTTCACCCATAAACTCGATTAACTGTTTGAGTGAGCCGGAAATATGTTCAAGCCCTACGGGATCAGAGGTACACGCGGCTTCAAAACGCGTAATTTCGGGCTCGCGCTCTTCAATATAGTTTTTGGCTGCGCCGAGGATATCGTCAATATTGACGTAGACGCGAATATAGGGCTTCGCCCCCATTGTTGTTTGTAAATAACAATAGTGGCAATGGCCCATGCAGCCTGTTGCAATCGGAATGGCGTATTCGGCGGAAGGTTTGGATGTCTCGAATTTTAGTGTTTTTCGTATTCCAACGACAAGGGTTCTCTTAGCGATTCGATATTTATCTAATTCGCTTTCGCCTGGCAAATCGCGGATTTGATTATGCGAGGTCGTCATATGGATTTCAAGGCCTTCTTGCTCAGCCCATTGATAAATTTGCTTGCCTTTGGGATAATTCAGGGCATCTGGTTCAAAATAAACAAGCTCCGGCACGAAAATCGTCGTACTAGGTTGCGGCCTTGTGAGTAACTCAGTCGACATATGGGCCTCCTTCTAGAAATGTGATTGCGTCTCTATTATTTTAGTGTGCCAATGTGGCGTGCTTTGAAATCATGGGAGATTTGACCGCATCGAGGTAGATGGATTATGATAGGAAGGCAGTATCGCTTGAAATTCGCACAGCAGGGGGAAATATAGCAATGGCTACGCCAAGTATGGAAGATTATTTGGAGAGAATATACAAGCTTATCGATGAGAAAGGTTATGCTCGTGTTTCCGACATTGCTGAAGGGCTAGAAGTGCACCCCTCTTCCGTGACTAAAATGATTCAAAAATTAGATAAAGATAATTATTTAATCTATGAAAAATATCGCGGTCTCATCCTTACGCCAAAAGGGAAGAAGATGGGCAAACGCTTGATGGATCGTCATGAGCTGCTGGAAAATTTCCTAACGACAATTGGTGTCCATGAGGATAATATATATAAGGATGTCGAAGGCATAGAACATCATTTAAGCTGGGATTCGATTACGTGTATTGAAACCTTGTTGGAATACTTTCGAAGAGACCCCAGTCGAGCAGATGAACTTATGAATGTTCGTAAAGAATTAGAGGCAGAGAACTAGGCAGAGACCTTTTAAGGTACTCTGTCTTTTTTTGTGGGAATACAAACAAACTGCTCTCGCATACATACCTAAGAAGCCCTACGAAATAGAGCTATGGGAGGATGCAGGGTATGAAGATTAACGGCGTGTTTGAAGGTGGGGGAGTCAAAGGGATTGCTTTGGCGGGAGGTGTCAGTGCAGCCATTGAACAAGGATATACCTTTCATAATGTCGCAGGTACAAGCTCTGGATCGATTGTAGCGGCTTTGTTGGCAGCTGGTTATACTGGGGAAGAGATGAGGGAATTAATCCTTAGAGCGCCCTTCAAGTCGTTTATGCAACGTTCTCCTATTTTCAATACGAAGATTGTTGGACCCGCGGCACGCTTATTGCTTAAAAAAGGACTATATTCCGGGGAAGCCTTGGAACATTGGGTCAATCAACAGCTCGCGGCAAAAGGCGTTCGCACGTTCGGGGATCTTCAGCCCAATCAGCTTCGCATTATTGCTTCAGACATCACACAGGGCAAACTATTGGTTCTGCCGAATGATATAACCCAATATGGCATAGAACCGGGCAAGCTTTCCGTTGCCAAAGCCGTACGGATGAGCACAAGCATACCCTATTTCTTCGATCCTGTTCGAATTCGGCGGAATATAAAAAGCTCCGAGAAGGCTAAGCCGTTCTCAGAGCAGTTTAATTATATCGTGGATGGCGGTTTGTTAAGCAACTTTCCACTTTGGGTATTCGACAATGAAATGCCGCGTACCAAGCTCATTCCTGTTATTGGCTTCCAACTTGTTGGAAAGAGTGATACGCCAACACATACGATCCGTGGACCTATTACGATGCTGGAGGCACTCTTCAGCACAATGCTGAGTGCGCATGATGAGCGCTACATTGAACAGAAGAATCGCTTCCGAACCGTGAAAATTCCTACCTTAGGTGTTGGGAACACACAATTCACCATCTCCAAAGAATTAAGCATGTCGCTGTATGAGTCGGGCTACTTGGCGGCTAAAGCGTACTTCAAAAGTTGGTCTGCCAGCACCTATGAAGAAAATTATGAGAAATATGTGATGCGACCTCCACATAAATCCTTGGTTTAGTGATATTTCGGGAAATCATCCTTATCCGAATCTTTGGAGCCGTTGATAACGCGGAATTTCGCGTTTTTCGTTTTCCCTCTTTCAGCTCCACGAGGAACGGAAGGTTTCTTCCAACGGGAAGGTGGGAATTTATACAGAAGGAAAATGACGCCAAGTACAAATATAGGTATGAGAAAAAATCTGAAATTAGCGAGCAAGCCTATTGCAATTAAAACGCCTATGGCAATTTCAACCGGAGAAAACTTTCTTCTCATGCCCGTCCCTCCATAATTCGTTTTTCCGCTTCTAGCATGCGGTTAAAAGATGCAATGGACACCTCGACTTGGCTATCTTCCGGTTCTTTGGTTGTCAATAATTGAAGCCAAAGACCAGGGTAACCTAGATAACGAAGAACAGGTACATCACGTAGGGAGTTCGTAAAACGCAGTACCTCATAAGAAACACCGATCACTAAAGGCAACAAAATTAAACGCTGCACAATACGTTCGACCATGCCGTCATAGTGAAGGAAAGAGTAGATGACAACTCCGATCAAAACGGTAAATACGATAAAGCTGCTTCCACAACGGTAATGAAGGGTGTTGAACTTTTGCACATTGCTTACGGTTAATTCCATACCTGCTTCATAAGCGCTGATCACTTTATGTTCTGCGCCATGATATTGAAATAATCTCCGAATCATAGGTGTAAGTGAGATGAAGTAAATATATCCCACCAACAAAATAATTTTAATAACACCTTCTATAAGATTATGAAGAATCTGATTGCTAAATACATTTTGAAACAAAAACTGTTCAACAATAGCGGGAACTAAAGTAAAAATAAATTTTCCGAATAAAAAGGAAAGGACACCGACGAAAGCAACGCCTAAAACCATGGAGATGCTAGAGAAAATACCAGATTTCTCTTCTTTCTTCGCCGTTTTAGCTTCGCCTTCTTGCTCCGCGAATGACTCAGCGGAGAAATTCAGATGCTGTGCACCTTTGGCGCTGGACTCGATAATACCAACAATTCCTCGTACGAAAGGAATTTTCTTAAGTCCCTGAACCCATGGAGTCACTTTCTTGGGTACTTCTAAAAAATCAAGGGAACCGTCTTTTTTGCGCACAGCAGTTACATGCACATTTCTTCCTGCGAACATGACGCCCTCGATGACGGCTTGTCCTCCGTATATACTGTTTTGTTCTGCCACAAGATTCACCTTCTCATCTTTCTCGAATTCAGTTACTCACTTTCTTATTGTAACGGATTCAACTGTTGAATGCTACCGATTGCGACAGAACATACTATGATTGCTGATGGAAAGACAAGCCGTATCGGTAGAGAAAGGAAGATCGCAGATGACAAGTGCGCATAGCTCGAAGAAAAAACAGACGAATCGTTGGGTATTTGTGCTATATATCGGTTTTTTTGCCGGACTAATCTGGGGTGCCCTCAAAATCACTGAGCATTACTTTAAGTTCACAACAATAGGAATTGGTTTTCTGGTTGAACCTTTTTTCAAACATGATTTCTTTAATACGTGGATGGGACTTTTTTTGGGATGGATCGTGTTTATGCTATTCTCGATATTCGCTGCCTTCATCTACATGGTCACCATGTCGAAATTGCGCAGTCCTTTTTGGGGAATATGCTATGGTGCACTATGGTGGGCGATCATTTATCTGATTGTCGGGCCGATCACGGGGATGGTGTACTGGATTACGGAGTTAGAACTGAATACGATTATCAGTGATGCTTGTTTGTTCCTCGTATGGGGGATGTTTATTGGGTATTCGATCGCCATTGAATATACAAGCGCAAGAACGACAGAGGCTATACCCAAGACATGAAAGTTATGGTAAAATATCAAAGGTTAATTAGCCCTAAAGGGTTAGTTGCCTATGACGATTGTTGTGGGAGGATTTCCAATTGAAAAGGGTTCTAGTTTTGAATGGTCCGAATTTGAATATGCTTGGCATACGTGAACCTGGCGTATATGGAACCATGACACTTACAACCATAATTGAAGGTTTGCAAAAGCTTGGATCCGAGTTCTCGCTTGAATTGGAATGCTTTCAATCTAACCATGAAGGCGAGATTATTGACAAAATTCACGAAGCCTACGGTACAAAAGATGGCATACTTATGAATCCAGGTGCTTTCACGCACTACAGCTATGCGATTCGTGATGCGCTTGCTACGGTCCAATTGCCAACGGTAGAGGTACATATTTCGAATATTCATAAACGTGAAGAATTTCGTCATCATTCGGTCATTGCACCCGTCGTAATTGGTCAAATCTGTGGATTTGGGGCAGATAGCTATGCACTTGGTTTACGAGCTTTACTACCCCATCTGTAAGCAAATGCTTACGTAGTTCGTTTTGCTTCAGCAAAACTTTAAGAAGGAATGGTGATTTGGATGCAGGAGAAACGTATTGAACGTCTTCGCGAGGCTATGCAGCAGCAGGATTTACCAGCACTACTCATCACGAACGCATATAACCGTACATATGTATCTGGTTTCACCGGTTCATCTGGCTATGTACTTATTACGCTAGACCGTGCCATTTTATTAACCGATTTCCGTTATATGACACAAGCGCCGCAACAAGCTAAACTGTTTGAAGTGGTAGAACATAAAGCCAAGGCGATTGAGTCCGTAAGAGAACTCTTGGGGCAGCAAGGGATCACGAAGCTTGGTTTCGAGCAAAGTGACGTCACTTATGGTGATTTCCTCAACTATCAATCGGGACTGACAGGGATTGAATTTGTACCCACTTCAAGACTTGTTGAGTTGATTCGAATGGTGAAAGATGAAGCAGAACTACAAGTGATGCAGGAAGCGGCTGATTTGGCCGATCAAACTTTCTCACATATTCTTAACTTCATTAAACCAGGTGTCAAAGAGTTAGATATCGCACTAGAAATTGAAGTGTTTATTCGTAAAAACGGAGGCACTTCGACATCCTTCGAGACGATCGTAGCATCTGGTGAGCGTTCAGCATTACCACACGGGAAAGCAAGTGATCGCATTCTCCAAGGAAACGAATTTGTCAAATTGGATTTTGGAGCGTATTATAAAGGTTATTGCTCTGACATCACTAGAACGGTTATGCTAGGGAAGCCAACAGCTAAACATAAAGAAATTTATGATATTGTGTTGGAAGCTCAGTTGAATTGTTTGGCCAACCTGAAACCGGGCATTACGGGCAGAGAAGGCGATGCTTTCGCACGTGATGTGATTGTGAAGCGCGGCTATGGCGATTATTTCGGTCACGGAACCGGACATGGGCTGGGGATGGAAGTACACGAATCTCCACGTGTGTCGAAAACCGAAGATATGATTTTAACTCCTGGTATGGTTGTTACTGTTGAGCCTGGTATTTATCTCCCTGATTTTGGCGGAGTACGAATTGAGGATGACGTAGTAATTACTGAGACCGGCATTAAAATACTTACACATTCTACCAAAGATTTTCTTATCATTGACTAGCGGAGGGATTTACAAGTGATATCAGTAAACGATTTTAAAACAGGTCTTACAATTGAAGTGGAGCATGATATTTTCACAGTTCTAGATTTCCAACACGTTAAACCAGGTAAAGGCGCTGCATTCGTGCGTTCCAAACTCAAAAACCTACGTAACGGCAACACTGTTGAGCGTACGTTCCGTGCAGGTGAGAACGTTGGACGTGCTCACATCGAGAACCGTGAAATGCAATACTTGTACGCAGCTGGCGACGATTACACATTCATGGATACAGAAACGTATGATCAAATTTCACTTTCCCACGAACAATTGAAATGGGAATTGAATTTCCTGAAAGAAAACATGAACATCAAGATCATGAGCTACCAAGGCGAAATTCTAGGGATTAACCTTCCGAAGAGCGTTGACTTGAAAGTTGTTGAAACAGATGCAAGCGTTAAAGGAAACACAGCACAAGGTGCTTTGAAAAATGCAAAAGTGGAAACAGGTCTTAATGTCATGGTGCCGCTGTTCATTAATGAAGGCGATGTTCTTTCCGTTGATACGGATGATGGCAAATACCTTTCACGCGCAAGCAACTAATGGGATAAGCCTTTCTGACTCACTGGGGTCTGAAAGGCTTTTTTTCATTTCTTGCCACAGGCAAGCTTTTGTATGCTATAATATTGAATTGTTATGCACTAGTATGCGTTAGGAGTGGGTCAGCTTTGTCTCTTATAGTGATGAAATTTGGCGGTAGCTCTGTCGGTGATGCGGAGCGAATGAAACGAGTAGCAAAAAGAATCGTAGAGCGTAAACAAGCTGGTCACAGCTGTGTTGTTGTCGTTTCTGCGATGGGTGATACAACGGATGATTTAATCGACTTGTCCAAGCAAATTTACGATGGAGCCCCTCCGGCTCGTGAAATGGATATGTTATTGTCGACTGGCGAGCAAGTTTCCGTAGCGCTTTTATCGATGGCCATACATAATCTTGGTGAGCAAGCGGTTTCGTACACCGGGTGGCAAAGTGGCATTTATACAGAGCCCGTACACGGAAAGGCAAGAATTTCTGATATTCAACCACATCGTGTTCTCAATGCGATTGAGCAAGGAAATGTTGTTATCGTAGCTGGTTTCCAAGGGATGACGGAAGCTGGTGAGATTACAACGCTCGGCCGCGGCGGTTCCGATACAACAGCTGTTGCGCTGGCTGCAGCAATTAAAGCGGATCTTTGCGAAATTTACACCGATGTGGATGGTATCTACTCAACGGATCCTCGGATTGTGAAAGTAGCTAGAAAGCTTGCCGAGATTTCCTATGATGAAATGTTGGAGCTTGCCAATCTTGGGGCTGCAGTCCTTCATCCTCGTGCTGTGGAGTACGCGAAAAATTACAACGTGACCCTCGTGGTACGTTCAAGCTTTAATTACAATGAAGGCACCAATGTGAAGGAGGAAGCAGTGATGGAGCAAGGGATCGTCGTTCGTGGCATCGCATATGACAAAAATGTAGCAAGAATTAGTATTCTGGGTGTTCCTGAGAAACCAGGCCAGCTTGCGAAAGTTTTCTTAGCGCTTGCTGAAGTGCAAATTGACGTGGACATTATCGTTCAGAGCGGTGTAATTAACGGATCTGCGGATTTCTCTTTCACAACGACATTGGCGGATCGTGAAAAAGCGTTAGATGTTATTGAACAAATTCGTGCTGAAGTTGGTTTCCGTGAAGTAACCTCCGAAGTTGATCTTGTTAAAGTTTCCATCGTTGGAGCTGGTATGGTTAGCTCACCAGGTGTGGCAGCTACTATGTTCAAAGTTATTTCTGATCTTGGCATTACGATCTCGTTGGTAAGTACATCAGAGATTAAAATGTCTTGTGTCATTGACAATACGAACTTGACAGATGTAATCCGTGCACTTCACACGGCATACGGTTTAGATACAGCGGAGCAAGCTTTCGTTGGTGGACCAGAAGATCGCAGATAATCGGGAATATTTTAGTGGAATTTCTCTGCAATGAAATAGGCAAGCTTCAATAGAAATGCCGTTATTCCGGCAGCCATTAGTGGACCTACCGGAATACCGCGCATAAATAAGATGCCGAATATAGAACCAAGCACAAGACCCACAATTAATTGTGGGTCTACTTTTAGTAGCTCCAAACCTTTTCCATTCATATAGGTAGCTATCGCTCCGCCTATGAGGGCAATGATGCCAGGCCATGTTGTGAAGACGGAGAGGATATCCTTCATCGAAATGCGATCACTTGCAAATGGAATCAAAACACCGATGGTCAGAAACAGTAAACCTAGCTCGAGACCTCTTCGCTCCATGGTAGGGAAATAACGATCTAACCCAATTAGCTTAATGGCAAGTAAAAGACATGCCGCAGTTGTAATGATCGGCGAACGGCCAATGAGTCCTATTATGATTAAAATAACTAAGAGCATATCCCCATTCATATACATAACCCCTTGTCCTCATCATCGTCATTTAAGTGTATGAGGGGGGCTTGTATTTAGAACGCTGGGGAAGGGGGACTAACGCCCAAAAGGAACCATTTGATCGTGTTCCAGAACAGGGACACAATCCGTTAGATTCGTCTTCGAACAAAGTTCGACATCCGCGAGGAAGCCGGACTTTTTCATTTTCTTACCATTGCTGCAAGCCAGTATCGTCTCGAATAAGTGAGATTTCGCTTCAAGATAGCAACCTCGCATAGCTAGACCAAAGTCGTTCGTCATCATATGCGGCTCACCAAGTAAACCTGCGATTTCATCTAGGATGAGGCCAGCACAAATTCCGTCTTCCAAAGAGAACACATCTTGTGTTCCCGCGCATACGATCACCGTGTCCCGTTTAAGGTCGATAGCAGCCGCAGCAGAGGCTCTGCCATTAATTATAGCTCCTGCAAGGACACGGTCAGCTTTTATTGCTTTTTGAATGCCTCTTGTGCCATTGGTCGTCGTTAAGATGATACGTTTGCCTTGTACGGCTTCACGCGTGTACTCAAGTGGCGAATTGCCGAAATCAAAACCAGGAATTTTTTTGCAATAGCGCTCCCCGCCCAGTAAATCGTCTTCTCTCGCCAATTCCTTTGCCTTGATAACCGTATCAACAGGGACTACACCCCGGCTTCCATTCATCAAAGCGGTGATGATTGTACTAGTTGCACGTAAAACATCAATGACAATGACGGTTTTATTAAGAAACTCATCACTTCTTGCTTCGCCGATGTTGGCGATCACCTCGATATGCATGTGCTAATCCTTTCTGCAAATATAGACGCTATTAGGTTTTACCTAAATTAATCAGCTATATTTTTGGATACATGCATGAGTCCTAATAGGACTATGCAGCCGTTTATTTCTTCCCTAAAGACAACGTGTCAGAACGCAGTCCACGCCTCAAAGCTTCTAATGCAATGACTTCATCTGGGGAAATATTGCCCAAGTGAATATCAGGACCGAGGGAGTTAATGAGGTGCACTTGTTGAGTTTTGAGCGGTGCTTCCCATAAGAGCTTATAACCTGATACAGAAGTCATCACGCTATGCAATTCCTCATCTTTGCATTTCCCTTCCCCATCGAAAATACCAACACCCATACCGGATTCACGCGCTTCAATCGTAACAAGGGTAGCGCCTAATTCCGTATCAATTAAGACGGTATCAATTAATTCTGCTAACTCGATAGAGGAGCCCCAACCTTTTTTGCCATACTCCGTAACGACTTCTAATCCTTCATCTATCCCTCTGGCTATTAACATATTCCGTTGTCTACGATCCATTTGAATGGTGCCATCGGACACTTCAATGCCATTAAAGCCAAGTGCAAGTATCATATCAAAAAATGAATCTACTGCATTCTGTGATATTGCAACTTCTAGAAAAGTACCTCCCGGGTAAATGAGAATGTTGTTCTCTTTGGCCAGGTTTATTTTGCTTCGCAGCACGGATTGTGGATAAAGCGGTGAAGTGCCGAATCCAAGTTTGATCATATCCACATGGTTACTGGAGGTTTGGAGCAAATCCTGAAAGGCAAGCATGCCAAGTCCCTTATCCATCACCATCGTTTTCCCCAACGTTCTTGGTTTGAGCTGCCTTTTTCCTGTAGGGTCGGCTAGAACCGGGTTCCATTTTAATTGAGAGGTCACTTCCATCGGTAATTCTCCTCACTGTCCTTCGAAGGATCAATTATGTGTACAGCATATGCATGAGCACAAATGGAGGTGCCCAGCATGCCTAAAATGAGACGAGCTCGCATAAGGTAGGGAAAAGCGTGTGCTTTTCGAAGCGATTATGACGCTGAATTATGCAGCTTCGTTTGCAAGTGCTATACATTCATTCGGGAGGTGTAGGAATTGATGAACAAAATCGTAGTCACGATGGCTTCCTTGCGGTTGATGTCTGGGAGTATCGAAATCATTGCCGCTATTCTCATGCTTAGGCTGGCGACGATCGAGAAGGCGCTGTTGGTGAATTCAGCTCTAGCACTAGTAGGTCCTCTAGTACTATTAACTACGACGACAATCGGATTAGTAGGCGTTGCCGATAAGCTTTCCTATGGAAAGATGCTGTGGATCATAGCTGGCGTCAGTTGTTTGTTCATTGGGATTATTAAAAAGTAATCGGTCATATTTCTTTCTAGTAAGCATAGAAATAAATATAGAAGACTGGACAACTTGGAGGGCTGTCTCCCAATGTTAGCAAGTATTTCACATTTGTTGCCGCAGAACATCCGATTCATGCTGAGCGAACTTCCTCCGAACGTACAAGCTAGTGTGGAAGAGATTAGGGTGAGAGAGTCGCGTCCCCTTGAAATTAGTTGGGCTGACCGATATGCCTTTATTAGTGAACGTGGGGAAATGATCACCCAAGAAGCTTTGGCGTACAAACCGTCTAGGCAAGATTGTATGACACTCCTTGAGATCCTTACGAATCATTCGTTATACACCTTTGAAGAGGAACTGCGGAGAGGCTATATCACCGTTTCAGGCGGTCATCGAGTGGGACTTGCTGGGCGTACGATTCTCGATCAAGGTCAAGTGAAACAAATACGCGATGTGAGTTCCTTTAATATTCGAATTGCACGCGAAATGCAAGGTGTGGGACAGGGGATACTGCCCTATCTAATGGATCAGAACATGGGAAACATTCACCACACCCTAATCATTTCACCGCCGCAGCAAGGAAAGACGACCTTAATTCGTGATTTGGCTAGACTGATTAGTCGAGGAGAGTGGGGGGCTAGGAATAGCACGCTTAACGGTAAAAAAGTAGGTATCGTCGATGAACGCTCCGAACTTGCTGCTTGTGTCAAAGGCGTACCGAGATTCGACTTGGGACCTCGTACAGACGTGTTAGATGGTTGTCCCAAGGCCGAAGGGATGATGATGATGATTCGTTCCTTATCACCCGAGGTGCTCATCGTAGATGAGATTGGCCGAAGTGAGGACGCTGATGCCATTCATGAAGCCATTCACACCGGGATTCGGGTGTTAGCGACAGCACATGGAGCAAGCTACGAAGATGTCCGTAGACGACCGGTACTCAGGGAATTGCTGGGAGCAGGTGTGTTTACGAAGTTTGTGATTCTGCAGCGAAGAAAAGGAGCCTCTGCTTCCTTTCGAATCTTGGATCATGAAGGAAAGCCAATGGGAGATGGATGACGAAAGCAAAGGATGTTGCGCATGCTGAAATTTGTTGGAGGAGTTCTAATCTTCGGTGCAGCTTCCATGTACGGTTTTATGCAGGCTGCTCACTATGTAAGGCGACCTAAGCAAATTCGAGGACTCATTAGCGCGCTAGGAAGAATGGAAACTGAAATTGCGTATGCGCTGACGCCGCTTCCTGAAGCGTTCGCTTCGCTAAGTAAGCAAGTTGCTGATCCTCTTTCTACCTTATTTCGATTAATGTCTGAACGTTTACTGGGAAGTAACGGAGAGTCGACCAAGGATCTATGGCAGAAGACAGTCAAAGAAGTTTGGGCGAGAACCTCGATGAGGCAAGCCGAACAAGAAGTAATGCTTGGTCTAGGACCTGTGTTGGGACTTTCGGATCGTAGTGATCAAATCAAGCATTTGCGACTCGCGATTAGTCAACTGCAATCAGAAGAAACCGATGCCAGAGATGAACAGCAGCGCTACGAGAAAATGTGGAAGAGCCTCGGTGTCCTAATCGGAGCGTTAGTCGTGATTTTAATGTACTAGCGGGGTATATGAATCCCTGCATGACAAGTTCCTTGAAGTCGGAGTGAGGTGCCAGGAATGAATGTAGATGTGAACGCCATTTTCCAAATTGCCGGCATTGGAATCATTATCGCGATGATCCATTCGGTGCTGAAGCAGATGGGAAAAGAGGATATGGCACACTGGGTCACGGTCATTGGCTTCGTGGTCGTGCTTTTTATGGTCGTCAGTATGCTCGATAACTTGTTTAAAGAAATTAAAACTATTTTCCTATTCCAATGAGGTGGTCTGATGGAAATCATCCAAATCGTAGGTTTAGGACTCATCGTCACAATCTTGACGCTCATTATCAAGGAACAGAAGCCGATGTTCGCCTTTTTATTAGCCGCTTTTACAGGGATCGTTATTTTCTTGTTCTTAATAGGCAAAATTTCTTCGGTTATCGGAGTCCTTGAGGACTTAGCAGTGAAGTCGAATGTGAACCTCGTGTTCCTCAAAACGATTCTGAAAATTATCGGCGTTGCTTACATCGCTGAATTTGGCGCACAGATCGTTCGGGATGCAGGACAAGATTCCATTGCTTCCAAAATCGAGCTGTCAGGCAAGGTGCTCATTATGGTAATGGCAATTCCAATAATTACGGTCATCATCGAAACCGTGGTTAAACTGCTCCCTGCTTAGAAGATTCACCTAAGGAGTGACACGCATGAACCTACTTTATTCGCACCAGAAGCTGAACAATCGGTGGATCTTATTATTTATTGTAACGATGGGTCTGTGGCTTGGTTTATCGGGTTCCTTAACGGCTGAATCGCCTACAGATATGATTATCCAGGAGCAAGCGAACCGTTTGGATACAGAGCCAGTCGAGCAGTATTGGGATAAGTTGATGAAGGAATATGGCGGGTATTTCCCGGAGAGCAAACCTCCAACCTTCATGGAACTTCTTCTTGGGACCAAGGGCATTAGTATGAAGAGTATTTTTAAAGGGCTTCTGAGCTATGTATTTCATGAAATTATCATCAACGGCAAGCTGCTGGCTTCCATTGTTGTGTTGACGGTTTTTAGCATGATTTTGGAAACCCTTCAGAGCTCGTTTGAACGAAATACCGTAAGCAAACTAGGTTACACGATCACGTATATGGTATTGATTATCATTGCCATTAACAGCTTCAGTGTTGCAATCGGGTACGCCAAGACAGCCATATCATCCATGATTCAATTCATGTTCGCCATCATGCCATTGTTACTAACGTTATTAGCATCGATGGGCAATGTGACATCCGTGGCCATCCTGCATCCTCTCATCGTGTTTATGATTCACTCCGTGGGAACGGCGATATATGTGTTTGTTTTCCCGCTCTTGTTTTTCTCAGCCGTGCTGCACATCGTTAGCTCTCTCAGCGATAAGTTTAAGGTTACCCAGTTAGCTAACCTGCTGCGCACTGTCAGTTTAAGTATGCTAGGTGTTTTCGTAACGGTCTTTCTTGGCGTGATTTCCATTCAAGGGACAGCTGGTGCGGTGAGAGATGGTGTAGCGATTCGAACAGCTAAGTACATAACCGGGAATTTCGTACCTGTTGTAGGTCGCTTGTTCTCAGACGCAACGGAAACGGTAATAGGAGCCTCTTTACTTGTCAAAAATGCCATAGGACTTGTTGGCGTAGTCATCCTCGTTCTCTTGTGCGCGTTTCCAGCGATCAAAATCTTAACGCTAGCTTTTATTTACAACTTATCAGCAGCATTGATGCAGCCACTAGGAGATAGCCCGATCATTGCTTGTCTACAAACGATAGGCAAAAGTTTAATCTATGTGTTTGCAGCACTAGCGGCAGTCAGCTTAATGTTTTTTCTTGCCCTAACCATCATGATCACAATTAGCAATGTCTCCGTCATGATGAGGTGAAAGGAGCTCCGCGATGGATTGGTTAGCAGGATGGCTGAAAACGGTCATTATGGTCATTATGCTTGCAACGTTTGTTGATCTACTGCTTCCAAGCAATACCATGCAACGGTATGTGAAGACAGTTTTGAGTTTATTCATTCTACTCACACTGCTCACCCCTGTGCTTCAGCTGTTCCAAAAGGATTGGGATTTGGATCAGCTGCTCAGTCGAGCAGAGAAGGAGCAGAATGAGAAAGTGATGCTAGCAGGTGGATATGGCGGCAATCAGACGCAAATGAAGTCATTGGCAGCCATTACGAAGGATGCCAATACGATTCAAGAAGGAGAACGGAAGAAAACGCAACAAATCGTACAAACCCAATTAGCTGGATTGATACAAGAGGACTTGCAGAAACAAACAGAATGGTCAGTTCAGGAAGTACAAGTTCAGGTGCAGGTAGACAATAATGGGAAACCCAGCATTACCAATGTAAAGGTGACCCTTGATGATATAGAGGCGAAGCAACAAGAGATAGTCAAGAGTAAGAGTATTGCTGCAATGGAGCCAGTCAAACCAGTAGATCCCATCAAGATTGGGGCTGCTGTGGCAGTGCAAGATCGTCCTGCTCAAGATAACCTGCAGACAAATCTTAAATCGCAGCCTAATGAGCAAGAAAAGGATCGACTCAAACGAGATATTTCGAAGAATTGGTCTGTAGATCTTGCCAAAATTGAGATTGAAACAGTACAAAGCAAAGGACGGATGGCGAGGTGAATCGATGGGAACATTGCTGCAATGGATGGAGCACAAATTCGGCGGCGGACCAGGTGGACCTAAGCGTAAGAATACGTTGCTTTGGGTCATCATGGTTGGGCTTTTAGGAGCTGCGCTAATGATTATCAACACATTTATAAATGTCAAAGATCTGGATCCCATTGGCACAGGCAGAGCGTCTCCTCCAGCGGAAAGTAAGGAAACCTTTGCAGGAAGCACATCGAAGGAAAACGCAAGCTTTCATGATTATGAACAAGCTTATAGTGACCAACTGAAGGGCATCCTGCAGCAAATTGTCGGTGTTGGCGAAGTGGAAGTGCTCGTTACCATTGAATCAACGGAAGAAATGACCGTCGACAAAAATTATAACGATAATCAGACCATGACGACAGAACGCGACAATGGTGGAGCAACACGCAACATATCCCAGGTAACGCGAAGTGGTGAAGTCGTTATTTATCAAGTATCAGGTGACCAGAAACCGCTTGTGCTCAAATACATTAAGCCCAAAATTAGAGGTGTCATTGTTGTAGCGAAAGGCGCAGAGAATCTCACGGTGAAGAAAATGATTATGGAAGCCGTTGAGCGAGGCATGGATGTTCAAGCCGGTAAAATTTCTATTTTGCCGCGAAAAACAGGGAATTAATCATTTAAATTAGCTAACTATTCTAAGGAGGAATAAACAATGAATGCAAAAAGACAAACAATTTGGCTCGTTTCGATGCTCAGCTTGATGGTGGTGCTCTCCGCGTATTATCTGTTTACTGAGGACGTCAATAAGCTCGATCTGGCATCTTCAGATGCTATCACACAGTCGCAGGAAGTAAAGATTGATATGACGCAAGTGGATCCAGTTACAGGTGCGAAAACAGATGTGAAAGCAACATCTGGCACAAGTACACAATCCGACACGAAAGCAACAACACCGCAAACTTCTACAAAATCAGACGCTAAAGCAACAACTACACAAGACAACTCCAAAACTACGACAAAAGATGCAAGCAAACCTACAACGTCCAAAACAGATGATCAAGTGTTGAAACAAGTAGAAGAGCAAGCCAAAACGACGAGTGCAAATGACTACTTCACGAACGAACAAGTGAAACAAAACAATTACTTCAGCAAAGTTTCCACAGATCTGATGACGATCATTTTGGATACGAAGAAAACGCCTGAAGCAGTGGCCAAGGCAACGAATGATTTGTCAGCCTTATCCGATCTGCAAGATAAAATTGAAAATCTACAAGATCTTCTGATTCAAGACTTCCCGCAAGCAGTCATTAATCAAGATGGAAACAAATGGAAAGTGACGGTTCAAGCTGATAAACTAGAGAAAAGCCAAGGCGTTTCCATCGTTGACATGGTTGTGAAAGAATTGGGTGCAATGCCAGAAAATATCAAGATTCAATACGTGCGTCCGTAGGGATTCTAGTGAAGTTTGTGCTTCACAAATGGGTAATGGAAAGGGTCCGAATAAACTGGACTCTTTCCATTTCGTTCGTTTATGGGTATAATACATACGTTGCGGATATGAAAACGCATTTTTTAAGGATTCACCAACGTCTAAAGGAGTGACTTGAATGTTTAAATTGAGTGAAATCAAAGAGTTAATTAAACTCGTCGATCAATCCTCTTTACAAGAACTTGAAATTGAAAATGAAGGTGCACGCCTTTCCATTCGTAAACCGAATAAAGCGGAGCCTCTTTATGTATCCGCTCCAGTTCAACACACATACGCACCGATTGCTCAACCCAACTACACAAATACAGCGCCAGCAGCTGCACTTGAAGTGCCCGTAACTGCTAGCGGACAAGCCAAGCAAGAGGATTCATCTTTACATAAGATCGTATCTCCGATGGTAGGGACTTTCTATCAATCTGCTTCTCCAGGATCTGCGCCATTCGTAAGCGTTGGTTCTAAAGTAACAGATAAAACTGTTGTTTGCATTGTGGAAGCTATGAAACTAATGAATGAAATAGAAGCTGAAGTAAAAGGCGAGATTGTTGAAGTTCTCGTTGAGAATGGTCAACTCGTTGAATATGGACAACCTTTATTTTTGGTTAGACCGGAATAGTTGCGTTTGCAAGCTTATGCTGACAACGCAAGCTTTTCGCAGGAAGAGCTCTTAGGAGGGCAAATCATGAAATTTCATAAAATACTTATTGCGAACCGTGGAGAAATTGCAGTTCGTATTATCCGTGCATGCCGTGAACTTGGCATCTATACCGTTGCTGTGTACTCGGAAGCAGACCGTGAAGCACTGCACGTTCGTTTGGCGGATGAAGCTTATTGCATCGGGCCAACAGCGTCCAAAGACAGCTATTTGAACTTCACTAACTTGATGAGTGTCGCAACGCTAACAGAATGCGACGCCATTCATCCAGGCTACGGATTCCTTGCTGAAAATGCTGACTTCGCAGAAATTTGCGAGAGCTGCAATATCACATTCATCGGTCCTTCACCTGACGCTATCTCCCGCATGGGTGATAAGGCAGTTGCGAAGCAAACGATGAAAGAAGCAAGAGTTCCCATTATCCCGGGTTCAGATGGGTTAGTTGAGGATATTGATGATGCTGTAAGTATTGCACGTGATATCGGGTATCCGATTATTATTAAAGCAACAGCAGGCGGCGGCGGTAAAGGGATCCGTATTGCGGAAAACGAAGAAACACTTGTTCAACAGATTACGGCAGCTCAACAAGAAGCGCAGAATGCCTTCGGTAATGCAGGGATCTACTTGGAGAAGTATTTAACTGGTATGAAGCACGTTGAGATTCAAATCCTTGCTGATAAACACGGCAATGTCGTTCACTTAGGTGAACGTGATTGCTCTGTACAGCGCCGTAGACAAAAGCTTGTTGAAGAAGCACCTTGTCCAATTCTTACGGAAGAAACACGTAAGGCAATGGGGCAGGCGGCTGTGCGTGCCGCGAAAGCAGTGAATTACTCGGGAGCAGGAACGTTGGAGTTCTTGCTAGGTCCGGATGGTAATTTTTACTTCATGGAAATGAATACGCGCATTCAAGTTGAGCATCCTGTGACAGAAATGATCACAGGCGTTGATATTATCCAAGAGATGATTCGTGTTGCTGAGGGGAATCCACTATCTTTCAGCCAAGATGATGTCCGCATCAATGGATGGGCGATCGAGTGCCGCGTGAACGCGGAAGATCCGAACCGGAACTTCATGCCTTCGCCAGGTCAAGTGAAGTTTTATTTGCCACCAGGTGGATTCGGTGTTCGTGTGGATAGTGCTGTGTATCCGGGGTATTCGATTCCGCCACACTATGATTCCATGATCGCGAAGCTTATCGTTTGGGGAAGTACGCGTGAAGAAGCGATTAATCGGATGAAAAGAGCGCTCAATGAGTTCGCTGTGGATGGTGTAAATACGACGATTCCTTTTCATTTGAAGCTGCTTGAACATAAGAAATTTATCAGTGGTGATCACGATATTAAGTTCTTGGAAGAGCACGATGTGAACGATCCAGAATCGTAGTAATCAATTGTCATATTTTTACCGAAATGTTATACTAATAAATTAAGATGGCTTATCCCATTTATATGTTAAAGGGCGAATTTGCCTCACAATTTTAAGTGAAATCTTTTCAAGCCAGTGTTGCTGGCGCAAAACTTTTAGGAGGTGCCACAATGAGCACAATCGCTCCGGATTACGTCAAGACAGACATGGGCAGCATCCAGATTGCCCCCGAAGTTATCGAAATCATTGCCGGTTTGGCAACGGTGGAAGTGCAAGGAGTAGCGGGGATGAGTGGCGGATTAGCTGGCGGCATTGCTGAATTACTTGGACGCAAGAACTTGTCCAAAGGCGTAAAGGTAGAGGTCGGACAACGTGAAGCTGCCATTGACGTCTCCATCATCATCGAGTATGGAAATCGTATTCCAGAAGTTGCAAGTGATATTCAGAACAATGTGAAGACAGCGATTGAATCCATGACAGGATTGAATGTTGTTGAGGTTAATGTACACATTCATGATGTTCACTTTAAACAGGCGGATAAACCGGTTGAAGAAGAACCAGCAACTGCCCATCGTGTGAAATAGGCGGTAAAGCTGAGCTATATGTTTCAATTGAAACCCCCTACAGGTTGCAGGGGGTTTCCTCTAACTTAGGAAGGGGACAAGCGTAGTGGGTAAAATTGTGGACAGGCTCTTGCTACTTTTCTATAGCCTAATCATATTCGTCGCATCGATCTTAGTATTGTTCACAGCATCAAGCTGGATCCCACTCGATCAAGCAAGTACAACGCTTAGCCATTTCTATTACGAAAAGAGTTATGCGTATCCGGGTATTATCGTTAGCTTGATTATGGGACTGATCTCTGTAAGATTCCTTGTCGTAACACTTCGTCGCGGTCGTTCCCAAGCGCCATCCATTGATCAACGTACCGATTTTGGGGATATTCGCATATCTATCGAGACGGTCGAGAATCTTTCGCTGAAAGCAGCGGGTCGCACGAAAGGTGCCAAAGATCTACGTGCACGTGTTAGAGTGAATCAATCCGGGTTAGAAATTACCATTAGAACGATTGTAGATGGGGAAAGCTCGATTCCAGAACTGACTGAAGACATGCAAGGCACAGTGAAAAGTTACATAGAAGATATTACCGGTATTCCAGTAGCTTCCGTAACCGTATTCGTAGCGAACATCGTGCAATCTGCCCCAACGTTTAAAAGCCGGGTCGAATAGAGGTGAATCCACATATGTGGAATGAACTATGGGAGTTCCATAGGGGCAAAGTAATCGGAGTGTCAGCGGGAATATTCTTCGGTTTTATTTATTTATTCTTTGGTTTTTGGGATATGTTGATCTTTGGATTTATCGTTCTTGTAGGTTTTTATGTTGGAAATAAGCTGGATCGCAAAGAAAGTTTCGTCATGCTGGAAGACATTTGGCGCTATCTCACACAAAAATGGAGAATGTTTCGCTAAAATCCCTGGTTCATCCATGGATTTTTTTGTTTGGATTGGATCCAATTTGACGTATACTAGGAGAAAGAGTTTTTAGGAGAAGGTCGCTTTGCAGGAGCAAAGCGCTTAGGAGGAACAGAATGAAACGCAGAATTGCACGTGAAATTGCTATACAAAGCTTATACCAAATCCAAATGAATGAGGCTACTCCTCAGGAGGCTGTTCAAGTTGCGATTCATGAAGCTGAGCATGATAATGAAACGCAGTTGGATTTCTCCGGAGATAAGATAGATCCTGTCTACATTGTTGAACTTGTTGAAGGAACTTACACGAACAAAGTAAGCATCGACGAGCTGTTGGAAGAGTATCTGAAAGGGTGGGCAATGGACAGGCTGTCTCGCATCGATCGGGAAATTCTACGTCTTGGTGCCTATGAGATGTTGTATCGTGATGATGTTCCGCCAAAAGTTGTTGTCAATGAAGCGATTGATTTGGCCAAGCATTATGGGACAGATGAATCAGGGAAGTTCGTGAATGGCGTATTGGGGAAAATGATCAAAGAAATCGACGAACTGAAAGAGAAAGTAGTACGTACGCATTAAGTTCATCAAAATCATGAACAGTTAACTTTGCATATAGGTAAGGCTTAAACGGCTAAGGAGGAAATAACATGTCAGCACAAGTAATTAATGGGAAAGAACTCGTGAGCTCTATTCGTGAGGAAATCAGATCTGACGCAGCTGCTCTTACAGCACAGGGAAACCAGCCAGGTCTTGTCGTTGTAATTGTAGGTGAAGATGCAGCTTCTCAAGTCTACGTAAGAAATAAAGCGAAAGCTTGCGATGATGTTGGTATCTATTCCGAAGTACACCGACTTCCTGAAGAAACGACGCAAGCAGAATTAATTGCACTCATTCATGGTTTTAATGCGAATAATCGAATTAACGGGATTCTTGTTCAATCACCACTGCCTAAGCATATCAACGAAGAAGCTGTTGTTGATGAAATTGATCCAGCGAAAGATGTAGATTGCTTCCACCCGATAAATGTAGGTAACCTAATGATTGGGAAAGACGGCATGAAGCCTTGTACGCCTCATGGCGTTATTGAAATTCTTAAGCGGACTGGCGTAGAAATTGCAGGGAAACACGCAGTTGTTGTCGGTAGAAGTAACATCGTTGGTAAACCGATGGCTATGCTATTGCTGCGTGAGCACGCAACGGTTTCTATCGTACATTCCCGCACACCTAACATGGAAGAGATTACTAAACAAGCGGACATTCTTGTAGTAGCTGTTGGGAAAGCGCATTTAATCAAAGCGAATCACGTGAAACCAGGTGCAGTTGTAATTGACGTTGGGATGAATCGTCCTGCAGACGGCAAATTAACGGGTGATGTAGATTTTGAAGCAGTGAAAGAGATTGCTAGTGCGATTACACCGGTTCCAGGTTGTGTTGGCCCGATGACGATTACGATGCTTCTTCGCAACACAGTTGATGCGGCTAGCCGTGCAGCTAAAGCGAATGTGAGCGTATAATTGCCCTATGGCTAGAAATGAGACCAAGATTTTATCCGTCAAAGATTTAAACCGTTACATTAAGCTATTGCTAGAAGGAGACGGACGTCTCCAAGATGTGTGGGTGCGAGGCGAAATTTCAAACTTCACACATCACTCTAGTGGACATATGTATTTTACATTGAAGGATGCGGACGGTCGGCTCAAAAGCATCATGTTTGCATCACATAATCAGAAGCTGGGATTTATTCCGAAAGAGGGCACGAAAGTCATTGCACGCGGAAATATTTCCGTGTATGAGCGTGACGGTGCCTATCAGTTTTATGTAACGGCGATGCAGCCTGATGGCATCGGCAGCTTGTATTTGGCTTTCGAGCAGCTGAAGAAGAAGCTCGAAATCGAAGGTCTATTCGCGCCAGAGCGCAAGAAACCGATTCCTCGGTTTCCGCGTGCCATTGGCGTGATCACCTCTCCGACGGGTGCCGCCATTCGTGATGTCATCATCACGTTGCAGCGGCGCTTCCCGTCGATTCCGATCTTGCTGTACCCTGTCCTCGTACAGGGTACACAAGCGGCGCCTTCGATCGTAAAGGCGATCGAAGCCATGAACCGGCTCGGTGAAGCCGACGTGCTCATCGTGGGCCGCGGCGGCGGCTCATTGGAAGAGCTGTGGGCCTTCAACGAGGAAGTCGTTGCGCGGGCTATCGCAGCCTCCGCGATCCCGATCATCTCGGCCGTCGGCCACGAGACGGACTTCACGATCGCCGACTTCGTCGCCGATCTAAGAGCGCCGACGCCTACGGCGGCGGCCGAGCTCGCGGTGCCGCACCACCTCGAGCTGAAGCAGCAGCTCTCGCAGCAGGCGCTGCGCCTGCATAACGGGCTGCTGCAGCTCCTGCGTCGCAAGCAGGAACGGCTCGAGCGCGCGAAGCGCTCGCCGTTCCTGACGAACCCTCGCAGGCAGCTGCTGATGCAGCCTGCGGAGCGGCTCGACCGGCTGGCGGAGCAGCTCGGTTACCGCATGCGTCAGCGCCTCACGGAGCTCGCGCAGCGCCGATTGAAGCTGGAGCGTCGCTTATCCAGCTTTAATCCAACCGAGCAGGCCGTGATGGCGAGACGACGTTTGGACACGTCCAAACGTCAGATGCTCACGGCCATGCAGACCCTCCTGCGCTCGAAGAAGCAGGAGTGGCAGTCGAGCGTCCGTCATCTGGACGCACTGAGCCCGCTGAAAGTCATGCAGCGGGGGTACAGCCTTGCGTATGACGAACAAGAAACGCAACTCGTAAGATCGATAGCGCAAGTAAACATCGGTGATCGATTATCCATACGTCTTAAAGACGGCAAAATACAATGTCAAGTTTCGGGGATGGAGGCGAACATGGATGTCAACAAGTGAAGCAGAAGTAAGTTTTGAAGTGGCAATCGAACAGCTAGAGCGTATCGTTAGTCAGCTGGAGAGCGGCGACGTTCCTTTAGAGAAAGCAATTGAACTGTATCAGGAAGGTGTAAGGCTCTCCCATATTTGCGGCGTGAAGCTGGAGCAAGTGGAGAAGAAAATTGAGATGCTGGTTGAAGGTGAAGCTGGGGTAACAAGGAAGCCTTTCCAGCCTGTCTTGGAAGATAAGGGGAATTAGTTTGAATAACACGACGTCTACTATTCATACATACATCGCTTCCCATGCTGAGCTGGTCGAAGCCGCACTGCGTCAATCATTACCAGCCGCCTGGGAAGTACCTGCTTCGCTACGTGAGTCCATGGACTACTCTTTAATGGCAGGCGGTAAACGACTGCGTCCAATCATGGTGCTAGCTGCTGCAGAATCGCTCGGGGGCTCCATGGAATCTGCTATGCCTGTTGCGATGGCCATTGAATTGGTGCATACTTATTCATTAGTTCATGATGATCTGCCAGCGATGGATAATGATGATTATCGGAGAGGCAAGTTAACGAATCACAAAGTTTATGGTGAAGCAATGGCTATCCTTGCTGGCGATGCGCTACTGACGCACGCCTTCTTCTGCGTTGCGCAATCCCACAAAAAGTTCGGTGTTCCTGCTGAGCGCGTACTCGCTATTTCCGAAGAACTTGCCGTGTTTGCAGGTGCACGTGGGATGGTTGGCGGCCAAGCAGCGGATATGTTAGGGGAGCAAGGCATAACCAAGCTGGAAGAGCTTACGTATATTCATACGCACAAAACAAGTGATCTTATTGTGTTTTCGTTGCGTGCGGGTGGACATGTTGCGGGGGCTTCTGAAGCACAATTGGAAGCACTCAGTGAATTTGGCCATGCACTTGGACTTGCTTTTCAGATTCAAGATGATATTTTGGATATTATCGGAGACGAAGCGAAACTAGGCAAGCCTGTGAAAAGTGATGAGAAACAACAGAAGGTAACATTCCCTTATTTTATCGGCATGGAAGCTTCTGAGCAAAGAGTACAAGAGCTGACGAATCAAGCCAAAGAAGCCTTAATTCGTTCCAACATTCCGAACCCGGAGCGTTTGCTGCAGATTGCAGATTACCTGATGAAACGGGATCATTAGACATACGTATACAATTAATATGCCTGATCACGAGGTAGTTTCACACGATTTACCCAATTATATGATATAATAGTGAAATCTTAGTATTTTCACATTGAAAGTGAGGAAACAAGCGTGCTGCTCGAACAAATCAATCGGCCTGCAGATTTGAAGCGGTTATCCTTAACGGAACTCGAAGAATTGGCAGGAGAAATCCGTCAGTTTCTTATTGAGAAGCTTTCCGTTACTGGTGGACATCTAGCCCCGAACTTAGGCGTGGTTGAACTCACGATAGCTTTACACACCATGTTTCACAGCCCGTATGATAAATTGATTTTTGATGTAGGTCATCAAGCGTATGTACACAAAATTTTGACAGGACGTAAAGAGAAGTTTGATACTTTACGCAAGTACAAAGGGCTTTGCGGGTTTATTAAGCGTTCCGAAAGCGAACATGATGTCTGGGAAGCGGGACATAGCAGTACATCTCTGTCTGCAGCTATGGGTATGGCAATGGCTCGTGATCTTAAGGGCGAACATAATAAAGTTGTTGCCATTATTGGTGATGGTGCACTTACAGGTGGCATGGCATTAGAAGCCATGAATCATATTGGCCATGAGAAGAAGAATATTACAGTCATTCTGAATGACAATGAAATGTCGATTGCGCCCAACGTAGGGGCTCTTCATAATTATCTAAGCAAGATTCGTTCGGATCGTCATTATTTGAAAGCGAAAGAGGAAGTCGAATTTTTACTGAAGAAAATTCCTGCCATCGGCGGAACGCTGGCGAAGACAGCGGAGAAGCTGAAGGATAGTCTTAAATATTTTGTTTTGAATGGCGTGTGGTTTGAAGAACTAGGTTTTACTTATATTGGTCCTGTAGATGGCCATAATTTACAAGTGCTCATGGATACGTTGAAACAGGCTGAGAAGGTTCAAGGCCCTGTACTGATTCATGTCGTAACGACGAAGGGGAAAGGGTATAAACCTGCAGAGAACGACTCGCATACTTGGCATGGCTTAGGGCCTTACAAAATGGAATCAGGTCAAGTGCTAAAGTCCGCAGGTCCGCCTATGTATACACAAGTGTTTGGCGATACATTAATTGAGCTTGCCGAGAAGGATTCTCGCCTAGTTGCCGTGACGCCTGCAATGCCAGGTGGTTCCGGGTTAATGAAGTTTGCGAAGCAATTCCCGAATCGAATGATTGATGTTGGTATTGCAGAGCAGCATGCGGCTACGCTATGTGCTGGACTAGCGAGTGAAGGATTGAAGCCTGTATTCGCGGTATATTCAACGTTCTTGCAGCGTGCGTATGATCAAGTTGTACATGATATTTGTCGTCCTAAATTGAATGTCACCTTTGCAATTGATCGTGCTGGCTTCGTTGGTCCTGATGGCGAAACACATCAAGGGGTGTATGATATTTCATTCCTCCGAACAATTCCTAACATGGTTTTGATGATGCCGAAGGATGAGAAGGAATTGCGCGATATGATGCAAACGGCGCTTGAATACAATGATGGCCCGATTGCGTATCGGTATCCGCGAATCAATGGCACAGGTGCTTCGATTGATGAGGCTCCTAAGGCGATTCCGCTCGGTACTTGGGAAACTGTACGTGAAGGTCAATATGCCGCAGTTCTCGCTGTTGGACCTATGGTTCAAGTGGCTGAGGAAGCGGCCGCTCAGCTTGCCCAAGAGGGTATCGAACTTCGAGTCGTGAATGCAAGATTCATTAAACCATTGGACGAAGCGTATTTGCTTCAGTTAGCTAAGGAATCGATACCCGTCATCACCATGGAAGAGGGTTCAATCCAAGGTGGTTTCGGAAGCGCGGTATTGGAATTCTACGCAGAGAAACGAATTGTTGGTTTGCAAGTTGAGGTAATGGGAATTCAAGACTACTTCGTGGAGCATGGCAGTGTGACTGAACAACGCGAAGAAGTTGGGTTAACTGCCCACCACTTGATTACCGAAGTGAAGAAGCTGGTTCCTCGCAAGGTCCTGCGTGCGAAGGCCTAGTAACCGATTTTGAATAGGAGCAACACATTAGATATGTCCTCGGATAAAGAACGATTAGACTTATTGCTACTTGAGCAAGGGTATTTTGAAAGTAGAGAAAAGGCAAAGGCCGCCATTATGGCAGGCCTTGTTTTTGCGGATGAAGAGCCAGTTGATAAAGCTGGGATGAAGATCAGTCGGAAAGCTGTGCTGAAAGTTAAGGGTGCGCTGCATCCTTATGTCAGTCGTGGCGGACTAAAGCTAGAGAAAGCGTTAAAGCATTTCGAAATCGACTTGCTTGATGCAGTCATGTTGGATATTGGAGCTTCCACGGGCGGGTTCACCGATTGTGCGCTGCAAAATGGAGCGGCTTCCGTCTACGCCGTTGATGTGGGCTACAACCAATTGGATTGGTCGCTGCGCAATGATGAGCGGGTTCACGTCATGGAGCGAACCAATTTCCGATACACGAAGTTGGAGGATCTTGGCGGTCCAAGACCCACTTTTGCAAGTATCGATGTTTCGTTTATTTCACTTCGTATCATCTTGCCACCACTGAAAGAAATCTTAGGAGATCAGGGGCATGTTGTTGCGCTGATTAAGCCGCAATTCGAAGCAGGTCGAGAGAAGGTTGGGAAGTCAGGCGTCGTCCGGGATACGGATGTGCATATTGATGTGCTGACAACGGTTCTTTCTTTTGCAGAGGAGCTCGGCTTTCGCTTGAAGGGACTTACTTATTCCCCAATCACTGGTGGAGAAGGGAACATTGAATTTCTGGCGTATTGGTCCAGTAATGAGAAGGAAGAGTCGCTTGCAACGCCAGATACGATCAAAGCCCTTATTGCCGGGACGGTTAAAGAGTCTCAGAAATTGCATGGAAAATAAACTCATCTTTGAGAACGCCTTTTGCGGCCCTGAGATGGGTTTTTTCACTTAGAAGAAAGGATTTCCCTTCCGGATTCTCGAATACTATGGCGAGGTGAAGGACATGGAACAAGGCGATGTAAGAGTCATTTTCTTAATCCTAATCGTTGTAGTTTGTTTCATCTTTTGGCGATTTCAGAAATGGTCTACAGGGGCAAGTCGTAGAAGAGGACGTATTCCAAGGCATGCGAATATCCCCGAGGATGATGTTGTTGAACTGCTTGAAGGGGCAGGATTCGAAGTGCTTGCAGGTAAGACCAAAATCCCAATTACGATGACCATTAGCGAGAGAGACCACCTGGAAAGCCGCTTATTTATTGATTATTTTGTGCAAAAGGAAGATGATGTGTATCTGGTGAAGGTGGCGAGAGATCGTAAGCCCCTAGAGATGACAGGTAGCGCTGTGCGTGATATGCTGCTGCCCTACACCCTCATTTATCCTGAGGCCCAAGGTATACTTTATGTTGATATGGCCGTTAGCAAAATCAAAAAAATCACTTTTCACATAGAGGTGTAAGGATGAAAGGTCAAAGGCATGTAAAAATCAGAGAAATTATTACCAATCATGAGATTGAAACACAGGATGAACTCGTTGAGGCGCTTCGCGCGGCTGGATTCCATGTCACACAAGCAACCGTATCTAGAGATATCAAGGAACTCCATCTTATTAAAGTTCCGCTTGATGATGGCAGGTACAAATATTCCATGCCGGCAGATCAACGATTCAATCCCATGCAACGACTTCGCCGGGCTTTAAGTGACCATTTTGTCTCCATAGATTACACGGATAATTTGGTTGTGATGAAATGCTTGCCAGGCACAGCGAATACGATTTGTGCGTTAGTTGATAATTTGGAGTGGAATGGCGTTATGGGAACAATCTGTGGCGATGATACGATACTTGTGATTTGCCGCGGGAAAGAGAATAGTGTAACTTTTGTAAATGAAGTCATGTCCTTATTATCTTAAAATCAGGAGGCGTTCATGCTTACAGAACTTTCAATTCGCAATTTAGCTGTCATTGAACATGTACATATTCGGTTTAAAGCAGGTTTTCATGTCCTTACAGGGGAAACTGGCGCTGGGAAATCGATTATCATAGATGCGTTAACGTTGATTGTCGGGGGCAGAGGCTCTTCGGAATTAGTTCGATATGGTGCAGATAAAGCCGAGATTGAAGCCATGTTCGACTTACCTGCTTCTCATCCGGTTTGGCATACGCTTACAGAGTTCGGGATTGAATCGGATGCTTCCGAGCATCTGATCATACGTCGTGAAATTACGGCGACAGGCAAAAGTTCAAGTCGAATTAACGGTCAGCTTGTGAATATGACGATGCTGCGTAAGACGGGTGAGTGGCTCGTTAATATTCATGGTCAGCATGAGCATCAATCTCTGCTTCATGTGGACGAGCATATTCATTCATTGGATTTGTTCGGGGATGCCGAAATCGCGTCGGCGAAGAAGACATATCAAGCTAGCTACGACCACTACATGAAGCTCCAGAAAGAGCTGAATGATCTTCAAGAAACGAGCAAGCAGGCGCTGCAAATGTTAGATCTATATCGGTTCCAGATTGAAGAGATATCGTCTGCTAAGCTGAAATTAGGCGAAGATGAGTCCTTAGCGGAGGAGAAGCGCAAATTAGCTAATGCGGAGAAACTGTATCAAAGCTCCTCTGAAGCTTATGATTTCCTCTATGCTACCAATCGTGGACTCGATGCTGCTGGCAAGGCCGTATCCCGACTTCAGGATATCGTGCAACTCGATCCTACGAATTTGACGCCGATTCTTGAGCAGGCGCAATCCGCGTTTTATCAATTAGAAGATGCCGCATACCAAATTAGAGATTATCGCGACAGTATTGAGTTCAATTCTTCACGTCTAGATTTTATTGAACAAAGATTAGACACCATCACGTCTCTGCGCCGAAAATATGGAGAGAATATAAAAGAGATTCTTGCTTACTTAGAGAAGATCAAGAATGAAGTCGATACAATTGAAAATAAAGATGAAATTATTCGTAAATTAGAAGAAAAGCTGGTACTTGCAGAGAAACAAATCGGTGTGCATGCACTAGACTTGTCAAATCTGCGTAAAGGCATTGCCAGTGATCTTTCTGCTCAAATCGAACATGAATTACGTGATCTCCAAATGGAACGAACACAGTTCCGAGTTCAGATTGCTCATATTATCGATGACCGCGGCGTCGAGGTGGACGGTAACAAGGTTCGCTTCTCCAGACAAGGGATTGATCAGGTTGAGTTCCTCATGGCACCTAACCCAGGGGAACCACTGCGTGGATTAAGTAAAATTGCTTCGGGTGGAGAGCTCTCACGTATTATGCTTGCAATGAAAGCAATTTTTGCGCGAATAGACCAAATTCCGGTGCTTGTATTTGATGAGGTGGATACGGGGGTTAGTGGACGAGCGGCACAAGCGATTGCTGAGAAAATGTCCGTACTTTCGCAAAGTTGTCAAGTCTTCTCCATTACACATTTACCGCAGGTTGCAAGCTTCGCAGATGTTCATTTCTATATTCGAAAAGAAGTGGATCAGGAGCGGACGTTCACGCGTGTTCAAGATATGCCAGATGCAGGCCGCATCGAAGAGTTAGCGAGGATGCTTGGTGGTGTCGAAGTGACAGAAACAACGCTTCACCATGCGGGAGAAATGCTTACCATGGCAAAAAATAAGAAAGCAAGGGTATGAAAGTATAGATAGTCATCATTTGCTGTTATAAAAGAAGGGGACTGGGGTTAACTTATAGGTACGCAATTGACGAGGAGATTCGTCAGGGCTCAAGGAATTATGAAGGAGCGTGTTGATAGTGCAATCCAACAAAAGAAAAAGATTGTTCGGACTCTTGCTCGTCTTCTTCGTTTGCTTGGTCAGTATGTCCCCGCCTTTTCAGAGCTTCGCCTCCTTTCCACAAGAACTCCGCTTGTTTAGCGGCCAAGGGAAGCAGCTTCAGTTAACGATGCCGGTCAGTGCCCAGGTCACGGTCAAGGATACGGATATTGTGAAGGTAAATGGCAACGCCAAGCACTCATTTCAAGTTAATTTGAATGAACCTATCTCTCTGCAATCCGATCATTCTGGACAAACGGAAATGAAGCTCAAGCTGTTCGGAGCCATTCCAATCAAGACTGTCAAAGTGAATGTCGTACCTGATTTAAAAGTGATCCCAGGGGGCCAAACGATCGGTGTGAAAATTAAGTCCGCCGGTATTCTGGTCGTAGGTCACCATCTGGTGACTGTTGCCTCAGAGCAAAAAGTTTCACCTGGGGAAGAAGCGAAAATTCAAGTTGGCGATTTGATTACCAAAATTAATGGCAAGGATTCTAAGGATGTTAGCAAGGTCGCAGAATTGGTGGCGAAATCAGGCGAAAGTAAGAATCCTCTTGTTCTGCAAATTTTAAGAAACAATCAAGAACTTGTTGTGAAGCTGCAACCCGTGTATGACGTCGTAGATAAGTCTTATCGCCTGGGTCTGTACATTCGTGACTCCGCGGCAGGTGTAGGGACACTAACCTTCTATGCACCTGATCAAGGCGTCTACGGAGCTCTGGGACATGTCATAACAGATATGGATACCCAGACACCCATTATTGTAGGCGATGGTGACATTGTCTATTCCAATGTGACGTCGATATCCAAAAGCCATAATGGAGATCCTGGTGAAAAGCACGCAACGCTTTACAAGGACAGCAAGGTGATTGGAAATATTGAACGGAATACGGCTTTCGGCATTTTCGGGAAAATGTATGGAGCACCAGACCACAGCTTAGATAAAGAAGCTATTCCTGTTGCTTTTGCTGAAGAAGTGAAAGAAGGACCTGCCCAAATCTATACCGTGCTAGAAGGTCAGAAGGTTGAGAAGTTTGAAATCCAAGTGGTTCATGTATCCAAACAAGATGTACCGGGTACGAAAGGCATGGTTATCAAGATTACAGATCCCCGCTTGTTAGACAAAACGGGTGGCATTGTACAAGGTATGAGTGGTTCTCCCATTATTCAGAACGGTAAATTGATCGGAGCCGTCACGCACGTATTCGTGAATGATCCGACCAGCGGTTATGGTTGCTTTATCGAGTGGATGCTTCAGGACTCTGGCATTATCCTTCGGCCGACTTCAGGGAACACAGACAAAGAACTAAAGGTGAGTTAATTGCCTTTCGTTCTTTGTTTCATTTTAATCTCATTTTATGGAAAAATAGCGAGTTTAGTGTCTATATGTCGAAAAATGTTGGATATCGAAGATAAATATTTTATTATATAAGAAAGTCATACAAAAGAAAAGAAAAATAATATTCGACAGAAGGATTTTAAAAAGAGCTGTCGAATAGCTTTACATAAGAGAGATAAATACTAACTTGTTTAGAAGCTAAAGGAGGAAATTCAGTTGCAAAAAATTCAGGTATTACTTGCAGACGATAACCGAGAATTCACCCATTTATTATCAGAGTTCATAGGTGAGCAAGAGGATATGGAAATTATGGGTGTTGCCTACAATGGTAACGAGGTTCTTCGTTTTCTAGAGCAACAGCGAGAGCTGCCCGATGTTCTCATTCTAGATATCATTATGCCTCATCTGGATGGACTAGGTGTTCTGGAAAAAATGCGAGAAATGAATCTTCCTTCTCAGCCCAAAATTATTATGCTGACGGCATTCGGACAAGAAAACATTACACAGAAAGCCGTGCAACTTGGCGCTTCTTATTACATTTTAAAACCATTTGATATGGAAACCCTTACGAACCGTATTCGTCAGCTTGCAGGTAATCCTACAACAACGACTACGACTTCCTCAACGCCACGTGCGAATGTCGTACATATGCCGAAAGGTAAGAATTTGGATGCCAATATTACGAGCATTATTCATGAAATTGGCGTACCTGCGCATATTAAAGGGTATCAATATTTACGTGAAGCCATTACGATGGTCTACAATAATATTGAAATTCTAGGAGCGATCACCAAGACGCTTTACCCAGCTATTGCTGAAAAATACAAAACGACGCCAAGCCGCGTCGAACGTGCGATCCGTCACGCGATTGAAGTCGCTTGGACGCGCGGCAACATCGACAGCATTTCCTTTATTTTCGGCTATACGATTAATATTTCGAAATCTAAGCCAACTAACTCCGAATTCATTGCGATGGTGGCGGATAAGCTCAGAATCGAACATAAAGTTTCTTGAGACAGTTAGGAGCTTTATAAAAATATATCGTTAAGATTAAGGACGCTCTTATGGGGCGTTCTTTTTCGTTTTATATTATTTTGCATGACGGAGATGAGAAGCAGAAAAACTACCTAGACAATCTAGGTAGTCCTTCTGTATTAGTTTTGCATTACCAAACAAATGCGCTAGTGATAATAACCAACAAGATGAAAAGTACCAAAACAGCTGCAGCAGAAGTACCATACCCAGTTCCACAACTCATTCGAATCAACCTCCAATGGATATTTGGTTTGTGTTTCGAGATAGCTTATGACTTTTTCAGCGGAATGTTTGGGCGAACCGACTGATTGTGCTCCTGTCCCTGTCCCCTGAAATAAATATGAGGTTGGGGAGCATGCGATATGAAAAATGGAACCAAAGGTAAAGTTGTTACGTTATTACATCCTAGCTTATTCGTTAGTACAGGAGAAACGTGTAAGCGGAATTAGAAGCATGGAGGCAATGCGAATGTTAGTGGCGCTAGTGATTATTGTAATTTTGATAGGTGTGTATGTCCTCTTTATGAACATGTATCCAGTATTCGGTCGCAAACCATCCGAAGTTGATATTCGAAGGTTTAGCAAATCTCCCCAATATGCGCATAACAAGTTCGAAAATCCAGTCCCAGCCATGATGAACATGAATTTCGGCACGACGCTAGGGATTTTGCGCGATATGATCAAGGGAAGCCCCTACCGGCGGCCTAAGGCCCCTTTACCCATGGAGAAGCCTCAGTTTAACGTGAATGGGGATACGACTGTTACATGGTTCGGTCACTCAGCTAGCTTGATTACTATCGATGGGAAAGCTTTACTTCTCGATCCGATGTTCGGAAGAACGCCTTCCCCATTTCCATGGGTAGGTAAAAACAGATACAGCGGTGGAATTCCATTTGAGATTGCAGAGCTGCCGCAGATTGATGCAGTTATTATATCGCATGATCATTATGACCATTTGGACTATGGTTCGATTATGAAAATCAAACATAAAGTGAAACGGTTTATTGTTCCGCTAGGCGTAGGCGCTCATTTAATCCGCTGGGGAGTTCCAGCAGCTACGATTGAGGAGCATGATTGGTGGGAGGACGTATCATTCGAAGGTCTTGAGCTGGCATGTACACCAGCTAATCATTTCTCTGGACGTAGTACGAATGATCGCGGGGCAACCTTATGGTGTTCTTGGGTCATTAAAGGAAAGAACGATAGCCTATTTTTCAGTGGCGACAGTGGGTACACACCTCATTTTAAGGAAATTGGCGATAAATACGGACCCTTCGATCTGACCTTGATGGAATGCGGGCAATATGATGAACGTTGGGCGGATATTCACTTAATGCCGGAAGAAACGGTTCAAGCACATTTGGATGTGAGAGGAAAGGTGATGCTTCCGATCCACTGGGGTGCCTTTACATTAGCTATTCATGACTGGAATGATCCAGTGACACGTGCCGCGAAAGCCGCGGATGCCAAAGGAGTTAAGATTGTCACGCCACTGATCGGACAGACCCTTATCTTAAAGAATTCCGAAGTGCAATCCAATCCCAATGCGAATTGGTGGGCATTGTCATAGTTCTAACTGAACTAGCTAGTAGCCAATTGACATGGTATTATGGTTAAGTTGAGAGAATAGTCAGATGTGAGCAGGAGAGAAGAAGAGTCTATGTCGGAAGAAAAAAGTGTACGTAAATTTCATTTCCTAGCCGTTGTGCTGGGAATAGCTATTGATAATATCGGGACGATGTTGTCGTCAGGGGTTATTGGTAGTCTATATTTTGCTAATACCCCGTTGGAAGATCAAGATATCAATGCGATTTATTCAAATGGGGGTCTATTGCTATTTTTTCTGATCGTTGGTTTATTTTGGACGTTCCTCGGTAGTTACTTCACCGCGAAGGTTGCCAAGCGAGGAGAACTATTCAATGCAGCGATCATTGGGGTCATAGGCGCAGGGATTGGATTTGACTCAATTTTAACGCAAGATATCATCCCTCTATGGTATGAACTGATAGGATTAGTAGCAATCGTACCGGTATCGCTTCTAGGCGGATATTTGGCATTGAAGAGGAAAAAGACATCGCAATCCTAATAGCGTGATGCTACAGAGAATTGTGCTTAGGAGGTGGGCGTATGCCTAAGTTTGCGAATGAGAGTGAGGAAGCGTCTGAATTTCTACGCAAACAAACAGGTAGCAGTCAGTTGGTATGCTACACCTATATTGATGCAGAGCATAGCGAGGATAGTTTTTTCATTGTGAAAACCAGCAATAAGGTCATTCATGTTTCCTTTGCGGAGATCACCTATGATCCGAGAAATTACCAGAGCTTGCTAGAAGGTCTCTACCGAGTTCTCTACGAATAAGTGTGTATTAAACAAGAAACCCCTTAGCCGATGTGGCTAAGGGGTTTTCTACGTGATTACTTAATGAACGTCAAAGCTTGATCAGCGATGGAGTACTTATAACGATCAAGACAATTGCATAGGTAATCTTTGCGGCAAATTGGGCAAGGCTCTTTCATTAAACGGTTGAGATCCGTTACGCGGCCGATGCCAGTTTCAGCATCTCTTTCAAAGAATAGACGGCATTTGTTACGGTCTTTCAAAGAAACGACAACCTCGAAAAGTCCGTTCTTTTTATTATCACTCACTATTGTTGCATCAACTACCTGCGGATCGTAGGCCATATGTATTTCCTCCTAAGAGTTTGCTCAGCTAGACATTCTACATCGCAAATTCATAAATTAACATGCTTTTCTCTTTGTTTGCTCAGTTGCATTAGTATATTATATAAATAAAAAAGATTTTATTCAATAGGAGGTCATCTAGACGTGATCATGGACTATTGTGAACAGGAAATTTCGGAAGGTCAGACCTACATTCATATCGGTTTACAGTTCGAGGATGAGCCTGATTCTTTATACGTGGCAGCGCTTGAAGTTGATGAACAAGGTGTCGTTAAACACTGGCAATTATTCTTCAATGGGTTCGATTGCAAATATCAGTTTCGACCGTCAGAGAAAGAAGAAATGATTCATTATGCGGCTCTACAAGGGATTACAATTCGAGAAGTAGGCGGCCAAGAATAACAAAAGGAATTATCCCCATATTCAACAGTATGGTTCAAATTCCTTGATTTGTGTTTATTCTGTTGTTTGTTTTGAAGCTCTGCTCGTGTTGGTGTGGTTCTGGTTACGGGGTTCGTACCGTGCCAGTGCAACCGCTGCATCACAGGGTCCAGCTTTCCTTCACGTATTTGGCGTTGACGCAATTTCTGCGCATGGGATCGAGACATGGCAATTCCCCTTTTCTAGATGAAGTATGTTCATAGTTCTATTGTAACAGATGATGCAGAAGAGGCAATGGAAAGTTTAGTTGATAATGAAAAAGGGTGAACAAGATGCGTATTCAAATTCAGTTAGCGATAGATGGTGAAACGAAGAAAACCGACGTTCTCGAAATTGCTGAGCATAAGCTTGGTGAAATGACGGACGATGAGATCGAGCAAGCAATTGAAGTGAAAATCCGAACATGGGTTGATCGGATGGTTCAAGTGGAATGGGAAGTTCTTGAGGAGTAAGTATAAAACGGCTCCGTAAGGATCAACCTCACGGAGCATCAGAATACAACCTATGTATGATTAGTGAACAATGGTGTCTACTCCAGTCTTCTGTAATGCATGTTCCCAGCTTGGGTAGTAATACAAGGCGTTTTTCATAAGATCAGGATGCAGCTTCTTCACGTTTTTTTTGGCTAGCGATTCTCCTGTGCTGTGAAGCTGTACAATTTGGCCTAACACTTCGTCTGCGCTCATGTTTAGCTCCATAGATGTCCCTCTCCTTCCCTACGAATATAAACCAATGCTTGCCATCCCAAGCTTAAAATATACATAGAATTTTGTGGGTTCGGGTAAATTAGATAGGCCATGAGACTTACGTTAGGAAAGCTAGGTGTCTAACCATGAATTGGTCATCTTTATCTTTATTTACTGCGAAACCTAATCTAGTGTGCAAAGGGAAAATAGCTAAAATAGCTCCTTCCGTTGAAATAAATGAGAAGCTTTCGAGTGCTCGAATTCTCGTGTTGTCGCAGAGTGATATCGAGGAAGAACAAGCGCAAGATCTGTTGAATCGCAGAGTGAAAGCGATCGTACATTGTGGGCAAGTCATGAGCGGCAGGTTTCCGACGGAAGGTCCATTATTACTTCTACAGCAACATATCCCTATTATGGAAGTGGATGCAGCTCATGCTGATATCTTTCTGAACGAATCCGAAATACTGATTTATCAAGATAGGATTCATGTAGGCGGTCAATCTATCCCGTTCAAACCGTTTACGCGAGAAGATTGGCTGCTTGCCCAACGGATGGCGAATGACCATGCCAATGAGCGGTGGGAGCCTTTTATTGAAGGTACGTTGGCATTTGCTATGCGCGAGAAGCAAGCAGTTCGAGAGTCTTTGCCTAACTTGCCGCTGCGTACGCTATTCACGGGTCGACATATCTTAATCGTCTCTGATGGAAAAGGGTATAAGAAGGATTTGCAAGCTGCTAGTGGTTTTATCACGGCGTTTAAGCCGGTATTACTTGGGGTAGGTGCAGGTGCAGATGCACTGTTGTTAGGCGGTTATCATCCGGATGTTATTGTGAGTGATGCAGCTCAAATTTCGAATCGCATGTGGAACAGTGGTGCCGAAATTATTGTCCACACCTACCCCGATCCACTGGGAGTTGGTGACAAGGAGTCGTCTGCTAGCTTTAGCAGCCCTCATCATTACTTACCTTGTATTGGAAACAGTGAGGATGCCGCGTTATTGTTAGCCTATGAAAAGGGGGGCGAATGGCTGGTTACGGTGGGTGTACGATCGTATATGAGTGATTTTGTGACCAAAGGGTTAGCTAATATGGGCAGTGCTTTGCTAGTTCGAATGAAAATCGGTGCTCGCCTCGTTGATATCAAATGCTTACAAGCGCTAACTCAGCAACCGGCGAATTGGCGAAGAGAAGCGCTCTCCACGATCGGTCTATCCTGTGTTTTTATTGGGTTAAGTCTGTTCCAGCTGCACTGGATCCTTAAACGAGCGAGTCATGTTGTATGGAAGCTTGTTGGTGTTGAATGAAAGGTGTTCAAAATAAAAGACCGGACACATTGTCCGGTCTATTTGTTGCGTTTGGGTTTGAATCGTGGGGCCAAATAATTCCGTTTGCGATCCCGAAAGAACGTCCATCCGCCAATAAAAGCGACCCCGATCAGGAATAGGACTAAGCCCAAAAAGAATTTTCCCCATAACATACCGCTATTCGCAACTGTATCAAACTGAGCAAAGAAGGCATCTTTCATGGCTAGAAAACCATAAGTTGCAGTTACACCAGGAATAACGAGAAGGAGAATAGCAACAAAACGATAAAAGGGTGCTTTCATAGTAATTAGTAACTCCTCATAAGACATGAAACATGTTTTCTACCATCATAACCCGAAACCGCTAGCGTGTCTAATTCAGAAATAAGACTATGACTTCGATCCCAAAAAAGGGTAATATAAGAGAGACGCACATATACATATAACAAGGAAATGTTTCATAGGAGGCTAATCATACATGAGTGAACATAGATATGATGTAGTAGTTTTAGGTGGAGGAATTGGCGGTTATACAGCTGCAATTCGAGCTGCTCAACTTGGGAAGACAGTGGCAATTGTTGAACGTGACAAAATGGGGGGGACCTGCTTGCATCAGGGGTGTATCCCGAGTAAAGCCTTGCTTAGGAGTGCGGAAGTGTATGCCGCGATGAAGCATAGTGAGGATTATGGCATCACGGCGCAAGAGGTCTCGTTGAATTTTGATGGAGTTCTAGGTCGCAAGCAACGAATTGTCGATCAACTGCATCAAGGACTTCAATTTCTGATGAAAAAGAATAAAATTACCATTCACCACGGAAATGGCCGGATTATTGGACCTTCCATTTTCTCACCACGCAGCGGTGCTGTTTCGGTTGAGAAGGAGGATGGCGATATTGAAACGCTTCTATCGAGTAATTTAATTATTGCAACGGGCTCTAGACCACGCAGTTTGCCAGGTTTGGAGATTGACGGAACCCACATTATCACGAGCGAAGATGCTTTACGGATGGAGAACTTGCCGAAATCGATCATCATCGTTGGCGGCGGTGTCATCGGGGTTGAATGGGCTTCGATGTTAAATGATTTTGGTGTAGAGGTAACGATTGTAGAAGTCGATAAACGATTAGTTAACCTAGAAGACGAAGATGTGTCGAAAGAGTTAGAGCGTTTATTCAAGAAACGTGGGATTAAATTAGAAACGGGCACGAAGTTGATTAAGGATTCAGTGAAAGTGGCAGATGGCAAGGTGACAATGCAAGTGGACAAGCAGGGGGAGCTGCATGAACTTTCTGCTGAACGCGTGTTAGTCTCGGTTGGTCGCGTGGCGAATGTCGAAGCGATGGGTTTAGAGAATACCGATGTCAAAATTGATAAAGGCGTCATACGTGTGAATCGCTATATGCAGACAACAGAATCTCATATCTATGCAGTTGGTGATGTCATCGGCGGACTGATGCTGGCGCATATGGCAGGCCATGAGGGAATTCTGGCAGCGGAACATATTGCCGGACATCAGCCCGATGAACTTCAGACACACCTCGTTTCCAAATGTACCTACACAAGACCTGAGATTGCGAGTGTTGGTTGGACCCAGCAGCAGGCGATTGACCAAGGTCGACAAGTGAAAGTTGGCAAATTTAGTTTCAAGGGAATAGGGAAAGCTCTAGTTTATGGAGATTCGGATGGCTTTGTGAAAGTCATTGCAGATAAAGCGACGAATGACATTCTCGGGGTTCACATGATTGGCCCTCAAGTAACTAACAGCATTACTGAAGCCGCGCTAGCCCAGGTGTTGAATGCAACCCCTTGGGAAGTAGGACAAACCATTCATCCTCATCCAACTCTTTCGGAAGCCTTGGGGGAAGCGATGCTTGCTGTGGATGGCATTGCAATTAGCGGATAAAAATTGTAATCATAAACGTTTGCGTTTATAATATGCTTATAGAGTCAAGTACTAGGACCAGGTATTAAGTTTTTAGTAGCCATTACATCTCACTAAGGAGGCAAACTCCATGTCCATTGGTCAGCTATATAAGCACAGAAGTTTAGGATTATCCGATGATGATGCCGTACGTATGTATACGGTTATGAGCCTTGCAACGAAATTCGATGAGAGAGCATTCATGCTGCAACGCGCAGGTAAAATTCCGTTTCACGTATCAGGCATGGGACAATATGCCGGACAAGTTGGTATGGCGTTCGCGATGCAGAGTCAGAAGGACTATTTCTTGCCATATTACCGTGATTATGCTTTCGTATTATCAGTTGGAATGACAGTGAAGGATCTCATGCTCGCTATTTTCTGTAAAGCGGAAGATGTGAATAGCGGAGGCAGACAGATGGCAGGTCACTTCGGTGATCGTAAAAATCATATCGTAACGGCATCCTCCCCGGTTACAACGCAAGTTCCGCACGCAGCGGGGATTGCTTTGGCGGCTAAGATGAAGAAACAAGATTTCGTTACCTTCGTTTCCTTCGGTGAAGGCTCCAGTAACCAAGGCGACTTCCATGAGGGTTGCAATTTTGCGGGTGTACATAAACTTCCGGTTATCTTTGTTTGTGAAAATAATCAGTATGCGATTTCGGTCCCTATTCATAAGCAGGTGGCAGGCAAAATCGCAGATCGTGCCATAGGCTATGGTTTCCCTGGTGTTCAAGTTGATGGCACCGATGTCTTGGAAATGTATCGCGTAACGAAAGAAGCAAGAGAAAGAGCTCTTCGTGGGGAAGGTCCAACTTTGATCGAAATGATGTGCTATCGCATTATGCCGCACTCCACGTCCGATGACGATATGTTGTACCGTACGAAGGAAGAAGTTGAAGAGAATCGCAAGAAGGATGGCATTTTGAAATTCAAGGAGTATCTCATTGCTTGTGAACTGTGGAGCGAAGAGCAAGACCTTGCGCTTCAAGAACGCCAAAAGCAAGAAGTCAATGAAGCAACGAAGTATGCTGATCTTGCCCCTTATCCGAAGCCGGAAGATACGCTTCTTCATGTTTACGCGGAAGGAGATGGCAAATAGAGATGGCTGTTATAACATATTTGGAAGCAATCCGTTCTGCGATGCAGGAGGAAATGCAACAGGACGATAACGTATTCGTCCTAGGTGAGGACGTAGGGAAAGGCGGCGTTCTTAACACGACCAAAGGACTTCGCGATCTCTTTGGCGAAGAACGCGTCATGGATACGCCACTTGCAGAATCGGCGATCGTTGGTGTGGCCATCGGCGCAGCGATGTACGGGATGAAGCCGATCGCTGAAATTCAATTTGCCGATTTTATTTTCCCGGCAACGAATCAAATCTTAAGCGAAGCGGCGAAAATTCGCTATCGTTCGAACAATGACTGGAGCTGCCCAATCGTTATTCGCGCTCCTTATGGTGCAACTGGCGCGGGTGCCCTGTACCATTCACAATGTCCAGAATCGGTGTTCTTCGGCACGCCAGGACTCAAAATCGTCGCACCATCGAATCCTTATGATGCGAAGGGCCTGCTTAAAGCAGCGATCCGCGATGGCGATCCTGTGCTGTATTTTGAACATAAGAAATGTTACTTAGCCTTATCAGCCGACGTCCCAGAAGAAGACTATATCGTACCGATTGGCCAAGCTGATGTGAAGCGACAAGGTACGGATATTACGGTCATCGCCTATGGTATGGTTGTTAATTATGTGCTTCAAGCTGCTGAGGAGCTGGCTAAGGAGGGAATCTCGGCTCATGTCCTAGACTTACGTACCTTGCAGCCACTCGATCGCAATGCCATCCTAGAAGCCGCTAGAAAAACAGGTAAAGTGCTCATCACTCATGAGGATAACAAAACAGGTGGTGTCGGCGCAGAGGTATCTGCGATTATCGCGGAAGAACTGCTATTTGAGCTAGACGCGCCAATCGCAAGATTATGCGGTCCTGATGTACCAGCCGTTGCTAGTAATCCTCCGATGGAGAAGTTTTTCCTTCTCAATGCGGATAAGTTGAAGGATGCTATGCGTCAGCTTGCTTTATTCTAGATAGGACCCTGTTCTTATTCGTTGATCTTTTCCGAAATTAGGAGGTACTCGTATGAACCAAACCGGCCGCCTCACCGAGGTAACTGTTCCGCATTTGGCGGAAAGTCTCGTTTCGGCTACAATCGGCAAATGGCTTAAGAAGCCAGGCGATTATATTGAACAATATGACGTTCTTTGTGAGCTATTCACGGAGAAAGTAAATACAGAAATGCCTAGTCCCATTGAAGGCAAACTCATTAAAATTATTGTCGGTGATGGTGAAACGGCGGCAGTTGGCGAAGCGATCTGTGTCATTGAGGAGCCTGCTGGCTCCTCAGCGACGTCTTCGGCAGCGCCTAACGCTGTCACAGACACAGCTGTTGCTTCCGAAGACGCGGATCAAAGCATGCGTGGCCGCTTCTCGCCAGCCGTCCACAGACTTGCCCAAGATAACCGTGTCGATTTGTCACGAGTTGCAGGGACCGGCCTTGGCGGACGTATAACACGTAAGGATGTAGAGACCTACATTGCTTCAGGCGGGGCTAGTACGGCACCTGTGGCTGTTCAGGCTGTGCCAGCAGCAACTCTTGCACCTGTTGCTCCAGAAGAACCAGCAAGTCAGCCTGTTCGCAGCTCTGGGATTCATTTATCAGCAAGTCCACAAACGCCGCTGATCGAAGCTGAAGGTCATAATCAGGATGCTCGGAATGAGCATTTCATTGATGTAACGCCAATGCGTAATGCGATTGCTACGAAGATGCGTCAGAGCGTTACTGAAATTCCACACGCTTGGACTATGATTGAAGTGGATGTAACGAACTTAGTCGTCTTGCGTAACAAAGTAAAGGATGAGTTCATGCGCCGCGAGGGCATCAACTTAACGTATCTTGCATTTATGCTGAAAGCCGTTGTCAACGCGATCAAAGATTATCCGATTATTAATTCCGTGTGGGCTGTAGATAAAATTATCGTGAAACGCGATATTAATATTTCCTTGTCCGTGGGTACAGAAGATTCCGTTATGACGCCAGTGATCAAGAAAGCAGATCAGAAGAATATTGCAGGCCTCGCTAGGGAAATTGATGAGTTGACGAAGAAAACGCGTGCGGGGAAACTAGCACTCACGGATATGGTTGGCGGTACATTTACCGTTAATAATACAGGCTCCTTCGGTTCGATTCTGTCGTATCCAATCATTAACTACCCGCAAGCGGCGATTGTGACATTCGAATCGATCGTGAAGAAGCCTGTCGTGATTCAAGATATGATAGCGGTGCGTTCCATGGTTAACCTTTGTTTGTCGCTCGATCACAGGATTCTAGATGGTGTGATCTGTGGCAGGTTCCTACAACGAGTGAAAGAAAATCTTGAAAGCTACAACGCGGATACCAAAATTTACTAATGGATTATGATGTGAAAAATAATCCGGCTGTAAACAATAAACTGGATAACAGCATAACGAAGAGCATAATGTAAATAACGACTTTAAACCATTTCTTATTCTGTAGCAACGGGATTCACTCCTTTTCGTCCAAGCTTGTACCGTTTTATTGTAACTCAAAGTGTGTATCGGAGGAAAGTATATGATTAAGCAAGATCGCTTAGTTCAAGAATTCATTTCCCTCATTCAAGTGGATAGTGAAACTAGATTTGAGCAAGAAATCTGCGTAGTGCTCAAAGAGAAATTCGGGAAGTATGGCTTGCATGTCGTCGAGGATGCATCGATGTCTAAGAGCGGACACGGTGCTGGCAACTTGATCTGTACATTGGAAGCAACAGACAGCAATCCGGCGATTCCTACCATTTTCTTCACCTCGCATATGGACACAGTTGCCCCAGGGAATGGGATTAAACCACAAATTGGCGAAGATGGCTATATTCGTTCTGATGGAACTACGATTCTTGGCAGTGATGATAAAGCTGGAATTGCCGCTATGCTCGAAGGTATTCAAGTTCTGAAAGAACAGAACATACCGCATGGTCGTATCCAGTTCGTTATTACAGCTGGCGAAGAGAGCGGCTTGAAAGGTGCTCGCGCCATGGAGCGCAGCTCCATGGAAGCTCAGTATGGCTTCGCACTAGATTCCAACGGGAACCTTGGTGCGATTGCGACTGCTGCACCGGGACGTGCAGAAATTGAAATCATTTTCCATGGCAAAACCGCACATGCAGGCGTGAATCCCGAAGATGGCATCTCAGCCATTCAAGTGGCAAGTAAAGCAGTCTCCCGCATGTCATTGGGTAGGATCGATAATGAAACAACTGCGAACATTGGCAGCTTTTCGGGCGTAGGCCCATTGAACGTGGTATGCGATAAAGTGAAGATGGAAGCTGAAGCACGCAGTATTGTGCAGCACAAATTGGAAGCACAAATCGCTGCCATGAAACAGGCGTGCGAAGCCGCTGCGGCGGAAGCGGGCACGACCTGTGAATTTCATGCGGATATCGTGTATGCCTCCTATATGCATGACGATTCGGCACCGATTGTACAATTAACCTCTCGTGCGATGAACACGATTGGTTTAACTGCGAGTACCTTCCACTCAGGTGGCGGTAGTGATGCGAATGTTTTCAACGGGATGGGAATTCCCACTGTAAATTTGGCCGTTGGTTATTTAGACATCCATACGGTCAAAGAGCGCATTGCGATCCGTGACCTTGTCAAAACAGCTGAGCTCGTCGTGGCACTCGTGAAAGAAGCGGCTAAGGTTTAGGATTCCTTGCAAAATAAAAACCGATTCGTCCGCCAACTGGCGCGGCTAATCGGTTTTCGTTTTATTTTAGGAGGAAACGATACGAAGTTGAGGGATATGGGTATATGAAGAAGTCTTCTGTGATATGTACAAGTGGGCTAAATATTCAACCAGTGGTTTGTTCGGATCTCCTTGTTGAAGCATCTGTTGCAATTGGTATTTAATTTCCCAGGCTTTACCTACAAGTCGAATTTGCTTGGCATCCACATAGCTCTTCATATCATTGACCCTCTTTTCAGGAAAATATTTGTTATAATGAACGATATGCAGGAAGTGGACAAGTTAGACCAAATAACCAAGATGAGGTGCTAAAATGACAGACCATAAGAAATTTGAAGAAGTAACGATAAGCAGTGAATTGATTTTCAAAGGTAAGATTATTTCACTGCAAGTAGACCAGGTGAAGTTGCCCAATGGTGGAACAGCTTCCCGTGAGATTGTCAAGCATCCAGGTGCAGTAGCCGTAATCCCGCTTCTGGGAGATAAAATGATCGTCGTAGAACAGTACCGTAAGCCGCTAGAGAAGAGCCAGGTAGAAATCCCTGCAGGGAAGCTAGATAGCGGTGAGGAGCCTCTGAGAGCGGCCTTGCGGGAGCTTGAGGAAGAGACAGGGTATCGGACAGATAACATTCGTTTGGTAAGTTCATTTTCGACGTCACCTGGGTTTGCGGATGAGATTATCCATTTATTCATAGCGGAAGATTTAGTTAAAGGGACAGCGAATCCAGACGAGGACGAGTTCCTTGATTGTGAAGCAATTTCCTTGGAACAAGCACAGCAGTATATGCGTGAGGGGCGTATCAGTGACGCCAAAACGATTATGGCAGTTTACGCTTGGCAGCTGTACAAGTTAACGGGACAGATTTAAATGTTGAAGGATTATTATGTGGATCTGCATATCCATATTGGCCGGACAGAGAAAGGTCAAGCTGTCAAAATTAGTGCAGCAAATAATCTAACCTTTTTCAATATTGCCCATGAAGCCGCGAACCGTAAGGGGATGGAGATGATCTCCATTATCGACACGCATTCTCCGACCGTTCAAGATGAGATCATGATGTATTTGGATAAAGGAGATATGGTGGAGCTCGATGGAGGGGGGATTGGGTATCGGAACACGTCCATCATCCTTGGAAGTGAAATTGAAGTGAGAGACCCTGGGATGGGGCCAGCCCATGTGCTAGCCTACCTACCCAATCTTCAAGTAATGCAGGAGTTTACGAAATGGATGAGCCGGCATATGAAAAATGCGGAGCTCAGTTCACAACGCATCTATGTGCCTGCTCGTGTGCTTCAGGAAGAGGTGTTGGGTAGAGGAGGCATTCTGGTCCCTGCGCACATCTTCACGCCCCACAAAAGCGTGTATGGCAGCGCTACGAAATGCATGAACGATTTGCTGGATGTGAAGCAAATTCCAGCCGTTGAACTTGGGCTAAGTGCCGATTCGGACATGGCAGGTTACATTTCAGAGTTGGATGATTTTACATTTCTAACGAATTCGGACGCGCATTCCTTAGCCAAAATAGGCCGAGAATATAATCAAATGAAACTGGCTGCACCAACCTTTGAGGAGTTAGTTAAGGCTCTTCAGCGTCAGGATGGAAGAGGCGTCACAGCCAATTATGGCTTGAATTCACGATTAGGAAAGTATCATCGAACCTATTGCAGTGTTTGTGATGCTGTGCTGATCGATGGCGAAACCATTGTGGAACGCTGCTTGGATTGTGGCAGTACCAAGATTGTGCGCGGCGTCATGGATCGCATCATGGCGATTGCGGATCGGGAGATGTCTTATCTTCCTGCACATCGTCCGCCTTACCATTTTCAAGTCCCCTTAGAATACATTCCGGGATTAGGCCCGAAGAAGTTAGAACAATTGCTTAGCTATTTTGGAACGGAAATGCAGGTTCTGCACCATGCGACTCCGGAGGAGTTAGGTGACATTGTTGGGGACGAGATTGCTGCTTATATTGTGAAGGCCCGGGAAGGAACCTTACATCTGGAAGTTGGTGGTGGAGGAAAGTACGGCAAAGTGAAAAAAACTTTTATCGAAGTCATTCGAGGATAAGCGACCGCTATTCCACCCCACAAAGTGATGACAAGCTTCGTAGTTAATTCCGATTACTTTGTGGGGACCCCGAGAGATGTTGTTTTTATCGCCAATAAGAATTTGATCTTCCGTATATCGGAAACTTATAAATTCTTATGTGGAGAAAAATCATTCATAGTTTCATCTTTTCGCTCATAAGCTTGTCTTTGTAGAGGTTGTACAAGGAGGGAGTGGCGAGTGTGAATAGGAACATTACGATGAAACAATATATGAAGGATAATTTGCCGTTATTTATATTCGTCTCTGTGCTCTTTGTGATTGGCGTTGTTTTCGGGGCTGTCATGGTTAATGCGCTTTCCTTGGAACAAAGGACCGAAATGACCCGCCATTTGGGCAGTTTTTTCCATGAAATTAATGAAGGCATCGAAATTGACAGCAGGCAATCTTTTAGTCAAGCATTCGGTATGCATATGAAGTGGATCTTATTAATCTGGTTGTTTGGCTTATCGATTATTGGTTTGCCGCTGATCTTAGTGTTGGATTTTCTAAAAGGTGTGCTGATTGGTTTCACAGTCGGATACCTTGTGGGTCAAATGTCGTGGAAAGGAATGCTTTTCGCGCTTGTGGCTGTTGTTCCACAAAATTTAATAGTCATACCAGCGATTCTTTTCTGCAGTGTGGCCGCGATGTCGTTCTCGATCTATATTATAAAACATAGGTTTATGAGTCGGAGTGGTAACATTTACCAGCCCTTCATGAGATATACAACCATCACGTTAGTGATGGGAGGGTTCCTTTTAGCAGCCGCTTTATTAGAAGGATACTTCTCCCAATACATGATGAAATGGGTAACCCCAATGCTGGTGGGGGTTTATGGGTAATGAATTGTGTTTGACTTTGTAAGTTCGCTCCCCCTATAATGAAAAGAGTGGCTAAAAATGGGCTAGGATGCCCACCTTTCTGAGGGGGAGGCATATGGAAGCAAGGATCGAGAAAATCAAACAACAATTACAATCCCAGGGGTACAAGCTTACGCCTCAACGGGAAGCTACCGTTCGCGTTCTGCTGGAGAATGAACAAGATCATCTAAGTGCAGAAGATGTGTTCATGCTTGTGAAAGATAAAGCGCCAGAGATCGGACTTGCAACCGTGTACCGTACGTTAGAACTTCTGAGTGAACTGCATGTCTTGGAGAAAATGAATTTTGGCGACGGTGTTGCACGTTATGATCTGCGTGACGATAATTCGCGACATCATCATCATCACTTAATTTGTGTGCAATGCGGAGCCGTAGACGAAATTATGGAAGACTGGCTCGGACCTTTCGAAGAACGGTTAGAAGCTGAATTTCATTTTCAAGTCTTAGATCATCGTCTTGATTTCCAAGGCATTTGCTACCGTTGTAATGAACGAGGGAAACCGGACTCATTGGAGAAATCCCACTAACAGTTGCCGTAAGGCTGCTGTTCAATTTATGAAAATGCCTGTCTGCAGTCAAATGCATACAGGCATTTTTGTGTTTGCATCATATGCTAATTAGTAGCTGAGAGTTAGCTTACTGTCACATAATTGGTAAGGGAGTCGGGGTACATTATAGACGAATCAACCGAAGGAAGAAGGTGGCGAGTATGTCGAAACCAAGCCTAGTCGTTGGCGTTCCTAAAGAAATTAAGAATAATGAAAATCGGGTTGCACTGACCCCGGGTGGCGCAGGAATGCTGCAAATGTCTGGTCATCGTGTGTTGGTCGAGGCGGGAGCAGGTATTGGCAGTGGATTCTCGGATGAGGATTACAAGCAAGAAGGCGCCGCAATAATAGCCCATGCCGTTGATGTGTGGGCGCAAAGCGATATGATTATGAAAGTGAAAGAGCCATTGCCTACGGAATATGGCTACTTCAAAGAAGGTCAGATTTTATTTACGTACTTGCACTTAGCAGCAGCTAATGATCTCGCAACTCAGTTGTTAGAGAAGAAAGTAATAGGTATCGCCTACGAGACGATTCAACTTCCGAATGGCTCTCTGCCCTTGTTAACCCCGATGAGCGAAGTAGCAGGACGGATGTCTGTACAAATAGGAGCTCATTATCTCGAGAAATTTTATGGCGGCCGCGGCATTCTGCTTGGCGGAGTTCCTGGTGTTCCACCTGCGGACGTAATTATTCTAGGTGGTGGGATTGTTGGCACGAATGCAGCTAAGATGGCATTAGGACTTGGTGCTAATGTCGTTATTATTGAACGAAGTGCAGATCGGATGCGAGCATTGGATGACATTTTCGGAGGACATCTTCGTACCTTGATGTCCAATCCATATAATATTGCAAGCGCAGTCCAAAAGGCAGATCTGCTCATAGGCGCAGTTCTGATCCCCGGAGCTAGAGCTCCCCGATTAGTGACAGCGGCTATGGTTCAAAGCATGAAGCCTGGAGCTGTCATTGTGGATGTCGCTGTCGATCAAGGGGGTTCGATCGAAACGATTGATCGTGTAACGACTCATAGTGATCCAACCTATGAGAAGTTCGGCGTCCTGCATTACGCGGTTGCGAACATGCCAGGGGCCGTTCCGCGTACATCAACGCTTGCATTGACGAATGTCACCTTGCCTTACGCATTGGAGTTGGCGAACAAAGGGTTCACACAAGCCCTAGCAGAGAACTACACACTTCAGCTAGGTGTTAATACGTACAAAGGGAGTGTTACCCACCCAGCGGTAGCTGAAGCGCTTGGGATGCCCTACACCAAGTTGAATGATCTGTCATAATCGTGGGCCGAGCCTCATATTCTGTTCCTAAGAATGGAATGGAAATGAGGCCGAGCTATGATATTTTCCTATCGAAAATTAATTGTTCGCTTGCAGTATATTCTGGTGTTTGTAGCGCTGACGGTCGTCTTGTATCAAGTGCTGTTAGCTGTATCCAGCTGGATTCAGCCTGTGAACAAATACAAAGCCCCGACGGGGAAATCCGTTAAGGTGTTCGGTCAAAGCGAGCATGTTTCCTTTGATTCGAGCTCAATGAGCGAGCGATTGCGTTTGTTTTATTGGTATGGTGAGTAAGTCGCAAAATAAAGGAATATCTGCCCTCATCGTGGAATGCTATTATAAGGAATGAATAGCAGGTAAGCGAGGGAGAGACTGACATAATGACGAGTGAACTGCAATCCTTCATCCAATTTCTGAAGACTGAACGGGGACTTTCACGGAGTACTCTTGAATCCTACGAAAGAGATCTCTTTCAACTAGTTACCTATCTTGAGATGCAAGGTATTACAAGCTGGCGGGAAACAGGTAAAGTGCATATTGGGAGTTATCTATTACAGTTGAAAACGCTCGGACGAGCTTCAGCAACGTTATCACGAATACGCGTTTCATTACGCTCTTTTTTTCAATATATGGTGAAAGAACGACTCCTTGATTCTGATCCTTCTGTATTCATCGAGGTTCCTAAGTTGGAGAAGAGGATACCTAAGGTTCTCAGCATTCATGAGGTTGAAAAGTTGTTAGAGGCGCCTCAAACCCAGCAGGTCAACGGTGCACGAGATAAAGCTATGCTTGAATTACTTTACGCTACAGGCATTCGTGTTTCTGAACTCGTCGCACTTAATATGACCGATGTGAATTTAGAGATGGGCTTCATTCGATGTATTGGCAAAGCAGAGAAAGAACGGATCATTCCGATTAGTGGCATTGCCATTCGTATGATCGATAGCTATATTCATGTCCATCGTATCAAACTGCTCAAAAGATCGGTAGACGAGGAAGCGCTCTTTATCGGACACTTAGGTACTCGGATGACGCGGCAGGGTTTCTGGAAAATAATGAAGCGGTATGCGTTAGAAACGAAAATTACGAACGAAATTACGCCTCATACGCTTCGACATTCCTTCGCTGCTCATTTAATTGAGAATGGTGCGGATTTGCGTTCTGTACAAGAAATGCTTGGACATTCCGACATTTCCTCGACTCAGTTGTATGTGCAGGTTACGAAGATCAAAATGAAGGATGTTTATAATCGCGCACACCCGAGAGCCCATTTATGATGGTATAAAGATCGACAGCGGCACTTCCAACCGGAATTGCTGCTGTTTTGCATTCGTGGGTTGGAAGTGGGATAATGAAGGGTGGATATCATTACAATTAGGAATTGATTTGGAGGGACATCGGTGCGCTTTGAACGAATTAGTTTGATCGTATTAGATAGCGTAGGCATCGGAGAATTGCCGGATGCTGATCAGTTTGGTGATTTAGGAGCACACACACTTGGTCATATAGCAGAGAAAGTAAGCGGCTTTGCGCTGCCACACTTGCAGCAAATGGGACTAGGCAATATTGCACATATTCAGGGGATTCCACCTGTATCGTCTCCAGAAAGTTATTATGGCAAAATGGCAGAAGTGTCCGTTGGCAAAGATACGATGACAGGTCACTGGGAATTAATGGGGCTTCGTATCTCTACACCATTCAAAGTATTCCCAGACGGTTTTCCTGAGGCCTTAATCTCACAGTTTGAGCAAGAGACAGGGCGGAAGGTGATTGGCAATAAACCAGCTTCGGGGACTGAGATTCTGGATGAGCTCGGTGAAGAACAAATGAAAACAGGCGCTTGGATTGTCTACACGTCTGCTGATAGTGTTTTTCAATTGGCGGCCCATGAAGACATCATTCCTTTAGATGAGCTGTACCGCGCTTGCGAGATTGCTCGCAGACTAACGATGCAAGATGATTTTGCCGTGGGGCGTGTTATTGCAAGGCCTTATCTAGGTACGCCAGGAGCGTTTAAACGAACACCTAACCGTCATGATTACGCAGTCAAACCACCAGAGCCTACTGTCATGAATAAACTGAAGGATGCTGGTTGGGATGTTATCGCTATTGGCAAAATTAATGATATCTTTGACGGTGAAGGGGTCACGAAAGCGACCTCGACGAGGAGCAATTTGGATGGCATTCAAAAAACGATTGATGTGCTTGGAACGTCATTTAAAGGTCTAGCTTTTACCAATTTGGTTGATTTCGATTCCTTATATGGCCATCGACGTGATCCTGAGGGATACGGTAGGGCATTAGAAGAGTTTGATGCCTATGTACCACAATTGAAAGCGGGCCTTGGGCCAAATGATCTGCTTATCTTAACTGCGGACCATGGGAACGATCCTGTTCATGCAGGGACTGATCATACACGCGAGTATGTACCGGTTTTGCTATATAGCCCTTGTTTCCAATCACCCGTTTCCTTGGGAATTCGGAGTACCTTCGCAGATTTAGGTGCGACAATCGCTGACAACTTTGGCGTAGAACCAACTAAGTATGGTGAGAGTTTTCTACATCTCTTGAAATAAAGCCGGAATACATAAATTTGAGGAGGCATGCAAACATGTCAGGAACATCCATGATGCAAGAAATTAAAGAAGCAGCAGCATTTATTAAAAGCGAAACAAATATCACGCCACAAATTGGTCTTATTCTCGGTTCAGGTCTAGGTGTTCTAGCAGATTTGATTGAACAACCCATCGTTATCGACTATTCACGTATTCCGCACTTCCCTGTCTCAACTGTGGAAGGACATGCTGGAGAGCTTGTTGTGGGCTCCATCAAGGGTAAACAAGTTCTCATAATGAAAGGGCGCTTCCATGCTTATGAAGGGTATGGCGCTGAGACGGTATCTTTTCCTGTCCGTGTAATGAAAGAACTCGGTGTACAAACTTTAATTGTTACCAACGCTGCAGGCGGGATCAATGAGTCCTATCAAGTTGGCGATCTTATGGTGATCAGCGACCATCTGAATATGACGTTCCGCAATCCGTTAATTGGACCGAACGATTCCGCTCTAGGCGTTCGTTTCCCAGATATGTCGGAAGCATACAGTAAACGTCTGCGCAAGTTAGCGCATGATGTTGCGGCAACCCAGGATTTTAAACTACAAGAAGGTGTATACGTGGGATTGCTCGGTCCTAACTATGAAACACCGGCTGAAATTCGCATGTTCCGTACATTGGGTGGAGACTCGGTTGGAATGTCTACTGTTCCTGAGGTTATCGTCGCTCGCCATGCGGGCATTGAAGTATTAGGCTTTTCTTGTATTTCCAATATGGCATCGGGTATATTAGATCAACCGCTATCGCATGCAGAAGTTATGGAAACGACGGAGAAGGTTAAACCTAAGTTCTTGAAGCTGGTCCTCGGGATTATTGAAGCGCTATAAGCAGAAAAGGAGAACAACATGACATTGACTTACTTGCAACAAATCAAAGAGGCTGCTAGCTTCATCCAATCGCGTTTAGGTGGTGTGTCACCATCCATTGGACTCGTTCTAGGTTCAGGTCTTGGTGATATGGCCAATCAGGTTGAGCAGCCAATCGCAATTGACTATAGTGAGGTTCCTCATTTCCCAGTATCGACGGTAGAGGGGCATGAAGGCCGTTTTGTGATAGGTACGTTGGAAGGCAAACAAGTTATCGTGATGCAAGGACGTTTTCATTATTATGAAGGCTACGATATGCAAAAAGTGGTATTCCCTGTTTATGTGATGAAAGCGATCGGGGTGCAGACCGTTGTTATGACGAACGCCGCGGGAGGCATGAATCGCTCCTTCCAAGCTGGTGATTTGATGTTGATTAGTGATCACCTCAATATGACAGGTGCTAACCCGCTGATTGGGCCGAATCATGCTGAACTTGGCGTTCGTTTTCCTGATATGTCTGAAGCCTATAATCGTGACTATCGCCATCTTGCTCGTAAGTTGGCAACAACTGTGATCGGAGAGGATGGTTGCCCACTCCAGCTGCAAGAAGGTGTATATGCGGGCATTACAGGTCCTACCTACTGCACGCCTGCAGAGTTGACGATGCTTGCGCGTATCGGTGGTGATGCAATCGGTATGTCTACTGTAGGCGAAGTAATTGCAGCTCGACACGCCGGTCTTAAAGTTCTAGGCATATCTTGTATTACAGATATGGCTATTGGTGAAGAGCTTGAACCTTTGACACATGAGCAGGTTGTAGCTGTGGCCAATCGAACGAAGCCCAAATTTATTGCGTTGGTGAAAGCTTTCGTGCGCGAAGTTCAATTGGGATAAAAGGGATTGGGAAATAATCATGATTTATTGTGGATATTAGCTCCTTAAGACCTATCCTTCGTATGGGACTCATGATAGAATGTAGTTAATTAGAACTATATTCGATGATAATTTCTCAGAGAGAGATTACCTATTCCATAGAAGGATGTGTTGGAGCATGGCAGTTCCTGGGCAACTCATGGTGGCCAATTGCCCGCGCTGCGGGAAAGTATTTCAAAGAAATCTACGCAACCAATGCATGGATTGCAGCACCAGCATCAACGACCAATTAATGGATTGTGTGAATTATCTCCGTAGAAATTACCGTTCATCCAATGAGCAGGTTTGTGCTGCTACAGGCGTTTCCAATATTCAATTACAAGTGTGGATGAAAGAAGGCAAGTTACAGCTTTCTGATTATCCTAATTTAAGTTACCAATGTGCTTCATGTGCAGAACCAATTCGTGTGCATAAGCTGTGTGTAAGTTGCAGCACGCGTCTCACTCGTGATATTAGAAAGCTCTCAGAGAGTGGAAGCGCAGCGGCGTCGCAGCCAATAAAGCAATCTGACTGGAAACCTCAGAGTAATCCAGGAGGCTTCAAAATCAGTGATCGTTGGAATCGCGTGTAATTTGTTCTGGAATGGGCAATAGTAAGATAGAGTTCAGTTCACAATTCTGTCACGAAATAGTCAAAGTTTTGCCACGGACTAGATATGGGATTATTCTCTGATGTTAGGTAGAATAGATGAAGTGAACACACGATGAGGGGGATATGCATGCAAAAGTGGATTTTCTTTGTACTATTTATACTTGCGGGCGCATTGGGGCTGGGAGTCCTCTTTCAAGATATTTCTGATCGCCAAGAGGCACAGGAAGCCGAGGCTGCCGCTGGTAAAATGCAACAGCTGAAACTAGTTGCTTCAAACTGGCAGTTCGATACGCCAGAGTACACAATCAAAAAAGGTGAGCCTACGAAAGTATCTTTATCTTTAAAAGAAGGCGTACACGCGATTGAAATTGTTGGGTTGGATATTAAGCTTGATAAAGAAAACCCTTCGAAAGAAATTACGTTTGACAAACCAGGTACATATGAAATTGATTGTGTTCTTCCTTGCGGCGAAGGACATGCCAAAATGAAGTCTAAATTAATTGTACAATAATCTTCATAGATGACAGATGAGAGGGGGCTACTAGCTCCCTTTTTTCTATTATTCTGATTGTGATGTAAGATGGATGTAAAGCGGATGCTTACGATGTCAGTTTTCTGGCGAAAACGTTAAGGAGGCAATATCATGAGAATGGTTGATTTAATACATAAGAAACGTGTTAGTGAAGCACTAAATGAACAGGAAATTACGTTTATCATTAATGAATATACCGCGGGGACAATACCTGATTATCAAATGTCCGCCTTCTTGATGGCGACTTTCTTAAATGGCATGACGGATGAAGAAACCTCGTTTCTTACGTTAGCGATGGCGGGATCAGGTGAAATGATTGATTTATCTGCAATTGCCGGGGTGAAAGTAGATAAACATTCCACGGGTGGCGTGGGGGATAAAGTAAGCCTTATTGTTGGGCCTGTGGTTGCTTCCCTTGGTATACCTGTTGCGAAGATGTCAGGAAGAGGCTTGGGGCACACAGGCGGAACGATAGATAAGTTAGAATCCATTCCAGGATTTCAGATTGAGTTGTCGAAAGAAGCCTTTATTGAAGCAGTGAACACGAACAAAATTGCTATTGTTGGACAAAGTGGTAATTTGGCTCCTGCGGATAAGAAAATCTATGCTTTGCGTGATGTGACGGCTACGGTGGATTCAATCCCATTGATCGCAAGTTCTATCATGAGTAAGAAGATTGCGTCTGGCGCGGAAGCGATTGTCTTGGATGTGAAAATTGGTTCCGGTGCTTTTATGAAAACGGTCGAGGATGCCAGAGTGCTCGCACGTACAATGGTCGATATCGGAACGCGCCTGAATCGGAAAACGATCGCGATGATAACCGATATGGATCAGCCACTTGGCAGAGAGATCGGCAACGCGAATGAAATTCGAGAATCTATCGAGGTGCTGCGCGGAACAGGAGACAGAGAGCTAACGGAAGTTGCGATTTCAGTTGCCGCTTATATGGCAGTCCTAGGTAAGGTGTTTACCTCCTTTGAGGAGGCGCAGGAAGCTGTTCGTGACATCATTATCAATGGAAAGGCTTTGGATACGTTTAAACGTTTTATAGCCAACCAAGGTGGCGACTCGCGCGTTGTTGATCAACCTGAGTTATTGCCAACGGCCGCATATCATAGCGAGGTTCTGGCCCAGCAAGCTGGTTTCATTAATGAGATTCAAGCAGAACATATCGGAATTGCAGCTATGGTCCTTGGTGCGGGGCGAGCGAAGAAGGAAGACGCTATTGATTATGCGGTAGGACTGACGTTAAATAAAAAGATAGGGGATGCGGTACAAGTAGGGGAATCCATATGTACCATCCATGCGAATCGCCAAGATGTGGCTGAGGTTGAAGGCATGATTCGTGATGCCTATAAAATTACGTCAACGCAGCCAGCACCGAAACAATTAATTTATGATGTCATCGAATAATAATAGTTACGAGTAAGTCGCACGGAGAAAGCACTTTTCTAACGGAAGGTGCTTTTTCTCGTTGTGGCTTATTTTCACGGGCATGGAATAATTTACAGGAAATTCGTCAACACTGATTAGCAGTCATTCATGCTGCAAAATGCCAAAACTTTCACTTCATACATCACAGGAGGGGTACAATTGCTATGCGAAAAAAAGGGCTAATCAGTTTAATTTGTTTGGGGCTAAGTATGATGCTGGCCCTGCCAGCGGCTTATGCGGCCGAAACGAAAGTAGAGCCAGTGGATCTTACACCGAATGCGCTGTCTGCTGTTCTCATGGATGCGGATACGGGCACGGTAATTGCGGAGAAGAATAAGGATGCCAAACTTCCGCCAGCGAGTATTACCAAAATCATGACGATGTTATTGATTATGGAAGCCGTTGACAAAGGCACCCTCAAAATGGATGAGAAAGTCAGCGTTAGTGAATATGCGGCTTCCATGGGGGGCTCACAGATTTTCTTAGAGCCAGGTGAACAAATGTCTGTTCAAGAAATGCTGAAGGGCATTGCAATGGCTTCAGGAAATGATGCCTCTGTTGCTATGGCAGAGAAAATTGCCGGATCGGAAGAAAATTTTGTTGCCATGATGAATGAGCGAGCAGGGCAACTCGGGATGAAGAACACCCATTTCTCTAACTGTAATGGACTTCCTGTGGCGAATCACTACACAACCGCGAATGATATTGCGATTATGTCACGTGAGCTTCTGAAGCATGAAGGGATTACGAATTTTACAGGTGCCTACCAAGATTATTTACGCAAAGACTCACCTAAGCCGTTCTGGCTTGTAAATACGAATAAATTAGTACGTTTCTATAGCGGAGCCGATGGATTGAAAACAGGCTACACCAGTGAAGCCAAATTCTGTTTGTCAGCCACAGCGAAAAGAGATAATTTACGTGTTGTTGCTGTGGTACTAGGTGAGCCTAATACCAAAACACGAAATGCGGAAGTAACGAAGTTGTTTGATTATGCTTTCGCGCAATATACGAATTATCCATTGTTCAAAACGGGAGATAGCTTAGGAAGCTTCACGATCAATAAAGGCCAAGTATCAACGGTACCTTTAGTTGCGCGTCAAAATTATAGCATTTTAATGAAAAAAGGAACGGACACGGCAAATATCCGACATGAATTGCAACTTGATCCAAGCTTGAGAGCGCCCGTAACAGAAGGTCAACCGATTGGTAAAATCATGGTCTACAATGGGGATAATGTCTTAGCTGAGTACCCTTTGGCATCTCCACAAGCTGTTGACAAAGCCTCTTGGTGGAAACTGTTCAAGCGCACAACATCGCAATTGTTTACCACGGATTAATGCGGAAAACGGCGAATCGAAGATGATGTGATCGAGTAATTTGCCTACTTTTAGCGGTTTTCTTCTAGTTTTGTCGGGGGGCAGGAATTGCCCGCTCAGGTGTAGAAACTACTGTTCATGACCGAAGGGAGTGAACATATTGGGCCTGCAAATTGAGTTTGAGCAAGGCAGAAGAGCGCTGATTGTTAGATTGAAAGGCGAGCTGGATCATCATGCGGCAGATAGTGTGAAGGCGAGGATGGAGGATGCGATTGCGAAAGAGCAGACGCACCACTTGATTCTTAGTTTGAAAGATCTCTCCTTCATGGATAGCTCAGGGCTTGGTGTTATTCTTGGTCGTTACAAGCAAATCACGAGCAAAGGCGGCAAAATGGTCGTCTGTGACGTGTCACCGGCCGTTTATCGATTGTTCGAGCTTTCAGGGATGTTTAAAATTGTGACGATTCAAGATAATGAGCGTAATGCAATGTCCAGTTTGGAGGTTGCCTTATGAGTGAACGTAACTTTATGACCCTGCAATTTGCCAGCCGATCTGAGAATGAAGCATTTGCGCGTGTAGCAGTCGCTGCATTCGTTTCGCAGTTAGATCCAACATTAGATGAATTGACGGATATCAAAACGGTTGTATCTGAAGCCGTAACGAATTCGATTATACATGGTTATAACAATAATACGGATGGTGTCATTACCATTTCAGCTGAAATTGATGATGACACGATTCGTTTAACAATTGAGGACAAGGGTGAAGGTATTGCTGATTTAGAGCAAGCGAAAGAGCCCTTGTACACGTCGAAACCAGAGCTTGAGCGCTCTGGAATGGGTTTTACAATTATGGAAAATTTCATGGACGAAGTGGAAGTTGTGACGGCCGTCGGAATCGGAACGAAAATAAACATGTTGAAGCGAATTGAATCTAAAAAAGCTTTATACAATTAGGGGTAGGATCTATGGATGTTGATCTGAAGCATGCTTCTCATAGTTATTTAGACGATTCGGAAGTCAAACGGTTAATCGCCCTCAGCCAATCCGGAGATGGACTCGCTAGAGAAACACTTGTCAGCTGCAATATCCGTTTGGTGTGGTCCGTGGTTCAGCGCTTTTTGAACCGTGGTTACGAAGCCGAAGACTTGTTCCAGATCGGGTGCATTGGACTATTGAAGTCCGTGGACAAATTCGATCTATCGTATGATGTCAAATTCTCGACCTATGCCGTACCGATGATTATCGGGGAAATACAGCGGTTTCTGCGGGATGACGGCACCTTAAAGGTAAGTCGCTCTCTGAAGGAGCTTGCGAATAAAATTCGCAAGACGAAGGATGAGCTTTCGAAACGCTTGGGAAGGCTCCCAACGATCAAAGAGGTTGCCGAAGAGCTGATGATTACACCGGAGGAGGTCGTGTTCGCGCAAGAGGCGAATAAACCTCTCTCATCGATTCATGAGACGGTATTTGAGAATGATGGAGATCCCATCACGCTCATGGACCAAATTTCAGACGAATCAGGAGAGAAATGGTTCGAGAAGTTAGCCTTGAATGAGGCAATTGGGACGCTCTCAGAGCGTGAAAGGCTTATTGTCTATCTCCGTTATTTCCGAGATCAGACGCAATCGGAAGTGGCTAGCCGGCTAGGCATATCGCAAGTGCAGGTATCGCGTTTGGAAAAGAAGATTCTGCAATCGATCAAAGATCAGATTGCTCAATAATGGTTCGGTCTATGTAGTGAATAAACCGTGCTCCCTATGGGAGTACGGTTTTTCTGTGTATATACATATAGCCGCTAATTTCCCATGATGATAGTTATCAGGGATGATAAGCGGCTTGTATGATATACACCGAACTCTTTTTACCTTGCGGAATAACGGTCTACAGCATAAAATCTGACGCAATATATCCCGCATAAACCTACGAGGGTGTATACGATACGACTTATCCCTGAGGATTCACGGTGTGAATCTCCCCCGAGCAGAGCAGAAACTAAATCCCATTCGAAAAGCCCAACTAGAAGCCAATTCAGCGCACCAATGATGACAAGTGTCAACGCGAATTTTGCCATGTTATCACCTTCTTTATATGGAATAAGTATTCGTATTCCCTATTTAACATGCCTTGCTATAACCGACTTTATGCATGGAGAATTTACCAGATCGTGAATGGATTACACAAAGGTAGGAATTTGCATACTATTTCTAGACATGGATGACTGCAGGCAGAATTGACAGTGTTAAGCTCTGAGAGGGGTGAACCATGGTCCAGATCGTGAATAAATATTTATACATACGTCTGCGCCGCAAAGCGCGCGTTCGCAAGGGTCAGATCGTAAGACTGCACCATATTGCACAGCTATTTGTCGATCCTGAATATGAACAAGCACTGAACGAAATGATTATTCATCAACCTCAGCAAGAGGATGGGAATCGCGTACTCATCGACATGCTATTAATCATTCGTAAAGTAAAGAAGCAGTTCCCTGAACTGCAAGTTGAACATTTTGGTGAACCACATGTGCTGTTGGAGATATATACCGATAATAAGAAGGCTAATCCGCTTCTCATTGGGGTCGTTTGGCTGCTTTTATTTATTGGCTCAGGGCTGGCGATTATGAATTTCCACGCAGACGTGTCCATGCTAGCCGTACATCAGCGAATATATGAATTGATGACAGGTAAAAAGGTGGATCATCCACTCATCTTGCAAATCCCTTATTCGATTGGCATCGGAGCAGGCATGGTCCTCTTCTTCAACCATCTGTTTAAAAAGAAATTCAATGAAGAACCGAGTCCATTGGAAGTTGAGATGTTCATGTATCAAGAAAACATTAATCATTATGTGATTACAGAAGAATACTCCAAAATTAACGAAGAAGAGGATGCGAAGTGATTACGCTGTTCGGGGAATCTTTCCTAGCCGCGTTCATCGGATTAGCTGGGGGTATTGCAGTCGGGAGTGGTATGGTCGCCTTCCTAGTCGTTCTAGATATCATCCCTAGGTTAGCGCAAATCACACGTTCATTTTCCAAAATTCACGCATATGAAGCAGCGGTTGTATTAGGTTCACTCCTGTTTACTTGGGTTGATTTCAGTGATTTGCATCTGCACTTATTCCCGATGGGTGCGGCACTTTTTGGCTTATTTGCAGGTTGCTTCGTTGGTTTACTAGCTGCAGCGCTGACTGAAATCGTCAACGTACTGCCCATTTTGGCTAAAAGAGTAGGGATGGATTCCTATCGGATTGTGCTCTTAATGGCTATGATTTTCGGAAAAGTTATCGGTTCCTTGTTTGAATGGATATTTTATTAAAGGGCGGAGGAAGGTGGCGCACCCATGAAATTTTTAGTTAGAAATGATCAACAAGATGAAAAAGAAAATTTGCAAGAATTGCACGCAGATGAGAATCAAGGGAATAATGACCATAAACATGAAGAGAAGCTGGCTATCGATGAGGAAGGGAATTTATCACCCTATAATCCCATTACGAATATGACACCTCAAGAGAAGGCACTTAAGATTCAAGAGGATATTCCGAAAAGCCTGCGAGACGTACAGCGTGTATTGGAAGAACGGGTTGGATTGAATCGAAGTTTTGACCTTGTGATGCGTGAGATGGTGTTTGGGGACAAGCGGGTAGGCATCTTCTATTGCAACGGCTTCGCGAAAGATACCGTACTGACGGATATCATTACACGATTGACTTATGCAGACAGTGAAGAAGTTGCTCACCATACGTTGGAGACGTTTATAGAGAAACTAATTCCACATATTCAAGTGAAGCATTATACGAAAATGTCTGAGATTGTTGGACAAGTGTTAATGGGCGGTACTGCCTTCTTTATTGAGGGAGTTACGACAGCTATCGCGGTAGATGCCAAAACCTTTCCTATTCGCTCAATTGCTGAACCAGATCTAGAGCGTGTGGTCAGGGGTTCACGTGATGGTTTCGTAGAAACGCTGTTAACGAACGTTACGCTCGTTAGACGCCGCATTCGTGATGAGCGGTTTAAATTAGAAATTATGCAAATTGGTAAGCGTACGAAGACTGATGTATGTATCGGATATATTAACGATATTGCCGATGCTTCACTTATCCAAGATGTGAAAGATAAAATGAAATCAGTAGAGATCGATGGGTTGCCCCTAGGTGAGAAACAATTAGAGGAAATGATTGTAAATAAGGGTTGGAATCCATATCCCATGGTGCGTTATTCAGAGCGTCCAGACGTAGTCTCAGCACATCTACTCGAAGGGCATGTCTGCGTGTTTGTGGATACATCTCCAAGTGTTATGATTTTGCCGACGACCTTTTTCCACCATGTACAGCATGCGGAGGAATATCGGAATACACCTTTTATCGGAACCTATTTGAGATGGGTACGTTTCGCAGGTATTATGATGTCGATATTCTTGCTGCCGCTTTGGTATCTCATGGTGATGGAGCCTTCCTTAAAGCCAGCAGGGCTTGAATTCCTTGGTCCGCAGAAAGAGGGGACGTTACCGCTCCTTATTCAATTCCTGATAGCGGATATAGGGATCGACCTGATGCGGATGGCAGCGGTACATACCCCTTCACCTCTTGCTACTGCGATGGGGTTGGTGGCCGCGATCTTGGTCGGAGATATAGCCGTTAAGACTGGCCTCTTCATTAACGAAGTCATCCTTTATCTTGCGCTAGCGTCGATCGGGATGTTCGCTACGCCAAGCTACGAATTAGGTTTGGCGAATCGCATCGTGAGGTTAGCGTTATTAATCACAGTATCTATATTTGGCGTTCCTGGATTCGTGATAGGTTCAACGTTGTGGCTCATCATGTTGGCTTCAAAAAAATCCTACGATGCCCCCTATATGTGGCCGTTTATCCCGTTCAATGCCAAAAGCTTCTTCGCCATATTGCTTCGTCGTCCTGTACTCGCAAGTAAAACTAGGCTTAGTATTACGAAGCCGATTGATGGTACCCGTCAGCCCAAAACCTAGTGTGAAAAGGACAGGAATCTTTCCCAATGTCATTAAGATAAATTCAATGACAAGACCAAGAACAATTATGAAATCGAAACGGCATGGGAAAAACACCTGTGCCGTTTGTTTTTTTATGCAAGCATAAAAAAAGTGCATAGCAAACAAGCGGATGGACAATCCGCTAAAAAAATGTTCATATGAGCCGAATTATGCTACTCTGTAGACGAAGCTAACCGATGATTTATAGCGGGTTTTGCGCGTATTCTGCTGCCCTGGGCGAATGGGACGAATCGGCAAAACGTTTCTGCGAATCAATGCTTCAACATCGGACGGGGGTTCATTGTCACTTGAGCGCAGGAAATGTCTACAAACGTGAACGGCAACCGTAAAGTTGACTTAGTATTGGTGCCGTTTATGCATTTGGGAAATGACGACGTGCGAGGTCATCATTTCAGCGAAGTTGTACATGATCATTCTTGCGAAAATCTCTTGTATGACGGACTCTCGTCTTTTTGCGTGAAAATTCGTCAGACCGACGGTGTATTTTAATGCCCTGAACGAGGTTTCAATCCCCCATCGCATGTTATATATGGATTTAAGTTCATCGGGTGGAAAATTGTCGGCAGGAAGATTCGTAATGACAGTTTCATACGTGCCATTAGGCAGTATGAATCGAACAACCCGAAAAGAAATCGGGTAAAACAAGTTCTCCTGCAAATCCAAAAAATCAAAGGTGGACGTGGAAGGGACGAACTTGTAAATTTCGGGATGCGCCTTTACCTCTTTGGTTTGTTTTTTTGTGAGTGTCAGATGAACTTCTTTATCAAATGAGTTG
>NZ_JCAUAM010000004.1:0-404972 GCF_059691955.1 Paenibacillus sp. J22FR83
AACCCAACCCAACCCAACCCAACCCAACCCAACCCAACCCAACCCAACCCAACCCAACCCAACCCAACCCAACCCAACCCAACCCAACCCAACCCAACCCAACCCAACCCAGCACCAAGCATCAGTCACCAGTCACCAGTCACCAAGCTCCCCATACCACCAAGCAAACGTCAAAGTTGCAAATAAGCATCTTTTTGTAGCTTCAACAGGCGGTTTGAGCGAAATTGATGCAAATAGGCACTTATTTTTGTGATTTCAGCTCTTTTCGAGGTAATTATTGGGAAATAGTTGCACTTTCGCACTTATTTCTCATTTAACCCTCACAAAAGTAGGAAAAGGTTGCACTTTTGCACTTTTGCCGCAGGAGAGGAGGAACTTCACCAATCGCACTCTCCGATTTAGCTATCCTTGCAGGTGCCACCCCCAACAAATCTTCGTGCATACTCACAAAAACTTCAGCATTTTCGTCACAAAATCCAAATTTTATCACCACCACTAGCTTTTCTGGAAGAACCATTAACCGACGTCTGGGCTCCTGCATAGGATACAGTACATTTCAAATCGGAGGGACGTCCTATGAACAATCGGAAAAGATGGGGATTCACATTATCCGTCGTTCTGCTCTTAAGCTTAATCGCTTCAGCGTGTGGAACGAAAACGGAGGAAACAACAAAGGTACGCATTGGTGAGGTAACGCGTTCTTTGTTCTATGCACCGCAGTATGTCGCGTTGTCACAGGGATTTTTTAAAGAGGAAGGTCTCGATGTGGAGTTGACAACAACGCCTGGTGGGGACAAAACGATGACGGCGCTGCTCTCGAATGCGATTGATGTCGCGCTTGTAGGATCAGAAACATCGATCTATGTGTCTCAGCAAGGATCGGATGATCCGGTTATCAATTTTGCTCAACTGACTCAAACGGACGGAACCTTCCTTGTTGCCCGAACAAAAGTAGATAAGTTGGATTGGAATGCACTCAAAGGGAAAGTGTTCCTGGGACAAAGAAAAGGCGGCATGCCGCAAATGGCTGGCGAGTTCACGCTGAAGAAGCACAATATCGATCCACAGAAGGATTTGCAGTTGATACAGAATATTGATTTTGCCAATATCGTATCGGCTTATGCTTCCGGAACTGGTGAGTATGTACAGCTATTTGAGCCGCAAGCGTCGATCATTGAGAAAGAGGGCAAGGGCTATGTGCTTGCATCTTTTGGTGTAGAGAGCGGGCAGTTGCCATATACCGTGTTTATGTCGAAGCAAAGCTTCATCAAAGCTAACCCAGCAACGATTCAGAAATTCACGAATGCGGTTCAACGCGCACAGCTCTGGGTTGCCGCGAAAAGTGTGGATGAAATTACAGAGGCGGTATTGCCATATTTTAAAGATATCGATGTCGCGATTGTGAAAAGTGTTGTGAAACGTTATAAGGATCAAGGCTCCTTCGCAACAGATGGCATTGTGGATGAGAAAGAATGGAATAACTTGCTTGACGTGATGACATCAGCTGGTGAGTTGAAAGAGAAAGTGGCATGGAGCAAATTAGTGAATAATACGTTCGCAGAAAAGGCGAAATCAACTGTTAAGAAATAACCGTATCGGCTATAGGTGCTTACGGTAGATGAAGATAAGAGGAGGTTAGGGTACCATGGACAGGGCTGTGCAGGTCGGAGATGTCACACAGGTTTACGTAACAGAGGAGCGGGCAACGCTTGCCCTGCAAGGAATATCATTTGACATTGCGAACGGTGAGTTCGTCAGTCTGATTGGACCTAGCGGTTGTGGCAAAACAACCCTCTTATCCATCATCGCGGGGCTACTTCCGCCAACGCTTGGCCAGGTTACTGTGGCAGGGCAATCGGTTCAGGGACCATCGTCCAAAGTAGGATACATGCTGCAACAGGACTACTTATTCCCGTGGCGGACAATTGAAGCAAATGCATGTATGGGATTGGAAATTGCAGGTACTCTGACGAAAGAGAAGAAGCAGGGGGCGCTTCACTTGTTGGAGGAAATGGGTCTACTCGCATTCAAAGATTATTATCCTGCACAATTGTCGGGAGGTATGCGTCAACGAGTCGCGCTTGTCCGAACGTTGGCAACCGAGCCTGAGCTGCTTCTATTAGATGAGCCTTTCTCTGCACTGGATTACCAAACGAAACTGCAATTAGAAGATTTAGTTGTAGAGACGCTGCGGGCCAAGAAGAAAACAGCGATTCTCGTCACGCATGATATATCAGAAGCGATTGCGATGAGTGATCGGATTATCGTCCTGGCTCCGAATCCAGGTAGGATTCGCAAAACCTTCCAAATGTCTGAAACGGTAAGAGCAGCTGTGCCATTCCAAGCGAGAGAATTGCCCGAATTTCATATACTATTTCGACAAATCTGGCAGGAGTTTGGAGGTGTGCAAACATGACTAGTCGCGATGACCACCCGAACATCCTAACCAGACAATCCGATGAGCAATTAAAGCGGGACGTACACCAGCGGTTTTTGAAGGCAAGGAAAAGAGAGACGAAATGGGTACGACTCCTTCAAGCGGTTATTCTGCTCGTGTTTTTATCGCTATGGGAACTGGCGGCACGTTTGAAATGGATTGACGTCTTGCTATTTAGCTATCCGACCAAAGTATTTGCGCTCCTGTGGGAGAAATTACTCGACGGGACACTCCTTCCACATGTTGCGGTCACCGTAGAAGAGACGATTATTGGATTTTTCTTGGGAACGGTACTAGGAACGGCATTAGCGGTAGTTATTTGGTGGTCGCCATTTCTATCGCGGGTGCTGGATCCTTACATTGTCGTGCTGAATAGTATGCCTAAGGTTGCTCTGGGGCCTTTATTTATTGTTGGGTTTGGTCCTGGCTTGCTTTCCATTATCGCAACGACATTGTCCATCACGGTCATTATTACGACGCTTGTTGTTTATGGCAGCTTCAAGGAAGTGGATCATAACTTTGTCAAAGTCGTGAAATTATTTGGAGGCAATCAGCGTAAAATATTTCTCAAAGCCATTCTGCCATCCTCTTTTCCTGCAATCGTTTCTACGCTGAAAGTCAATGTAGGCTTGGCCTGGATCGGCGTTATCGTTGGCGAATTTCTAGTGTCTCAGAAGGGGCTGGGATACTTAATTATATATGGCTTTCAAGTCTTTAATTTCACCTTAGTGATATCGACCCTATTCGTAATCGCAATCGTTGCAACGGTGATGTATCAGCTTGTAGCCAAATTAGAGAAGAAATTAACGAAACATCGGTAATTAGGAAAGGCTTGCCATAGCCCTATGTAAAATGAAATAATGAGCCCATAGCAAAACCTGTAAAGAGGTGAAATACTATGGGCTTTCGTGTGCTCAAAACAGCGGTTGCGGTCATTATCGCCATGTATCTGGCGTATATATGTGGGATTCATACACCCGCAGCAGCGGGGCTTCTTGCCATCCTGGGCATTGAAGTGACGAAGAAGAAAGGCATCCAAAGTGCCTTGCACCGTATCGCGGCATCCATTCTGGCATTACTCATCGGTTCGGTCTTATTTAACCTTCTTGGGTTCCATATGTGGGTCGTTAGTTTATTTATTTTAATCGTATTCCCAGTTCTCGTTCGACTGCGAATTACGGAGGGTGCGGTCACTGGCGCGGTTGTGATGCTGCATCTTTATGCGTATGAATCCGCGGATTGGGCATCCGTTCTCAATGAACTCATTTTGCTTGTGATTGGCTTAGGCTCAGCGACCGTGATCAATATTGCCTACATGCCTAAGGCTGATGCAGGACTAATCGCACACAAACGGCAAATCGAAAGATTATTTTCTGACATATTTGTCAACATTGCCAAGCATCTGCGGGATAATACAGTGATTTGGGATGGGAAAGAACTTCTTGAAGTCAGTGAAGAAATTGAACGGGGAGCGAGCTTGGCGAAACGATCGATGGACAACACCTTGTTATTTGGCTGGGATCCCTATTGGCGAGTTTATTTCTACATGAGAGGCGAGCAGCTGGAATCGATCCATCGAATGATTGATCTCGTTGCTGGCGTGTATCAGACACTGCCCCAAGGAGAACTAGTTGCTGCGATCTTCGAAGATATTAGCCAAACTGTGAAGGAAGACTATTATACAGGGGAAGCAGAGAAAGAGTTACAAGAGCTGAATGCCCGTTATAAGGGGATGCCTCTGCCAGAAAGCCGGGAAGAATTCGAAGTGAGATCAGCTATTTTACAGCTTAACAGAGAGTTAATGCAGTACTTAGCCATTGCCAAAAAGCAAAAAAAGCACCGTCCAGAAGCGGGTTGACTCTGACAGATATCCATATTTTTAATTGCTAAAAATAATATAAAATAATTGTCACTCTAGACTACTGTCCTGCATACACTTGTAATGAATGATTATATGGAGGAGGTTGAAAGGATGTCATTAGATAAAGATTTGCAATGCAGAGAGATCATTACAAAGGCTGTCTGCGGTAAAGGGCGCAAATTTTCTCATGTAAGTCATACCGTGACTCCGCCTTATTCTCCAACCAGTATTTTGGGCGCTTGGATTATTAATAACCAATTCGAGGCAGTCCATTCATCTGGAGAGGGCGTAGAGGTAGTTGGTACTTATGATATCAACATCTGGTATTCTTACGATCGTAACACCAAAACAGACGTAGCAAAAGAAACCGTATCGTATGTAGAAATCGTTGGACTAAGTTACTTGGACAAAAAACATAAGTCGACGACAGCCGAAGTCTCCGCTGTCGCCACGCAAGAGCCCAACTGTGTAGAGGCTAGTATCTCTTCAAGTGGCGACGGCGTCATTATTCGGGTGGAACGTGAGTTTCAAGTAGAGCTCATTGCCGAAACAAAAGTCTGTGTAGTCGTATGCAGTGGCGGCTGCAATGACTTCGACGACAAGCACGTGGATTTCGATGACAGTGGCGATGGTGATTTTGAGGATCTGGACGCCGATCTGCTCGAAGATGAATTGGATTAGGGGATCTTATACGCCATTATATGCGGGCTAAAGAGGTTCGGCAGAGGGCATTTGCCCTCTTTTTTGTTGTATTCGCACAAATGGGCATTGCCTACACAGAAAGCGCCAAAAGCGCCAATTACAGTGTGAATAGGTGATCGGGAGGTGTAAGCATGGAAACCTTCTTCTTGCACGCACAGGAGAAAGAGGCACGGGAGTTAGCGGAACGAATCCATATTCCGAGTGGAAGCAGGCTCCCTGAGAATTGGCAGGGGCGGATGATTATCCATTGGGGTGCGGCACACGATGAATATCCGAACCAACTAGCACTGCAGCCCATTAAAGCCATCATTCGCGCGCAGAATCGAAAGAAGCGGGACGATTTATTACAGCTGCACGGGCTGAAAACGATCGCGTCGCAGGCAGCTGCAGCTCGAGGAAAAAGGGAATCCGTCCTTTTTACGCATAAATACAAAGTAGCCCTGTTCCATCTGCAAACCCTTCTTATTTATGAGAAAAAGGAGACGGTTCTGCTTTCGGAGAAGTCCTTACAGCATCAAAGACATGGGAATGAGAATGCTCCTTACATAGAGGTAGGTCCTGGTCAAATCAATTTTCACGCGCGCAGGGCGAGTCGTGAATCCGTCAAAGCGATCTATGCACTTGGCTTGGATTATGGCCTCGTGACCATTGGCATTACACCATCGGGGCATACGCTGGTGCTTGACGTCGATCCCGTTCCGAAGCTGAACGGGAGATTGGCGCAGCTCTTCGCCCAAGCGATTGATCTCTACGATCAATCACTTGCGACAGAGCTGGAACGCAAAGAGCGAGCGATGCTCGGCTGCGATCCAGAGTTCCTGCTCGTTAACCCGCAGGGCAAGGTCGTCTTCGCCGACCGCTTCCTAACCCGCGATGGCGCTGTAGGGAGCGACGCCATCGTGCTGAGCGGCCATCGCGTGATTCTCCCGCTCGCTGAACTGCGCCCGCAGCCTAGCGTGGACCCGCTGCAGCTCGTGAAGAACGTGCGAGTAACCATGGGGCTCGCCGCACGCAAGATCACAGACCAGAGCCTCGCGTGGTGCTCCGGCGGCATGCCCGTGCGCGGTTACCCGCTAGGGGGTCACCTGCATTTTAGCCGCTGCTGGATGAATGGGCATCTGCTGCGTGCGCTGGATAATTATCTCGCGCTGCCGCTGATCTTGATCGAGGACGATTCGACACGAGGTCGGCGCCCCCGATATGGGTATCTAGGAGACTTCCGTAAGAAGTCGCATGGAGGGTTTGAATACCGCACATTACCAAGCTGGCTGGCTTCTCCCGTCATTACGCGAGGCGTATTCGCGTTAGCGGCGCTTATTGTGAATAACTACTGGCTGTTAACGCAGAAGCCACTGCAAGAGCCAGATATTCAAGCTGCTTATTACAACGGTGATAAACAGAGGCTTCATGGTGAAGTAGCAAAGCTATGGCAGGACTTAGAGAAACTTAAGGCGTATGAGGTCCATGCTGGCTTATTGGAAGGTCTTCGTTCGCAAATTAACACGATGTCGTCGTGGAACGAAAAGGCGGATATTCGGCTGGCTTGGAAAATTGCACCCGGGCTGCGGAAAGAAGCTTTTGAGGAAGGAATCATGCTATAATAGATTATCTATCTTATCATAGCGTTAGTGAAGTTTAAGAGATGATTGCTAGTTGAAAATGGTGTTGGCAAAGCGAGAAATGTGAAGGTTGTACACGAATTTCGTTGTTCTGCTTGTAAGAAGCCACTAGGGCAGCTTCAAGCAGAATGACTCCTATTACACTGCGTATGGATGAAAATAGAATGATAGTTTCAAAGATTTCACGAATAGCACTTCTCATTACGGAATAGGTTGGAGGAACACAAGTTGGCTACATATACGCCGATGATTCAGCAGTACTTAGCCGTGAAGGCACAGGTTCCAGATGCATTTTTATTTTTTCGTCTCGGCGATTTCTATGAGATGTTCTTTGAAGATGCGATCAATGCTTCACGTGAATTAGAGATTACATTAACAGGCCGTGAAGGTGGCAGTGAAGAGAAAATCCCTATGTGTGGTGTCCCTCACCATGCGGCGGAGAATTATATGTCACGTTTGATTGAAAAAGGGTACAAAGTCGCTATCTGCGAACAGGTGGAAGATCCTGCTGAGGCCAAAGGTGTTGTGCGCCGTGAAATTGTGCGGATCGTAACACCAGGGACCGTGATGGACAGCAAACTGCTTGGTGAATCCGTCAATAACTATATTGTGTCTCTGGTCAACCAAGCGGATGGTTATGCATTTACAGCCTGTGATATTTCGACAGGTGAGCTCTATACAACACAGTTGGCTAATTCCTGGGAACTCGTCGTTGATGAGTTAAATGTCTATAATCCTTCTGAAATTGTGACGAATCAAGCGTTGCTGACAACGATTCGCGAGTCCGGTGCAGCATGGGGCCGCAACATGGTACTGACGGAGTGGACAACAGCGGATGAAACCCTGTTAGATGAGCATTTTGCAGAAGATACTGCCTTATCGAACTTATCTAACATGAGTCGACAAGGTGTCGCTTCGTTGCTTGCTTATTTGAAAGAAACGCAAAAAAGAGCGTTAACGCACGTGAAGCACATTCGTATCTATGAACCCGATCAATTTATGACCATGGATCCGTTTACCCGTCGTAATTTGGAACTTGTTGAAACCGTTCGTGAGCGGGCCAAAAAAGGGTCGTTATTGTGGCTTTTGGACAAAACGGTAACGGCCATGGGCGCGCGTATGTTACGCCGATGGATCGAGAAGCCGCTGATGAACGTGGCGCGGATTGAGGAACGATTAGAAGCTGTAAATTTACTCTACAATCAATTGATTGTACGTGAAGATGTGAAGCAAGCGCTGAAAGAAGTCTACGATTTGGAGCGTTTGGTTGCTCGTATCTCATATGGCAATGCCAATGCCCGCGATATGATTGCGCTGAAGCACTCCTTGCTGCAAGTTCCGATGCTTCAGCAGTTATGTGCGACATCGGGGTCCGAAACACTGCGCAAACTCGTTGAAAATATGGATGTTTGTGATGACGTGATGTCTTGGATCGCGAATGCCATCGAGGATGAGCCGCCTGTCTCCATTAGGGACGGGGGAATGATTCGCGAAGGGTATCAGCCTTACCTAGATCAACTTCGTGAAGCTAGTAAGAACGGGAAACAGTGGATTGCCGAGCTGGAGCGCCAAGAACGTGAAGCAACGGGCATCAAGTCACTCAAAATCGGCTACAACAAAGTGTTTGGTTACTTTATCGAAGTTACCAAAGCCAATATGTCCGCCTTGCAAGAGGGGCGTTATGAGCGTAAACAAACGCTTGCGAATGCTGAGCGTTATGTGACGCCAGAGCTCAAAGAGAAAGAAGCGCTCATTCTGGAAGCGCAGGATAAAATGATTGATCTGGAGTATGAACTGTTCACGGAGCTGCGCGACCGGATCTCGAAGCATATCTCCAGATTGCAGAAGCTGGCGGAGGTCATTGCCACCGCCGATGTGTATCAATCGCTGGCGGCGGTCTCCGCGGCGCATCATTTCCGCAAGCCGGAGATCGGCGAAGGCTTCGATCTTGCCATTGAAGACGGCCGACACCCTGTGGTGGAGGCTGTCATCCAGGACGGCTCGTTCATCGCGAATGGGACGAGCCTATTGCAAGAGCAGGGCCGCATCCTGCTCATTACCGGGCCGAATATGGCCGGGAAGAGTACGTATATGCGGCAAGTCGCGGTGATCTGCCTTATGGCGCAGATCGGCTGCTTCGTGCCTGCGAGAAGCGCTCGCATTCCCGTCACGGACCGGATCTTCACGCGGATTGGTGCTGCCGATGATCTGATCGGCGGTCAGAGTACGTTCATGGTCGAGATGATGGATATTCAAGTCATGACGGAGAAAGCGACGAGTCGGAGTCTTGTCATCATTGACGAGCTGGGCCGCGGTACTTCGACAGGAGAAGGGATGGCGATCGCTCAGGCCGTCATTGAATTCCTTCATGATCGGATTGGCTGCAAGACGCTCGTATCGACGCATTTTCATGAGCTCGCCCACCTGGAAGAGAGCCTTGCCCATCTGCGCAATCACTGCATGGCCGTCAAAGAAAGCGGCAGGCAGGTAACCTTCCTGCGCAAGCTCATCCCTGGGGCAGCCAGCACGAGTTACGGCATCTATTGTGCCGAAATCGCAGGGCTGCCCGACGCGATCATTCAGCGCTCGTATACGTTGCTGAATGGCTTTGAAGAGCGCGCTGCAGCAGCAGCCGTACCGCAAGCCGCTGCGGTTGCCGCTGTTGCAGCCACTGCGGCGGAACCGATCCGTCAACTGTCCCTCTTCGAGGAGGACAGCACCGCTGAGATTGCCGTCAAGAAGAAGCCTGACAGCAAATCCCAAAGTGTGCTTGATCAGTTGAAGGGGATTGATCTCATCAATATGACGCCGCTTCAAGCGCTGAATTTAGTCTATGAATGGAAGCAAAAGCTGCAATAAACGAAGATGGCCTGATTTAATTATTTTAAAGAACAATACGCTCCATGACTTGCCATTGACATTAGATCATACTGAACGGAGATACGCATATGAAATTGAGATTATCACCATTGAACAAGAAAGCTGTGAAAGCAACTTTGGCGCTCGCATCGGCTCTAGCCGTCGTGATACCTGTAAATGCCATGGCGCAAGAGGATTTACAAACCGTTATGGTCAGAAAAACACTCGTCGAAAACCATGTGAGCGGTGTTTCCCTAGAAGCACTGGAAAACAAAACCATTGAAGAGATGATTGCTAGTTTGAAGGATCCCTATACCGTGCTCTTCACACCTCAGGATTACGGTCAATTCTCGAGTTCACTTGAAAATAGTTTTGAAGGGATAGGCTGTGTCATCGGGCTTGATGATCAAGGTGTATATGTGACGAGAACAATTCCAGGTTCCCCAGCAGAAACTGCCGGGCTTCTCCCGGATGATTATATCAGAGCAGTGGACGGCGTTCCTGCTTCGACAACTTCGATAGATGCGGTTCGGGATAAAATTATTGGCGTCGCAGGTACGAAAGTGAAGGTTACCGTATTGCGTGGAGATAAAGAAATAACGTTCGAGCTTACTCGCCATGCTGTCAATTCTCCAGAAGTGTACAGCAGTAGTTTTGCCAATGGTGTGGGTTATGTGCAAATCACGGATTTCTCTGATGAAGCTGACGAAGAATTCGGTACACAATTAAGTGAGTTGCAAGCCAAGGGACTGAAGTCGTTGATCCTAGATGTTCGAGATAACCCTGGTGGTTATCTGGAAACAGCTCGTAACATTGCCAAGCATTTTGTCAAAGAAGGCGTTCTTATTCATACGCAGAACCGTGAAGGTATTGATGATCCGGTGACTATTGCAGGGGGCAATCCCCTTAACATACCTGTTTATATTTTAGCAAATGAGAATAGCGCAAGTGCTTCTGAGGTACTTTCAGGTGCCCTACAGGATTACGGTGTTGCCAAAGTGATTGGTATGCAAACCTTCGGCAAGGGAAGTGTACAGCAACTTTTTGAGCTTCCTGATCAGAATGTTTTGAAGGTTACTATTGAAGAATACTTAACTCCCAAAATGCGAAAAGTGAACAAAGTTGGCATTACTCCTGACATGAAAGTTGATGGTGTGGCGGCACAGCTCATTACTGTACTTCATGAAACAGGGATTTCGGATATCCAAGTATCGTTCTCCAAACATCATGTTACGTACAACGGTATTGATCTTGGATATGGATTCGGCAGCTTCACTGAAAAAGGTCACTTCTACGCTTCAGCACGTGGGCTAGCAGCGCTCATCGGGGCTACAATCACATGGAATGATGTGAATCACACTGTAGATATCACAGATAGCAAGGGAACGCATGCATTTGCGATTGAAGCTGATAAGTTGATGATTGTTAACGGCATGAGCTATGTGAACGTCGATCTATTCCAGGATTCTTTCCCGCAACTGAAGGTCAGCCGTCAAGGGGAGAACGTTTCTATACAGGCTACAAAGGGGAATTGAGACGATGGGTAAAATTCAGCTCTTAAGCGAGCATATTGCGAACCAAATTGCAGCAGGTGAAGTGGTAGAACGGCCTTCATCGGTCGTGAAAGAGCTGGTTGAGAACTCAGTTGATGCGGGGAGTACCCGTGTTGATGTCACGATTGAAGAAGGTGGCCTAACCTTAATTCGAGTAACGGATAACGGCTCAGGCATGGCGCTAGAGGATTGTGAACTGGCATTTCAACGGCATGCGACGAGTAAAATAGCAACGAGCAAGGATCTTTTCTCGATCCGCACGCTGGGCTTCCGAGGTGAAGCCTTGCCAAGTATTGCTTCTGTCTCTAGGCTGGAGTGTGTAACCAGTGCGACGGATGATGGATTGGGGCGCAAAATCATCATCGAGGGCGGAACGATTCGCGCAGTGGAAGAAACAGGGGCATCGCGGGGGACGGAAGTGACGGTGCGTGATTTATTTTATAACACGCCCGCTAGATTGAAATACATGAAAACGATCCAAACGGAGCTTGGTCATATTTCCGATTATTTATATCGACTTTCGCTCGCTCATCCTGGTATTGCGTTCACGCTCAAACATAATGGAAACGTGCTGCTCCAAACGCTGGGCAATGGAGATCTGCTCCAAGTCATTGCCGGTATCTATGGCACGGCGATTGCTAAACAAATGCTGCCTCTCCAAGTGGAAAGCTTGGATTACACAATCTCGGGCTTCGTCGCGAAGCCCGAGATGACGCGCGCGAATCGCGGAGGCATATCGACCATTGTTAATGGTCGGTATGTGCGCAACTTCGCGCTGAATCAAGCGCTGCTGCAGGGGTATCACACCCTGCTGCCCATCAACCGCTTTCCCGTGGCTGCGCTGCACATTGGGATGGACCCTGCGCTCGTGGATGTCAACGTACATCCATCCAAGCTGGAAGTCCGCTTCAGTAAGGAAGCGGAGTTAACAGCTCTGATTGAAGCCGAAGTGAAGCGGCTATTCGGCAGACAAGTGCTGATTCCTACAGGCGTCAAGTCAGCAGCACCGAAAGGCGCTTACGTTCAGGAACAATTAGAGCTCACGCGTACGGTGGAGCCGCCAAAGGAACCACCTCGTCCGTCTATGGAACTCGATGCCGAGTTCTATAAGGACCATAAGGAAACAGAAGATCCGCAGGGCTTGCCCGTTGTGAACAAAGAATCACTCCCTAGTCAGAAGACGGATGATACCAAATGGCTGCCACCTCAGATCAAAGAAGCTGCTCCAGAGTATCGTCAGGCAGCGCCTGTTCCATCAACGTTACCAACACAATCATCATCAACTCCACAAAAGCTGCCGTTTGAGGTGCCTAATGCGAGGAGTGTTTCACCTTCCGATAAGGGCATTGCATCTCAAAGAACGCCAGCAACTAGTCAGAGCTACGCACCTGTACGTGATACGGCGTTCCGGAATACCTCCATTCAACAGCAACGACGCACGAACGAGGCCTTCATGGATCTAATGCCAACGAGTGCAGAGGGCGATGCCCCTAAGCTTCCAACGTTTCCTCGCTTGGATCCGATCGGACAAATGCATGGCACCTATTTGATTGCGCAGAATGAAACAGGTTTGTATTTAATTGATCAACATGCAGCACATGAACGCATTAATTATGAATATTTTTATGAGCATTTTGGCAATCCTGCTGAGGCGAGCCAAGAACTGCTCGTTCCGATCACGTTGGAATTTACACCGTCAGAAGCAGGTGTTATTGCGGATAAGCTTGCCCTGTTTGAGCAAGTTGGTGTGTATATGGAAGCCTTCGGCGGCAACACATTCCTGGTACGTGCGCATCCTCATTGGTTCCCTTCCGGAGAGGAGAAAGCGATCGTCGAAGAGATGTGTGAACTCATTATTGCTGATCGTAAAGCTTTGGATATCGCCAAACTGCGCGAGAAGGCAGCAATTATGTGCTCCTGTAAGGCATCGATTAAGGCGAATCAAAGTCTAAGCACATTAGAGATGGAGACATTAATTGATCGTCTCGCGAGCTGTCGCAACCCTTATACGTGTCCGCATGGACGGCCAATCGTCGTAAGTTTTACAACCTATGAGTTAGAAAAAATGTTTAAGCGAGTGATGTAACCCTGTGTTAGTAACAACTTCGTATAACCCGTCCGCTGAATTGGCGGCGGAAGCCGCACGCCTATCAGCTTTATATGGAGGCCGAAATGTGCCCCGGAAGAAGTATTCTTTGGAACTTCTTAGGAGAAATTATAAGGATAGTTCTGTTCTGCTTGTGACTAGAGAAGAGATCAGGTACTATGAAGAAGACCACCCTGCAACTTTTTTCCACCCGAGTATGTCTCTCGTTCGCGTCAAACGGATGCAGAGAGGGGAGATTGATTTACTCATTGAGGCATCAGGAGCAGCCTCTGGCGATTCTGTTATGGACTGCACAGCGGGACTTGCGTCCGATGCCATCGTGTTCTCTTACGTGGTGGGTAGTGAAGGGCGTGTTACAGCGCTAGAAAGTGAAAAGATTCCGGCTATGTTAATCCACGAAGGATTGGCACAGTATCAATCAGAAATCCCGGAATTGAATGATGCGATGAGACGCATTGAGGTTAGGCATACTCATCACCTACCTTATTTGCAGCAGTTAGACTCGCAGAGTGTGGATGTGATCTATTTTGATCCCATGTTTCGCAGTCCGATTGAGGAATCGCAGGCGATATCCCCACTTCGGCATCGTGCGAACGATGAAGCCGTAAGCTTGGCTTCGATCGCTGAAGCAAGACGCGTTGCCCGCAAAAGTATTGTGCTCAAGGAAAACCGAGACAGTGCTGAATTTGCTAGGCTCGGATTCGAGCATGTGCTGCGTTCAACAACGAAAACAACGTATGGAGTGATTCGATTGTGTTAGCCTCATCTTCCAAGCCGAAATTACTCGTGCTACTTGGTCCTACTGCTGTTGGCAAGACTAAGCTTAGCTTGGAAATTGCACAGCGCTTTAATTGTGAAATTATTTCCGGTGATTCGATGCAGGTGTATCGTGGCATGGACATCGGAACCGCCAAAGCAAGCGAGGAGGAGCAGCAAATCGTTCCGCATCATTTGATTGATATTCATGATCCTTCGTATTCGTTTTCTGCTGCAGAGTTTCAAGAGCGAGTAAAGGGTTTAATTCAAGACATCCACTCGCGTGGCAAGCTGCCCTTTATTGTAGGTGGCACAGGATTATATATCGAATCGGTTTGTTATGATTATCAATTTACGGATGTCAGCATGGACGAGGCGTTCAGACAATTGCAGGAAGAATTCGCAAATACGCATGGAGAAGAAGCCCTTCATGACAAGTTGCGTGAAATTGATCCAACGAGTGCCAACCGTCTGCATGCCAATGACCGCAGGCGCGTCATTCGAGCTCTTGAGATTTTCCATATATCTGGAGAAACCATGACCGCTCATTTGGCCTCCCAGAAAAAAGAATCTCCTTACGAACTATGTATCATCGGACTGTCCATGGACCGTGCGCTGCTCTATCAGCGGATTGAAGAACGCATCGATGCGATGATTCAGGAAGGTTTGGTCGAAGAGGTACAAGCGCTACTCGCTGGTGGTACCCCGAAGTCTGCCATCTCGATGCAAGCTCTTGGTTACAAGGAGATTGTTAGTTATTTGGAGCATGAGCTTAGTTTCGAAGATGCCGTGATTCTGCTTAAGCGGGATACACGTCGATTTGCGAAGCGTCAATTGTCTTGGTTTCGGCATATGAAGGACATTGATTGGGTTGATGTGACAGATACAGCAAATTTTTCTGCCCATTTCCAAATGATTAGTGATATACTAGCAGGAAAGTTTGTACATAAAATAGAATATAATTAACCCATATCACCAACAGAAAATAGCGCCGTTTGGGCGAAAGTTTCATTCCATTAAGGGGGACATACTGATGAACCGATCCATTAATATTCAGGACAATTTTCTAAATCAGCTGCGTAAAGAAAGCATTCCCGTAACCGTATATTTAACGAATGGCTTTCAAATTAGAGGACTTATTCGTGCATTTGATAACTTCACCATCATTATTGACAGCGAAGGCCGTCAACAAATGGTGTACAAGCATGCGATCTCTACCTTCACACCACAACGTGCTGTTTCGTTAATGGCGGCTGCAGAAGCAACGGAATAATCCCCATGTCGCTTCAATTTTGCAACTTTTTAATGGACTGAAACGTCTAACCGAATAGAAACTTTTTGGGAGCAACCTTGTATAAAGGTTGTTCTTTTGTTGAAATTCAGAAGATTTTTCTTTTGGATATGATAAGAAGAGGACAATTATGGGTAAACATATTCGACTGCAAGGGTCGGTATATTCGTTTATTGCAGTGCTATCATCAATCTAGAGAGAAATGAAACGTAAGGGAGTTGGTGAATATGGATAAACCTACTAGAAATCCATCCACGCCGCAAACCAAGCCAAGGGAGTCCACACCGAGCAAGAAGAAGGGACCTAAGAAGAAAAAATTCAATGCACGCAAACTCATTATGGGCTCGATTATTGCTGCGATTGTCGCTGTTATCTGTGCAACGGGGATCTATATTGTTGTCATCATGAGCGGTTTCAAAATTTTGGATGCGAATATTGATAAAATTATTTCTACGACAGAGTCGACCCTTATTTATGCCCAAGAAGAAGGTAAAGATAAGGATGGGAAAGATAAACCAGCCACGGAAATTTCGAAAATTTATCGGGGTGAAAATCGGGAAAGCGTCAATATCAAAGACGTTCCCGAGCGGCTGAAGCAAGCATTTATCGCTACAGAGGACCGTCGCTTCAAAGAGCACTCCGGTGTTGATTTAAGAGCAATCGGTCGTGCATTAGTTACGGATATCATCCACATGAGTGCAGTTGAAGGCGGGAGTACCATTACGCAGCAACTTGCCAAAAATGTATTCCTAAGTTCGGAAAAGACAGCTTTCCGTAAAGGTACGGAAATGTCGATTGCGTTCGCGCTAGATGAGCGGTTTACGAAGGATGAGATTCTAGAGAAATATTTGAATCGCATTTTCTTCGGAAGTAATGCTTATGGCATTAAAGCGGCAGCCAAGGTTTACTTTGGCAAATCGAATTTGAACGATCTGGAAGTGTGGGAGATGGCGACACTTGCCGCGTTACCTAAAGCGCCTTCCCGCTACTCGCCATTAACCCATCCGGATTTATCGAAAGAACGGCGTGCAGTTGTACTAAGGCTGATGACAGATCAAGGTTACATTACAGAGGCTGAGCGCGCCAAAGCCGCAGCTGTCGATTATGTGCCACCAACAACAGGAAACACAGGTACGAAAGAGTATGCATCGTTCGTGGACTATGTCGTGAATGAAGCGGAAGATATGTACGGCATTGAAGAAGATGAGCTGTTGACCAAAGGCTACCGGATTTACACAACGATGAACATCACAGCGCAGAAAACCATTGAGCAAACCTATGCGGATCCGAGTTTCTTCCAAAAGGATGCTGCTGATGGACAGAAAATTCAGAGCTCCATGGTTATTCTAGATAATAAAACCGGCGGTATTATGGGATTAATCGGTGGAAGGGATTATAAAACCAAAGGCTTTAGTCGTGTGTATTCCAAAAGACAGCCAGGGTCGTCGTTTAAACCGATTGCCGTCTATGCACCTGCTTTAGATAGCGGGAAATATACACCGTATTCTTTGTTGGATGATACGCAGACGTCTTTTGGTTCTTATACACCACAAAACTATGATCGCCAAACTCATGGGCAAGTTACGATGTTTGAAGCGGTTAAGAAATCCTACAATTTAGCACCTGTCTGGTTGTTGAGTAAAATAGGTGTGGGGACGGGAACTGCCTTTGCCAATAAGCTGGGTACCACCCTGAATCCTCAGAAGGATCAGAATCTAGCCGTTGCGCTAGGCGGTCTTACGGATGGTGTATCACCATTGCAAATGGCTACAGCTTACACAGCTTTTGCAAATGGAGGAAGTCAGAACAAAACGCATGCAATTTTACGTATAACCGATGCTCAAGGGAAAGAAATTGCGGCCTATAAGCCGGAGAAGAAGCAAGTTATGCAGCCGAGTACAGCTTACTACATGACCCTGTTGCTGCAAGGTGTTGTGGAGACAGGGGGTACAGGTGTGAAAGCGAAGTTCAACCGTCCGGTTGCAGGGAAAACGGGATCAACAGGACTTGATATTAAGGGAATCGAACAGTACGATCGGGATGTATGGTTCGTTGGCTATACCCCTGAATGGACAGCGGCTGTTTGGGAAGGTTTTGATAAAGTCGACTCCAAACATTATGTGACAGTGGGAAGCGGCAGCACGGCTTACATTTTCAAGACAGTCATGTCAAAGGCGCTAGAAGGCAAGCCCATTACAAACTTTGTTAAGCCTGCCAATGTGAACGATTTGAAAGAACCACCTAGCGGCATTTCGGATGTTACGGCTACTTATGTACCAGAATCAAAACGTGTTAAAATTGAATGGACCTCTCTCGGAGAGAAAGTTAGTTACGAATTGTATCGCAAGGGCTCGACAGAGCCTGAAGCACAAATGATTATTCAAACACCGAAAGTGCAAGTCGAGGATACAACGATAAATAGCTCAGAAACGTATCAATACTACGTAGTACCACTATCGACGGACTCGAATACGCCAGGTGCCAAATCAAATGTTGCTACAGTCGTTATACCGAAGGATGATTCGCTGCCGAATGGTGGAAGTCCATCGCCATCTCCATCGGTTTCGCCGTCACCATCGCCAGGTAGTGGAGGGAATAGTCCTAGTCCGTCCCCTTCACCTAGTGGAAAACCTGTTCCTACGTCATCACCAGGGGCATCGACTAAACCAGGCACGGGTACAGACACAGGAACAAGTCCAACACCAACGCCAACCCAATCACCAACGCCTAGCCCTTCATCAAGTCCTAAGCCAAGTCCAACACCATCTCCATCACCGGTAAATGTGCCGAATGAGGAGAAACCGAAGGTTGGCGCGTAGCTGCTAAAGAGTATAATAAGGCCGAAAAGGGGGCTTACAGCTACAGCGTGCTGAAGTAGAAGGACGGTAACGCCCGAAAAGGTCTTTACAGGGGCGTTATCTTGCTGGAATGCAGCTGATCGAGCGCTGTAAGGCCCAAAAAGGGCCTTACAGCACCAGCCAGCCGAAGCGGACGAGCTTTAACGCCCGAAAAGGTCTTTACAGGGGCGTTATCTCGCTGGAAAGCAGCTGATTGAGTGCAGTAAGGCCCAAAAAGGGCCTTACAGCAGCAGCCAGCCGAAGCGGACGAGCTGTAACGCCCGAAAAGGGCGTTACAAGGGCGTTATCTCGCTGGGAAGCAGCTGATTGAGCGCTGTAAGGCCCAAAAAGGGACTTACAGCACCAGCAAGCAGTAACGGACGAACTGTAACGCCCGAAAAGGGCGTTAACCAATAATCGGCACATGCCATCACCAAAACAAAATCAAACTGGAGGAACATTCAATGAACCTTGCCACCAAATCCATGAAGTCCAAAATGCTTCTGACTGCTTCTTTACTTACCTTAACTCTTATCGCCTCCGCGTGCGGGAATAAACCTGCGGCAACTCCTGCGGCATCGACATCGACCTCAGGGGCGAAACAATGGAGCCAAGCACCGGATATGATCATTGACACGAACAAAACATATCAGGCTGAAGTAACAACGTCCAAAGGAACATTCACAATCGACTTGTACGCTAAAGAGGCACCGAAAACGGTGAACAACTTTGTCTTTTTATCCAAAGAGGGGTTCTATAACAACGTGACATTTCACCGAATTATCAAATCCTTCATGATTCAAACGGGAGATCCGCAAGGAACAGGCAGAGGGGGTCCAGGTTATAAATTTGCTGATGAACTGAAAACAACACATAAGTATGAACCAGGTACGGTAGCGATGGCTAATTCAGGAGCGAATACGAATGGCAGCCAATTCTTTATTTGCTCAGGTGCGGATTGCGCTAATTTGAACAGTACGCCGAATTATTCGATCTTCGGAAAAGTCACACCGGACAGTATGGCCACAATTACGAAAATCGCCGAAACACCAGTAGAAATGGGTGGAGAATCTACCCCAAGTAAGCCAAAAGAAAAGGTAACCATTAACACCATTGTAATCAAAGAAAAATAAACTAACTTGAATAGCACTTTTCATAAAAAGATAGGAGTGGATCTCATGAAACAACCGTGCCTATTGTTCCATGGATTTACAGGTGGACCTTATGAGGTTGAGCCGTTAGCTCGGCATTTACGAGAGCGTGGTCAGCTATGTGAGGTGCCAATCCTACCTTGGAATGGAGAAAGCCGTCATCAGCTTCACGCTTCACGTTGGGAAGATTGGGTGGGGGCAGCTGAAATGCACGCGGCCAAAATGACGGAAACATATGGTTCATTCGATATGGTAGGATTCTCGATGGGGGGCTTATTGGCAGCCTACTTGTCAGTTCGTTATCCTGTGCGAAGACTTATACTATTAAACACCGCGGTCATATACGTCAGCCCAGGCCGGCTCTTGAATGTCCTTCGTGAGGAATGGAAGTATCAACGCAAAATTAGTTTGATTAAGGGGAAATCAACACCACTCGTGGCAACCTGGCAATTTACGAGACTTGTCCGACATCTGAAACCGGAGCTCAGTCAAGTGAATAAGCCAACCCTGATCGCGCAAGCGGAGCGAGATCAAGTGATTCATCCGCAGAGTGCGCGGTATATTTATAGCAAGCTCAGAGGAAACCGAGAGCTTCACTGGCACGCCAAATCGGATCATTTAATCTGTTTGAGCGAGGATGCCCCGGCCTTATTTCGGCAGGTAAGTACATTTCTGGATAAGGAGTAGGAAGGATGCCGGCTAAGCCTAGCATGACCAAAAAACAACGCGCCATCGAACCTGCACCAATGAAGAAGAAGGCCGGCGTGTCCAAAGGAAAAAAGCCATCTAGGCTGTATCGATTATTTGTAAGAACATTTCAATTCATACTCATCTCCTTTGCATTGTTGGTAAGCTGGGTCGTGTTTATCCAATGGAAAATACAGTTAGGACCGAATCAACCGAGTTTGCCTAAGCAAGTCGATGTTGGGATTGTACTAGGGGCATCGCTGCGCAATGATATCCCAAGTCCTGGGTTGCAAGAGCGGCTGGACTTGGCTGTGGAGTTGTACAAGCAGGGGCTATTCAAACAACTGATTGTATCCGGTGGCTTGGATCATAATGGTTCTAAGCTGACAGAAGCAGAGGGCATGAGGGACTACTTAGTGAAGAATGGCTTGCCGAAGTCAAGCATACTTCTTGAACCCAAGTCAACAAGTACATATGAGAACTTACTATTCAGTAAACAAATTATGGACGAGAAGTCGCTTGTTAGCTCAATTATCATCACACACAAGTTTCATAGCTCGCGTTCGCTCGATATTGCACAAACGATTGGTTTCAAGGATCCGCTGGTGTCTGGGGCGAAGTCTGAGGTGCTTTTCATGCCATATCATGATACAAGAGAAACGCTAGCATACTCAAATTGGTATTTGACCAAACTTCAATTGAAACTCGGGTTGAAATGAAGAAAGCATGATAGGTAGCGGGAGTGCCGCTGCCTGTCATGCTTTTTCTTATCCATTGACGATGGTACCACCATTGACATGTAGAATTTGTCCTGCCATGTAGGAAGCATCTTCACTTGCTAGAAACACATAGCTGGGTGCTAATTCACTAGGCTGTCCTGCACGTTGCATCGGTGTCGTAGAACCGAAGACCTCCACTTCCTGTGCTGTAAATGTAGAGGGTATTAACGGTGTCCAGATGGGACCTGGAGCAACGCCATTCACTCGAATACCTTTGGTGTTCAATTGTAAAGAGAGGGAGCGGGTGAAGGTAACAATTGCACCTTTTGTAGATGAGTAATCAATTAATTGTTCGTGACCATGATAAGCCGTGATTGAAGCGGTGTTAATAATCGCACTACCCTTTTTAAGATGTGGAAGAGCAGCTTGCGTCATATAAAAATAGGAGAAAATATTCGTGCGGAATGTGCGTTCAAGCTGCGCTGATGTAATATCCTTTATACTTTGCTGTGGATGCTGCTCTGCGGCATTATTAACTAGAATGTCCAGCTTGCCGAACTCTTGAATGACTTGGTCAACCACTTGCTTACAGAAATGCTCATTGCCGATGTCGCCTGGGATGTGCAGGCATTTGCGCCCCGCCTCTTCCACATGTCGCTGAGTTTCTTCTGCGTCCTTGTGCTCATTAAGGTAGACGATTATGACATCGGCACCTTCTTTGGCGTAAGCTACAGCAATTGCCCGTCCGATGCCGCTGTCACCGCCAGTAATGATGGCAACTTTATCCTTCAATTTGCCAGCGGGTTTATAGCTCTTATTCTCAAATTCGGGAAGTGGCTTCATTTCTGCTTCAATGCCAGGTTGATGATTTTGATGCTGCGGCGGAAAAGCTGGTTTTTCTTTAGTGGCAGTCATGTAATGTCATGGGCTCCTTTCATCCTAAGAAATTCTTAGTTAGGATGATACAAGAGCCGCCAAATCATACTTCACTCGGTAATGATAGCCATATGTCACTTGGTACCCTAGCTTCTCGTATAACGTAACAGCGGGTACATTGCCCGCGATCACTTGCAAATACTGTTCAGTTGCCCCATGGGAGATGCTCCAATTCGTCATTGCATGAAGAAGGGCATAGCCAAATCCCCTGCCGCGGTGTTCTTCATGTACGATTACATTGACGAAACCAGCCCATGATCCTTCTACAATTGCTGTGCCAAGTGCGACAATCTGACCTTGGTCCTTCAATGTGATGAAGGCTTTCGGTTCCGGCATTCGATCACTTAATCCTTGATAGAAGCTACGGCGCTCCTCCGGGTATTTCTCTAAGAGGAGGAAGGCATCCAGCCATTCAGCCGTTACAGTTTGTGAAATATCCAATTCGAGTGTTCGCGCTGAAGGGTATTGTTTAAGTAGACGTTCTTCAGCGTGAGCAGCTACTTGTTGGCAATTCGCCGTCATCAGATAACATGGAGTGTCTAACTCGTAGCCCTGGTTTTGCAGCAAGCTGTCTAATTGATCAGGTGAGGCAGAACTAATATGAAAAATGGCAGGTAACCCATGACTATGGTAAAATTGTTCAACATAGTTCAGCCAATTGTCATCACGCGGGTAAGGCCCTATAGCAAATACGCTGTTTGCTCGCTTCGTTATCCCGTTAGACGCTCGAATGCGCCATTGATCAAGCATCGTGTTACTTTCAGCAGGCCACGTATTTGCAGCAGTGCGATCGAGAAATTCGAAATAATCGTATTCTGTACTCATGAAATGAACCTCCATCCTCATCATCGTATTACATAAATATACATTTTAATGTATAAAAATTCAATTATAATATGAATATTGTACCCATCCATGTTAAAGGAGGACGACTTTGATGGAATTGCGACTTCGAACGGCAACAGGGGAAGACTATGATGCTGTGAATGCGATTATTCGTGAAGGCCAGGAAGAGCATGCTGAGGCATTGCCAGACCGTTTTGCCAAACTCGATCATGTTGTGGCAATGGGCTGGTATCGAAGTTTCTCGGATCGGATGGACAAAGAAATCATTGTTGCAGAGATTGGACCGCACGTAGTGGGTGTCGCTATGTTGGAGATGAAGCAAAGTCCAAACTATGAAGCATTGGTATCACACAAGTATGCCTATTTAAATGAACTTGCCGTTGCCGCTGCTTATCAGCGTCAAGGGATAGGCAGCCGACTCTACCAGGCATCTGTTGATTGGGCGCGAACCCGTGAAGCCGAATCACTCGAGCTGAATGTTTGGGAATTTAATGAACGTGCATTACTTTTCTATGCATCCCTTGGGATGCACACCTTAAACCGTACCCTGACGACAAATTTACTGAAATAGAAGGAGATTACCTATGCTTTTTATCGATAATGAAGGTATCACAGATCCGAGAATCAATTTAGCCATCGAAGAATTCGCCTTGCGTAAGCTCCCGGCGGGGGAGAGTTATTTGCTTTTTTATATCAACGAACCGTCCATCATCATTGGCAAGAACCAGAATACATTAGAAGAAATTAATCCTGAATATGTGAAAGAAAACAAGCTGCATGTGGTACGCCGATTGTCTGGCGGAGGTGCGGTATACCATGATTTGGGGAATTTGAATTTCAGCTTCATTACTCAAGATGACGGGAATTCGTTTCATAATTTTCAGAAGTTTACGGCGCCAGTCGTTGAGGCATTGCGGTCACTTGGTATAGGAGCTGAACTAACAGGTCGCAATGATATTCAAGTAGGTGAACGCAAAATTTCAGGCAATGCTCAATTTGCAACGAAGGGAAGAATGTTCAGTCACGGGACGCTGTTATTCGATTCTGAGATCGAAAACGTCGTTTCGGCTCTGCGTGTTGATCCTGATAAAATTCAATCCAAAGGGATTAAATCAATTCGAAGCCGAGTGGCGAACATTGTAGAATTTCTGGAAGAACCGATGACAATGGCAGCTTTTCGGACGAAATTGCTCCTTTCCATTTTCGGAACTGAGGAAGCGAATGTACCTACATATCAATTAACAGAGGAAGATTGGACTCAGATTCATCACATATCAGAAGAACGATATCAGAACTGGGATTGGAATTATGGGAAATCACCTAAAAGCACCATTCAGCATGCCAAAAGAATCGAAGGCGTTGGCAGGGTAGATATTCGATTAAACATCGAGGAAGGTCATGTACAGCATGTCAAAATATTTGGTGATTTCTTCGGTGCCCATGATGTTGCCGAGCTTGAAAACAAGCTGATTGGCGTCCGATATGAGGAAAGTGCGGTTCGTGAACGATTGGCGGAAGAGGAATTGAAGCGCTACTTTGGTGCATTGGAGAAGGAGACTTTCGTGGCTTTGCTTATGCTAACTTAAATGCGATGGAAGTAAAAATGCAATGTCGATTGATTTCGAGCAGGGGCCACGGTCTAAAATAGGGTTTACAAGCGTAGGATGGTGGATACGTACTAATTAACCATCATGTAAACGAGGTGATCCTCATGAGTGGTAGAAGCTTGCCATCCAGACAAATCAACATCGTTTTAAGGCAGCCGGAACCTGGCAGTCAGCGGCGAACTGTTGAGGGAGCAGGCGGGCAGTCAGGCGCTTCACCCCTTGCCGACGCCGAGCCGATGATCTCTGGCAAAAGGACACCGATGGAGGGTCCGCTATCGGATGTGTTCAAAGAACTCAATGGGCTGATTGGATTAGAGAATGTCAAAGAGTTGGTGCATGAAATTTACGCGCTGCTGCAGATCTCGCAATTTCGAGTTGAAGCTGGTCTTATGAGTAATGCTCATGTGTACCATATGATTTTCAAGGGAAGCCCTGGAACAGGGAAGACGACAGTAGCACGATTGTTAGGACGTATGTTTCATGCGATGGGCGTACTCAGTAAAGGGCATTTCATTGAAGTGGAGCGTGCAGACCTCGTAGGTGAATACATTGGACATACTGCACTAAAAACGCGTGAACTCATGAAAAAAGCGATGGGCGGCGTCCTATTTATTGATGAAGCATATAGCTTGGCACGTGGCGGTGAGAAGGACTTTGGTAAAGAATCGATCGATGCACTGGTTAAAGGAATGGAAGATAAGAAAAATGATTTCATTCTCATTCTAGCGGGATATAGTGAAGAGATGGAGCAATTCCTAGCCACCAATCCTGGACTTCCTTCACGCTTTCCCATTCAGATTGATTTTGAGGATTATGCCATCGATCAATTGATACAAATTACTGAGCTTATGGCGAAGGATCGGGAATATGTCTTGCTGCCACAAACCCTTGCGAAGCTAAAACAACATCTAGCCGAAGAGAAAGCGATGACTTGGCGTTCATTCAGCAATGCGAGGTACGTTAGGAATATTTTGGAGAAAGCGATGCGGCATCAAGCTGTACGATTGTTAAGTCAATATGTGAATGCTCCTTCCAAACTTGAGCTGATGTCGATTCGACCAGAAGATGTGAAATTTAAATAACAGCACATAGAGCTAATTAACTTATTTAAGTTAATTAGCTTTTTTCATATAGAAAGCAATTGACAGATAAGCGGATTGGAGTAAAATAAACAGAGTAATTATTACGGTGATAATGATTATCAGTATTATTTATAAATGAGTGTGGGAAGGTGACATGTTACCACGCCGAAGGAGTTGACAGGATTGCGGAAAGTTCTTGTAACCAGCTGGATAGCACTGCTATTGATGCTTTCTGTGCCTATGATCGTTAGTGCCAAGCCTCAGGATGATCTGGCCAAAGAAGATGCTGGCATCGTTAGCGCCATTCAAGCGGCAGAAAGCGGCAATATCGAACAAGCGACGAAATTGTTCGAAGCTTTTCAAATCAATTGGCTGAGTTATGAAGATGGCATTAAGGAACAATCCTTAGCTGCGTATCAGAAAATTGAAGGAGCCATGGGCGAAGCTTCACTGCAAACGATGAAGCAGCCAGTTGATGCTGGGAAGCTTGCGGCTAAGTTAAAGGATTTACATACGTTGAATACGTATTTCGTAGAAGGTAATCTCACCGCGTTCGGTGCATCAGCACAGAGTGACAGTAACGTGACTGTTGCGTCACTAGTTACGTTATTGGAGAAAGCAACCGATCAAGTGAAGCAGAACGATTCGGAAGGAGCTTCCGATAGTATTCAAACCCTACGTAATTCCTGGTTGCTTATTGAAGGAATCGTATTAACACAGTCACAAGCAGTGTATACCTCTATGGAGCGGGATATGGTGACAGCTTACGCTCAGCTTTCAGCTAATCCGCCTCAAATGGAAGATGCCGCTGTGACGATTGCACGCATGCATGCAGATCTACAGCCATTAGCTGCAAAGACAAGCTATACGATGCTTGATGCGACGACAATTATTTTGCGGGAAGGTCTCGAGGCCTTACTCGTCATTATTGCATTGCTCGGATTTCTTAACAAATCGGGTCATGGCGACAAGAAAAGATGGATTTGGTTCGGTGTTTACGGTGGTCTAGCTGTCAGTCTGGGGCTAGGCATTGTGGTTCAGCAGTTGTTCTCGGCGAGTGCCTTTGGAAATAACAACTTTCTAATTGCGGGCTGTACGGGAGTTTTTGCTGCACTGATGCTTCTGTATATGAGCTATTGGCTGCATAGCAAATCAAGTATTTCCAATTGGCAAACCTATATTCGTAATCAAAGTGTAAAGGCGTTGGCAACTGGCAGTTTGACCTCGCTAAGCATACTTGCCTTCCTAGCTGTGTTCCGTGAAGGAACAGAGACGGTCTTATTCATGATCGGAATGGCATCATCGATTTCTCTCGCTTCATTGCTTGGCGGGATTGGTATTGGTGTAGGCATGCTCCTTATTATTGCATTTCTCATTTTGAAAATAGGATTACGCATTCCTATGCGACCTTTTTTCTTAATTTCAAGTGTTTTTGTTTTCTACTTATGCTTCAAATTTGCCGGAATGGGCGTCCATGGCCTTCAATTAGCGGGTTATCTGCCGGCAACAACAGCCGATTGGCTGCCTAGCTGGGATGCTGTTGCTCTATATCCTACCTTAGAGAGCGCAATCCCACAGTTCATTTTATTGCTTCTGGCACTTTTTGCTGTGGTCAGAGATCGTCATCAAACCATAGCTAATCGAAATACGACTATTCAGAATAAATCCTAATTTAAAGAAAAGTGGAGGGTATTTCCCATGAAAAAAAGTTATCAAGTTATGATGTTAGCAGCAGCAACAACGCTTGTCCTTGCAGGTTGTGGCAAATCAGAACCAACCGAGGTTGCAAAGGTACCATTTAAAGATGGTTCGACGACTTTAGTGACAAGTGTCGATAACTTAAAAGTTCAAATAGAGGCTGCAAAAGTGAAAGATGCCAAGAAACTTGCTGATCAACTAGAAGATCAATGGGCGAGCTTCGAGGATGAAGTTAAACCCAAATTCCCTGAATTGTATTTTAAAGTTGAGAAGTTTCTGACACCGCTTGAAGCGGGATTGAAGGAAGAGAAGTTAGACTATCCTACTTTAAAGGCTTTGAATACGAATCTCAAAGCAGCGTTGACAGAGCTGACAACTTCATTTGAGAACAATAAAGGTGCTGTTAACAAAGATGTCATTGAAGCATCTGCAGCGCTGAAGGATGCAGCCAAAGCTTATAATAAATATGTACAAGACCAGGGTAACCAACTGGTGACTTTGCTCGATCAATTGAACACAGCTATTAAGAGTGGTGATATGAAGAAAGCGACAGAAGCATATGGACTAGCTCGTATGCCGTATGAGAGAATCGAACCAATCATCGAAACGTTCGCCGAACTGGATGGCGTGATGGATGCTCGCGTAGATGATTTCAAAAGTGAGAAGGATCCTGCTTTTACTGGTTATCACCGAATCGAATACTTATTGTTTGTGAAGAAAAACCTCAAGGATGCCGAGCCATTTGCAGCGCGTTTGCTTGAAGATGGCAAGAAAATGCAACAAGCGATTGCAGCAACAACGATTTCACCAACGGATTTTATCGCAGGTGTAGGGGAATTGATGGAAGAAGCCCAATCTAGCAAGATTACAGGTGAAGAAGAGCGTTGGAGTGGTGCTACAGTGCCGGTTATCCGAGCAAATGTAGAAGGTGCCCAAGCGATCTATGATCTTGTGAAAGTGGAATTGAAGAAGAAAGATGCGGCGTTGGATGATAAAATTAGCAAAAGTTTAGCAACTGTTATTGAAACGATGAACACACTTTCGCCTGTTGGACCAACATGGACGGATTTCAGTAAAGTAGAGCAATCCAAACAAGTTGATTTGAAAAATAAGCTAGAAGCATTGGCTGAACCGCTTGTGAAAATGCCAGGAACGCTAAGCAAATAATGGAAAGAGGTTAAGCGGTATGTCAGACAAAATGAATCGTCGAGCCTTCTTAGGAATGACCGCTGCAGGAGCGGCGGGCGTTGTTTTGGGAGATTTGCTGGGGAAGGTGCAAGCCGCACATCCAACGAATAAAGCCGCCGCTACCGTAACCAATGAGACACACGATTTCTATGGTACACATCAAACAGGCGTAGTCACACCTCAACAGAACTTTGCTAATGTAGCGGCTTTCGATATAACGACAAGCGATGTGTTGGAACTTAAAGCACTTATGAAGCAGTGGACAGAAATGGCAGCAACCCTTATGTCAGGAAGTCCCCTTGCGGTTGAGCCACAGGATGCGGCATTTCCTCCAACGGATACAGGCGAACAGCTTGGTCTTGATACGGGGAAATTAACGCTTACCTTTGCGGTAGGAGCATCTCTATTTGAGAAGGAAGGCGTTGATCGATTCGGTCTTCGCTCCCGCAAACCATCAGGACTGACCGAGATGCCAATCTTCCATAAAGATTCCTTGCAAGAGCAATTGACGCATGGAGACATTGTCGTGCAAGCATGTTCCGATGATCCGATGATTTGTTTCCACGCGATTCGCAACTTATCCAAAGCGGCTAGAGGCATTGCCCACCTGCGTTGGCAGCAAACCGGTCAACTTGGGGTGAAATCACAAGGGACGAAACGGAATTTATTCGGATTTAAAGATGGTACGGCAAACCCTTCCGTACAGGATGATTCTTTTATGAAAAATAACGTTTGGATTGATGCTGGAGATGGGGCTCCATGGTTAGTTGGCGGAACCTATATGGTCGTTCGCCGCATCCATATGCGGATTGAAACGTGGGATCAACAAACGTACTCAGATCAAGAAGAGATCATTGGCCGCCAGAAGGTTTCCGGAGCACCTATGGATGGTAATGCTGAATTCGATACACCACAGTTTGCTTCTGACACCGAAGGCAAAGTAACGCCTTTAGACTCGCACATACGTTTATCCAATCCGCGTACTGGGGAGAAGTCAGAGCGGGAACGCATCCTGCGGCGCGGTTATAATTTCATGGAAAATTTAGATAGTGTTGGTCGCATCAATGCAGGACTTCTATTTGTTTGTTTCAATCGAAATATCCAAACCCAGTTTGAATCCATTCAGCAACGATTGACCAATCCCAAAATGCCGGATCAAATGCTGGCTTATACGGATACTACAGGCGGCGGTTATTTTGCAGTTTTGCCTGGGGTTCTAACCAAAGGATCGTATCTAGGGCAGGCATTATTTGAGTAAAATAAGCTTCATGATGCAGGGTTGTTGCGCGAGTAGAGCGATCTACTTGTGGCACTTCCCTGTTTTTTGTTAGCAAGACTGTTATAATCGAATTTTCCTGTGCATCAAATTGACTTTCCTAATCATTTCCTCCACAATGATGAAGGAATAGGCCATATAGGCCTTAATTCAGTCCTTACAAGTTAATCTGCAGGAAGTTAAAGGAGACGTCTATGAAAACAACTTCACATATGGTTGAGAAAGAAATTGATGACAGAGCGGTGCTCGTCAGTTTGGTAACACAGAAGCAGAAGAAGAATGAACTACTGGCAGAATATTCGTTGCAAGAGCTTGTGAAACTGGCCGAGACAGCGGGTGTGCAGGTCTTGGAAACGATGACACAGAACAAAGAAACCAAGGATACCAAGTGGTTTATTGGTAAAGGTAAGGTTGAAGAGCTAAAGCTGATGTTGGAAGAGCTAGGCGGGAATACCGCGATCTTCGATCAAGAGCTTTCCGGTGCGCAGGTTCGTAATCTAGAAGCAGCACTTGATGTGAAAATTATTGATCGCACGCAACTGATTCTAGACATATTCGCCCAGCGTGCCAAAACGCGCGAAGGGATTATTCAGGTTGAATTGGCGCAGCTTAGCTATCTCTTACCTAGACTGTCAGGTCAAGGGAAAAACTTGTCGCGTCTAGGCGGCGGTATTGGGACAAGAGGACCAGGGGAATCGAAGCTGGAAACAGATCGTCGGCATATCCGCGGGCGAATTGACGAGTTGAAAGCGCAGCTGGAAGAAGTTGTTCGACACCGCACGCTGCATCGGGAACGTCGCAAGAAAAGTGGTGTTTTCCAAGTTGCCTTAGTGGGGTATACGAACGCAGGAAAGTCTACATTGTTGAAACAATTAACACAAGCAGATGTCTATATTGAGAATCAGCTATTCGCCACATTAGATCCGACTTCACGGACAATGGTATTGCCAAGCGGCAAGGAAATCGTCCTCACAGATACCGTTGGATTCATTCAAAATTTACCTCATGATCTCGTCGCTTCGTTCCGCGCCACATTAGAAGAGGCGAATGAAGCAGATTTGATTCTGCATGTTGTAGATAGCTCCACGGATATGCGTAACGAGCAGATGCGCATTGTGCAAGAAGTTTTAGAGGAGCTTGGCGCTCATCAGAAAGAACAGATCACTATTTTTAATAAAATTGATCTTTGTCCTACGGCTGATCTGGAGTTGCTTTCAACGGAAGGCGAATTCATGAAAATGAGTGCTTATACGCCGGAAGATTTGGAACGTCTTCGCATCACAATTGAGAATAAGCTCATGGGAGATAGTAAAGAGTTCCGCATTCCTGCCAATAAAGGGGATATCATCGCGCTTATGTACCGCATTGGTGAGGTGCTGGAGACAGATGTGGATGGGGAAGACATGGTTTTCAAGGTAAGGGTAAACAAAGATGATTATGTGAAACAAGCTTATTTGCTTGTTGATTATGATCAATCGACAGCCATGCCAGGGCAGGACGAGAACGAGGGAGAGAGCAACTAAGATGCATTTCGGTGAAAAAGTAATGGATAGAATGGCAAGGGCGGAGCAGCGTGTAGAGAGCGCATTTCGCCAAATCGAGAAAACCATCGATCTTAATCAATGGAAGGTGATTCGCGCCTTTCAGGAACATAAAGTTAGCGATTATCATTTTGCTTCCTCGACAGGTTATGGTTACAATGATCGAGGCAGAGAAGTGCTAGACCTTGTCTATGCGGATGCAATGGGAGCAGAAGCAGCGCTTGTTCGCCCGCATTTTGTTTCGGGGACACACACCATTGGTACCGCGTTGTTCGGTGTTTTGCGTCCTGGCGAACATCTACTTTACATCACAGGTAAACCCTATGATACGTTGCACAAAGTCATTGGTAAGCCTGGCGACGGCACAGGCTCATTGCAAGACTTCGGCATCGGTTACGATGAAGTCGCGCTTTTAGAGGATGGATCGCCAGACTGGCAGGCGATCGCAGCAGCCATTCAGCCGAACACGAAGGTGATCGGCATCCAGCGTTCACGCGGCTACTCATGGCGCCCGTCGTTCACCGTCGAACAAATCGGCGAAATGGTCCGATTTGTCAAAGAGATCAACCCAGAGCTGATTGTCTTCGTGGACAATTGCTATGGCGAATTCACAGAGCCGCAGGAGCCGACGCAGGTAGGCGTCGATCTGATGGCCGGCTCGTTGATCAAGAACCCCGGCGGCGGCATCGCCCCTTCGGGTGGCTATATCGCCGGGCGGCGCGACCTCGTGGAGCTCGCCGCGTACAGATTAACCGCCCCCGGTATCGGGGGCGAGGTCGGTGCCATGCTCGGCGCGACGCGAGCGATGTTTCAAGGGCTATTCCTTGCCCCGCATTTGGTGGGGCAAGCGGTCAAGGGCTCGGTCTTCGCGGCAGCGATATTCGAAGACCTCGGTTTCGTCAGCTCCCCGCGCTGGGATGCGCCGCGAACGGACTTGATACAAGCGATCCGCTTCACGTCGGCGGAACATTTGATCACCTTCGTGCAGGGCATCCAGAAGGCGTCTGCTGTCGATTCACATGTCGTTCCCGAGCCTTGGGACATGCCTGGGTATGAGCATCCTGTTATCATGGCTGCAGGAACGTTCATTCAAGGAGGCAGCTTAGAACTATCCGCAGACGCGCCAATACGTGAACCTTTTATCGCTTATATGCAAGGCGGTTTGACCTACTCACATTGTAAGTTAGGTGTACTAACGGCCCTCCAACATATGGAAGATAAGGGATTGCTGTGAAAAATTAAACTGTAAACAAACCTAACACTCCTTGACACGTTTTTGTGAGAAAGGTACAATGAGAATGAGGTACTTACTGACCAGGAGTGATTAGTATGAGTGATGAAATACGTAGGAATATGGCGTTATTCCCCATAGGGATCGTCATGAAGCTGACAGATTTAACAGCACGACAAATTCGTTACTATGAACAACACGAATTAATCATCCCAGCTCGAACAGCTGGTAATCAAAGGCTCTATTCGTTTAATGACGTAGAACGTCTTCTTGAGATTAAAGATTTGATTGAAAAAGGTGTCAACATTGCGGGTATCAAACAAGTTCTAATTCCTGTGGATAAGGACTCTGAAGATGCAACGATTCTAAACGAGCACACGGAAGTGAAACGGAAAGAATTAACCGACTCTCAATTGCACAAAATGCTGAAGCAACAATTGATTGGCGGAGGGAAGCGCCCGGATCAGGTTTCATTGATTCAAGGTCAGTTGTCCCGATTTTACAAGTAAATTCGAATGCTTAAATCCCGTAACATTTGAGAGGAGAATGCACACGTGACCTATAATAATAACTATACTAAAGATGATATTCTTCGTATTGCCAAAGCTGAAAACGTTCGCTTTATCCGATTGCAATTCACAGACTTGATGGGAAGCATTAAAAACGTTGAAATTCCTTTAAGCCAACTTGAGAAAGCGCTTGATAATAAAATGATGTTCGATGGATCTTCTATCGAAGGGTATGTACGTATTGAAGAATCAGATATGTACCTATATCCTGATTTGGATACATGGGTTATTTTCCCATGGGTTACAGAAAGCAAAGTCGCTCGATTGATCTGCGATATCTATATGCCTGACGGAACGCCATTCGCTGGGGATCCGCGCGCTATTTTGAAAAATGCCTTGAAACAAGCAGAAGAAATGGGTTACACAGCAATGAACGTTGGACCTGAGCCAGAATTCTTCTTGTTCAAAACGGATGACAAAGGCAACCCGACAACTGAATTGAATGACCAAGGTGGTTACTTCGATTTGGCTCCGATGGATCTTGGGGAAAACTGTCGTCGTGATATTGTGTTAACGCTCGAAGAAATGGGCTTCGAAATTGAAGCGTCCCACCATGAAGTAGCGCCAGGTCAGCACGAAATCGATTTTAAATATGCGGATGCGATTAAAGCCGCTGACCAAATTCAAACGTTCAAACTTGTTGTTAAAACAGTAGCTAGACAGCATGGTTTGCATGCAACATTTATGCCGAAACCGTTGTTCGGAATGAATGGCTCTGGTATGCACTGTCACCAATCCTTGTTCAAAGGCGAAACGAATGTCTTCTACGAGGAAAGCGACAAATTAGGCTTGAGCACAGTTGCAAGACAATATATGGCTGGTGTTCTCCGTCATGCGCGTTCTTTCGCAGCAATTACGAACCCAACAGTTAACTCATACAAACGTCTAGTTCCTGGTTATGAAGCCCCTTGTTATGTAGCTTGGTCTGCTAGTAACCGTAGCCCAATGATTCGGATTCCTGCTTCCCGTGGACTTAGTACACGTGTTGAAGTTCGTAACCCGGATCCAGCGGCAAATCCTTACCTGGCACTTGCTGTTATGCTTGCAGCTGGTTTGGATGGCATTAAGAACAAAATGCAACTTCCTCCGCCAACAGATCGCAACATCTATGTGATGACGGAAGAAGAGCGTGAAGCAGAAGGCATTCCTAGCTTGCCTCTTAACTTGAAACAAGCGTTAGACGAGTTGCTTCGTGACGATGTTGTTTGCGACACACTTGGTGAGCATGCGCTAGCGCATTTCTATGAGTTAAAAGAAATTGAGTGGGATATGTACCGCACACAAGTTCACCAATGGGAAAGAGATCAATATCTATCCCTCTACTAGGATCATTGAAACCCTCGACGCTGAGCGTCGGGGGTTTTCATACAGTTAATTTTAACCATTTCACACGATTTGATCGGTAATGGCGAAAATAACTACATTTTTTCCATCTAAGTAGAGTTTTTGAAGAAAGTCAGTCCAAATACCTGTGTATTTTCCAGTTAATTCAAGTTTCTCATTAGTTTCTAGCCCCCAAATACACCATTTATCAACTTACCTTTCAGCAACTCAGCCCACCGGCAACTCAAAAACTTATCAACTAGCTTACCTTCCAAGCCCATCACCAAAATCCGAGCTACCAAAGCCCGATAGGGGAAAACTCATTCCCAAAATTTGACCAACATCCCTCGATAACACCTCTTGAGTAGTAGATTAGCTCAACGCAGACTCCTGTGCTCCATTCATTGCTAATCACTAATCGGGTATTGTATGATTAGAGGGACAGTTAGATACGTATCGCCCTTCAGACTCGCATAGCATGTACTGATGGGCTTTTTAATGCGAAGGAGTGTAATTGAACAATGGATAATTTAAATCGTCATTTAGAGAAGTATGCAGAGTTAGTCATTCGAATCGGTGTTAACTTAAATAAAGGTCAGGATTTGTTGGTGGAAGCACCCATTGAGACATTGGATTTAACAAGATTAATCGTGCAGAAAGCTTACGAGGCTGGAGCAAATTTTGTCCATGTGCATTGGCAGGATGATGTGGTAACTCGTAATAAATTTGACTATGCATCCGAGGATTCAATGGATTACTATCCAGAGTGGTATACGACGATGCTCGAACGTTTTGTTGAAAACGGAGGGGCTTTATTGAACATTAAAGTACCGAATCCGAATTTATACGATGGTATAGATGCCAGTTTAATTTCTCGAGCATCGAAAGCCGCTTCAACAGCAAGAAGCAAGTATCAGCAATATGTGCGAACAGGTGAGTTCAGTTGGTGTTTAATTAAAGCTCCTACGGAGGCTTGGGCTTCTATTGTGTATGGTGATCTGCCCGAGGAGCAGCGAGTTCCTGCGATGTGGGATGCTATTTTTAAAATTAACCGTGTCTATGAAGAAAATCCTATTGAGGCTTGGCAGTCACATTTGGATACGTTGAAAGCTATACATAGCTCGTTGAATGAAAGAAGTTATAAAGCATTGCGATACCGGGCTACAGGGACGGATTTACGCGTCGAGCTACCGGAAGGACATATTTGGCTAGGTGGGGATAATAAAAACTCGCGCGGTGTGCGTTACGTGGCCAACATGCCGACAGAAGAAGTGTTCACCATTCCTAACCGAACTGGTGTTAATGGTACAGTTGCAAGTACGATGCCATTAAATATCAACGGGGCTTTAGTGGACCGGTTCTCTTTTACGTTCGAAGCTGGAAAGGTAGTAGACTTTCAAGCAGAGGTGGGTTATGAGCACTTGGCACGTTTGTTGGATATGGATGAAGGCGCACGCTATTTAGGTGAGGTTGCACTCGTACCTTTTGATTCGCCGATTTCCAATTTGAATCGTATTTTCTACAACACAGGCATTGACGAGAATGCTTCATGCCACTTGGCATTGGGTAGTTGTTACCCAATTAACTTGAAGGATGGTACGAAGCTATCGAATGCAGAGTTAAAGGATCGCGGAGGGAATAGCTCATTAATTCATGTAGACTTCATGATCGGTTCTGCAGAGCTTGAAATCGATGGGGAACTGGCTGATGGTTCGATCGAACCAATCTTCCGTGCAGGGAACTGGGTATTGACGTTTTAAATGTAAAAAGCAAGGCTCTTAAGTGAAATTCACTTGGAGAGCCTTGCTTTTTTTGTGATATCTGCCGAACTTACATATCCCGGAACAATCCAATTACTCGTCCAAGAATCGTTACATTCTTCAAAAGAATAGGTTGTAAAGCGGAGTTCTCTGGTTGAAGGCGGATATGATCCTTCTCCTTGTAGAAACGCTTAACAGTAGCTTCATCATCTTCCGTCATCGCGACAACGATATCACCGTTATTCGCGGTTTGTTGTTGTTTAACGATCACATAGTCACCATTATGAATACCAGCTTCAATCATACTGTCTCCCATAATGCTCAGCATGAACACGTTGTTGTCACCGACCATACTTGTAGGAAGAGGGAAGTAATCTTCGATATTCTCAGTGGCTGTAATAGGAACACCAGCTGTTACTTTACCAACAAGGGGAACACGAGCGACGGACACTGCGAATTGAGATTCGGCGCCATCAAGCCCTAGAATTTCAATTGCACGCGGTTTGGTAGGATCTCGACGAATCATGCCTTTTTTCTCAAGACGTTCCAAATGGCCATGTACGGTAGAACTGGAGGCAAGTCCAACAGCTTCGCCGATTTCTCGAACGGAAGGCGGATACCCCTTATCTTTCACTTCGCTCTTAATGAATTCCATGATTGCTAGTTGACGCTGCGAAATTTTACTCATAAGATATCACTCCAATACTGGTAATCATTACCCAAAGTATAACATAGAACCCGAGTTCGTACAAACATAAGTTCGAGAAATGGTTGACTCAAACATGTGTTCGTGTTATTCTAAAAACAGAACAAATGTTTGGGGGATGATTTTATGTATATGGCTTATTCACAATCTAATGGAAGAACAACACTTCAAGGTACTGCTCATGCATCCAAAAGGATGACGATTAAACAGGTATATGCGAAGCTACTACTTCGTTTCTTAGTGATAGCAGTAATTCTTGGAACTGTGTTTTCATTCGGTGCGATCGTACAAGCCTATGCTGGTGAAGGCTCAGTAACAGTGTCAACACCGATCACTTCCGCACAAGCAGTAGCCAAAGCTACGCAACACGAGAAGGTTGTTATTCAGAGTGGTGATACGCTTTGGGGGATTGCAGAAGCTCACAAAAAGAAAAGTGAGAACACACGTTCTTACGTTGAGAAATTGAGATCATTTAATCACTTATCGAACAGTTCCTTGCAAGAAGGACAAGTTATATTACTACCATAATGAGCTATTAATAGTTCATGCTATAGATGATTGTTCGAGGCATAGCCACCTGTTGCTATGTCTCTTTGCGTTGTTTCCTTGACATTCCTAATCGGTGATGGCAAAGTAGTAATCATATGAAATTTTGACTGGGAGGATTACAATGAGTGACAGCATGGATAAGACAATTGAGCGAATCAATGAACTAGCTCGGAAGGCGAAGACCGTTGGCCTAACTGACGCAGAGATTGATGAGCGAAATGAGCTAAGGAAAATCTATATTAACGCATTCAGGGGTAACCTGAAAGTTCAATTAGATTCCATTAAGTTTACTGACGAAGAGAAATAACCTTACTACAATAGATACTACATTCAAAGGGGAAATGAATGATGACGTTGAAAGCTGTTCTGTTTGATTTGGATGATACACTGTTATGGGATGATCGTAGTGTGGAGGAGGCTTTTGCTGCAACATGTGCAGAGGCGGCGAAGCATGTGAATGGCTTGAACCCAGAGGAATTAGAAGCATCTGTTCGTAAAGAAGCTAGGAGTTTATATGAATCATACGAGCCGTTCCCATTTACCAAAATGATTGGGATTAACCCTTTTGAAGGACTATGGGCTAACTTCACGCAAGGCGAAGATGAGAACTTCCGTAAATTAGAGAAATTGGCTCCTGGCTACCGAACAGAATCTTGGACTAGAGGACTTGCGGGATTAGGAATTGAAGATCGTGAGTTAGGGTACAAGCTTGGGGAATTATTTGCTGCCGAACGTCGCAGTCGTCCTTATGTATATGAAGAAACCTTCCGAGTATTAGATGCGTTGAAAGGGAAATACAAACTTCTTCTTTTAACCAATGGTTCACCTGACTTGCAAAAAGAGAAATTAGCAGGAGTGCCTGAGATTGCATCCTATTTTGATCATATCGTGATTTCTGGTGAATTTGGGCAAGGGAAGCCAGCTGCCGCCATTTTCCGTTATGCTTTGGGTCTTCTAGAAATTAGTGAAGAAGAGGGCATTATGATTGGGGACAAGCTGACTACAGACATTTTAGGATCTGGAAGTATTGGCATGCGCAACATTTGGATTAATCATCACGGACTTAAGAGTGGCGATGAAATTGTACCTGCTTATGAGGTATCACGTCTTCAGGATATTTTACCGATCATCGATAAAGGTTAATTTCAATAGAAATAAAGCCCAACAGCTGCTTAAGACGCAATGGTCTAAAGTGCTATTGGGCTTTCTTGTTTGCATGAACGCTGGATTAAGCTTTAATAAAGTCAGGATCATCAATATTGTAAGCAACCCAGCCATCTTTTTCGATGAAAAGGCGAACAGCGACGATTTCACGATTTTCCATCAAGGTGAAGAAATGGTTCGTGTTTTCTGGAACGGAAATCACATCACCTGGCTCAAGTTCTACATCGAAATAGCCTAGCTCTTCGGACTTGATGATGAATATCCCTTTACCAGAAACGATAGCGCGAATTTCATCTTCGGTATGCGTGTGCACTTGTTCGAATTTCTTCAATAATTCTTCAATATTCGGAGTTACGTCAGATAGGGAGATAACATCCCAAATTTCATACCCGCGTCGTGCAGCTAGATCTTTAATTTCAGCTTCATAAGTGGAAATGATTTCTGCTTTCTCGTCATCGCTAAGGATGAATTTCTCACGAAGTGCTGCAGGAAGCTTGTTCGCATCCCAATGTTCGTATACGACTTCTTGACTATCTAAGAAGGCTTTAACTTCTGCTTCGCCTTCGATGCGCTCATTGGTGTTACGAATTCTAATTTGTGCCATGTGATATCCCTCTTTCATAAATAAATATATACATATTATAGTGGATATCAAGCTAACTGTCGATGGAAGGAAATAAATTTTTCCGATAAATCCAATAGGAATTAATGATAATTCAAAATCTTTTCATAGAAGCCGTATTCTGTTACACTAAATCTTAACATAATTTGTCGTTTTTTATGATTCTGCGTTAGGAAAAGTTGAGAGGGAGTCTAGTCATGAAGAAACCACCGATTCAAGAACAGCTTAAGAAGAAGATTATGATCCTAGATGGTGCCATGGGTACGATGATTCAGCAAGAGGATTTGACTGCTGAGGATTTCGGTAGCGATGACCTAGACGGATGTAATGAAATTCTATGTGTTACACGCCCAGATGTTATTCAAAAAATTCATGAAGCTTATTTCGCCGCCGGCGCTGATATGATAGAAACGAATACGTTCGGAACGACGAGTGTCGTACTGGCAGAATATGACTTGCAAGATCGTCATCGCGAGTTGAACATCGCTGCTGCGAAATTGGCGATTGCTGCCGCGGAAAAATATTCGACACCGGAATGGCCGCGTTATGTTGTGGGTGCAATGGGACCGACGACTAAGACTTTGTCCGTGACAGGTGGCGTTACGTTTGAGGAATTGGAAGAAAGCTACTATCAACAAGCGCTAGCACTAGTCGAAACAGGCGTTGATGCCATGCTGTTAGAGACTTCCCAAGATACACTGAACGTGAAAGCGGGCAGTATCGGAATTCGCAGAGCTTTTGAAACATTAGGTGTAGAACTTCCTATCATGATCTCGGGTACGATTGAACCGATGGGAACAACGCTTGCAGGTCAGAATATAGAATCCTTCTATATTTCCCTAGAGCATTTGAAGCCAATTTCAATGGGATTGAACTGTGCGACAGGGCCTGAATTTATGCGGGATCATATTCGTACGCTTTCTGGAATTGCCGATACAGCGATTAGTTGTTATCCGAATGCAGGCTTGCCAGATGAGAATGGGCATTATCATGAGTCTCCGGAGTCTTTGGCCAAAAAGATGGCTGGCTTTGCTGAACAAGGTTGGCTTAACATCGCTGGCGGTTGCTGCGGTACGACACCTGATCACATTAGAGCAATGGCAGAAACACTTGCGAACTATACACCAAGAGCGACATATGGCACACATCCACCTGCGATTTCAGGGATTGAGACCGTTTATATCGAGCCGGAAAATCGTCCCATCATGGTTGGTGAGCGGACGAATATTTCGGGATCCAGAAAGTTTAAGCGGCTTATTAAAGAAGGCAAGTTTGAAGAAGGTTCTGAAATCGCCCGTAATCAGGTGAAGAATGGCGCTCATGTGATCGACATTAATTTACAGGATACGGATATTGATGAAGCTTATGCGGTAGAAGAATTCATGCAAGAAGTGGTGAAAAAGGTTAAAGTTCCGTTGATGATCGACTCGACTTATGATCATATTATCGAGCTTGGACTCAAATATTCGCAAGGAAAAGCGATTATTAACTCCATTAACTTGGAAGATGGCGAAACGAAATTTGCGGGGATTCTACCGCTCATTCATCGGTACGGCGCATCCGTTGTTTGTATTCTTATTGATGAGCGTGGGCAGGCGGTTTCTCGTGAAGCCAAAATCGAGGTCGCAACACGTTCATATGAACTCCTAACTGGCAAGTATGGTATGAACCCAGAAGATATTATTTTTGATCCCAATATGTTCCCTGTAGGGTCTGGTGATCCGCAGTACATTGGTTCTGCAGTAGAAACAATCGAAGGCATCAAGCTGATCAAAGAAAAGTATCCACTCGCCAAAACGATTCTAGGTCTAAGCAACATCTCATTCGGTTTGCCGGATGCAGGTCGTGAAGTTCTGAACTCGGTTTACTTGTACCATTGTACGAAAGCCGGACTTGATTATGCGATCGTTAATACGGAGAAACTAGAGCGGTATGCGTCGATTCCTGAAACGGAGCGTCAATTAGCAGAGGAGCTCATTTATAATACGAACGACGATACGTTGGCGCAGTTCGTTGCCCATTTCCGTGAGAAGAAAGTTGAGAAGAAGGAGAAGATTTCGAATCTGTCTTTGGAAGAGAGACTGGGCTCTTACGTTGTTGAAGGTACGAAGGAAGGCTTAATCCCTGATTTGGAGATTGCACTTCAAACGTATTCCCCACTAGAGGTCATTAACGGGCCGCTCATGAAGGGAATGGAGGAAGTTGGTCGTCTGTTCAATGGCAACGAATTGATCGTTGCTGAGGTGCTTCAAAGCGCTGAGGTCATGAAGGCATCCGTTACTTTTTTGGAGCCTTTTATGGAGAAATCGGAGACTGCGGTTAAGGGGAAAATCATTCTGGCAACGGTCAAAGGGGACGTTCACGATATTGGGAAAAATCTCGTTGAAATCATCCTTTCCAATAATGGCTATAAGATTGTTAATTTAGGGATCAAGGTACCGCCAGAACAAATCATCGAAGCTTATCGCAGAGAGCAAGCGGATGCGATCGGACTATCTGGTTTGCTCGTTAAATCCGCGCAACAAATGGTAATCACTGCGCAAGATTTACGGACAGCGGGTGTAGATGTCCCGATTCTCGTCGGTGGTGCTGCGCTCACTCGTAAATTCACCAAGACACGTATTCAACCGGAATATGAAGGCGTAGTACTCTATGCCAAGGATGCGATGGATGGGCTTGATATTGCGAACAAACTGAGTGACCCTGATCAGCGCAAACGGTTGATTCAAGAGCTTCGTGATAGCCTGGAATCCGATGTCATGGACACTGGACGTAAAGAAGAGAAGATGCCACAGCTTACACGTGTGAGTTCTTCTGCAGTTTCGAAGGATCTGCCTGTTCAGGTGCCGCAAGATACGGATCGTCATATTCTACGGGATTACCCGATCAGCCATTTAATGCCCTATGTGAACATGCAAATGCTGCTAGGTCATCATTTAGGTTTGAAGGGCAAAGTAGAACAACTGCTGAGTGATAAGGATTCCAAAGCACTACAGTTGAAGGATACGGTAGATTCCATTCTTCATGCTGCTCAACATAACGGTATCATTAAAGCTCACGGTATGTATCGTTTCTTCCCTGCACAATCGAATGGAAATGATGTGATTGTGTACGATCCTGCGGATACTAGCAAGGTGCTGGAGACATTTACATTCCCTCGTCAAGATAAAGAGCCCTATCTCTGCTTGGCAGATTATTTGAAATCCGTAGAGAGCGGCGAAATGGATTATGTAGGATTCCTCCTCGTGACAGCTGGCCATGGTATTAACGAATTGGCAAAAGAATGGCGCGACAGCGGGGATTATTTGAAATCCCATGCGTTGCAAGCGACAGCCCTTGAAGTAGCGGAAGGTTTCGCGGAGCGCGTTCATCACATCATGCGTGATGTCGTGGGCATTGCAGACCGTGTCGATATGACGATGCAAGAAAGATTCGGGGCCAAATACATCGGACAACGATTCTCATTTGGATACCCAGCATGTCCTGATCTCGACGATCAGGCGAAGCTCTTTAATTTGCTGAAACCTGAGGATATCGGCGTTGAGTTGACGGAGTCGTTCATGATGGAACCGGAAGCTTCCGTATCCGCGATTGTATTTGCGCATAAAGAAGCGCGTTATTTTAACGTAGGATAAGTATGTGAGAGCGAGGCAGCTCGTGTGAACGATTATGTTCCGCGGCATCCTCGCTTTCCGTTTTGGCGACGTGATATTGAGAGAGAATGGGGTTTGGTTTGTGGACTTGTATTTTCTAGGAACGGGGGCAGGTATGCCCTCCAAACAACGAAATGTAACCTCAATCGCCTTGAATTTATTAGACGAACGAGGAACCTATTGGCTTGTTGATTGCGGGGAGGGGACGCAGCAGCAGATTTTGAATTCTCCTGTGAAGCTGGGACGAACCGAGAAAGTGTTCATCACTCATTTGCATGGTGATCATCTGTATGGGCTTCCAGGATTATTGACGAGCCGCTCTTACTTGGGTGGAGATACACCGTTGACCTTATATGGTCCGCGTGGCCTTAAACAATTCGTAGAAACCGCGTTGGAAGTCAGTGGGGCTCATCTGAGTTATATCCTTCATCTTATAGAACTTGAGGAAGAAGGCATTATTTTCGAAGATGAAAGCTTTCTTGTCGAGACGGCTCGTTTAGAGCACCGAATTGAATGCTTTGGTTTCCGTATCGTGGAGAAGGATCAACCTGGCAAGCTGCTAAATGAAAAACTGAAGGAAATTGGTGTACCTCCAGGTCCAATCTATGGTCAACTTAAACAAGGGCACACCGTACAGCTTGAGGATGGCCGGACGATACATGGGCAAGATTTCTTAGGAGATCCAGTTGCTGGTCGAGTGGTCGTTATTTTGGGAGATACACGCTATTGCGAAGGTGCAAAAAGGTTGGCAAGAGGTGCCGATGTTCTCGTTCATGAAGCGACTTTTGCCATGGATAAGCAGGAGCTCGCCTACGCCTTCGATCATGCAACATCGACCGATGCAGCACGGACTGCACAGGAAGCTGGTGCGAATGCACTGATTATGACCCATCTAAGTTCGCGGTACCAAGGGGAAAGTGTAACTGAACTGCTTCACCAGGCACAGCAAATTCACAAGAATAGTCACTTAGCAAGAGATTTCTGGAGCTATGAGATACCGCGTAAAGTATGAGAAAAATAAGCTTCTTCTATTCAATACGAATAGGAGAAGCTTATTTTTGTATCCGAAAGTCAATTTCCCAAGTTCATCTCATACACTAAACAAAACCAGATGAAATCGAGGTGAAGGTATGGAAATTACACTTGGTGAAGTGCTGCTTTCTAGCTTTATATCCTCGATCTTCTTCATTATGATTAAGGAAATAAGGAAATCGTACAAAGATTCAGAATAGTTAGAAGATTAGATCGAAAGCCCTATACGCATTGATAGGGCTTCTGATAAAATAATTGTAAACGCTTAATTTAATGGGGGTGGACATGACGTATCCGGTTTACAGAGCGACTGTAATCCATATTGCCGTACTCATTTTTACTGTAGTCATAATAGGAATTCTAAATCTATCGAGTGATACGTATGCCGCTGAAATACCAGTTTCTCAAGGTAAATCTGCTGTGGCATCCTCTGTTACAGGGGCTACATATAGTGCGAATCAAGCTGTGGACGGTTTTATTTATACCAAATGGGTAGCAAGCAATACACAACTTCCACAATGGTTAACCGTAGATCTTTCGCAAAATGTACACGTCTCACGTGTTGAAACGGTATTTGAGCATGTGAATAGTTCGTATGCGTACAAGATTGAATCTTCAACGGACGGCATTAATTGGAGTATTTTCTCAGATCGTTCTGCAAATACAGCTATCAATTTCCCTTATTACACGGACAGTGGTGATGTTCTCGCAAGATTCGTCAGATTGCAAGTCGTAGGCGTTGGCTCGCCAGGAGATCAAGCAAGTGTATTTGATTTTCGCATATATACAACGAATGAAGCTCTGACGCTTCTGTCACAAAATAAGACAACGGTTGCTTTATCTAGTTTCTCGGGTTCTTGGGGTTCTGATAAGGCCGTGGACGGTCAAATGTTAACAAGCTGGGCACCGAGCAGTACATCCTTGCCTCAATGGCTGGTTGTGGATCTTGGGCAACTGCGCAATGTGCAGCGCTTCGAGACGACGTATTCAACGATCCAAGATATATACGGGTACAAAATTGATTTCTCCATAGATGGTATTACCTGGTACACCTTTACGGATCGAACAGGGAACATGCAGGCGGGAGATCCGCGATATGTAGATGAAGGGAATGTTACGGCACGCTACTTTCGATTAACCACGACGCGTGTAGCCTCAGGGGGATATGCAAGCGTGGCGGAATTTCAAATTTATGGACCAGATGGAGGGATAAATTCAAATCCTAATCCACAAACGTTAACGCGCATATATTTGGATGACGAAAGTTATAGCCTGCAGCCAAGCGAGACGAAAGCCAGTTACTTAACAGGGGTTTATGGGAATGGCAACACGTTTACAATCCAATCTGGAGCTACCTACAGAATGGGGAATACAAGTGTTGCTACAATCAATGCCAATGGCGTTATCACGGGAGTTGCTGCTGGCGCAACAACATTAACAGCAACTTTTAACGGCCAATCGACTACAGCAAGCGTTACGGTATCTTCAGCTTTGGCCAATTTGAATCGGATAGCCTTTGACTCCTATTCGTATTCTCTCCAATCGGGTTCAACACGTTCGCCATATATCATCGGATACAAGAATGATTACAGTACTCAAACGCTGACAACGGGTTTGACTTTTACAAGTTCAAATCCGGCTGTCGCAAGTGTAAATTCAAATGGTATGGTGACAGGCCTTTCGCCAGGCATTACGACAATTACAGCATTTTATGGCAGTTTCTCTGCCTCTGCTAGTGTCAATGTAACAACCTCTGTTAGTCGCATTGAAGCGGATGAAAGTACCATTTATTTGGAAGTCAGTGGAACACAGTATCTTTCTATCCATGCGTATGATTCGCAATATATCGGGACTGACGTAACTTCAAGTACGAGCTACACAAGTTCAAATCCATCTGTTGCAACGATAAGTAGTTATGGCTATATCACCGCATTAAGTGCAGGGAGTGCCATTATTACGGCAACTTATAACGGAATTTCGACAACGATTTACGTTACGGTAGGATTCAAAGACCTCATAGCTCCTACATGGAATTATGGAGCCAATGTCACTGTTACTCCCAACTCCAATTCTACTCTTTCACTAACTTGGTCGGCAGCAACAGACAATGTTGGCGTTACTTCCTATCGGATATATAAAGATTCGGAGCTACTAACAACGGTGAGTGGAAGTGAGCTCACTACGCAATTAACAGGCTTAGAAGCAGGCGTCAATATGAGTTTCAAAGTTGAAGCAGGAGATGTAGCGGATAATTGGTCATCTACGGGACCTAGTGTGAATTATACGTTAACAGGAGTTGCAAGGTCATCTGGTTCACAGACGCGTCTTATTTCCAGTCAGCGTGTACGTGAAGCAGCTCCTGATGGCAGTATGCTTTCTAGATTTCGTGCCGATGATGGTGAGCTGCGTGATGCGATTAACGCATTAAATGAGGGGACGGCTTCCTCTTTGATTTTACAAATTCAAGATGATCACGATACGACCGTCGTCGAATTTGCTTCAAGCGTTTGGAATGATTTACGGGCTATGAATGGGAATATGCAATTGGATATGAATGCTATTCAGGTTACAATTCCACTGCTCCTTTTCAAAAATCATCTGGGAGAAGCCGAAGCTTCAAATGGCATGTTCTCAGTGATTATCCGATATGAAGCAAGTCAACTTGCAGAAACGCTGAGAGATCAAACAAATGCCGAACAAACGGCTTTACTTTTGACCAATCCAATCGAGTTTGACATTCAAGTTGGCGGTGTTGCGCTTCGTCATTATGAGAATATGCAAGTGGAGAGATCAATCGCTCTTCCTGGCACTTCTTACACAACGAATATAACAGCAGTACGTTTGAATGCCGAAACAGGAGAGGTCAACTTCGTGCCATCCGTCTTAACCGGAAGCGATGGTGCGTGGAAGATGGTTATTAAAGATCAATATGGCGGGTTATATACCATCATTCAGAAAGATAAGCATTTTGAAGATATGAAGATGCACTGGGCACGAGAAGATGTTGAAAAGCTGGCTTCCAAAAGGATCATTACGGGGGTAGATGAGCAAAATTTCGCGCCGGAGAAGGAAATTTCTCGTGCTGAATTTGCTACCTTGCTCATCCGTGCGCTAGGCATGGAAGTAAACCAATCGGATTCCGGAAGTTCTGGTTTTCTGGATATTAAGGACCAAGATTGGTATTCCCAGATGGTCAACACGGCGGCCAAAGCAGGTCTCATCGAGGGATTTGAAGATGGCACCTTTCGCCCATTGCTGCAAGTGACTCGTGAACAGATGGCGGCCATGATCAATAGAACGATTCAAATTACAGGCAGCCAGCAAGTCAATGATACGCAAGATGCCGTGCTTACACCATTTGTAGATCAACATGCGATCGACAACTGGGCAAGGCAAGCAATGGCGTTTACCCTTCAAACCGGGTTAATTCAAGGTGTTACGGAGACACAGCTTAATCCCAATGCCTTCGCGACGCGTGCGCAAGCGGCTGTCATGTTGAAACGTCTGTTAATTTATTTGCAGTTTATCAATTCCTAAGTCTTGTAAACACAATTCTCTATTGGAGGATTGTGTTTATTTTTTTTGCCTATGTCACGATGATTACAATAAATTTACAACCAGCAAATGGGGGGATAACAATGGTTTGCTAATCTGAATTTGTAAACTCTAGTCGAGGGGCGTGAGGAAAGATGAATGGAGTACCTCTGTTGACGGCGCCACATCCTGCTAAGCTGATCGTGAAACTTGCTAAGCATGAACAAGAAATTGAGCAAGCGATGCAACTGCGATATCAAGTGTTTGTGGAGGAAGAGAAAAATTTACGATTGATGAATGAACAAAAGCTAGAACGTGATGCTTATGATTCGTATTGTGATCACTTAATTGTCAAAGATCTAGAAACGGATCAAGTAATAGGTACTTATCGTCTTTTACCAGGTGATCGGGCAAGTGAAGGCATTGGATTTTATTCTGAGACGGAATTTGATCTAAGTAGGATGTCCGAACTAAGACAACAATCGTTGGAACTGGGTCGCAGTTGCATTGCTCCAGCATATCGCGGCGGCAGGGCTATACAAATGTTGTGGGAAGGGATTGCCGGTTATATCAGTGAGCGCAATATCACGCATTTAATTGGGTGTGCGAGTGTACACTTTTCAACGATAGAAGATTTGAATGAGATTTATACGATGCTGAAGCAGAAACAGGTGCTAACAGATCGATTTGGAATCAAACCGCTTGAAACCCATCGGATTACCGGTCTTACAGAGATTGAGCTATCGTGCACTGAGAAAGATATGTTTCGCAAATTACCGCCTTTAATGAAAGGCTATCAGTGGCTTGGAGCAGAAATTGGCGGGGATCCTGCCTATGATGAGCTATTTGGTACAGTTGATTTTTTTATCGTATTACAAAAAGATAAAGTGGCGCGTCGATATAAACGTCATTTTCTACACGCGGAGTGAGATGAGGTGAGCTTGCCTTGTATGAATGGATCGCAAAGCTAACTTCAGGAGAAGGGGGGCGCAGTCCGCTGGGTCGTGTGTTCCCCATGTTTCCCTTATGGATGATGTCATTCTTCTGTGTAGGAATAGCTTCAATATGGTATCTAGTCTCACGAAATGGGTTTCTAAAGAATGTGAGATACAATTTGGCCGATGTGTTAGGACCGATGCCTGAACGGAAACTTAGGTCATTGACAAAGAAGTATGTCCGAAATGTTGTGTTTTCGCTTTACGAAATTTGTTTCGAATCCAATCGCTTGCATAGGTATGAATTCGTTGTGCAAGGTGAGGAACATTTGCAGGCCGCGCAGCAGTTAGCCAATGGAAAAGGATTTATTATTTACACACCGCATAGTGGCAATTTCTTTACTTATTATTGGTATTTCTCGAGAAGGTTCGATTGCTTGACCGTTGCATCAGCGGGGAGCCCTGAACTGAAGCCCTTATATGACAAGTTCGCAGCGTTAGGTTGTAAAGGTTTAGATTACGATAGTGTACCCCCATTGGAATTATATCGCACCTTAAAAAGGCATATACAATCCGGAGGCGTCGTCTTCTTGCTCGGCGATTTCTGGCGGCCATCGTTTCCTTTGTCGAAACTATTCGGCAGAGTGACTCGCACACCCGAAGGTACGGCCATGTTGGCGCTTGAGCTGCAAATTCCGATTGTTCCTTTCTATGGGTTTCGTTCCCACGGCTTCAAGCATCAGCTTGTAGTAGGTGAGCCGCTATCTGTACATGTCCATGAGAATAACAATGCTAGAGCTGTAAGAACGGAAACGAATCTGATATTAAATAGTTTTGTCGAGCGAGTTATTCGGGAGCAGCCTGCTTCTTGGTTTTACTGGTTTAACATTCATGAACGTTGGGAAGACGGTCTACAGCAACCACAATAGTCATAAGGACGGGGGAATCGATACATGGATACAGCAAGCCACTTATTGTTCGGTGTAAGCCTCGCAGGATTAGCTTGTTTAGATATGGTGGTTACGCAGCAACCCGCATTAAGTCATGCGATTCTTGCTGGAACGTTAATTGGATCTCATGCACCGGATTTGGACACTTTTGCCCGATTACGAGGGTATGCGAGTTATGTTCGTTTACATCGAGGTGTGACGCATTCATTGCCAGCACTTGTAATCTGGCCATTATTGATAAGTTTACCGCTATCGGCTGCGTTCGGCATTTGGGAAAACTTCTTTCATGTATACTTTTGGACGTTTCTTGCTGTTGCCTGCCATGTAGGGTTAGATGCCTTGAATGTTTATGGTGTACAATGCTTGCGACCTTTTACGAAAAAATGGGTGCATTTAGACACGCTATGCCTATATGATCCCTTCTTATTTGTGCTGCATGTAGGCGGTGTGATCCTGTGGTTTACCATATGGGGAGGCGTATCAGGTAGCCATATCGGAGAGATGTTTGCCCTTATATTTGCAGTATCGCTTATGTATGTATGGTTCCAAATTTCGCAACGAAATAAGCTTAAAAAGCTTGTGCATCGTGAGTTAAAATTCTCCACAGATGAAGGTGTATGTCATCTTGTACCGAGTTTAAGCTGGTTTTATTGGCAGTTTGTCTTTGAGAGTGATGCAAGCTTTTATCTAGGCGAGGTTCGACACGGTCAAGTGAATGTCCTTGAGCAGTATAGTAAGAAGGATTATAATCAACGGCAATCACACCCTATTGTGAAAGCATCCATGGGGACAGATGGTGTTCGTGCATTCTTGCAATTTGCTCAGCACATCTATGTAAGTTGGAAAGAGAAGAACGGTGGATATGAAGTGCAGTGGCGAGATATGCAATTCTGGCATAAGCGCAAGTTGAGCTTCGGCGTCGATGTACATCTTGATCGGGATATGAATGTTGTGAGTGATCGGATTGGTATGGATAAAAAAGCTTGGGATCCACCCTACGTGTGAGGGACTGTGATTTGGATGAAACTTACATTGACCAAAGATTTCTACTCATGGTTAAATAAGAGAATATATCAATTTTGCGCCCTTGCAGATTGTATTGCCTCTTGTAATAGGCGCTAAGAGTCAGGTGCGAATTAAGCAACTGGCCTTTTTTTATTCAGTAGAAGCGCTATGAAATCGATGGGGGTGTATGGCCTAATGGCTCCACGTAAAAGAATCGGAGATCTTCTAGTTGAATCTGGATTGATCTCAGAAGAACAATTGAAGAATGCCCTCAGAGAGCAAAAAGAACTGAATATGAGACTCGGCGATGTGCTTATTACCCGCAATTACATCACAGAACAGCAATTGATCGAAGTTCTTGAGTACCAATTGGGTATTCCGCATATCCAGTTGTACCGTCAAAAAATCGAAACGAAAATTATTAATATTATCCCGCAACGGCTTGCTGAGCAGCATCAGGTTTTACCCATTCGCACGGAAGGCAACAAACTAATTTTGGCGATGGCTGATCCTTTGGATTATTTTGCAATTGATGAGCTGCGTATGACGACAGGCTTCCGCATTGAACCTACGATTGCTTCCAAAGACGAATTACAGCGGGCGATTAAGCGTTATTATGGACTGCAGGAATCGGTTGAGCAGATCATGCAGAACTTAACTACTCGGGAATCGGAAGAAACGAAGCCAATTGTGGAAGATGAAGATTCACCCGTCGTGAAGACGGTAAATCAAATCATTATCCAAGCGATCCAAATTGGGGCAAGTGACATTCACATAGATCCACAGGAAGATAGTTTACGAATTCGATATCGCGTGGATGGAGTTATGCGAACAGAGCGGACGCTGCCGCCTCACATGCAAAGTGTCATTATTGCTAGGATCAAAATTATGGCAAATATGAACGTCGCAGAAAGAAGATTACCGCAAGATGGGCGCGTTGAAATGGATATTGAATTCCGTAAGGTAGATATCCGAATCTCCTCGCTTCCTACCATTCACGGAGAGAAAGTTGTCATGCGAATTCTTGATCTGGGGAGCACGCTCACCGAAATCGAGAAATTAGGACTCTCAGAGCACAACCTGAAATTATTTCAAAAAGGCATAAACAATGCGCACGGTGTTGTACTAATTACAGGTCCGACTGGAAGCGGAAAAACGACAACGTTGTACTCCGCATTATCCAGATTGAATAACGAGGAAGTAAACATTATTACTGTTGAAGATCCCGTGGAATACCAGCTTCAAGGTATTAATCAAGTTCAAGTAAATACGGTAACCGGGCTGACTTTCGCCAAAGGACTGCGGACGATCCTGCGTCAAGACCCCAACATCGTGATGGTTGGAGAAATCAGGGATGTAGAAACAGCAGAGATTGCTATTCGCGCAGCGATGACCGGGCATCTTGTCCTAAGTACATTACATACCAACAACGCAGCGAATTCAATTACAAGGTTAATCGATATGGGAGTCGAGCCGTTCCTGGTCTCATCAGCTGTAAATTGTATTATTGCACAACGGCTTGTTCGCAGAATTTGCTCAGGTTGTTCAACTTCTTATGCTCCTTCTCAAGAAGAAGTAATCTTACTTGAAAGTCATGGATTTAAAGCAGAGGCATTGCGTAGAGGACAAGGTTGCGGAGAATGCGGGCGAAGTGGGTTCAAGGGGCGCCTCGCTATTCATGAAATATTGCCGATTGATGATACGCTTCGGACGATGATCTTGCAAAAACGTTCAGATAATGACTATCGAAATTACGCAAGCGAGCATGGATTAATACCCATGATTAATGATGGCCTTAATAAAGTGATCGCGGGTCAGACGACGTTAGCGGAAGTATTCCGTGTTATTGGAAATAGCTAATTTTTTTTGGTCTTCCGCGAGAAAAATGTCGAATAATATTCCTAACACTTTCCTAACAGTTCCATAGTACTATGTTTTTATGGGTAATTATACCTATTTTCATGGGGGTGAGGATGTTTATGGCAATGCTAGAATTGATGAAGCTTGCACATGACCGTAAAGCTTCTGATATCCATATCACAGTTAATTCGCCAGCTATGTTTCGTATTCACGGCGTACTTAAGCCAGTGAACAATCACATACTGACTCCTGCTGCAACATTAGAGATGGCAAAAGAATTGATGACAAATGAGCAATATGAACTCTTTTCGGAAAAAGGGGACATCGATTTATCATATGGCATCGCAGATGTTTCTAGATACAGAGTCAATATTTATAAGCAAAAAGGCAATATTAGTTTGACAATTCGGCTTATTCCTAATCAAATACCGGCAATGGAAGTACTTGGTTTACCCGCAATTGCTCAAGATTTTGCGAAGAAACCGCAAGGTCTCCTACTTGTCACTGGGCCAACGGGGAGTGGAAAGTCAACAACCTTAGCTGCAATCTTAGATTACATCAATCGGACGAGAAACGATCATATCATCACCTTGGAAGATCCGATCGAGTTTGTTCATCCACATAAGTCATGCATTGTCAATCAAAGGGAGATTGGCGTAGATACACAATCGTTTTCTTCAGGACTGCGGGCAGCATTAAGACAAGACCCTGATGTAATTCTGGTAGGGGAAATGCGAGACCTGGAAACGATTAGCATCGCGATCACGGCTGCAGAAACAGGCCATTTGGTTTTTGGAACGTTACATACTGCGGATGCTCCGCAAACGATTGATCGGATTATTGACGTGTTTCCTTCTGAGGCACAACAACAAGTACGCGTGCAACTTGCCTCTGTAATGTTAGGTGTCATGGCACAGAGACTTCTACCAACCACAGATGGCAGCGGTCGCGTAGCTGCGATTGAAGTGTTGGTGAATACACCAGCGGTAGCGAATCTTATTCGCTCAGAGAAAGTGCACCAGATCCGTTCTGTCATGCAAACTGGCAAGGCCCAAGGCATGCAGACCTTGGAAATGGCTCTTCGTGAGTTGCTTCAACAGCGAGCGATTACGGTGGAGACAGCGAAAGAAGCGCTCTTTGGTTTCGCAGAGCTGCAATAAGTAAGCTGTAAACAAGGAGGTGAGCTCGAGTGCCTAAGTTCAGGTATCAAGCTGTCGACAACCATGGTCATTACTACAAAGGGGTACTCGAAGCGACTTCATTTCAATCAGCAACAGACGAGTTGAAAGGAAAGGGACTATGGATTCTCGAGTGCTTTGACCAAGGGAAGAGCATTTTGTATCGGGAAATTTCTTTTGGCGGACCGAAGGTCAAAATCGATCATTTCACTGTATTTTGTCGTCAACTATCGACGTTGTATAAATCCGGTGTCAATATGGTAGAGTCGGTTCGCATCTTGAGCGAGCAGACAGAGAGTAAGGTATTTAAGAAGATTCTTAAAGAAGTTGCCGAGGACATGCAGCGTGGTACGCAGCTTTCCGTAGCTTCAGCGCAGTTTCCAACTGTATTCTCCACAGTTTTCATCAACATGATTCGAGCGGGAGAGGCAAGCGGGAACTTAGACGATATGTTAGATCGCTTAGCTGTGTTTTACGAGAAAGAACATTACACCAAGGAAAAAGTAAAGTCAGCTATGATTTACCCGATCATTATGGGGATCGTTACGATAGCAGTCGTTACGCTTATGATGACATTCGTCATTCCTAAATATGTTGAAAATTTCAAAGCAATGGGTTTGGAACTACCGCTGCCAACCAGAATTGTCATCAAGTTAAGCGATTTACTAAAAGCTTACGGGTTCTTCATGCCCCTCTTCGCGATTGCGCCAAGCCTGATCATTCAAGCTGTGAAGCGTACGAAGAAAGGCAGCTATTACTGGGATTATTTTCGACTTAGAATTCCGGTTTTTGGCAAATTGGCACACAAGCAATCCATTGCTCGTTTCAGTCGAACATTTAGCTCATTGTATGCGGCAGCGATTCCGATGCTTCAAGCCATGACAATCGTTTCAAATGTGGTAGGAAATGAAGTCATAAGGAAGTTGATTATGGACTCACGAGAAGGTCTCAGGAGCGGGAGATCCATTGCAGATCCGTTCAAAGATTCATGGTTATTTCCGCCGATGGTGGTACAAATGTTAGCAATCGGGGAGAAGACAGGTGCGTTGGATAGCATGCTTGAAAAAGTAGCTGATTTCTACGAGGCTGATGTCGATACGATGGCTGATCGTTTGAAATCACTATTAGAACCGCTAATGATATTACTTCTCTCAGGAATTGTTGGAGGCATCGTATTAGCCGTGATGCTCCCAACGTTTAAACTGATGGGTGGTATTCATTAAATATATGATTATCTTATTAATCGAAGGAGAGGGTACTATGTTTAAAAAAATGATGAACACAAAGCTACGACTGCTTAAAAATCAAAAAGGGTTAACGCTCGTCGAGTTGTTGGCTGTTATTGTTATTTTGGGGGTTGTTGCTGCGATTGCGGTTCCGGCTATTGGGGGGATTATTAATAACTCGAAAAAAAATGCAGACACACAGACGGAAACACTTCTTAAAGATGTTGCTGTAAGATATCTCACAGATACCAAACCCAATGGTCCAACTCAATCATCTTTGGATGTGTCGGTTCTAGTTACAAATAATTACTTAAAAGAAACACCTAAGAAACAACAAGAAGAAACTAGTACTACTTACACTTCAGTTGCAGTTTCGTACACTGCTGCTGGAGGTTGGACTGCTACTGGAGTAACAACTACTCCATAATAGTCATTTTATGAATTATTAATTCCCATTTCCACCCAATAAAGGTAACTCTCACGAGTTACCTTTATTGAATCCCTCAAACTTTCCCGAATGGAGCTACTATGGACGCGCAAACTCTCCTTTACACAATCACGGCTGCCCTATTCGGACTCGTTTTTGGAAGTTTTTTTAACGTTGTAGGCATTCGGGTTGTCAAAAAGGAATCCATCGCCTATCCACCTTCACATTGTGTACACTGCAATCATGATCTTAAACCAATAGACCTGATTCCGGTTCTAAGCTATTTAACTTTACGAGGAGCTTGCCGGTATTGCCGAGCCAAAATTTCTCCGATATATCCAATTGGTGAAATTGTAACTGCTGCTGCTTTTGCAATAACAACATGGCAAATTGGACCTTCGGTAGAACTAATTGTCGGACTTGTATTTGTTTCGATGTTAATGATTTGTTCAATATCAGATATCAGATATCGAATTATTCCTGATATTGTTGTTTTCTCAGGGATGCTTGTTGTACTCTTGCTGCGAATTTGGATACATCCGTTACCTCTATGGAACTATATAGCAGCGTTGTTCATCGGTGGAGGATTTTTATATGCTGTTGCGCTCGGCTCTTTGTTAATCTTGAAAAAAGAAGGTATGGGCGGCGGCGACATCAAATTATTTGCATGTATCGGTCTCATAGCTGGGATCAAATTGACTTTATTCACACTTTTTGCCGCAAGTTTATTTGGTCTGATGTATGGACTTGTACAACGACGTATGAAATTTTCGGAAGAAGACCCTGGTATCCCATTTGGTCCTTTCATTGCTGCTGGAGCTTTCTTTAGTTACTTTTGGGGAGAGCCCGTCATTAATTGGTACCTGAACTTGCTTCATTTCAATTAAGTCATTCATCATCATGCAAACATCTCAGAAATTCAGCGAAGGAGCGAGACTGGCCATGCCTATATTAACATTCGATTTTATTAAAGCGCTGAAACCAGGACAAACTTCCTTGGGAATTGAAATTTCTGATTCTACTATAAAAATGAGCAAAGTATTGCTAAGAAATAAAAACGAACCGATTATTCAAATGAATTTAATAGAAGAACTGCCACTCCATGTAATGGAAGAAGGTCGAATGAAAGACCCACTTCGCTTGATCCAAACTTTGCATACGATGATGACGCGATTAGATGCCAAACCAAAACACATTCATCTGGTATTTCCAAGCCAACTTGTGATGGTAAGGTTTCTAAAATTGCCGGATATCTCCGAGAAGGATTTGGCCAAACTTGTTGATTTTGAAATCAAACATAATATACATTTACCATTTGAGAATCCACTGTATGATTTTGTGAAAATGAATGGAACGGTACATAAAAAAAGGAAAATTGTAAAAAGGTTAAAAAAAGAAGAGGAAGCTCCAACAGGGAAGGATTTTTTCTTGGAAGCTGCCCCTGGCAAAGAAGATCTAGGCGGGAGCAAAGGGTTGTTTGATGAGTTCCAGGAGGAACAATCCAAAGTAGATACAGCCATGCAATGCGATGTCATGCTAGTTGCTGCACCGAAAGAAATGATGGATCAGTATCTTGAAGTTTTGAATTCCGCTGGGATCAAGCTAGCGAGTATTGAGATTAAAGCATTATCCTTATTTCGGTTGTTGCAGAGCACATCGTTGACTAAGTTGAATGAAACCTTCTTACTCGTTGATTTAAATGAGACGGCAGGAGATCTTAGCATTTTTCAAGGTGAAGACCTCAAGATTACTCGAAGTATTCCACTTGCTTTCGGGGCGAAGTCGCAGAGAGATTTAGATGTGAAAACAAACGTGGATGATCTCTTCCCAGAGTTTTTGGACGGCGATGCGGATTTCCGTAATCATTGTAACGATCTGGCACATGAACTTGAACGGTTGATGAACTTTTATCGCTATACGCTAAACAATCGAAATCAAGAATTTGCAAGTGTGGTAATCTCAGGTGATGTAAACAGAATGCCTGAAATCGTATCCTATTTGACTGAGCGGCTTCCGATTCCAGTTCAATTATTTCAATCGGACAGTTATTTTAGTCGTAAATCGGCATTCAAAGAGGACTTATCCAGGTATGCTGTTACTTTGGGCTTGGCTCTCAGGGGGGCTGAATCATGAAGAATATTAACCTGCTGCCTAAGGTGCCCAAATTCCAACGAATATTTATACCGTTACTCGTGTTATCTGTGGTATTTTTTCTAACACTTTCATCATCGCTCTTGTATGTGGGTCACTACTTTAAAAACAACTTGCAAACCGTTGAAAATCAAATTGCTTTAACGAATGCATCCATTCAAACGTTAACACAACAGCGTCAAATGGATGAACAATCCATTAATTTTCAGAACCTACAAGCCGAAATTGATAAATATAAAACTAAACGAATCGATTGGATGCCAGTTTTAGAAACGATCTCCTCGAAGTTGCCGCTAGCTGGACGAATTTTGTCTGCGGAAATGCCTAAGGATGAGAAAAAAGTAGATACGAATGGAACTAACCAGGCCGCATCTCAAACCGCTCCGGTTACCGTGAATCTGAAGCTTGAGTTCGCAACCTTATCATCTCTTGCTGATTATATGGCCCTTTTGCAAAGTTCATCATTGTTTCATTCTGTTTCGATTCTATCTGCGGTTAAAACGGAAAAAACATTTCGTACACCTGTTGCTAGCACTCCAAGTACCGTTATAACAAATCCACAAGCAGTATCGGTACAAACAGATGAAAATGTAAAGAAAGTTTTTGAAGACACACTTGTTGAAGACGGTAATGAAGGAGATAAGCTCCTAAACGAACTTAAATGGGCTATGAATCAGCAAATTGCGAAACAAGAATTCGGATTGGCATTGACAGACAAATCATTCGATGAGGATGCAAATTCGCAAACTACTCAGGAGGATACTTCCGCCTTAACCGATGCGGATTGGGAGGATGCGCGTAAAACACTGAGTGAAATGAAAATGAAAACGGAAATAACGGTACAACCTGAAGTCAACATGCCAACTTTCGCAAATCAACCTACGCCTGCACAGAAATTCAATGTATATGAAGTAATCATTGCAATTACGCTGAATAATTCCATTAAGAGCAAATAAGGGGGGCTTATGAACAAAGAACAATGGCATCAGCTCATAGGTCGATTAAGATCCCCGGCATCTACTTTGATACTCGTACTACTTGCAGGATGTTTGATTAGTGGATATATCGTAGTAAGAGATGTACTTCCGCTTTCAAAGGAGCATATTACGCTTCAAATGCAATTAAGTAAGCTGGGACTTGAGAAGAAGCGAATTCAGCAGCGGCCAATCCCCAAAAAAGTGGGAGAAACCGAACTTCAACAAGCCTTGTACCAAATTCCTACGAAAGAAGAATTACCGCGTTTATTACTCGGGATTAGAGAGCTAGAGCGGCAAGTTGGGCTATCGATTCTTTCAATAAAATTTGCTAATCAAGAGCAAGCGGGCAACTCGGCAGGCAGTTTAATAAATGGAAATGGCCAAGCGAACATCGTACCCGGATATACGACAAATTCTAATGGCGTGCAATCGACAGCTCCATCTTCAAATCCAACTGGAGGTACGACGCAGCAGAACCAGGCACAAACGTTCATTATGGAAGAAACATTTACGATTCAAGCAACAGGGACATATCCACAAATCGTTGATTTTATGAATAAGGTTCAACAGAGCGAACGATTAATAACCATTCGAAAATGGAACTGGCAAACAGCTGCTGTAAAAAGTAATCAAATAGAATCAACGGACATCGCGTCTGTTGTTCCAACAGCGAGCAGTGCAATGCCGAATTCTACTGAGGAGCAAGAATCGAAACTTCAAGTTACATTGGAATGCTCTTTGTATTATGCGCCATCTTTTGCAGGGAGATTAAAAGAGTTACCTTCTTTACCAGTAATTGAACCTAGTAAGCGGATGAATCCGGTTCAGTCTGATGAAGAATTTATGAAACAACTCCAGCAATTGCAAGTATCTAAGCCAGCTAACTAATTTAAAAGGAGATCATTGAATGATTAGGAAATACAAACTGATTCTTTCAATTGGAATTATTGGCTTATTCACGATGAGCGGTTCGGCATGGGCGGAAGATCAATTCCGAAACGTGGAGGTGTTTTTCCAAAAAATAAACGTAACAATTAATGGTCAACAAACAACTCTGATGAAAGACTCGATATTGTATGAGGGATCGGTATATGTTCCTTTACGTAGTCTATCCGAAATGTTAGGCGCACAAGTAGGTTGGGATAGTGAGAATAAGAATGTAGCGCTTGATTTTATCCATGATAATAGGAATGAGCTCTTTACAGCTTCGCAGAAAAAAATGTATCAATATGTGGCTATTCGCAATAATCAAATTACCAGAGACTTAATTCCGATGTTTAAAAGTACAGATTTTGACGATCTCCATAGTATTGTTGAGCGTTATGGGGAAATCAGCAAAGTGGCCAAAGATATAGATGATAGCACGATGTCCCAAACTATTGAAAAAATGAGAGCTGCCATTATTTTATTGCAAACAGGCTGGGAGAAGAAGAATACAGATGACTATATGTTGGCATGGACGATTTATAGCAAGAATGCTGAGCTTCTGAATAAGGATTTAACAACAAAACTATCCGATTCGTATCGTTATGAGTTAATTGACAAAACTACCAAAAATTGAAGCTGATTGAAGAGAGAAGGGATGAAAATGCTAAGAAATGAAAGAGGACTTACCTTACTTGAAGTGCTGGCAGCGACAGTGATTTTAAGTCTTGTCGTCTTAATGTTTCTTAATATTTCGTCCTTTTCTATGATGTCAACTAAAAATGATGATTTACGCGTCAATGCCTTACATCTAGCTGAGCAAAAGTTAAATGAATATCGGGGCGCTTACACGGTTTCCGTACCTATTTTACAAAATTGGATTGATTATTCTAATTCTGCAGTAGATCCAACTTCTACCTACGGTCTATATGTTCAACAATCCGGATTACAAAACGCTCCGTTCTCACCAGCGGTACTTACGAACCGCAAATTGGTTTCACTTCAAGCCATCGTCTTGTTCCGTGATATAAGTACAACGCCTGCAATGCTGGTTCCACGAGTCTTGACGGTAACTGTTTATTGGGGGGCGACCAACTGAAGAATGAACGGGGTCTTACCTTAATTGAAGTATTAGCGACACTGACCATTAGCGCTGTATTGTTAGGAGTAGTTCTCATGCTGCTTTCCTCGACAAGTCTTCAATTCAAAACAAGTGGAGAGAAGTACAAGGTTGATGCAGAGATCCGTATAACGATGGATACAATAGCGAAAGAGATCAGTGATTCCAATCAAGCATATGTGGCGACGAATGACTTGCGCTATGTGACATTTGTATCAGGGACTAGACAAGTAAGATCATTGTACTTTGATGCTGCTGATAAAACGTTAAAGATGTATAGTTTTAATTCTGCTACTATTCAAGATAATGTAACTTTAGCGATGCCAGGTATATATACACTTCCAAGAGAACTTTCATCGCATGTAACAGGAGTGCAGTTTTTACGAACTTCAAGTAATGTACCATTATCTGGAGATTTGAATGGTGGAACAGCCTTCAGGATGGTTGTAACCTTTACATTCCAACGTTCAAAATTATTTGGCGGCCAAGAGAATTACACCGTTCAGAGGGAAACTGGCTTTAAATTGCTTCAATATTAATTGGAAAAAAGCCCGAAATGCTATAGATTCTCATTCTAAGCATTCGGGCTTATTTTTATTTTCTGATTGGATTCCAATCAGGTGGAGCAGTCGGGGTTTGTGTTGTCGACACTGGCGTTGGTGTCGGTGTAGCAGCTGAAGTAGACGTTGGTACAGGTGTAGCAGGTGTGGTACCGCTTAATTGTAAGGAAGTTACAGGCGGATTGGATGTACCGGTTCTAATTGTGCTATTGTTTCTGAAGTCAATTTTCCCTGCGACAGCTATAAGCCCCCCTGTAGTAAGGTTAATTTGAGTCATGGAGGTAAAATCTCCTGAGACAAAAATGTCACCTGAAGCAACTGTTAACGTTGCATTATTCTTAACGGCAATATTACCCGCAGACAAATTTCCATTAGTGATATTCAAGGTAGTTTGGGTTTCAATTTTGAATGTTGTATCGATTGTCATTTTGTTGGCCGAGACGGTACCTCCATTGCTAAGTGTTAGGCCTCCACCGTAGAAGTTATTTGCAACCTTAATTGTAGTTTGCGTACCCGTAACAAAGTTACCTTCGAACCAAAAGTTCCCGTGTGTGCCGCTATTACCGTTATTAATGGTTATATCAAGTTGGTTACTCCCTGTGATGTTTCCAGTAGTTGTTGGATTGGCTGTGGTTTGGTTGGCAATAAGATTTCCATATACGACTACATTTGCATTATTAAAAGAATAATTATCCGCAATCAGAATGACAGACTTTGTACTTGAACCAAGTGTTTCATTACTAGAGATACTTAATGTACCAGGCACGTAAATGACAACAGGATTGGCTGAACTTGCATTAATGTTCGATTTAACTTGACTGATGCTACACGAGTTACTGCAAGTAATTAAACCAGGCGTTTTTGTTGTATTTAAATAATCGTCAATGGTAGAAGTTACAGTAGATTTAATACTGTTCTTGTAATTGGTAATTGCAGTTAATAAAGTTGTGTTTTTGCCGGCGTTAATATTGGAACTGTCCCCGTACAATACGCCTACCCCAGCTGGGATAGGAACAGTTTCGCCCTCAGTAATGTGAGTCGAAGTAACTGGAGTAGGGATTGGGGTTGGTGTTGCCGTAGGCGCAGGAGTAGGCGTTGTTATTGCGCTCGCGTTAAAGGCAGATATTTGAAATTTGATTAATTTGCTGTGTGCGTTATTGACGGTAGCTTTGAAGTAAACATTATAGACACCCTCGTCGAGAATGGGTCCAGTGATTCTGGTGTTGGAAGCGGCTACTTCTACATATTGTTCGTATGTCGTTGCAAGGCCTTCAGGAGTTGTAATAGTTTGAGGGAGCCATCCCCATCCCAACCCTTGCACCCCAGAACCGCCGCCGTACATATTGAAATAGATTCTACGTTCTATTCCGTTTCCATAATTATCATAATTCTTTAGGTATGTAATAAAGGCTTCCATGCCGCTAACAGCTAAATCAGTCGCCTTCTTCTCATATTCGGTTTGGCTGTTGGCAAGTTGATTCGTTGAAGAATTGGCAAGGATAACCGGAGTTACGATCATCAGGACAAGGAGAATAAGTAGCACATAAGTAAGTACATTTCCTCTTTCACTTCGAAGTGGAATGAGAAGTTTCATGTTGGATTCTCCTTTCGCTTGGCTAACATATCTCCTATTATATCGAATAAAAAAAGGCTGGTATAGTACCAAAGTACTATGCCAACCTTGATCGTTATGACAAATTTTTACCAAATTCGCCTGCGAATATGGTTTCGTTAATCGGTAGTCTTCCAGAAGGTACTTCACGTTCTTGCAATTTTTCAGGAAGAGCATCTGCGGGACCGCGATAACCGATAGCAATAACAGCGTGAAGTTGATAATCCGTCGGGATTTGAAGAGCTTCACGTGCTTGATCAGCCTCGAAACCGCCCATTGCGTGTGTGATAAGTCCTTGATTATTCGCTTCAAGTGCTAGGTAGCCCCATGCTGTACCTGCATCGAAAGCGTGACTAGGGTTATCCGTGCCTTTAGGGGTTTTGGTATGGGAGATAACTAGTGCAAGGACAGGAGCCTTCTCACACCATACAAGATTGAAAGGGTTAATGAATGTATGGAATTTAGCCAATTGTTCAGGTGTACGGGCCACGATGAAACGCCAAGGCTGATTATTGCTTCCAGATGGTGCCCAGCGTGCGGCTTCAAACAAGCTTAACAGAACTTCTTCCGATACTTCTTGATTGGAGAAGGAACGAGGTGACCAACGCTCAAGAAACTGCGGGTTAATTTCATGATCTGGCTGGCGGTGAGCTTCAATTTCATTGGATAATGAAGTGGACATTAGTTATACCTCCTTAGGTTGTATATCATCCTAATTTTACCTTAAAATTGCTCGATTTACGAATTTCTTATATTTTCGCTGGCTTGTATGCCGTTGGGTCAATTTGGAAAAGCTAGTTGATATGAACATGATGGACGAAAAAGAGGTGCGAGAAGCTGTGAATTTCACGAGTCATGATGTCATTATTATTGAAAGAGCTTTAAGAACTGCCATGAAACATGATCGAGAAGAGCACCGTTCTAGAGACTATCAAGAAGTATTGTTCAAAATGCAAGAGAGTGCCAACCAAGCGCTATCGGTTTCTTCTCAGATCACGAGCGATCACCTGGATGGCATTCGATATGATTATGACGATTCAGCTGATTTAATGTAGACATACGAACGTATATTCTGTAAAATGGAAGAAACGATATGGGTAAGGAGATTCGGTTTATGAATCCTTTCACAGGTAAGGTTTCTTCAATGATAGAGATGATTGACGGGCTGCGCAAATCGCCCGAAATCATGGAGCATGTCACATATTGGCATACGATACCCCCACGAGATCCGAAGCTGGCTGATTTTCCAGAAGGATTGCATGAGGGTATTTGTGTTGCGCTTCGACATAAAAACATCGGTCAATTATATACACACCAGGCAGAATCGTTTCGGCAAGTTACAGCGGGCCATCACGTTGTTACTGTAACTCCAACTGCGTCAGGAAAGACATTGTGCTACAATTTGCCAGTTCTTCAGAAGATTTTGGAGAATGATGCTTCGCGAGCACTCTATTTATTTCCAACGAAAGCGCTAGCGCAAGATCAGGTTGCAGAACTACAGGAAATGATAGAATTCATGGATGTGGATATCAAAACGCATACGTACGATGGTGACACGCCACCGACAGTTCGCCAAGCGATACGAAACGCGGGACATATCGTCGTCACCAACCCTGATATGCTGCATTCTGCAATTCTGCCTCATCACACCAAATGGGTGAAGTTGTTCGAGAATTTGAACTATATCGTGATTGATGAAGTGCATTCCTATCGGGGTGTATTCGGTAGTCATGTTGCGAATGTGATTCGCAGGTTGAAACGGATTTGTCGCTTCTACGGTTCCAACCCGCAATTTATTTGTGCTTCGGCTACGATTGATAATCCGAAGGAGCACGCTGAACGACTAATCGGTGAAACCGTTGCGTTGATTGATAATAATGGTGCGCCGGCAGGCGAGAAGCACTTTGTATTCTATAATCCGCCTGTTGTGAATCAACAGTTAGGAATCCGTAGAAGCTCCGTCTTGGAGACACGCACGCTTGCAGGCAAGCTGCTGAAGAGCGGGATTCAGACGATTGTATTTGCACGGAGCCGCGTGCGCGTGGAGATCTTGCTGACCTATTTGCAAGAGCTCGTGAGTCACGAGCTCGGCAGCAAGTCGATTCGCGGCTATCGCGGCGGCTATCTCCCGAAGCTGCGCAGGGAGATCGAAAGAGGCTTACGCAGCGGGGAAATCCGCGGCGTTGTAAGCACGAACGCGCTAGAGCTGGGCATCGACATTGGCCAGCTGCAAGCGTGCGTGCTGAACGGCTATCCAGGCACGATAGCCAGTACTTGGCAGCAGTCCGGGCGTGCCGGACGACGGCAGGAAACCTCGCTGACGATTCTCGTCGCGAGCAGCAACCCGCTGGATCAGTATTTGATCCAGAATCCGCGTTATTTCTTCGAGCGCCCGCCTGAGCAGGCGCGCATTCATCCTGATAACCTGATCATCCTCGTGGATCATGTGAAGTGCGCTGCCTATGAGCTGCCATTTGAAGCGAATGAGAAGTTCGGTGAGGAGTCGCTTACCGATGTGCTTGAGTACTTGACGGAGGAGCAGGTGCTGCACCAAGTCAATGATCGTTGGTATTGGATGGAGCAGTCATTTCCTGCTCATAACATTTCATTGCGGTCTGCGGCGCAAGAAAATTTTGTGATTATCGATATGACCAATGGCCACCGTGTAATTGGGGAGTGCGATCGTTTCAGCGCGCCTACTTTGATTCATGAAGAGGCTATTTATATACATGAAGGCATACAATTCCAAGTTGAAAAGTTGGATTATGAAGAGAAGAAAGCGTTCGTTAGGCAAGTAAGTGTCGACTATTTCACGGATGCCAGTATGGCTGTGCAGCTCAAGGTGCTTCACGTGAATCGGGAGGGACGTGTTGGCGGTCTACTTCGTCAATTAGGCGAAGTGACCGTGAACGCGCAGCCAACGATTTTCAAGAAAATTCGTTTGCGTACACACGAGAATATCGGCTCGGGGCCGATTCGATTGCCCGAAGAGGAGCTGCATACGAGCTCCTATTGGTTCACGTTCGACGAGGCGATGGCGGCTGGACGAACGGCTAATGACATGCAGCATGCGCTGCTTGGCATTGCCAATGTCCTGGCGCATCTCGCACCGCTGTATTTGATGTGCGACCCGATGGATATTCGGGTCGTTCCGCAAGTGAAGGCAGTGCATAGCAAGCTGCCGACAGTGTTCTTCTACGACCGCTATCCAGGCGGCGTAGGTCTTAGTGATCGGCTGTACGAGGTCCACGGACAGCTGATGGATCAGGCGCGCAGCCTGATCAAGAGCTGCGGTTGCATCAGCGGCTGCCCAGCCTGTGTCGGGCCGATCGAAGAGGTCGGCCTGCTGGGCAAAAAGCTCGCGCTGGAGCTGCTCGCAGAGCTCGATGGCGGTGCCCGATGAGCGGGCTCCGCGAAAGGCTCGGCCGCCTGCGGGGACCCGCAGCGGCTGGGGTAACACCGCCGCCCCCGCCGGAGGCGGGTGGCGAGTGGGCGCAGCTAGGCGCCCATATTGCGACGAGCCCCGCGGGCTCGTTCGTCATGCGGCGCCGCCAGTACGGCGCGGACAGCGCTCACGGCATGTATCGGCTGCGTGAGCTCGCCGATGTTGCGCCGCAGCTGTCCTGCTTTCACGACGCAGACGCCGTCGTCCGGCTCGAAGAGCTGCTCTTCTTCGATACCGAGACTACCGGACTCGGCGTCGGCGCTGGTAATGTGCCGTTCATGGTCGGCATCGGCTACTACACGGGCGAGCTGTTCACAGTTGAACAGCTCATGATTCGCAACCCAGCAGAGGAACATGCGATGCTGGTATATTTAAATGAACTGTTAGGACGATTCACACACATCGTATCCTATAACGGCCGCACGTTCGACTGGCCGATTCTGAAGAATCGTTTCGTCCTTAATCGTCTTAACTTAGATGATTCAGAGTTGCTTCAGCTCGATCTACTCTATGCGTCACGCAGTCTGTGGCGCAATACGTTGCCCTCCTGTCGGCTCAGCAAGGTCGAGGAGAGCAGACTTGGCTTTGAACGCATAGACGATGTGCCAGGCTCAATGGCACCAGCACTGTACTTTCAATATTTGGCTGAGAAGGACCCTGCTGTCCTTCATGGCGTATTTGTTCATAATGAGCACGATATCGTAACACTGGCCGCATTGACGATCCATTTTGGCAAGTTGTTGCGCTTAGATGACTATGAGCCCGATCTTATTTCGAATCTTGAACCTGAGGAACTCTTTCGGACAGGACTTTGGCTCGATAAAATGGCGAGGCCTGCCAAGGCAGAACAATATTTCGATGTTTTATACGAGAAACTGCTGAATTACGTGGGTTCTATCCACTCGGGAGAACATGAAACTGCCTTGCTTCAACTAGCAGGCTATTATAAGAAAATGGGGCAGTATAACCGCGCTCTAGAGCTATGGAAGCAAGCTATTTTACTTAAGCCTGCTAGTATTTCGATGCAGCTTGAGCCGTATTTAGAACTTGCCATGTATTATGAACATCGTGAGAAGAACTTGGGGCAAGCAGTATTTTATGCCGAGGAAGCATGGGCGAGGCTTTGGCGGCGACGTGCACTTCATCGTGGCGATCGGAAAGTTAATGAGATTGAAGCAGCATGGGAAAAGCGACTTGCTCGTTTACAGCAGAAAGTGCGAAAGAAAGAGGAGCATACACATTCGCAAGTAGATTCGTGTTCATCCAATTCGGATGCTAGGAGAATAATGAAACGAAGTAAAAAGTCACCAAAGCCTACTTACGTTAGCGAAGGTTTAATATAAAAGAATGCTCATCGCCTCTGAACCATCAACCAGTCGGCTGTGTTTATGTAATCGGTCAATTGGTTATACAAGGTAAGAAAATGGCAAGGAGCGATAGTTTGTGCCTGAGCTTCCGGAAATGGAAACGTATCGTCAGCAATTGACGCGATTTATTATAGGTGCACCAATAACAGGGGGCGAGGTGACGCGCCCCAAATCCTTGAATGTGGATCCAGGAGAGTTTGCGAGGAAAGTTATCGGCAATCGGATTGTGCGGATTGAGCGCAGAGCCAAACATCTTCTATTTCATTTAGCTACAGGCGAAATCTTACTGTTGCATCTCATGCTTGGCGGTTGGATGTTCTTTGGTACGCAAGTAGAGCAGCCGGATCGTACCTTTCAAGTGGAGATTCAATTTGGAGCTAAGAGTCTGTGCTTTATTGGATTGCGGTTAGGGTATTTGCATATTCATTCGCCAGAAGTAGCCTATAAACTATTACAAAAGCTTGGTCCGGAACCGCTTGAACTAAACTTCACTCAATTTCAAAACGTTCTGCGGCCAAGACGGGGTAATCTTAAAGTAACTTTGGTGGATCAAACCTTTCTTTCTGGTATAGGGAATTGTTACTCGGACGAAATTTGCTTTGAAGCGGGCCTGCTTCCTTTACGGAAGATACCCTCTCTTACTGAGAATGAACAACATCAACTCTACCAAGCTATGCAGTCTTTACTTCGTGAGGCGATTGCCGTAGGTGGCTATATGGAAGAACCATTATTCGTGGGCGATCGTTTAACAGGACAATATAATCCGAAATGTCGTGTCTATGATCGCAAGGATGAATCTTGTCTGCGATGCGGGAGAGCGATCATTCAAACCGAAGTCTCAAGCCGGAAATGTTTTTATTGTGTCTATTGTCAGAAGTGAAAGGTCGGATTGAACAATGTTTATCGGTGCCCACGTACGAACGCGAGGTGGTTATTTGAATGCCGCCAAAACTGCCATTTCCATTGGTGCAAAGGCATTTCAATATTTCCCTATGAATCCTCGAAGTTTGGCAACGAAAGTTATTGATCACAAAGATGCGAACGCATGTGCCCAACTGAGTATGGAACATGGTCTTCTTTCCATCGGCCATGCTCCTTATGCATTAAATCCCGCAGCAGACGAGCGTGAACGGGAGGTCATGGTTAATTTACTCAGAAATGGCCTAGACATCACAAATGCTTGTGGATCTGTTGGACTTGTGGTGCATTTTGGTAAATATACAGGAAAAGACCCGTTACAAGGCTACAAAAATATAATACAATGTTTGAATAGTGTTACGGAGAGTTACACGGGAGCTTCTTGCATACTGCTTGAAAATCAAGCCGGTGAAGGTTCCCAACTGGGTCTGACCTTTGAGGAAATGGTGCAAGTTCGTAAGCTATGCAATTCACCTGACAAAATTGGCTTTTGCTTAGATACTTGTCATGCGTTTGCTAGTCGTCTTTGGCAAGGATCAGATTGGGCGGAGTTGGAGATGAAGGGTGAACAGCTTGATTATCTACCGCATCTGAAAGCCATTCATTTGAATGATTCGGTATATCCTTGGGGATCACGCCGTGATCGCCACGCCAACATTGGATCGGGTCATATTGGAATTTCGAATTTTCAAAGCCTCTTACAATCCCCTTATTCAAGAGACATTCCAATTGTTCTTGAGACAGGTGTGGGGCGTGACGGCACGCATCGGGAAGAGATTGCATTCGTCAATTCTTTGTTGGAAAGGAAATGAGAGGATGATTCATGTATACTTAGATGATTCGCGTCCTTGTCCCCGAGGATTTGTTGGAGCCAAAGATGCGCAAGAATGTATCGCATTGCTTCAGGAATATGAAGTAGACATCTTGTCTCTAGATCATGATTTGGGTTGGATGTCGAAGCAAACGGGCATGGATGTTGTCATTTGGCTGACCCAGCAGCGCAAGTTTCCAAGAGCCATATATATTCATACATCTAGCTCTATCGCATGCACACAGATGTATCAGATGCTTTTTGCTGCTAAGCCAGATGACATGGAGCTATATGCGCATCGAATGCCAGATGAAGTGTTGATGGGGGTTGCACAAGGAACCTATCCAAGTAAACTGTAATGTGAAAGGAAAACGAACTTATGATTTATTTATCCGGTATTCATTTTATACGTGGAGAACGCCATATTTTAAACAATGTGAATGTACATATCGAATCCGGTGAACACTGGGTATTGCTAGGCCGAAATGGCTCTGGCAAAACAACGCTACTTGAAATGATGAATGGCTATGAATTTCCAAGTCGTGGCACTGTCGATGTGCTCGGGAACCGGTACGGTCAGTGTGATGTACGGGAGGTTCGTAAGAAGATTGGTTATATTTCTCAATCTCTCTTCGAAAAATTAAATGGAATTGATCCAGTGCTCGAGGTTGTTGCAACAGGTGAGTATGCTTATTTGCGATTCTATCAAGAAATTCCTCAAGAAGTGAAAGACCGGGCGATGGAGATGCTTACTCGAGTACGTATTCCACATCTGGCAGACCAACCTTTAGGCAGCCTTTCACAAGGAGAACGAAAGAAAGTTATGCTTGCAAGATCCTTGATGAGTAAGCCATCGATCCTTGTTATGGATGAGCCTGCGGCGGGTTTAGACTTGTTTGAGCGTGAGCGGTTCTTATCTGACGTCAATGAGCTTAGTCAACAAGATGTAACGGTCGTTTATGTCACTCATCACATCGAAGAAATCATGCCATTATTCACGCATGTTGCGATCATCGAGCAAGGTGAATTAATTGCTTCTGGACGTAAGGAAGATGTACTAACGCCTGAGAATATATTTAAGGCCTTCGGTATACATGTCACGTTGGAGTGGTTCCAAGATCGCCCTTGGATCAAGGTAATTGAGGACAAATAAATTTGTTTAGTTAGATAGTGAAAAGGGACTGTAGAATACTCAAAGGATGCGGCTATGACACAATTAACGACCTATATTGGAACCTCGAATCATGGGTTCGCACAATATGCGCAAGACGAACTGCGAAAGTTATTTCCTCTTACGAAATTTACGTTACTGGTACCAACAGAAGTGTTTTATTTTCAGGTACCTGAAGATACGACAGATGCCACTTCTACCATAAGTGAGAACGAACCTATTTTTCTACGGCATCTTCAACCCGTTCATCAGGAATGGGAGCTTAGTCGCACAGATGCTGATATTGCGCATTTGACATCTTGGCTTCGCGAAGCGTATGCTGCTGGTTTATTTGGTTACGGCGAGAAGATTGCTACGCAAATTCGAAAGGAAGAGCGGGCAGATGTGCCTTACGCTCCTTTTGCAATTAAAGCAGCCATTGACGAAATTCTAACTTCGGAATGTGGAGGCGAACCAGTGGTCCGTTATGCAGACCACATTATTTCGGTTTACATAAGCGCCAAGAAACTCTACATTGGGATTTCGAAGCCAACTGACAACTTGTCAGATTGGTCAGGTGGAGCGATTCGTTTCATGAAGGAAGAAGATCAAATTTCACGTGCCAAATTTAAACTTTTGGAAGCTGAGCAACGGTTCGGAATAGATTTCAGTGTCGCTCGTAAAGCGGTTGATATTGGAGCTGCTCCTGGTGGCTGGACGTCATTATTACTAGAGCGTGGGCTGAAAGTGACAGCCATTGACCCAGCGGCAATGAACCCCCGTCTACTTGGCAATCCATTGTTAACATTTCTGAAGAAAAATGCGAACGATGTGAAACTGCGTGAAAATGAGTTTGATTTATTAGTCTGTGACATGAGCTGGGATCCGCGGCAGATGGGGCGCCTTGTGTCGGATTTGCTTTTCTCTCTGCAAAGTGGCGGAACCGCGATTGTGACCGTAAAACTTATGCATAAGAAACCGTTCCAAACGGTTCGTGAAATTCTTCGTATTTTTGAAGACTCACTCTTTCTGTTGAAGGCGAAACAGTTATTTCATAATCGTGAAGAATTGACACTTTATTTACAAAAAATATAAAAAACGGAAAAATAGCTAGATTTTCCAAACGCCCTCCCTTATAATCAAAAGCATTACTGCTTGGATATAAGAGAGGGGGTTTTTATTCATTGTGAAGTCCAAACCACAGTGGCAAGGCTCAATTGTAGGCGGGAGATACGAACTCGTATCCATGCTCGGACAAGGCGGCATGAGCCAGGTATATCTCGCTAGGGATACGAAGTTAAAGGGTAAACGCTGGGCAGTGAAAGAGATTATGGGGGTAGATTCTGATGAGACTGCGTTCTTAGAAGAAGCGGAAATGCTGGCCAAACTCGGGCATGCGCAACTCCCACAGTTAGTAGATTATTTTATTACCGAAGGTGGAAATGGCTATCTGGTCATGGACTATATCGAAGGTCCGACACTTCAGGATTTATTTGAAAAGAATCATCGTGAACTACCTGTTACACTAATCGTTCAAATTGCCTTTCAGTTGCTTGATATTTTCCACTACCTACATACGTTCCAGCCCCGCCCCATCATTTACCGTGATCTTAAACCTTCCAACGTCATGATAAACCAACATCATCAAGTTCGATTAATAGATTTCGGAGTTGCTAGGCAGTTTAAACAAGGACAATCATCCGATACGATGCAGATGGGGACAATCGGATTCGCTGCACCAGAACAATATCTAGGACAGCAAACGGATGCTCGAACGGACCTGTATACCCTAGGCGCAATGTTATATTATTTATTGTCTGGTGGTCACTATATCTATAGCAAGGCCAAGCCTCTAGAACTGAGGCAGAATGAGATCCCAGAAACCTTGCGTACAACGATTCATTTTCTCCTGCAAGATCAACCTCAGAACCGCTGTCAAACCGCCATGGAAGTGAAACTAAGACTTCGTTCCTTAACCCCAGATGCTGAACAGCTTGTTACCAATTCACAAATCCAATCCACCGTACAACAGTCAAATATAAGTGATAAATTAATTGTCATTGGCGGGTTATTCGCAGGCGTAGGCGCAACTTTCACTGCTATTACACTAGCCAGAATATTGCATGCGCTCCAAATTCCAAATGCGCTAGTTGAACAGCCGACAATAGAACCTGATTTATATATGTTATTGTATGGTGATCGCCATGCACCAAGCCCGTATATGTTTCCTTCCGATCACATTAGTGACCCGTCTTCAACTTACACTTCACCATGGCTCAACGGTTTCACCACGTGGGCACCTATTAATCCTGATGGTTTTCAAGGTTCATGGCAGGCTTCTCATGCCTTCAAGCTTCTGCACATGCTCAAAAAGCCGATCATCCTATGGGACGTATCGACTCAGTGGGAGCATCCTACAGTAGAGGAGCTATGTTATAGTGCGGATGAAATTATCGTCATTGTAGATAGTTCGCCTGGCAAATGTGATCGTCCTCGCTCGCGTCAGCGAATAGAGCAGTTCGCCTCCTATCAGCAGAGAGGGAAAAAAGTGCATTACATCGCAAATGGCTTGTTACCCCCGCACCTTCACGGAGAGTGGCTTGACTCGCTCCCAGCAAAGCCTTTGTGTTCCATGCCGCTTATAGCAAGATCTGAGGTCGTGCAAGCTGTGTGGAAAGGGGATTGCATACAAGATCAGCCACAGTATTTGGATGTTTTTTATGAAGCATTGAAACCATTCCTTAGCAAGATTCTCCCAGAAGAAAGCCTCAATCCATTCCCTCTACAACCCAGAAAGTCGCTATTTGCCCGTTTTAATAAGCGAGGTTAGTATTTTTATTTAACTGATAAATCGTCCATGCTAGCAGAGTGGCGAAACATGACCATAGTAAATATGGAACTAATAGCCAAGCAGCAAGTTTGGAATAAGGAATTGTTGCGTATAGTAACATAAAGGTGGTTATAGCCACGATAGCAGAATCAAGGAAAGCAAGACGCAGGTTTTTTAATTTGAATTCAAAAAAAGTGAATGCTTGGTTTGCCAAATAATTTAACAATAATATCAACACATAGCTGTAGCTTGCTTCTTGAAATCCATCGGTTTTCGTGTAGACAATGGCGACAGATGCTGAGATTAACGCATATAAGATCGCCCAGGCAATTCCGAATAGCTTAGCTGGTGGATTCCAACTTGGTTTCTTTAGAGTGGCATAATACGCCAGATCTGTTGGGAACAATACGCCTGAAATCGAAAAGAGCGCATAGGTAATCAAGAACACGGTGATAAACGTAAACATAGGCAAACACCTCCAATAGATGATGAGCTTGTATTACTATATTACACGCTTGGGATAAGTTATAACCAAATCAAGCCAAAAGTATGATATGATGAGTCATATTTTGCATGAGATAATCAGGGGGAACAACTATGGAGCAGCGATTTTCCAGAGAATCGAGATGTTTCAAAACATCTCGCATATTTCCAACAGATGTAAACAATCATAATACGCTTTTTGGTGGAAAACTGATGTCCTATATTGATGATATTGCTTCAATAGCGGCACATAAGCATTGTCGAAGATCAGTTGTTACGGCTTCAACGGATTCTGTTGACTTTTTGTCGCCGATTCATACTTCGGATTCTGTCTGTTTAGAATCTTTCGTGACGTGGACAGGTAAAAGCTCGATGGAAGTTTTCGTTAAGGTTGTAACGGAGGATTTGAAATCTGGTTCTAGAAAAATTGCAGCGACGTCCTTTCTAACTTTTGTTGCTTTAGATGAAAATAAAGTGCCAGTGGAAGTACCGGATGTCATTCCTGAAACGGAAGAAGAGAAGAAATTGCACGAATCCGCACCACAACGAGCAGAGATGAGACGCATACGCCGTATGGAAAGTAAGAAGCTCGCTAGTTTTTTTACGATGAAATATCCTTGGGAATAAAGGGATTGATTTATTGGGGAAATGTGGTACAATTTGGATAATTGAAAATCGGACAAGCGGAAGCACCGCTGATCGTAGAGTTTTATCTCTATCGTCAGCGCGTGCTTTTTTTGTTTTTCCGAGGAGGATAGGAGGTACAGTATGAGGGCTGGAACAATAACGCGCATAGCAATCGTGCTCGCTGTTCTGGGTTGTGTGCTTATTGGCAAAGGTGTGTATACGAATTTCGCTGGATAGGAGATGCGTAGATGAACAAACTTCAATTGTATGTCTTGGATGATGACATGGTTTATGCTGAACGATTAGCCTTATTCATTCGGGGGACAGAATTCGCTGAACGCGTGCAAGTAAAACTTTTCTCACAAATGGAATTTCTCCTACAAGCTCTAAAGGACCCGAATCTCAAGGGAGTGCTGCTGATTTCGGAAGCTTTCTACCCGTTATTGCAGCAGTATCGTACTTCGTTAAGCAAAATATTTTTGAGTCAACATATTCGAAATTCCGATTCACCAGAAACTGTCCATCCTTTTTTATTCCGTTATCAGCCGTTGCACGAGTTGATCTCACTTATTGAGGCTTTATATTCAGAGAAATCTCCATCCGGCTCTGGCCGGACACGACCCAATTGCACACGTGTGATCTCCGTATATAGCAGTAGTGGTAATGCTGGCAAATCAATCACAGCTATTCATATGGCGAAACAGTTGGCTTTTCGGGGCGAACGTGTACTGTATCTGAGTTTGGAATCCACTAGCCCGGCTTCACAGTGGCTGCAGGGGGAATCGGGACGATTATCTCAGCTCCTTTACTATTTGAAGGAGTCCTCGGTGTTGATTGGGCCTAAGTTAGCGCTTCTCAAATCGCATGATGCTACTCGAAGGTTCGACTATTTAACACCACTTGAGCAAATGCGAGAGATGCAAGAAATGAGTGGTGAGCAAGTGAAAAAACTCCTAACATCGATAGTAGATTTGTCACACTACGATACACTTATCGTTGATCTTGAAACGTCTATTCATCCACGAATCATTAAGAGTTTGGAACAGAGCGATGCGATTATTTGGCTGATCCAAGATGATTGGAATGACGCTTTTAGAACCAAATCGCTTTTGAAACAAATGAGTGCACTCTCTGACATTCATTTTGTCATGACAAGCTATAGAGGGCAGGAGACTCCTATCAATTCCTTTGATTTTCTTGGCAAAGAAATGACGTTCAAGCTTCCTTATATTCCAGAATGGAAAGTGATGAGTTCGGCAGAACAAGTCTGGCAATCCGAAATATTTTCAGAACAAGTTTATCTCATGCTGCAAGCTGTGTGTAATGAGAATGGTGGGATTTCCAAGGAAGGAGCTCACTTGTATCTTGAATCTAGAGCTGTTTAACGAATTAAAGAAAGAGATCAAGGAAAATCTCGATCTCACACATGAGCTTAGTGATGCACAGTTGCTGGGACATATTGAAGAAACCATCTTTCGCACGGCGAGTGCGCAAAGTTGGACCTCAAATGAAATTCATACTGGCGTTAAGCGTATTTTCGATAGCTTCCGTGGCTTAGATGTTCTCCAACCACTGATCGACGATCCAACAGTCACAGAAATTATGGTGAATGGACATACGTGTATTTTCTTTGAACGGATGGGTGCCGTTGAGCGATATCCTTATGAAATTGAAAGTGCCGAGAAGTTGGAAGATTTAATCCAAATGATTGTCTCCAAAGTGAATCGAATTGTCAATCAGGCCACACCGATTGTCGATGCAAGGTTGAAAGACGGTTCCCGTGTAAATATCGTGCTTCCCCCTGCCTCCCTCAGTGGTCCAACGTTAACCATTCGTAAATTTCCTGCTAAACCCTTACAAATGACTGATTTGATTCATATGAATAGCATTTCTATTGAAGCGGCGGAAATGCTTCGGATTATGGTTGAAGCAGGTTTCAATCTATTCATAGGTGGAGGAACGGGGTCAGGTAAAACAACATTTCTCAATGCTTTGAGTGCGTGGATTCCACAGCATGAACGTGTCATTACGATTGAAGATTCAGCGGAGCTACAGATCCAAACAGTACCTAATTTAGTCCGCATGGAGACGAGAAATGCCAATACGGAAGGCAAAGGCGAGATCACAATGAGAGAATTGATACGTTCCTCCCTACGGATGCGTCCTAATCGCATTATTGTTGGAGAAGTGCGTGGAGCTGAAGCGTTAGATATGTTGTCAGCAATGAATACGGGGCATGATGGCAGCTTAAGCACTGGCCATGCCAATACGTCGCAGGATATGCTCAGCAGATTGGAAACGATGGTACTCAGTGCGGCTCCGCTCCCGATTGAAGTTATCCGCAAGCAGATCGCCTCAGCACTTGATGTCATTGTACATGTGTCACGGATGCGGGATCGATCACGCAAAGTGACAGAGATCCACCAAGTTGTTGGTATGAAAGATGGTGAAGTTCAACTGCAACCCCTGTTTCTTTTCGAGGAGAGTGGCGAGTCGCCCGAAGGCAAACTGCTTGGAACGCTACGTTATACGGGCCACTGCATTGCTAATGTGCACAAACTTCAATTAGCAGGTAAGCAGCTTCCTAGCTGGTTTGTCCGTCATGAGGCAGGTGATGCTAGTTGAGTGTGTGGTTGCTGCTCGTCATCATAGGTGGCGTAAGTTGGCTCCTGCTGCTTCACCTGGAAAGATGGAAACTCCCCCGTAAGCAAAGCGAGAACTCCCCATCACACAAGTCATCTCTCATCCTTCCAGTTACATTCATCGATTATAACCAGTATCAATTATCCTCCAAAGAGAGAGTAGCGGCTATACTCATGCTTGCTCTGCCAGCTTTCTTAATAGGTTATATCTTCTATCAAAATGTTATCCTCGCTGCTGTCTTAGCATCTACAGGTTTTCTATTTCCTCGCTTTCGTCGGCAGCAATTAATCCAAAAACGTAAAAATATGCTTTATGTGCAATTTAAGCAGGCGCTTAGCTGCCTTTCTTCTTCTATGACGGTGGGAAAATCCATTGAATCAGCATTTCGAGAAGCATGGGAAGATTTGAAACTGTTGTACCCTGACCCTGCTTGTTTGATCGTCGTGGAGTTTGGTTTGATTTGCCGAAAGGTTGAAAATGGCGAACCGATTGAAGCAGCCCTTAAACATTTTGCTGATCGAAGTCATTTGGAAGACATTCAAAGCTTTTCTGATGTATTCCTTACCTGTAAGCGCACGGGAGGCAATCTAGTTGAGGTGATGAAGCGTACAGCAACGGTCATTGCAGAGAAGTTAGAAATCACCCAGGAAATTTCAGTCATGGTGGCACAAAAGCGTTTTGAATCGAGAGTTCTAGTTGTTGCCCCAATCCTGATTGTTGCTGTATTGGCCTTTTCCTCGCCTGATTATATGGTTCCCCTTTATCGAGGGAGGGGGATACTCATTATGACCGTCTGTTTGTCATTACTTAGCGCTTGTTATGTACTCACACAAAAAATAATGAATATTAAGGTGTAGGATGTGGATATGGCTTTTTGGCTTGGCGCAAATTGTGTTTGGTTTAACCATACTAATGATCGGACGAAGGAAATACGGGGAATTGGTTCGCTTACAAACGTATCCATTTCGGATGAAAATGCTCTTACCTGCAAGCTGCTATGTGATAGATAAGTTCCAATTGTTAGAGAAGTTCCCTGATTTCACTTCAAAAATCCATCATAAATGCATGTCCTTGTACGGGCGAAGTGTGTCTTCGCATGGTAGCAAATGGTTTATTGCTGAACTTATATCCGTCGGAATGATATGCCTATTCATCGCTACAGTTCTTGCTATTCTAGCAGGTGAAGACAGTTCGTTACTTGCATTAGGCGCGGTTACAGCGATAGGGGTACCTGCGGTGATGGTTCGTGATTTGGATAATCAAATACGTAAGAAGCAGCAAAGGATGATCCTTGAACTGCCTGAATTCCTGAGCACAATCGTGCTGTTAGTTAATGCGGGAGAGACTGTTAATCGAGCTTGGATCCGCTGTGTTCAAGCAAAGCCAAATATGTCGGATTCCCCGTTGTTCAAAGAGCTTCTTATTGCTGTTAATGAACTGGAGATGAATATCTCCTTTACGAAAGTATTAGAGGATTTCAGTAAGCGCTGTGCGTTACATGAAGTGTCCTTATTTGCGTCAACGCTTGGCTTGAATTATAGAAGGGGCGGAAATGACTTTGTCGTTTCACTGCATTCACTATCGCTAGAGCTGTGGCAACGGAGGAAGAGTGTATCGCGAACGCTAGGGGAGGAAGCCTCTTCAAAGCTTGTATTCCCAATGGTATTAATTTTTGTTGTAGTGATGGTGATCGTCGCCGCACCTGCGTTACTCATGATGAACGAATAGGAGAGGGATGTTGACATGAAAAGTAGTTTGGATATGTTTAAGCGTGTGTGGAAAGAGGAAGACGGATTGGGTACCTTAGAAATTTTATTGATTGTTGCAGTGTTGGTTGCGATAGCAATTATATTTAGAAAGTGGATAGTCTCGTGGTTTCAGAAGCTAATTGGTGATGCGAATTCCGACTTGAAAGATAATAGTGCGGTTGCACCCTGTGCGCCGAGCCCGACAACAAGTTGTGCGCCATAGTCGACTTCGTAGGTTCATTTTCAATGAGCTGGGCACTTTTACATTAGAAGCATCGCTTGTGTTTCCGGTGATATTCATCTGCACAGTGACAATATTATTTGTAGGCATGTTTGCTTATCAGCATGTTTATGTAGGGCAATTAGCACGTTCAGCTGCAGAAAAGTTAGCTTTTACTTGGACGAATAGTCATAAAGACTTAAATACAGGTAGTTATAATCCGCAAGAAACGGATGGTTTGTATTGGCGACTGACACAAGACAATGTAAGTGACTTATTTGGCTTGTTACTTGGAAGTTCAGGGGATAGCATCACACTCCCTAATTCTCAAGTTAATGGCTTAGTCCAGAGAAAACTGGCCAAAGCTTCGGTATTATTTCCCGAAGGCGTTACTGGAACTGCCTCATATAAGAATTATTTATTAGATCATCGTATTGAGGTGACTGTGAATAAGTCGTTTGTCATGCCAACATTTCTAAGTCGCTGGATGCCTGCAAAGCAAACAGAAAGCTCAGCTGTCGTTCATGTAGTTGATTCGATAGAGCTGATCAGAACAACGGATTTAACACGCACATATTTGCCTACTTTAGTTGGGAGGATATCTCCGGGGAAAGCGAAAGCGGCACTCGTGGATCCAGTCAAAACGGATTTGTCTGGTCCTAGTGTCACGATTCAATCTGAGCGTCAGGCATCTACCTACTTGAGATCACTTGTGGGAGGAACGGAGGTTGTTCGGACGACTGCATCTGGTAAAAGTAGAAAAATTGATGCACTAGACGCAAGAGGCATAGGTCATCAAGCTTTTTATAGTTTAACGGAAGCTCAGCTTCGCACGGAACAGTTGCCGAAGGATGTTGAACTTCTCCAGCATGATCCAACGGTGAAAGGCATTGTGTGGCATTTCTTTAAGAAGGATGCGAGTGGCAAAGGGATGCCTACAGTTGCTTTTCGCAAAGAACTCGAACGTAAAGGGATTGTCGTTGTTATTCATAATTAGAAAGAGGGGAGCCATTGAAAAGATTCTTACGAACAGAAAACGGCACAGTATCCGTCTATTTGATCCTGATCATTGTGCCGATTTTTTTATTTCAAGCAGTACTTATTGATTTTGCCAGAATTAAAGCAGCGGAGAAAGAAACGGAATCTGCCATACAGGCACTCTGCGCGATCTGTGATGTCCTCTTTCAATTCCGAGCTGCAGAAGAGAGGTCTATATGGTATGGCACTCTCTCAGGAGGCTTCGGAAAAATTACTTAATGATGTTTTTGCTAGGAATTTATCGAGTGGCGTCTCGGCGAATGCTTTTCATTTTATTGATACCAAAGCAGTGGATGGAGCGTTGCGCGTTACACCCGTTTATACGCTAGCTAATCATGTTATTTTTGAAGGGCAACTTTTAGAGGATATGAAACTCAAAGCACCAATTGAATACACACTCGAGATTGTTGATAAATTTCAAAAGAGTGGTGTGCGAGAACCTTTTCAGATGGGTTCCCAATTTGTTAAAGAGGCCGATGCGCTCGAAAAGTTGATTGAACAACGGGAAAGCTTGCTAGATGAGGCATGGCAGAGTGCGGAAGAACTTCATGTCAGAACTACAGCATTTCATGGATATTATAGAACTAGAGTTGCCGAATTAGACAAATTAGCTGCTGAAATCGGCATTCATACGGTTGATGAAGTGCGTAGTGAAATCAGTCAAGCTCAAGAGAATTTGCGTTCAATTTCGGCGAGCATAAGAAGTATGGATCTTTCCATTGCCTCACTTGCACAAGCAGGACCTGAGGCTGTAGCAAGTATCCGATCCCTGGCTGAAGCCAAAAGTAGGCTTGAGGAACAGTCAAGATTGTTGTCACAAAAGTTAAATGAGCTTGAAGCTTTAGTTCAGAAAATATTGACTTATACAGCGCTAGTCATCTCTACGAAACTTGAGGTGGCAGCGAATGAAAAAACGGTTCTCCAATTGCAGCAAGAGATTGAGCCAACCTTGCGGCAAGCTAAGCAAAAAAATGACGAGATACGCATGAAGCTGACAGGAGCTACAGGTACGTCTACGCAAGGAGTTTCAGCTGCATACGATGTGTTTCAACACGTTTCAATGATGGGGGATGATTATTTTTACCAATACCAAACGTCTATCGCGAGTATCGCCGCGTTGTTTTCATCATTCCGATCTGCCGTAGAGAGCGTTACGTTATATACGTCTGTACATACCAGCAAGGTTAACCAAGCCAACGACAACTACTTGGCAGTGTCAAATGATTTCTATGCCACACAAAGTCCGCTTGAGAAATCCAGAATGTCTACAAATGAAGCAACAACGACGAATAAAAAGACACAAAAGAACAAAATTCAAGCCATTATGGATCAAGCAAAACAAGCAATAGGTGGTTGTACCTTATCGAGTACGCAATCTGGTGATTCAGTGGCTTATAGTAAACTCCAAGGTGAATCCGGTTATTATCAGAGGTATCGACAAGTGAATGCACAAGATACAATGATCGGGAACGATGTGGCCTATGACATTGATAAAGCAGAGCCTGCTAGTTTGCGGGCAATGGATATGCTAGGCGTATTAAACAACGCGGCGGAAGTTCTCCGAGATGAACTGTACGTAAATGAATATGCCATAACAAAGTTTAATTATCGTACGTATGGTTTAGAGAAAGACCTCAACGGTAACCCAAAATTATCGAATGAGTTAGTCGATCCTGGGACCCACTCTTTAGTAAATCAAGAGGTAGAGTATCTTCTGTACGGTTTCTCCTCTTGCGCAGCTAATATGGCCTCAGCTTATGCAGAAATGTTTTCATTACGGTTAGCGATTCGCACAGTTGAAGCGCTATTAGATCCCAAAAAGGAAATTCTTCAAATAGGTTCTCCTCTACTCGTATTTTTGGCTGCAGCAGCTCAAGGTGCAGCAGAAGCACTCGTCGATATGAATGCTTTGGTGAAAGGGGATGCTGTTGAGTTATCATCTAAGCTCTCTATAGCAGCGCTCAAGTTGACCTATAAAGATTATCTCCGTTTATTTCTAATGCTGCATAGCAACAATACCAAGCTGATGTCCCGCATGCAGGCTCTTCTTGAATTAGAAACAGGTATTGATCTCAATCAAGCAACCTCCTATATCCAGGCGAATGCAACAAGTGAGATAAGGCTTTGGTTTATTCCTCAAGTCATGAAGTTGTTGGATGGAACGGGGCTTCTAGGTTGTAAAGTTGTTGGAACACATTGCCAAATGAATCGAGCGGCGATTGTTTCGTATTGAGGAAGGAGGCATGGATTTGCTTCACAAATTGCACAGGGAGCAAGAGGGTGGCATCGTCCTTGAAGCATCGCTTATTCTGCCTTTGTTTCTTGCTTTCATAGTAGGATTGGTCCTATTCATTCAAGTTGCGTTGGTTGAGATGGCTTTGCAGTCTGGCGTGTCCGAGGCGACGAAATCTATTGCGGGTCAACTGTATCCCGTGAGGATTGTCGTCCAAGAGGCCCAATCGAAATATGATCAAAGTCGTGCAGCAGAGATGCTTGATGCTGTCGTGGAGGGGGTCCAATCTGCTAGAGACCATATGACGAATACGGAGGATTTGGCAGATGAGTATGCTGCATATATTCCAGACCAGCTGTTGGCACTCGTACGTTGGGAAAAAGAGAAGAGAGAGCTTGGTGAAGACATAGCGCAAGATGAATTGAGTGATTTTTATCAAACGCAAGTTAAACCGCGGATGCTGGCAGTTTTTACACGGATTGTGTTTGCATTTTGTGACGATAAGCGTGTTGATAAAAGAAACTTTAAAGTTATTGCTGTAACATTACCGAGTTTGCAACAGGGCGGGGAGGCATTTTTGGGGATTGAGGCACAACTCATTTATAAACTGCCCATCCCTTTTATAAGTGAAACGATTGTTTTGAAGAAAAGGGCTTATGAGCGGGCTTGGGTGGGAGCTTAATCGAGAAGGTGGGGTAATATTATTTTTGTATGTCTTGGTTTTTTCATAATTTTTATTACTGTTGCATTTGTCATAGATGTACGCTTTTCCAAGTTACCCAACAAATTGACCTTGTGCGGAGCAATATGTGGCGTATTGTTCCACGCATGGACTGAAGGCTGGAATGGTTTTCTATTTTCTATTCTCGGTGCTGGCGTTGGTTTTTTACTCGTACTTATGTTGTATGTAATTGGTGCTTTGGGTGCTGGAGATGTCAAACTTTTCGGGGCTATCGGGGCAATTATGGGTGTAATGTTTGTTATACAAACACTTGTTTATGCCATTATGTGGGCAGGATTAATCGGACTCATCCTTCTGTTTATTCGAAGAAAAGTAAGAGCAACAAGCCGGAAGCTATCAGGTTGGCTGTTGGAAATAGTAGCGCTGCGAAAGGTTGAAACTTTGTTTGAACTAAAGCAGCAAAAAAACATTAAATTCCCATTTATGTACGCTGTTTTACCAGCGGTTGCCATAACGATTTACTATTCTTTGGTTTGAATGAGGTGATGATATGACGCAAGAAGTATTCGGACTTCGTTATGAATTTGTGTATCGACATGGACATCTCATGGAACTGTATAAGGAAGGTGGCTTAGCAACAAGCGAACTTTCCAATTTGCAGGTGCGCATGTTAGAAGCTAATCAAGTTCCGAGACTGTTGCCCCTGGACATTCATGAGGTGGATTCGAACATTCGACTTCTATATAGATTGTCTTCCAAACGAATGCTGTCGCATGTTATGAAAGTAGAGAATTTCTCAGTCCAGTTACTTGCCAAGCTAATGTACGCGATTGTATGTACACTGGACGATAGCAAGAATTATATGCTGTGTGAAATGAATTTCGTTCTGAAGGATAATTTTATATTCATAGGACAAGATTGGTCAGATGTTTACCTAACGTATGCACCCATATATATCGAACATGAAGTCGATGAAATCTACCCTGCATTAGACGCGCTCCTCCATAAGCTTATCTTACATCTTGGAGAAGTGGAACAGGATCAACTACGCACGTGGACGCCCATACATTTAAATAAAAAAAGTTTTCAGTCGTATAGGGAAGCGTTTATAAAACTGATGGACGAGCCGGATCTTACGCAACTGACAAGGCAAGCAGTGCAATTCGAACCGGTCGAAGTAACAATAACAGAACAAACTGAACAAGGATTACCAAAAGCATATTGGAATCGAGATGAAGCTAAACATCTACCTACTAAACCAGAAAATCCCAAGTTGCCTAAGCCTGAACCTATAGAGACGAGTGGTCAAGAGATCAACTCATTATCAACTTCACGTGTAAGTATGTTCCCACTATCTTTCATTCCACTGCAACAACGTGGGCGATGGATGGCAATAGCTATCATCTTTATTTCAGTTGCTTTTCTATGGTCCTATTATTTGGAACACCCCAAAGCAAGCACGCTGCAAATCATGGCTGGTATAACACTGTTATTGGGGGATGCAGGCTTCGTACTTCTCTTTATAGGGCGCCCAGAATTCCCTAATAGAAGTAATCAAACTCGACAAAAGTCAACCATCGCTCAAAACACAACCAATCCCTCTCAAACAGCCACAAAGGAGAACGTTGCAAGTGCCGCGGATCCATTGGACATCCAACATTACTATCAAAAACTGTCCATGAAAACATCCTTGCTTACCCCCTCGCATGCAAATGCTACTGTGTTACTTGGAAAAATTACAAAGCAAGATCCAATCGGCCCTCGTTTGGAGTGTCAAGGAGAAGGAGACAGCCGAACGGTGCCTATTAACAGTGATGTTTTTACAATCGGCAGAGGAGATTCAAGCAGTAAAGTCGATTGTGTCGTCGATGATATTGGTGTTTCTAGGATTCATGCGGAAATCGTACAGACTAGCAACGGGTATCAGCTTCGGGATGCAGGTTCTACGAACGGAACGTTTTTGAATGATCTCCCACTTGTCACCTATCAGGGCTATTCGTTAAAGGATGGAGATATTGTGCGAATTATTCGACAAGAATTGATTTTCCGGCTCTAATACAAATAGTTTCTACTTCCTGTCTGCCTTGAGCAGTGGTATAATAAGTAGTCGCGTGTCCAACACGTGATTATCTCAGAACTAGACAGGGGTTTGGTTTTACAAAATGAGTCTTTTAACAATTGAAGATTTAAGCCACAGTTTTGGGGATCGTACATTGTTCAAAAATGTATCCTTCCGCTTGCTCGCTGGTGAACGCGTTGGAATTGTAGGAGCAAATGGCGTGGGTAAATCCACGTTGATGAATATATTAACTGGCAAACTTTTAAAGGATACAGGTAAAGTGGAATGGACACCGAGAGTCCATTATGGCTATTTAGACCAACACTCTGTGTTAGCTGCTGGTAGAACAATCCGTGATATTTTGCGTGATGCGTTCCTTCCTCTTTATGAAGAGGAAAAAAGAATGATGGCTATCACCGACAAAATGGGAGATGCCACACCTGAGGAGCTTGAAGTGCTTCTTGAGGAAATGGGTGAAATTCAAGAACGTTTGGAAATCGGTGATTTCTATCTGCTTGATGTGAAAATCGAAGAAATGGGAAATGGTCTTGGTTTAAATGCCATTGGTCTAGATCGTGATGTAACTTCACTTAGTGGTGGACAAAGAACGAAGGTACTTCTAGCTAAACTATTGTTGGAAAAGCCAACCGTTCTATTGCTCGATGAGCCTACCAACTATCTGGATGTAGAACACATTGAATGGTTGAAAATGTACTTGAAGGATTATCCATATGCGTTCATGCTGATCTCACATGACACGGAATTTATGAATGAAGTCGTCAATGTTGTCTATCATTTGGAGTTTTCCAAGTTGACACGATATACGGCGAATTATGAGAAATTTCTAGATATGGCTGAGATGAACAAAGCGCAGCATATCGACGCCTATGAGAAACAGCAAGAGTATATCAAGAAGCAAGAAGATTTCATCGCACGTAACAAAGCGCGAGCTTCAACTTCAACTCGTGCGAAGAGCCGCGAGAAACAATTAGACCGCATTGATCGGATTGAGCGTCCTGAAACAGCAATGAAGCCTACATTTGTATTCAAAGAATCGCGTTCAAGTGGTAGAATCGTATTTGAAGCGCAGGATTTGGAAATCGGCTATGACCGTGCATTGCTTCCGAGGATGAACGTTACGATTGAACGCGGTGAGAAAATTGCGATTGTCGGCTGCAACGGGGTTGGGAAATCGACCTTATTAAAAACAATTCTCGGGAAAATTGAGCCATTCAGTGGTAAAACGTATCGCGGCGATTATTTGAGCCCTGCGTACTTTGAACAAGAGGTCAAAGCGCCAAGCATGACACCGATTGATGATGTATGGAATTCTTTTTCTTCTATGACTCAGAATGAAGTTCGTGGAGCGCTTGCACGCGTGGGTCTTAAGAATGAACATATCACACGAGCGATGAGCATGTTAAGCGGTGGAGAACAAGCGAAAGTTCGTTTGTGCAAGTTGCTTATGCAAGAGAGCAATTGGTTGTTATTCGATGAGCCGACGAACCATTTGGACGTCGTAGCCAAAGAAGAGCTTCAGCGCGCTCTAAAAGAGTACAAGGGAACAGTCCTACTTGTTTGCCATGAGCCGGAATTCTATGAAGGCTGGGTAACTCGCGTGTGGGACGTTGAAGAATGGTCTGCCAAGGTCACTAATTAATCTAATCAAATCGGAGGAGATAACGATGTTAACGCATGTTGTGTTTTTTAAGCTCAAAGATCGTAGTCCAGAAGCCATTGAAGTAACCAAAGCCGTTCTTACGAACATGGAAGGTAAAATTCCGGTACTAAGGCACATTGAGGTTGGGACTGATATCTTACACCTAGAGCGTTCTTACGATATCGCACTCATTACGAAATTTGATTCCCTTGACGATTTGAAGGCTTATGATACGCACCCTGTGCACGAACAAGTTAAAGCTCATATGAAAACAGTTCTTGATGGAACGTCCATCTGTGTTGATTTTGTAAGCTAACCCATGTTTGAAAAACATAGGAGAACAGTGTAGTATCCTTAGAAGAGGCTCGTTCTTGACGTTGTCAGGGACTTGCCAATGTTCTGAGGCTGCACTGTTTTTTGTGTGTTTAGCGCAGATGCGAAATGACATAGACATGGGAGAGGAATGCAAGTGAAGTCCAAATTAAATAGAGCTTACATGACAGAAGTTCTAGAAATGCTGCTGCGGACTCCTAGTCCAACAGGGTATACCCATCACATTATGCAAAAAGTAGAGCAAGAAGTGAATAAACTTGGCTTCGAACTTACTTATACGAATAAAGGCTGCGGTATCGTGACCATTCCAGGTGCTAGTTCTGATCGTGTGATCGGCATTTCTGCGCACGTCGACACACTCGGTGCTATGGTTCGTTCTATTAAAGAGAATGGCAAGCTGAAGATTACGTCGCTTGGCGGGTTTATGATGGGCGCAATCGAGAATGAGTATGTACAAATACATACCCGGGATGAGCGTGCATATGATGGTACGATTCTTACATCGAGGCCATCCGTGCATGTATATGATGACGCGAGAGAGTACAAGCGGGATGAAGCGAATATGGAAGTTCGCATAGATGAGCTAGTGAATTCCAAAAAAGATGTGGAAGCACTCGGCATCCGTGTCGGTGATTTCATCTCTTTCGATCCACGCGTACAGGTGAAGGAGAATGGCTATGTGAAGTCTCGCCATTTGGATGATAAAGCGAGTGTAGCTTCCCTATTTGGCCTGCTCAAACTGATCAAAGAAGAAGGGCTTCAACCTCACTATACGATCAAGCTGTTCTTCTCGAATTATGAAGAGGTGGGTCATGGCTCATCTTTTATTCCAGATGATATTACAGACTTCATCGCTGTAGATATGGGTGCGCTTGGTGATGATTTGAGTGGCAGCGAGCACGATGTTTCCATTTGCGCAAAAGATTCATCAGGACCATACGACTACGCCATGACGTCGAAAATGATTGAGCATGCCGAGAAGCTGGAAATCGGCTATGCGGTAGATATTTATCCGCGCTACGGATCGGATGCATCCGCAGCGCTTAGAGGCGGCCGCGACATTCGTGCGGCGCTCATCGGGCCAGGAGTTCATGCGTCACATAGCATGGAGCGCACGCATATGGATGCTGTAGTGAACACAGCAGTCCTTCTTGCCGCGTACATCCAGGAGCCGGTGCAAGGATGAATATTCTAAGCGCAGTCGACATTACGAAAACCTACGGAGACAAAGTGATCTTCGATGATATCTCGTTCACATTGAACGAGAAGCAACGCATTGGCCTCATCGGCGTGAACGGCACAGGCAAGTCCACGCTGCTGAAGATGCTAGCGGGTCTGGAAACCCCGGATCGCGGCAAGCTCGTGCACGCGAATCATTTCCGCGTGGAATACTTGCCGCAAAACCCGGAGTTCGATCCGAACTCCACAGTGCTTGAGCAAGTGTTCCACGGCGATTCGCCGCTCATGAAGACGCTGCGCGACTATGAGCTGGCCCTTGCTGAACTGGAGCTAGACTCCTCCAGTGAGAAGAAACAAGCGCGCCTATTCGCCGCCCAGGCGCGCATGGATGAGCAAGGTGCTTGGGAAGCCAGCACCTTGGCCAAGACCGTGCTGACGAAGCTCGGCATCAGCGAGTTCGACAAGCCCGTCGGCCAGCTGTCCGGCGGTCAGCGCAAACGCGTCGCAATGGCGCGCGTGCTCATTCAGCCCGCCGACCTGCTCATCCTTGATGAGCCGACGAACCATATTGATAACGAGACGGCCATCTGGCTCGAGGAATTCCTCAGCAAATGGCGCGGCGCCTTGCTGCTCGTTACCCATGACCGGTACTTCCTAGAGCGGGTCACCACCCGCATTCTGGAGCTGGACCGGGGGAAGATCTATAGCTATGAGGGGAACTACGAGTGGTTCCTCGAGAAGAAGGCGGAGCGGATGGATTCCGAAGCCGCTAGTGAAGACAAGCGGCAGAATCTCCTCCGCCGCGAGCTGGCCTGGCTCCGTCGCGGCGCGAAGGCGCGCACGACGAAACAGAAGGCGCGCATTCAGCGCGCCGAGGATTTAAGGGACCGCAAGGTAGACGGTCCCGCTGACAAGCTCGACATGGCGCTGGCGGGCAGCCGCCTTGGCAAGAAGGTGATGGAGCTGGACGACATCTCCAAGTCTTTCACAAGCGGGAAGCAGCTGCTCAGCGGCTTCAGCTATATTGTGATGCCGAAGGATCGTCTCGGCATCATCGGTCCGAACGGCAGCGGCAAGTCGACGCTGCTGAATATGCTCGCCGGGCGTATTCAGCCCGACAGCGGCAAGATCGAGACAGGTACAACTGTGAAGCTTGCGTACTATACGCAAGAAAACGTCGAGATGGACGAAAAGATGCGTGTAATCGAATATATCAAGGAAGCGGCAGAGCAGATTCGCACGTCGGATGGTGAAACCATTTCGGCCGCGCAGATGCTGGAGCGCTTCTTATTCTCTCCGAATTTGCAGTGGTCGCCGATCGGGAAACTGTCAGGTGGAGAGCGTCGCAGACTTTATTTGTTACGTACGCTAATGGGCGAACCGAATGTTCTGCTACTTGATGAGCCGACCAATGACTTGGACATCCAAACTTTGACGATACTGGAAGATTATCTAGATCAATTCTCCGGTGCCGTGATTACCGTTTCACATGATCGCTACTTCTTGGATCGAACCGTGACACATTTATTTGCCTTCGACGGGAATGGCGGGATTGAGCCTTTCATAGGTACGTATTCCGATTATTTGGAAGACAAACGAGAACAGGAAGAGGCGGAGCAAGCTCGCAAAGAAATCGTGCGCCAAGCAAGTTCCAAGGCGACTAACAGCGGCCCTGCTGCTACGACTGCTAGTTCTTCGAACACGAGTGCAGCAACGAATCGTCCGAAGAAGCTTTCTTTTAAAGAACAGAAAGAATGGGACGAAATTGAGAACACAATTGCAACTCTTGAGGATAAAGCGGAAAGCTTGAAAAAGCAAATTGAAGCTTCAGGAAGCAACTTTGATCTCGCTCGCGACCTGTATGAACAGGAGCAGCAAACGACAGCGGATCTCGAAGCGGCCATGGAAAGATGGACTTATTTATCCGAGTTAGTAGAAGAAATAGAACGAAATAAGTTATGATAGTAAGATATAAGATAAAAATAATAAAAAGGCAGGTATATTGTCCCCATGATTAATGTAAATAACGTGACGCTTCGTTACGGCAAGAGAGCCCTATTCGAAGATGCCAATATTAAATTCACACCAGGAAATTGCTATGGCTTAATTGGCGCGAATGGTGCAGGTAAATCTACTTTCCTTAAAATTCTATCCGGTGAGATTGAGCCGAACACAGGTGAAGTGAGCATCACTCCAGGTGAGCGCATGGCGGTCCTGAAACAGAACCATTATGAATTTGATGAAATTGAAGTCTTGAAAACTGTCGTTATGGGGCATTCCCGTTTGTTTAAAATTATGGAAGAGAAGGATGCGCTGTACGCGAAAGCCGATTTCTCTGAAGAAGATGGCATGAGAGCTGCTGAACTTGAAGGTGAATTCCAAGATCTTGACGGCTGGCAAGCAGAATCCGACGCAGCTGAGCTTTTGATTGGTCTAGGTATTCCAACATCCCTGCATGATACGAAAATGAAGGATCTTGACGGTAATGAGAAAGTTCGCGTGCTTTTGGCACAAGCTTTATTCGGAAACCCGAACATTCTTCTACTGGATGAGCCTACCAACCATTTGAACTTAGAATCCATTAAATGGCTTGAGAACTTCCTTGCTCGTTTCGAAGGTACAGTTATCGTCGTATCCCATGATCGTCACTTCTTGAATCAAGTATGTACACATATCGCAGATATCGATTTTGGTAAAATCCAAATGTATGTTGGTAACTACGATTGGTGGTACGAGTCCAGTCAATTGGCACTTCGTTTGCAGCGTGATGCGAATAAGAAAACGGAAGAAAAACGTAAAGAACTCGAAGCGTTTATTGCCCGCTTTAGTGCGAATGCGTCCAAATCCAAGCAAGCGACTTCCCGTAAAAAGCAATTGGAGAAGCTTACGCTTGAAGATATTCGTCCGTCCTCCCGTAAATATCCGTTCATTCACTTCAAAGGTGAGCGTGAAGCGGGTAAGCAACTGCTTGCTGTTGAGGGCCTTACTAAAACCATTGATGGCGTTAAAGTTTTGAACAACGTCTCGTTTACGCTTAACAAAGGAGATAAAGTCGCTTTTGTGGGCCTAGATGGGATTGCCAAAACGACGCTTTTCAAAATTTTAATGGGCGAATTGGAAGCAGACAGCGGCACATTCTCATGGGGCATAACGACTTCGCAGGCGTATTTCCCAAAAGACAGCCAAGATTACTTCAATTCCGAATTAACGTTGGTGGATTGGCTGCGTCAATACTCCAAAGATCCGGATGAGTCTTTCCTACGTGGATTCTTAGGCCGCATGTTGTTCTCTGGCGAGGAAGCGTTGAAGAAAGCGAATGTCCTTTCTGGAGGAGAAAAAGTACGCTGCATGTTCTCCAAAATGATGTTGAGCGGTGCGAATGTACTAATTCTTGATGAGCCAACGAATCACTTGGATTTGGAATCCATCACAGCGCTTAACAATGGCCTTGTTGATTCCGATTGCACGATGTTGTTCGTTTCCCATGACCATCAGTTCATTCAAACGATTGCGAATCGTGTTATGGAGTTGACACCGAAAGGCATCATCGACAAAATGGTGACGTATGATGAGTACTTGGAAAGTGAAGATGTAAAAAAACAACGCGAAATTCATTATGCGTAAGTGATTAAGCAAAAAAGCGCCCTGAAGTGTTACTCTCAGGGCGCTTTTAGCTACACAAAGTGCAGTCTAGCTGCCGCCAGTGCGACGGCGTTGGTTATTTACTTTTTTGGTCATTTGGCTTTTCGCAGTTTGATTCGCATTTCCTGAGGCTTTCGGGTTAGCACGTGCAGCGGCTTGATCCGCTTGTTTCTGAGCTAGTTTGGCTTTGATCGCATCGGCTAAACTGACTTTTTTGACACCTTGTGGTTCGACCTGGTCGGCTTGCTGATCTTGAGGCTTGTCTGACATAAGAACACCTTCTTTACGTGGTATATCCATAGTATAATCGAATCAAAGAAAAGATGAAAGAAGGTGTGTGGGGATGTTTGATCCAACGATCTATGACAATATCAAAGTCGTGCTCGAAGGGGCCGTCTATGATTTGGATTTGGAAGGTAAAATCATCATAACTCGACGAGAAGATTTGGTTAACTTGTCCTCGATGTCTCGCACATTTGCTATAGAATTTGCTAGACAAGTTGGTCAGCCGAATCTTGCTGAAATTCACTTACATGTACACCTAAGTGATTTGGCAGCTGAGATTTTGGAAAACCCAACGGCTAAGCCTGGATGTACACTGTTAATTAAACTTCACACGCATGTGAATGATCCCGAAATGGACTGCCCGATGATTGAAGCACAATTGAATGCGATTTGGGAGCAACGGCCACGTATCACCCAACAAATTTCGTATCTATTCGGGGAACAGCCGGAGAAGTTCCGTAATCTCATTACGTTATCCTTTGGCCGCAAAATTGATGAAAGTCATCTGGAAGATTTCTCAGACCTGATCGACTATGCATTCAAGAGCATCGTCTGGCTCGATGAAAGAGGGGCATAACGATGCAAGAGTTATCGCAACAAGAACTTCGAGACAAGGTTAATCAAGTGAGTGATGGTTCCTTTGCTGTCTTCTTGTACACTCCTTTATGTGGTACATGCAAAGTAACAGAACGAATGTTGGACATTATTGTAACGATGAAACCTAACTTGCCCTTAGTGAAAGGCAATATTAATTTTCTGCCCCAGCTCAGTCAAGAATGGCAAATTGCAAGTGTCCCTTGCGTGGTCATTATCGAGCCTGGGAAAGAGAAGCAATATATATACCGGATGCAATCCGTGGATGAACTATATCGTAGACTAATACCATTAGTACAACAAGAATAGGAGTTGTTTATAGAATGAGTTTTCAAATCGGAGACTGCGTGATCGCTGAGTATAAAACAGGGGTTTATTTTGGTGAGGTTGTTGAGTTGACGTCAAGTATGAAGGCAGCTGTTCGTATTCTTGCGGTGAAGGATCACCCAACTCAAGGGGATTTACATAATCCGATGGATCCAAGCGTAGCTTTTTTTCATCAAAGAAGAGCATTGTCCAATCAAGAAATTGCCTTGATGCCGATTGGCACGATTCGACTTTATGCGGGCGAGGTGCCGGATTACCAAGTGTCACTGAAGAGAGCGCTATTGGCTCAGATCGATAAGCTGTCGGACATGGAGGCATGGGCCCGACGCTCTCTGCAGGAGCTTGATCAGTTGAGTAAAGAATATTTTCCACCGTCCAATTAGGAAACTTCTAAATACAACTTCGTACCATCATTGTATTTGAAAATAGCGACATCACCAATGATCTCGATCATCGAGATCATTTTTAATTTTCTGCGAAATTCAAAATGCAGTTCGTACTCCTTCAATTTACTCGAGAGTAACTCCATTTGGGAACGTTTATGAGTGAAATTCATCACTGGGATCGATTTATTCTTGAAACGGATTGTGTTTGCTTGCATAGCTAAAGCCCTCCTTTACACGGTAACTTTCTTTTTGTAACTGCCTTACGTTATTTAGGATACATTTCAAATGTTAAATATGTTTGCGTGCAACTATTAAAAAAGTTTTAGCATTTTATTATATGTGAATAATAGCGCTACAGGGCTAGTTCCGATAAGATAATTTTTGGAGGGCTAGATTCGTGGTTGCGGGGAGGATTAACCCCATTTATAATAGATAAGATTGTATTCTAACAGGTTCTGGAGGGTCACAGAAATGACAGTAGCAAAACCAACTCGCATAGGGATTATTGGTGCTGGAAATATCGGAAATGTACACATGGAGACGTTTAAAACGATACCCTGGGCACAACTTGCAGGGGTGACAGATGTCTATTTGCCGCTTGCTGAGATGAGAGCGAAAGATCATAACATTGAACAAGTATATGCAAATTCAGATAAATTGTTAGACGATCCTTCCATTGATGCCGTTGTCATTGCTGTTTCGAATGAGTGGCATGCCCCCATTGCGATAAGAGCATTGGAGTCAGGCAAACATGTCATGCTGGAAAAGCCGATGGCGATTGATTTAGCATCAGCTCGTCAAATTGTTGAAGCAGAGCGCAAATCGGGCAAGATTGTCATGATTCCTCACCAAATGCGTTGGGAAGCATCGTCGATGGCTGTCAAGGAGCAAGTTGAGAAAGGTGCGCTTGGTCACATTTATCATGCGAAAGCTAGCTATATGAGACGGAAAGGCATTCCAGGCTGGGGAACTTGGTTCACGCAAATGGCGAAGTCAGGTGGAGGTCCTCTTATTGATCTTGGTGTACATATGCTGGATCTAACCATGTACTTGATGGGGAATCCAAAGCCAGTTTCCGTTTATGGCGCAACCTATGCCGAATTCGGACCTCGTAAGCAAGGGATTGGAACTTGGGGAGCTCCCGATTGGAAGGGGAATTTTGACGTAGAGGATTTAGCGACAGCCTTGGTTAAATTTGACAATGGGGCAACACTATCCTTAGATGTCAGTTGGGCAGGACTGCTAGAAACGGATAACTTACCTGTTGTCCAGTTGTTAGGTTCGGAAGGCGGCGCATATTTGAAAGGCGCAAAAGGTAAGCTTTTTGCGGAAAAATTCGATCGGATCGTAGAAACGGAACTTTCGGCTCCAGCAGCGAATGATGATCCACGTGCACGAATGGTGCAGCATTTCTTGTCCAGTATCACGAGTGGCTCTCAGCCGATTACCTCTGTCATGACAGGTTATACAAATAATTTGATCCTAGATGCGATTTACCGTTCGTCGCAAACGGGCGATGAAGTGAAATTGAACTGGGACATCGAGTAGACAGGGGCTGCAAGCAAGTGAACTGGGAATTATTTAGTATCATCGGGACGATCGCCTTCGCAGTCAGTGGTGCGATCGTGGCGATGGAAGAAGAATATGATATCTTAGGTGTGTATGTACTTGGGCTAGTTACAGCTTTCGGCGGCGGCATCATTCGCAACATGCTTATCGGTAAGCCAATTGTCATGCTCTGGGAGCAGGGAATGTACTTTCAGATTGCCCTATTTGCAATGACGGTTGTGTTCCTTATGCCTGTCAAATATATTCGCATGTGGAAAACCTGGGAAGCATTCTTCGATGCAATTGGCCTAGCGGCTTTCGCGATCCAAGGGGCGCTCTATGCAACGAATATGGGTCATCCGTTAAGCGCAATCATCGTTGCCGCTGTACTAACGGGGATTGGCGGAGGCATGGTTCGTGATGTGTTGGCCGGTCGCAAACCTCTTGTGCTTAAGGATGAAATTTATGCCGTTTGGGGTATGCTTGCAGGCGCCTTGGTTGGACTTGGGTGGTCGCAAGGCACGTGGCAGTTAGCTATTTTGTTTGCACTTATTGTCATTCTACGTATGTTCTCAGTTAACTATAAATGGAAGCTGCCGAAACGTTCACTGCGTGATTCTTTAGCGGAATCCGTAAGAAGATCGGATTCTTAGTCCCATTCAGCTTGCTTAATATCGGCTAGAAGATAGGAGGAGTGTCAATGGAAACATCTTTCACACAGCAACAGAAAATTTCAGCTGAGATGATTGCGTCACGTATTATTTCTGTGAAGGAATTGTTGCAAACGGAGTTAGATCTGTATGAAATTTCCAAGGATGCTGAGACCGGTGAACATTACTTGCATTACGCCTACATGCACCGAGATTTCACAAGTACGGGTGAGCCGGAGTCCTTTCATTACTTAATGCCAATAGAGAGTGATGATGTGCTTGGTATGATTTTTGGCGAGCAAGGCTATGCCTACCCCGAGCACTGGAAAGTTTCCTTTCTGAGAAATGGGCCAGAAGGCTTCTATATTTGGTGGGATCCATCACATCAAGAGGAACAATCCGAAGATGAGGCTATTGCAGCGGAACTTCTGCAGAAGCTACGAGCTTTTCATGAGCAAGGTGAAGTAGACCCAGATGCTGTTCGCAAGCTTTTGGAAGACATGGACGAGACCCGCAAGAAAAACGAATAAGATGAACGTGAAAAACCTCTTCGAAACCACGGAATTGCGTGGCGGCGATCGAGGTTTTTTTTGTGAGCATTAGTTTAGTAAAAAAAAGGGAAATGGACCATATTAACACTAGTGATATTTGGAGTTAAGAAAGGGGGACATTTGTAGATGGAGATGGAATCGTATCATTTTGCAAACTTAGGTATTCATGAACATTTAATGCAAGATCTTCGCCAATTAGAAGCTCGCATGAAAGAAGAACTAGGATATGATATTACGCTTATTGCGTATGCCAAGGAAACGGAAGGACAAGCAACAAACTAACACATAGAGCGAAGTACAGGGGGAATGACGATGAAAGCTGTGAAAATGTCAGTCATCATGACGGCTGCCTTCGTCGGGTTGACGGGGTGTTCAGCAACGCACACTCACCAACTAGAAAAGGCATCCGTGTCTATTCAGAGTGTAGGGTTATCAGACTCGGAAGATGCGAAGCATCGAGAACATGCGAAAGAAGCCGCTACTGCGAGTAAAATAGATCAAACACGCAGACAATCGCGCATACAAGAACTTGATCCACACCGCAATACCTATCTTTCAATGAACCGTGAAGTAGCAGATCAGGTGATGCAAGAGGCTCACTTGGGCTCATCTGCAATTGCAATGACAGATACCAATATCTATGTAGCTGTTGATATGGGTGAATTCCAGGATCAAGGTATGAATGAGCAGGCTAAACAATTAAGCAAATATAATGATTCAGCCACAGAAGCTGGATTGTTCGGCTCCGGCATGGGCGCACAGATGGATTGGGTGACAGCCAAGCCAATACCTAGTGACAGCATCAATGTGATACGACATGTGTTAACGCGTATTTATCCGGATTCGCATATTTTTATCTCTTCTAATGCGTTGTTCGTAAATCGGATGATGTACTACGATATGCAGCAACGAAAAAATAAACGAATGGATATGTATTTGCACGAATTTAATACGATGGTGCAATATACGTTCAATCCCCCCAAATGAGCAATAAATACAAGGTTCGCGCCTACTGCTCCTCAAAAATATGTGAATATGTCCACAAAGACGATGTGATGGTCGCAATCAATTATGAAACAGCCTACAGTTTGGCACAGGTGTATAATGATGTTTCGACCAAACCGAGCTGTCCTTCTTGTGGAGAAGCCATGGCTTTCTATGCCCACTCTGTCATTGAGGAGCCTTGGCTAACCTGATGAAGCTTGACAATTGGCACTTTCCTGATAATAGTTAGAGAATACTGCATTCAGGAAAGGACTACCAACGCGATGATGACAGATGTTATGAAAATAGATGCTTTACCACTGGAGATCCGAACGCACTTGGAGGCGTATCAACAGATCCTTCATAGTGCTGAGGACAATAAGTTAATCGGAAAAGCAGCCTATGAAGCTCCTGCTGAGGAACTGCTTACAGATACGATCTTATCTCTTTATTTGGGCAAAAATGTTCTCTTAAAGGGGCCGACTGGCTCTGGTAAAACGAAACTGGCAGAGCATGTTTCTGCTATTTTTCATCTCCCCATGCATAGTGTGAATTGTTCCACGGATTTGGATGCGGAAGCGCTGCTAGGCTTCAAAACATTAACTCACGATGAGCAAGGCCGGAGTCAAATTGCTTTTATTCCTGGTCCAATTATGAAAGCGATGACTAAAGGACACCTGCTCTATATTGATGAGATTAATATGGCTAAACCAGAAACACTGCCTCTCATTAATGGCGTGTTGGATCACCGCCGTTCGATTACAAATCCTTTTACAGGCGAAGTAATTACTGCACATCCGAATTTCAGAGTTGTCGCGGCCATTAATGAAGGCTACATAGGTACTGTCCCATTAAACGAAGCGCTGAAAAATCGGTTTGTTACCGTGGAAGTGCCGTATTTGCAAGGGGATTTGTTGTTTCAGTTGTTGAAAAGTCGTTCTGTGCTGCGGGATGAAAAGCTCTTGCGCACGTTCGTTCGATTATCCGCTGACTTGCTTTCCCTGATTGAAATGGGCCAATTGCCTGATGAAGCAGGTTCAATTAGGGCCTTGTTAGATGCTTGTGATCTGGCTGCTTACATCCCGCCGATTCGAGCAGTTTCACGTGCGATTGCGGATAAATTAGAAGATGAAAGGGAACGTGGGGCTGTGATGAATACAGCTGAAACGTTACTGTAGCAGCATGTTCGTAGGAAGCCTTAGCCGTTTAGATGATAAAATCGATGCGCTGCTCCATATGCAATTGGTGGATTTGGCTCGTTTATTTACCAAACGTGGGAAGCTTGAAGTCGAGGCTGGATACCACGCTCATTATGATGAGACCGCGTCGCAAATGACGGTGAGTCAGTTTTGGTGGGATTATCCACTGCGTGACAAAACAGCGGGTATGAAAAGCGATGTGTATCTACGCTGCTTAGGCAGTGCTTGGTTTACAGGAAAAGAGGCCGTCACGGACTACCTTCATTATTGTTCGGGAGTAAAGTATCCCAAGCTGGCCAATAGCTTATTTGCACTCTGCGAGGATATGCGTTTGGAACGAATATGCCGAATGCAACGACCTGGCATGGGAGCTGTCTTCGCACATCGGCACCATATCTTAGGCGGATATTTCCAGCATAAGCTCCGAACGCACGTGAGTAAAAGCGAGATGGCGGATGCCCTCCTATTGTTCGTGTATGGTTGGTTCACTGGGAAGTCCTGGCAGAGTGAAACGTTCTCTTCTGTGCAGGGGAACGAGCTAGCAGCCCGGTTGGTAGGTCTCTACGCATGGCTAGAGCAAGTTGAGGAAGCTGAGCATACCGCAGCGGTTGCGGTTTTGTGTGAACAACTAGCAGAGAGGATATTCCCTTGGTTAGAGCGTGATACCGTGGCAGCTTATTTCTGGATGCAGCAAGGCAGCGGCAGCGAAACGCCCTTGCCTGCTGATTACAAAGGCGAATTGAAGCGAGCGAAGCGCCTCGCGAACGAGGATGTGCTCCCCGATCAAGAAGGGGAGCGTCAATTGCCTGGCCAAGAGCGGATGCCGACTTGGCATCGTGAGACCAGCGACCGCAGCCCAGGGCTGCTGCGGTTCGAGCTGGAGCGCGGCGCTCGCACCGCCGCGCAGGGCTCTGCGCCCCGTGAGGGCGATGCCGCCGATCAGGCGCTCGCCATCACCCAGGGGCGCTCGCAGCGCGCCCAGCGCACTGGCGCCGCCGCTGAGCGGCGCCAAGGGCCTTCCGTGCCCGCTGCCGCGGGGCACGGGGAGGGCGAGGTCGCCGCGTATGCGACGGCGACCTGGCTCTTGCCTGAACGTCCTACTGCTGCGCAGGAGGACGGGTTCAGGCGCTTGAGCGAGCGCGCAGCGCCGCTCGCGAAGCCCTTGCAGCGTGCGATACGACGCACGCTGGAGCAGAGGCGGATCGCCCCGCGCGGCGACCGACTGTTCGGGCGGCTCGACAAGCGGCTGCCGCGAGCCGTCACACAAGAGCTGCCGCGCCTCTTCTATAAGAAGCGCGCGCCAGTACCCCAACTCGACGCGGCGTTCGCGCTGCTCGTCGACTGCTCAGCGTCCATGTATGACAAAATGGACGAAACCAAGCAGGGTCTCGTGCTATTCCACGAGACCCTGAGAAACCTGAGAATCCCCCATGAAATTGTGGGATTCTGGGAGGACGCGGACCGCGTGACAGAGCAGGAGGCACCGAACCTGTTCCAGGTTGCGGTGGACTTCGGCTCCTGCCTCGCGGTCGGGAGTGGAGCGGCTCTGATGCAGCTGGAGCCGCAGCAAGATAATCGCGATGGCTTCGCGATTCGCGAGATGATGATGCGGCTGCTGCGGCGCACAGAGCGGCAGCGCATCCTCCTAGTATTCTCGGATGGGGAGCCTTCGGCAGCCAATTATAATGATCTCGGCATTTTAGATACACATGAAGCTGTTCTACAAGCGAGACGCATGGGTATCGAAGTGATCAGCGTATTTTTGGCCAATGGGACTGTGCATGAAACACAGCGGAATGCGATGCGTAATATGTACGGGCGAAGCTCCATCGTCGTGCCGAATGTAGAAGGATTACATGAACAGCTAGTACCAATTCTACGTAAGCTTCTGCTGAAGTCCATCAGCACTTGATCCATGAGCTTAATCCTTGATCCTGATCTTGAACCATACCCTTAACACCACATTTAATTTTCCAATTAAAATTTAACTGGATAAACTGAACGCCTCCGAGAGCTGTAACGGTGAAAAACAGCTTACAGGCAGCGAAGAGCCGAACCTTCACGGGGACGACTCTATCCCCCAATGTTTAATTTGTGCCGTTCCTTCTACTGTTGTTTTTTAGGATAAGCGTTGTTCGTTGAGGCACTTGGAGTAGCTGAGTAACTTGAAATCACTGACATTGATAAACTCCAGCTATTTTCATCATCCAGCACTAAAATTAGCAATTAATTACATAAAATCGAGTTAATGAAAATGGTAGTTTTTTTCCGAAACTCTGAAATTAACTGGAGGATATTTTCCATTAAACCCTAATTACAAGCGGGATTTTGACCTGTGTTATGTGTCAGCGACACTGTGCGCGATTGGAATGGTAGTTTGGCATCTATCTTTTACCCCCAAAATCCAGTACAATAGATCAGGGTTATTCTAGGTAAATTTCGCCAAACTCCGACAAAAGTTGGATATATTACATACGCAATCATCTTTCATAGCTTATACTCATTATTCATTTAGGGGGCATTTCATCTCATGTACGGAGCACCATTATCTAACAAGTCCAAGAAAATTATGCTGCTTGGCTCTGGTGAGCTAGGTAAAGAAGTGATTATTGAAGCTCAGCGACTCGGTATTGAGACGATTGCCGTGGATCGTTATGCGAACGCACCAGCTATGCAAGTTGCACATCGCAGTCACGTTATCTCGATGTTGGATGGCGAGCAGTTACGAGCAGTAATCGAAAAAGAACGCCCAGATCTCATTGTTCCGGAGATTGAAGCGATCGCGACTTCTGTTCTTGTTGAACTCGAGCAAGAAGGCTACCGTGTCATTCCGACTGCTACAGCATCCCGTTTGACGATGGATAGAGAAGGGATTCGTCGACTTGCATCCGAAACGCTTGGGCTGCGCACAGCCAAATTTGAGTTTGCCAATAGTCTGGAAGAATTGCACGCGGCTGTTGCCTTAACCGGGACACCTTGTGTCATTAAGCCGATCATGAGTTCGTCTGGAAAAGGGCAAAGCGTTTGCCGTACACCTGAAGGTGTAGAAGCTTCTTGGAATATCGCGATGGAAGGCGGACGTGCAAAGAACGCTCGTGTTATCGTGGAGGAATTTATCCATTTTGAATCTGAGATTACGTTATTGACGGTTCGATCTGTATCCGGAACAACCTATTGTGAACCAATTGGTCATATTCAAAAAGACGGCGATTACATCGAATCATGGCAGCCGCATACAATGTCAGAGCAACAAATCGTAGATGCACAGCTCATGGCAAAAACGATTACAGATGCACTTGGCGGTTACGGTCTATATGGCGTTGAATTATTCCTAACTGCAGATGGCGTATACTTCAGCGAAGTATCCCCGCGTCCGCACGATACAGGTATGGTGACTATGGCTACGCAAGATCTCAGTGAGTTCGCGCTTCATGCAAGAGCTATTCTTGGATTCCCGATCACTAGCGTTCGCTTGTTGACGCCAGGAGCCAGCTATACGCTGAAAGCTGATCGCGAACAAGTCGAGTATACAATTAGCGGTATTGATGAAGCATTATCCGTACCGAATACGCAAGTTCGTGTATTTGGCAAACCAGAAACCAAAGTAGGTCGCCGTATGGCTGTTGCTTTGAGTTCTGGGGATACAGTGGAAGAAGCGCGCAGTCTTGCGAAAGAAGCAGCTAGTAAGCTTACATTGAATTACAACTAAACTGAATGACTGAAGTGTTGTACAATGTCTGAGGTCATCATTTGGAGGCAAGCACTATGGAACCTAAAGCAGCAAGACTGTCTCGAACCGTGTTGACAGAAATTATTTTACCGGCGGACACGAACTACCATAACACCGTGTTTGGTGGTCGTGTGATGCAATATATTGATAAAGTTGCGACAATTGCCTCCATGCGCCATTGTCGTAAGAGTGTGGTAACCGCGTCGAGTGATAGCTTGGATTTCTTCGCTCCGGTTAAGCTTGGCGAAGCCATTCAATTGGAAGCATTCGTTACGTGGACGCATCGGAGTTCGATGGAGGTTTATGTGAAAATCGAGTCAGAGAATCTGCTGACTGGTGAGAAAAAGCATACAGCCACGTCATTCTTGACATTCGTTGCATTAGATGAAGCGGGGCAGCCGTGTCCAGTGCCTGGCATTATTGCAGAGACGGATGAAGAGAAAAAATTGTTCGAATCCGCGGAAGCGCGCTTTACAGCTCGAAAACTTCGCAAACAAGCGCGGCTATAAGCAACCCATAAGCCTGTTACAGCTAGCAGTTCCCTACCAATAAGGGAGCTGCTTTTTTTCTTTGGAAAAAACATACATCTCACAACTTTTTGAGGGGTAAAGGAGTCAAATGAAGAGAGGAAGAGTCGCCTCCAATACATCTGGACAGATAAGGATGAGGAATCAGTGGGATTTGTTGATATGAAACAACGGCTAGGCAAACGATTTCCATTCTTATATAGGCTTCGGGTCCAGCAACTGATGCTACAACGACGCATCATGAATTTAAATCCCCTGATCAAATATGCGTACGTTAAACGTATTCAACCACTACCTTTCACTGTGAAGAAGCACAAATCGATACTGCGGCGAGTGCTCGGCCATACAGATCCCATTTTACAAGAAAATAAGATTGTGAATTTGAAGATTGCACTTCGGGAAGTGGATGGGATTGTGATCCATCCTGGGGAGATATTTTCGTTTTGGAAGCTAATTGGTGTAACAACGAAAGAAAAGGGTTATATCGAGGGACTCATGCTCTCTCATGGGGAAGTTCGCGTAGGTACAGGAGGTGGATTGTGTCAGTTAGCGAATATGTTATATTGGCTTGCTTTACACACGCCGCTTGTGATCAAAGAAAGACATCATCACAGCTTTGATTTATTCCCAGATGACCGCAGAGTAATTCCATTTGGTACGGGAACGAGTGTGTTTTATAACTACGTAGATTTACAATTTTATAATCCTACCGCGAATTGTTTTCAGTTTCATTTAGAGGTAACGGAAGCGTATTTAGAAGGCTCGATAAGCTGCGATGCGGAATTACCTTGCGATTACCGAGTTAAGGAAAAGAATCACTCATTCTACGAATCTTCAAATAAGTGGTACAGAGGCAATGAAATTTGGCGGCAACAAGTAAATAAGCTGGATGATTCAATCATTCAGGAAGAACTGGTTAATGTGAATCATGCAGAGGTCAAGTATATGAAATCTAACGGAAATCAGGAGAACGAATGAAGCGTGAATATGTGAAAGATTTTTTCATCTTCGGTTGGAAACAAGCGTTATGTTGTATTTTTCCCGTTATCATCTTTATGACCCTGGCCTTATCAAAAGTAGTGGAACTGCCATTCATACAACGCTATGATTTCATTTTACTTGTGTGTATTCTTGCGCAATTGATCTTGGTTTGGACGAAGATAGAGAGCGTAGACGAACTAAAGGTTATTACCGTATTTCACATTATCGGCCTTTGTCTTGAGTTGTATAAAGTGCACATGGGGTCATGGTCATATCCAGAAGAGGGTGTGACCAAGATAGCCGGAGTTCCGCTATACAGTGGGTTTATGTATGCCAGTGTCTCAAGTTACGTGTGTCAGGCGTGGAAACGATTTGATTTGCATCTCATTAACTGGCCGAGCAAATACATGGCGATTCTAGTGTCGATAGGTATTTATGCCAATTTTTTTACGCACCATTTTATGTATGATGTCAGATGGATTCTCATTGCCTTGATCGTGATCCTGTTCTACAAATCTCATATTCGCTTCACAGTCTCAACCGAGACCTATCGGATACATACGATTCTTTCCTTTATGCTAGTTGCTTTCTTTATTTGGCTGGCTGAAAATATTTCTACCTTTCTCGGCGCTTGGCGCTACCCTGATCAAGAGATATCTTGGCGGATCGTTCATTGGGGTAAAATTAGTTCCTGGTTTATGTTGGTCATTATAACAATCATCATTGTAGCGGAATTGAAGCGGATCAAATATCCGAAGCAAGTTAAAGGTGCATGAAATAGCGAACCCCCGGAAGCACGTTGGCCTCTGGGGGTTCTTTTTACCATTCTCTTACTTTGCTCCGCCTTCGGCAAGGATGGTTTCCCAAATAGCGCCCTTACCGTAAAGATCTTTGTTCACTTTGTCCCAACCACCGAGGTATTCGATATTGAATAGACCTGGAGGGGTTGTGTAGTTTTTCTCATATTGTTTAATGACTTCTGGAAGAACAGAACGGAAGCCTTTGTCAGAGAATACTTTCTGCGCATCAACAGAGAACAAGTACTCGTAGAACGCTTGAACAGCTGCACGATTACCATGCTTATCGACATATTTATCAATAATAGCAACTGGGTTTTCAATGGAAGTCGTGTATTGTGGAATTACTTCAACATATTTCTTACCCGTTTGAATACGAGCAACAAGTTCATTCTCATACGTAATGATTGCATCGCCTACGCCTTTATCAAAAGTCGCAAGGGAATCGGCACCGCTTTTATCTAGTACTTTAATGTTCTTGTAAATTTTAGCTACGAGATCTTTGGCTACAGCAGGGTCTTGCTTACCAGCAGCTTCGGAAATTTTGAGCCCAGCACCGTAAACAGCATTGATATCCCATTTGGCACCACCGGATGTACTTGGGTTCGGAATAAGAACTTCAACGCCTGGCTTCGTCAGATCAGACCAATCCTTAATGCCTTTCGGATTCCCTTCACGTACACCAATTGCAGCGATAGATGTTGTTACGAAACCTTTTTGTGGCGTCTTTTTCCAGTCATGTGTAATTAGACCTTTTTCCACGATTTTTTGAATGTCACCTTCGAGAGAGAGTGGAGCGATATCTGCTTCAAAGCCTTGGATAATTGCTGTAGCTTGTGAGCCTGAAGCGACATAGGACTCTTGGAATTCAACCGTTGTACCGGTTTTCTTCTTATATTCTTCTTTGAATTTTGGCAGGATGACATCAAAGGATTCTTTCAAAATGGAGTAAGCGCCGACTGTAATCGTTACTTTTCCGCCGTCAGCTTTCGGTGTTGTGGTAGCCGCAGCTGTTGCCGCTGCCGTTGCAGCCGCAGATGGAGCACTTGTGCTAGCAGTCTTCGTTGAGCCGGAGCCGCAAGCTGTAAGCGTAATACTTGCTGTGAATAAAGCTGCAGTAACGAGGCCAAGCGTTTTGAAATTTTTCATGGTTAACAACTCCCCTTCTTTTCTAAAGCTTATTTGGTATTTGGTTATATGAAGACAGGCTGTGGATCTTGTTTGGCCTGATTATCAATCCAGGTTGTCCCTGTTGGGGTAAATACGGAAATCTGGTGGATAAGAATATTCACTTCATCGCCAACTTGATAAATGCGCTCTTTCACGGGCTGGTAGGCGAAAAGCTTAATGGCACCTGTATCTACTTCTAGATACCAAGAATCGCCGCGGAAGTGAACATGCGTTACTTTGCCTTTTTCTCCAGCAGTAGCCAAATGACTGACATTATGCGGACGCACTTCGATGTTCTCAGGACGAATAAGAACATTTACATTAGGAAGCCATTTGCCGTCTTGATGTAATTCAGCTAGTGTAGGGAATCCTACAAGTGGGGCATAGGAGGGAAGCACATTGGATTCACCAATGAAGGAAGCAGCGAATGAGGAAGCAGGCTTCGTATAAATTTCCCAGGGACTGCCTTGTTGTTCGATTTTACCGCCTTGAACTAAGATGATTTCATCGGCAACCTCGATCGCCTCATCCTGATCATGCGTGACGAAGAGCGTCGTTACTTTAAATTCATTAATCAAATTACGCAGCCACACGCGAAGCTCTTTACGGATCTTGGCATCAATCGCGGCGAAAGGCTCATCGAGTAGAAGTAAACGTGGTTCAGGTGCTAGTGCTCTAGCGAAAGCCACACGCTGACGTTGTCCGCCAGATAATTGATGAGGATATTTCCGCTCATGACCCGAAAGTCCCATTAAATTGACCAGATACGTTACGCGATCCTGTATTTCTGCTTTTGACTTTTTGAGTACCTTCAATCCATAAGCAACGTTGTCAAATACCGTCATATGTTTGAATAAGGCATAACTTTGAAAAACGAAACCAATGCCTCTTTCTTGAACAGGGAGGTGAGTGGCGAGCTTGCCGTCGAAGTAGATATCACCGCTTGTTGGGCTTTCAAGTCCGGATAGCATCCGAAGAATGGAGGTTTTACCGCCACCGCTCGGTCCAATCAAACCGACTAGATTCCCTTCTTTTATTTTAAAATTAACATCTTTGATTGCATGAAAATCACCGAAATGTTTATTCAGGTTCTTTACTTCAATGTGCATGTGGGGATCCTCCTCCATGATTTCTCGTTGCTTCGCTTCTACGTTTCAACCACTCGAGCGATAATAAGATCGTTATGGAGATAAGACCTAATACGAAAGCTACGCTATTGGCTGCTACGAGCTGGAATTGTTCAGCATCTTGATAAACAAGTGTCGTTGCTGTTTGTGTTTGATTAATGATGTTTCCGGAGACAACCAGAATGGATCCAAATTCACCAAGCGAGCGAGCGATTGTCAAAATCAAGCCATACACGACGCCCCAACGAATACTCGGCCATGTCACTTGGAAGAATGTGCGAATCGGTCCAGCACCTAAAGTTGCAGAAGCTTCTTCGGATTGTGTCCCGATCTCTTCTAATAAAGGAACTACTTCACGAACCATTAAAGGGAAAGTAATAAACATGGTTGCAATAACCATCCCGGGAATAGCATAAACAATTTTCATATTATGATCTTCGAGGAAGGTACCAAGTGCCGTATTAGGGCCGAAAATCAAAATGACCATCAAACCTACAATGACAGGTGAAACCGCGAATGGCAGATCGATCAGGGCGTTAATGATCGGTTTCAACCAACGTGAGATCCATGAACCTCTAACAATTTCTAGGGAAATATAGACACCGATAATGGCATTGAGTATGGTAACGATGCTTACAATAATGAGTGAAATCTTCAAGGCATGTAGCGCTTCTGGGCGAACCAGTGCATCAAAGAATGCGCTAGGTCCATCTTCAAATGCTCCGAAGGTAATGCCTAAGAAAGGCAATATGATTAGTAGGAATATGACCAAAAAAGAAATGCCAATCAATAACTTTCTCATGCTAGCCGCCCCTTTCCGCGTGTCCACAGATGGATTCCCCATAAAATCAGAACGGAGAGTGTCAAGAGGACAAGAGAGATAGCAGCCGCACCTTCAGGATTGTAGTTCTGTGTTTCACCATATATATAGACGGAGGCGACCATCGTTTTACCGGGTAAATTACCGGAGATCAAGGAGATGGCACCAAACTCTGCAAGTGATCGGGAGAAGGCGAGCATACTACCAGCAATCGTACCAGGTAATAGCGCTGGCAATACGATACGGTAAAATGTATAGAATCTGTTTGCACCAAGTGTGAAACTCGCTTGTTCTTCTGCTGGATCAATCTGCTCTAATAGTGGTTGAACTGTTCGTACTACGAATGGGAAAGTGACAAAGACTAAACCAATGACAATGGCTGTTTGATTGTAAAGCAGTTTGATTCCTACCGAGTCTAGCCAAGCTCCTAGTGGACTTTGTGGTCCTAGTAGGGTGAGGAACATTAAGCCAGCAACGGAAGTGGGAAGTGAGAACGGAAGATCGACCATGCTGTTCAGAATGCTCTGTCCACGAAATCGATATCGGACGAGGACATAGGCGATGATCGTTCCTACTACGGCTTGAATGATCGTTGCTACAATACTTAATTTCACTGTTAATACAATTGATTTCCATGCTAAAGGTCCTGTGACTTCTTTCCAAAAAGGTTCCCAGCCGAGTGAAAATCCTTTGACATAGATGGTGGCAATGGGGATAAGAAGAAGCACAATTAAGTAGCCTATAAGCACGGATCGAACCGTCGCTTTAAAAACCTTGTTACGCATGGAGCACCACCTATTCTTATAAAGCATACCAACTTACTTGGTTTTATAAAAATGACTATAACAGCGTCAGGATTATTCTGTCAATAAGTAATTTTGCGAAAATCTGATGATGTTAAGTATTTATTTTTTCCTATAATGGTAGAGAGACGTTTTTGGAAAAGGCAATACATGGAAGAGAAAATACGTAACCATTTTTTTGAAAAATGTTTGGATAATTAAGTAAAACATAGATTGACACCAGTACTTTCCCATGCTAAGATTGGTTTACATTTTAATTCCGAGTAAAAAGATATGATTAATATGAGTAAAGAAAGGGAGTTACCTTCATGGAGCATGCCATCACGATTCAAAGCGACGATGTCGAATTAGCCGCAACATTACATTACCCTACACAGCAAAGCGCAGCGGTTCAAGCTGATTGTCAACGCTACCCTTTAATCATTATTTGTCACGGATTTATTGGGAGTCGAATCGGTGTTGACCGGCTTTTCGTAAAGGCAGCCCGTTCTTTCAGTGCACAAGGATATTTTGTACTTCGTTTTGATTATGGTGGTTGTGGCGAAAGTACAGGAGACTACGGTGCAGGTGGGTTAGACGTACTTATTGAACAGACCCGACGAGTCATTGATTATGGTGTGTCCATTGATTGTGTGGATCTAAGTAGAGTGATACTGCTTGGACATAGCTTAGGAGGTGCCGCGGCAGTGTTAACGGCAGCTAAGGATCATCGTGTGAAAACGCTTGTCCTGTGGTCAGCTGTTGCTCATCCCCACAATGATATTATGCGAATCGTCGGCAAAAACGAATATGAGAAACTGCCGCTAGGTGGTACGATTGATCATCATGGCTATAAACTAACAAGTCGATTCTTCGATTCTTTATCACAGCATCAACCTTTTGAACAATTACGTAAATTTACTGGCGATGTATTTGTTCTTCACGGAACAGCAGATGAAACCATTCCTGTCGATTATGCGCCGTTATATCAGAAGATGTTCTGGCTGCGCAAAGAAGGTCAATGTGACCTGGAGCTCGTCTATCAAGCAAATCATACGTACTCAACAACACCATCAACCACTGAATTGCTAGAGAAAACGGGAGATTGGCTGAACTATACGTATAAACGAAACAAAGAGTGGAACGATTGGACAATTTAATTGACATGGAGGCATGAAGATGGCGAAACCACTGGAATTAGACGAAGTATGGGTAGAGCGAATTAAGCAAATTTTAGATGGACTAGAATATGGTTCTGTACAAATTGTGGTTCATGATGGCAAGATTACACAGATTGATAAAACAGAAAGAAAAAGATTTGAAACATCAGCTGCGCCGCAAGCGCAAGCCACTTTACAAGCTGTGAAATCGACGACCAAACAAAAGAGTAAAGCGTAGTCTAATTCTTACTTGAATAAGTAAATGGTTGTTTTAATGCACTCATATATCGGCCCTCATTCCAAGTGGAATGGGGGCTGTTTTCATTCGTCAGAAGACGTATACTAAGGAGGAGTCGAAGCGAGATTTGGAAGGAGAATCTTATGCGTAAAGGTCACTTTATTCGGGAAGATGCGCAGGGAATCAAACACTTTGTGTACGAGTGGCTTCCTTCGGAAGATGTGGAATTCAAAGGGATTGTGCAGATCGCACACGGGATGGCCGAAACAGCCGCCAGATATGAGCGACTAGCTGGTGTTTTGACTAAGAATGGATATGCCGTCTATGCCAATGATCACTTGGGGCATGGTCAAACAGCGGGCTCTTTGGAGGCCATAGGTAAGTTTGGGAAGAACAGCTTCCGTGCCATGGCGGATGCAATGGGGCAACTGACATCACAGATTCGTAAGCGTTATGAAGAGTCAACGCTGCCGTTATTTGTATTAGGGCATAGCATGGGGTCATTTTTGACGCAGTATTATATGGGGACTTATATGGAGCGGTACCCAACACATGTTCAAGGCATAATATTATCGGGTTCGAATGGCAAAGAAGGCCCGGCACTTCGTGTTGGCATGGGGATTGCAACGTTGGAAGCCGCTATTCGAGGAGATCATTATCGGAGCGTGCTCTTAACTGCACTTTCTTTCGGATCGTTTAATACGAAGTTCAAGCCGAATCGAACACCGTTTGATTGGTTGAGTCGAGATGAGCGTGAGGTAGATGCTTATATCAATGATCCGTATTGCGGCGGGATATTTACATCGGGTTACTTTAGAGATTTCTTCAAAGGATTAGTAGAGATACATGCACCACATCATTTGGCTCGCCTTCGCAAAGAGGTTCCCATTTATATTTTCTCAGGTGAGGATGATCCAGTTGGTGGGCAAGGAAAAGGAGTCCGCCGTTTAATTCAGACTTATGAGAAGTTAGGAATACATGACATCAGCTATACCTTATACCCTGGGGGCAGGCATGAGATGTTAAATGAAACGAATCGTGATGAAGTAATGGGAGACATTGTCGCAAGGTTAGATAGTTGGATCGCGAAGTGAAATAAGCCGTTCCTTATTAGCCTGTTGGCTTGTGGGGAATGGCTTATTTTAGTGATTAATGGAAAATTCGAAAGTACAAGTTCGCTAGTTGCTACTTGGCGTTCCGCTTGAGTTGAGAACGAATGCCTTGCCGATCAATTTGAATCCAATACTCAACGATTTTGCCTTGCTGAACCCGATAGACAGCGCTAGCGATTTCAATAATCGGTTTCCCCGTAGGTGGGAAGCCATCAACTTCCCCGATATGTACACCCGTTTGTTTCCAGCGCACATAAACGCGATCATCCTGAGCGAGGAATTCCATGATTTCTAATTGGAAATTACCGTATGCGTCTAGCATTTCTCGCACATGATCAGCGTAATTCATCGGTGTCCGATGGACGGTTGTTTCGTTTTCAGCTGTCATTTGATGAGCTAGAACTTCTTCAGCCATGAAGTCATGTGCTGCATCTGGCTGTTGACCAGAACGGACGAGGTTGAAGAATTGATGCACGACATCTCTTGGTGATGGTGTCATAGTGGCGCTCCTTAAAGAGAAGAATGAGTGATTGGTAGAAAAGTATAGGGCATTGCAAGTAGAAGTGCAAGCGTCAGATGGGAAAGGGAATGAGTCAGGTAGTCAAGTGAATTTCAATGGTAGTGTGTTACACTAATATAAAATGAATGAAGGAGGCTCCCGTTTATGAAAGATCTAACTTCAGCCCGAATTAATATTCCGTCAGGATTCTGGTCAGGATTACATCTCTTGGGGATTTCATCTCACGAACTAGTCCGCCAAGCACATTATCAAGCTGGTGACTGTCTTTGAAACAGCCAAATATCCACCGTTCGTCTTAGCAACTTACCATGCGCTTGACTATCGTGACGCACTGAATCGAATGGTTCGTTATAAGCAAATGTGCCCACCTGAAAGTTTACATATCACCGAGCAGGACGAGAACTGTGCCTTCCTATGCAGCCCCTACACTTCTGCTTTCAAAGGTTCACCAATCCGTATGGATGGTGGGATGGTGCCTACTATTTTCTAAAGAATCAATTTATGGGAGGTGTATGCTTGAATACAAATAAGAAGAAGGCAGCTGTGATCGAAGCAAACCGGGCTTCAACTCCGGTCCTTGGTAGGCGTGCCTTGAACCGAGCTTTGCTCGAGAGACAATTGCTTCTGAGACGAGTTCAATTACCAGCTCTAGCGGCGATCGAACATTTGGTTGGTATGCAAGCCCAGGCGCCGAATCCTCCATATTATGGTTTATGGGCGCGGCTTGAAGGTTTTCAACAGGAAGAACTGAGCCTACTCATGTCAGAGCGGAAGGTTGTGCGTATCGCGATGATGCGTTCGACGATTCACTTGGTATCAGCTCGCGATTGCTTGGAGTTGCGACCGCTAGTACAAGGTGTACTTGAGAGAGGTTATACCGGTACTTATGGCAAGAGTCTAGCTGGTTTAGATGAAAATGAGATTGCCGCCGCTGGCCGTGTGCTAGTTGAAGTGGAACCATTAACATTTAGCGAACTCGGAAAGCGGTTAAGTGAAAAGTGGCCAGATCGGGATCCGGATGCCCTCTCAGCTGCAATCCGGACATGGGTACCCCTTGTCCAAGTGCCGCCGCGTGGCCTTTGGGGACAAAGTGGCCAAGCTTTGCATACATCAGCAGAGCTCTGGCTGAGCTCGCCCCTTTCATCCGAACCGAATCTTGAGAGCATGATTCAACGCTATTTGTCCGCATTCGGGCCAGCTTCAATTAAGGACATGCAGGCATGGTCAGGTTTAACTAGATTGCGCGAGGTCATGGAAAAGCTGCGCCCTCATCTTATTTGTTTCCGAGACGAGCAGGGAATTGAATTGTTCGATCTCCCAAATGCTCCGCGGCCTGATACTGCAATTGCGTCAACTCCGCGATTTTTGGGTGAATTTGATAATATCCTATTGTCACATGCGGATCGCTCACGGATTATTGACGATGCTTATCGAAATCGGGTATTTACCAAGAACGGCATTATTCGATCCGTTATCCTCGTGGACGGTTTTGTTAGTGGACTATGGCAAATCAAACGAGGGAATGGAACAGCAACACTTACTATCGAACCTTTCAGGCAACTATCTTCAGAGGAACGAGACGAATTAGCAAGAGAAGGAGCTAATCTTCTGAAATTTGCAGCGGTTGACGAGCACACCCATGAGATTCAGTTCCTAGCCTAGGCGACTTATGCAATGAGCTCAATAATTATTAACAATCGAACAGCTAAATGAATCCGTTTAAAGGGGGCGTCATGGTGAAAAGAGTCCTGAGTTTGATTCTGATGGTTGTGCTAGGTTTTAGTTTCTTATCAATTTTCCATGCTACCAATGCCTATGCTTGCTCTTGTGCGATGCCTCAAACTGTGGAAGCTCAATTTAATCGTTCGGAAGCCGTTTTTGCTGGTCGAGTCCTCGATGTGAATGAGCAAAGAAATGTAAATGGAAGTATGACGAAAGCTGCACGATTCGAAGTAAGCCGAATATGGAAAGGCGCCTCCCAATCTCAGTTAATAATTCACACGGGAAGTGGTGGTGGGGATTGTGGCTTTAATTTTGAAAAAGGTAAAGAATATTTGGTTTATGCTGGCGGCTCTACCATGTATGGAGACAAAGAGTTACTAGTCACAATTATATGTGATCGGACAGTTGCATGGGATCAAGCGCATGAGGACCTGGCTGTATTAGGTGAGGGCAATGTTCCAACCGAGAAAGTTCAACTTGAAGGTGAACTGTCACGAATGCAGCCAGTTGTCTGGGTTGCGATAGTTGGTTTCGTTCTGGTAGGGACGTCGATTTTCTTAATTAGGCGGAAATGGAGGAAGTGATAAAGAATAGCCCCCTTCACGGGAAGGGGGCTGTTTGCCGTGTACTGCTGCAGTTATGCCAGCAGTTTCTTGAATTCCGCTGTCAGCAGCGGTACGACCTCGAACAGATCGCCGACGATGCCATAGTCGGCGACTTTGAAGATCGGCGCCTCCGCATCCTTGTTGATGGCGATGATGACGCGCGAAGAGCTCATCCCCGCCAAATGTTGAATGGCGCCGCTTATGCCGCACGCGATGTAAATTTCCGGCGTCACGACCTTGCCGGTCTGGCCGATCTGCATCGCGTACTCGCAGTACCCCGCGTCGCAGGCTCCGCGGGATGCCCCGACAGCGCCGCCCAAGACGGCAGCCAGTTCTTCGAGCGGCTGGAACCCGTCGGCGCTGCGCACGCCCCGTCCGCCGGAGACGACGATCTTGGCTTCTGCCAAGTCGATGGCGCCGGACGTTTTTTTCACGACCTCCCGGATGATGCTGCGCAGGGAGGGAGCGGGATAGGCAACATCGATGAGCTGGGCTTGACGCGAAGCGTCAGGCTCTGCGGCTGCGATGTTGTTCGGTCTTATCGTGACGACCCATGGCGCAGCCGGATCGGTAAACGCTTTCTTCTCGACCGCTTTGCCCGCGTATAGCGGTCGGGTGAACAAGACGTTATCGCCGCTTCGTTCAATGGCGGTAACGTCAGAGATTTGGCCTGCTGCGAGCGAAGCGGCAGCCAGAGGAGCAAGATCTCGGCCTATCGCCGTGTGGCCGAAATAAATAGCTTGTGGCCCGGCGACTGAAGTCACGGCCAACAAGGCACTTAGAAACGCTTCCGAATTATAGCTTTCTAATTGCGGATCCTCAACAACATAAATGGTGTCTGCGCCATAAGCAGCCAGCTCACCAGCTAACGCTTTCGTACCCGTACCACCGAGCAGAACTGCAGCGAGTGTATCGCCATCTCCAGCAGATAGCTGCGCCGAACGTAAAGCTTCAAAGGAAACTTGACGAAGCTTGCCACTGCGAGCTTCTGCAACTACAAGAAATTGTTTTGCCATCGATATAACCTCCCTAGTCACTTTGTGGTGATATTAGATAACTTTGGATTCGTTACGCAGGGCTTGAACGAGTTCTGTAACTTGGTTAGGGAGCTCGCCTTTGAGAATGCGACCAGCTTGACGCTCGGGCGGAAGAGATAAGGCGAGACGTGTTGTTTTGGCAAGAATGGCATCTGCACCAGCAATATCATCTAAAGTTAAGTGTTGAAAAGGTTTCTTCTTAGCTTTCATAATCCCAGGAAGTGAGGGATATCTAGGTTCGTTCAAGCCTTGTTGCGCTGTAAACAAAGCAGGGAGTGACACCTCGATGATCTCAATATCGCCTTCGGCATCGCGATGGACAAGCGCTTGTTCTCCTGTTATTTCGAGCAGGGTAATCGAAGCGACATGAGGCAATCCAAGTAAGTTAGCTAGCCGAATGGCTACTTGACCTGCACCGTTATCAACGGAGAAGTTGCCTCCCAGCAGGAGGTCCACAGACTGGCTGCGCAAGTAGGCGGCTAAGATCTCAGCAATTTCGAATTCATCCCCGAGGATACGGTCATCCGTAATCAAAACAGCCTCGTCAGCGCCCATCGCAAGTGCAGTTCGAAGCGCTTCCGCCGTGCGATCGGGACCAATCGAGAGCAGTGTCACTTTACCGCCATGCGCGTCTCGTAGTTGAATAGCTTGTTCAACTGCATACTCGTCGTACGGATTGATGACGAACTTCGCGCCATCCTCTTGAACGACACCATCCGTCAAGACGATTTTCTCCTCCGTATCGAACGTTTGCTTCAATAATACAAAAATGTCCATAGTGGGGCTCCCTCCTGAATATACATGAATTAGAGACCTTTTCTCACATACCCAACACTTGCATTATGACTCAATTCCTCTAATGAAAAAATCAAGCGAAGGACCAACTTGTGCTGTTAATGAATACTTTTGCCCGGAAATCAACCAAGAGGTGACGACTTCATCCATACCTCCAAAAATAAGGAGTCTAACCAGTTTCACATCCAGATCGGCACGAAAGCTGCCGTCATGCTTTCCTTTTTCTAATATATTTTCAATGAGGATAATATATCTCTTTAAGGCAAGACCAATCTCTTTGCGAAGCTCCAAATCACTTTGACGAAGCTCGATTTGCGTGAGATAAGCCATATGAATGTTATTTTCCAGCTCGCTAAAATGGATCTCGCAGATTTTGCGCAACGCATCCTTCGGGCTCGTGCTTTCACGGACAGCTGCGTTAAATTTCTCGACAAGTTCGCCTAACTTCTCCTGGAATAGACTAGTTAAGATATCCTCCTTCTTTTTGAAGTAGAGATAAATCGTGCCATCCGCGACGCCGGCTTCCTTCGCAATACGCGAAACTTGGGACTTGTGAAATCCGTTTTCGGCAAATACTTTCATTGCTCCTTCGAGAATCGCATAATATTTGTCTGGTTTTTTGCCACTTGTCAAGGAGATCACCTCGGTGTTAGAATACAAATATCGGTGAATGAATACTCATTCATTTTCGTAATTTCATCATAAAATACGCAGTACGCCTTGTCAACGACTTATTCCGCTTAACCAAGCAGTAGGGAGGTTTGTCGGCTTACTCTTCACATGAAAGCAGGTTTCTACTCTTATTCCAAAAGGGATGAATGAAATGTGCTTTTTTATGATCCCTGAATGTAAGCGTTAACAATAATGATGATTAATTAAATAAAAGGAGGTCTTCCATGACGGGTATGCTGATTCAGTTTCTCCTTTTTCTGGCGGTTACGGGTTTGGCAGTCTACGGGTTCGGCCGGGTTGTGTATCACCGATATTTATATATCCAGTTGGGGAAATCGGTTGATTTGAAGAAGGAAGCAAGTATAAGACTCAAGGGGTTTATGGTTCAGGTATTTGGCCAGACGAAGTTGTTGAAGGATAAAAAAAGCGGCATTATGCATATCGTGATTTTTTATGGCTTCATAATTCTACAGCTAGGTGCTTTGGACCTTATTTTAAAAGGATTAATTGACCGAGGGTTACCTGTCCCAGGATATGAGTACTTCACCCTCATGCAAGAAGTGACGGTCGGATTGATCGTGTTAACCATGGGTTATGCCACCTATCGACGCTATATCGAGAAGCTTAAACGCCTTAAGCGGGGCTGGAAGCCAAGTATTGTTGTGTTTTTTATTATGTTTCTGATGTTATCAGTCGTTATTAGTGGTGGTTTTGAACGTATTCGTGAGGGGCTGCCAGCTTCAGGATTCGCTCCGCTAACATCAGGTTGGGCGGCCATGTTTGAAGGGATGTCGACTTCTGCGGCCACGATTGGATTTTATGCTGGCTGGTGGATGCATCTGTTGATTCTGCTATCTTTTCTAATTTATGTGCCGCAGTCCAAACATTTTCACATTATTACCGCTCCTATCAACATCTTGCTGCGACGCACGGAGCCGACAGGCAAGCTTGCATCTCTGAATCTAGAGGATGAGGATGCCGAGTCATTTGGTGTTGGCAAGATTGAGGATTTTACGCAAAAGCAGATGCTGGATTTCTACTCCTGTGTGGAATGTGGTCGTTGTACGAGCGTGTGTCCTGCGAATACGACCGGCAAGCTGCTGTCGCCGATGCATCTGATTACGAAGCTGCGCGATCATTTGACTGAGAAAGGTGCAGTCATTACATCGAAGTCGCCATGGGTACCTGCCATGTTGTTCGCGCCGGAATCGCAGGGTAATGCACTCGAAGTGGAACTTATCGGAGGCGTGATCACTGAAGAAGAGCTGTGGGCTTGTACAACCTGTCGGAATTGCGAAGATCAATGTCCAGTAGCGAATGAGCATGTGGATAAAATCATTGATATGCGCAGGCATTTAGTGCTGACGCAAGGCAGTATGCCGCATGACGGCCAGCGCGCGCTTCAGAACATCGAAAGACAAGGGAATCCTTGGGGGATTTCCCGCAATGATCGTGTGAAATGGGTCAAAGAGGTTGATCCAGAAGATGCTCTTGAGGTGCGAACCGTCAAGGAAAATCCAACGTTTGAGTACTTGTTCTTCTTAGGCTCGATGGGGGCTTACGACAATCGCAGTCGCAAAATCACACATGCTTTCGTGAAATTAATGAAGGAGGCGGGTATCTCTTTTGCCATTTTAGGAAATGAGGAGAAAAATTCAGGTGATACGCCACGCAGGATGGGGAATGAATTCTTGTTCCAACAATTGTGTGCGGACAATATCGCTACTTTTCATAAGTACAAAGTCACTAAGATTGTCACGACATGTCCTCATACGTACCACACATTCAAGAATGAGTATCCGGAATTCGGCTTAACCGCTGAGGTCTTTCATCATATCGAACTACTGGATCTATGGGTGAAGGAAGGACGTCTGACTCCGCAATACGAAGTCAATGAACGCATCACGTACCATGATTCTTGTTATTTAGGTCGTTATAACGAAGTGTATGAAGAGCCTCGAAACGTGCTGCGAGCGATACCAGGTGTGGAACTTGTGGAACAGGCTCGATCTCGTGAGAACAGCATGTGCTGTGGAGCGGGCGGAGGCATGATGTGGATGGAGGAAACGGCGGGTACTCGTGTGAATGTAGCGCGTACGGAGCAACTGCTGAGTGTTAAGCCAACGGTCATCTCTTCAGCGTGTCCGTATTGTTTGACGATGGTGGAGGATGGTACGAAGTTGAAAGAGGTAGAGGAGCAGGTTAAAGCGAGAGATATCGCAGAAATTTTGGCACAATCGGTGTTTGGTTTAGCGAAAAACTTTTAGGAGATGATCTCATGACAACTATTCGTACGGCGGCGGTAATCGGCTCAGGGGTAATGGGTTCAGGTATTGCTGCGCATTTGGCCAATGTAGGTATTCCTGTCTTGTTGCTCGATCGCGTGCCTGAACAGTTAACGCCACAAGAGGAAGGAGCAGGTTTAACGCTCGATCATCCCAAAGTTCGGAATCGTTATGCCGTAAGTGCGATAGAGAAACTCGGAAAGACGAACCCAGCACCTCTGTATAGCGAAACTTTTGCTTCACGCATCACGCCAGGGAATATCGAGGATGATTTGGCGAAGCTGAGCGGGGTGGATTGGATCGTCGAAGTCGTTATTGAAAATTTGCAGGCAAAACAAGAGCTTATTGCTCGGATTGAAAAGGTGTGGAAGCCAGGAACGATCGTATCATCCAATACATCGGGAATTTCCATTAATGCCATGGTGGAGAACGCCGGAGCAGACTTCAAGAAACATTTCTTAGGAACTCATTTTTTTAATCCACCGCGTTATATGAAGCTTTTGGAAATAATTCCCAATGAGCAGACGGATCCTGCTATTATCACCTATATGAGTGATTTTTGCGAGAAAAAGCTTGGTAAAGGCGTAGTTCAAGCGAAAGACACGCCGAATTTTATAAGTAATCGGATCGGTACTTATGGTTTGCTGGTAACGTTAAGAGAAATGTTGGCGAAAGGCTATACGGTTGAAGAGGTTGATGCGGTAACAGGTCCTGCGATGGGGCGGCCGAAAAGTGCGACATTCCGTACGCTAGATCTTGTTGGTCTCGATACTTTCGTACACGTGGCGAATAATGTGTTTGATCTTGTGACGGATCCGATTGAGAAGGATATCTTCGACACGCCCAACCTGTTGAAAGAAATGGTAGCCAAAGGCTGGATTGGTGAGAAGCAAGGTCAAGGCTTTTATAAAAAAGTAAAAACAGCGGAGGGCAAGGAAATTCAAGCATTGAACTTGGAAACCATGACATATTCGGTGGGTCGGAAAGTAAGTTCAGCCTCCTTAGAAGCGGCCAAACAGGCAAAGGGGACGGTCCAGAAGTTGAAGGCATTGCTGGGTGCGAAAGATCGGTATTCGGAATTGGCGTGGAACATTTTGAAGCCTGTTCTGCTGTATGCAGCAGAGAAGCGGGATGAAATTGCGGAATCAATCGTGGACATTGATAATGCGCTCAAGTGGGGTTTTAACTGGGAATTGGGACCGTTTGAAACGTGGGATGCGATTGGACTGAAACGTTCGGTAGAACGTATGGAGGCCGAAGGCAGTGCCGTGCCTAAATGGGTAAAAGATTGGGTGGAAGCGGGGCATGACAGTTTCTATGAACGCAAAGAAGGTCGCACTTTCGCGATCTTGAGTAGGGAGCTTCGCGAGGTGGCGACGCGGCCGGAAATCATTTCCTTGGCGGCGTTGAAACAGCAAAATAAAGTCATCCGCTCGAATAGCGGAGCCAGCTTGATCGATATAGGCGACGATGTCGCGTGTCTGGAGTTTAATTCTCCGAACAATGCCATTGGGGCCGATATTCTGACGATGATTCAGCAAAGCGTTGACGAGGTACGGGTTAATTATCGGGGGCTGGTTGTGGCGAATGAAGGGAAAAACTTCTGTGTTGGCGCCAATCTCATGCTCCTGTTGATGGAAGCGCAGGACGGCGAGTGGGATGAAGTGGATGGCATCATTCGGTTGTTCCAGAACGCGATGTTGAAGCTGAAAAGATTAGATAAACCGGTTGTCGCCGCGCCTCATAAAATGACGCTCGGCGGTGGCGTAGAAGCGTGTATGCCGGCGGATCAAACGATATTCTCAGCGGAGACGTATTACGGTCTCGTCGAAACGGGGGTAGGACTTATTCCTGCAGGCGGCGGATGCAAAGAGTTAGCATTGCTAGCGAGTCAGCAAGTGAGAGACCCTGAGGTTGATCTGCAGCCGTGGATCAATGCAGCTTTTGAGACGGTGGCTATGGCGAAGGTGTCTACAAGCGGGCATGATACGAAACGTCTCGGTTATATGCGATCCCAAGATTCCGTCGTGGTCAATCCCGATCATCGCATTTATGAAGCGAAGCAAGCTGTGCTTCGGATGGATGCGGCAGGCTACACGCCACCCGCAATTGAGAAAATCCGTGTGGTAGGCGAGAACGGGAAAGCTGTCATGCAGGTTGGCGCTTACTCCATGCTGAAAGGCGGCTACATTAGTGCGCATGACCAGTTAATTGCGAATAAACTTGCACATGTGTTAGCAGGGGGGAATGTACCTGCGGGAACGTTGGTGACGGAGCAGTATATGCTGGATCTGGAGCGTGAGGCGTTCTTGAGTCTATGCGGGGAGATGAAGACGCAGCAGCGGATGCAGTATATGCTCTCGAAGGGCAAGGCTTTGAGAAATTAGCTTGTATGGTGTGACGAGAGGGCTGCAAAGCACGAGATATACCTAACTATATCTAATGAGGTGAGTTCGATGAAGGAAGCCGTCATTGTATCTATAACGCGCACCGCCGTAGGGCGTGCCAAAAAAGGAAGTTTCGCGCAAACGCGCGCGGAAGATCTAGGTAAAGCCGTACTCGAAGAAGCTGTACGGCGAGTGCCAGGGCTCGACAAAGGCGATGTCGAGGACATTATCATCGGCTGCGCGATGCCCGAAGGCGAGCAAGGGCTGAACTTTGCCCGCACGATGTCGCTGTATGCGGGCTTTCCCGTGACCGTGCCGGCCATCACGGTCAACCGCTTCTGTTCCTCCGGCTTGCAAGCCATCGCATATGCGGCGGAGCGCATCATGCTCGGCCACGCCGAGGTGATCATCGCCGGAGGCGTTGAGAGCATGAGCCACGTCCCGATGACGGGCTTCAAGCTCTCGCCGCATCCGCGGCTGGTCGAGACCATGCCCGAGGTGTACATGGGCATGGGGCACACGGCCGAAGCCGTCGCGACGCGCTTCGGCATCTCGCGCGAAGCGCAGGATGGCTTCGCGACGCGCAGCCATCAGAAGGCGGCGGCGGCCATCGCAGCCGGCCGCTTCACGGATGAGATCGTGCCGGTGAGCACGAGCGTGAAGGGCGTTGACGAACGAGGCAAAGCCTTCGTTCGCTCGTATGTGTTTGCCACGGATGAGGGCGTTCGCCCCGATACATCCGTGGAAGGGCTTAGCAAGCTGAAGCCTGCGTTCAGCTTGGGGGGCTCTGTGACGGCGGGCAACGCGTCACAGACGTCGGACGGCGCAGCGGCGGCCGTGCTGATGAGCCGCGAGCGCGCCGAAGCGCTCGGGCTGAAGCCGATGGCGACGTTCCTGTCTTTCGCACTTTCCGGCGTGGAGCCGGAAATCATGGGCGTTGGTCCCGTCAAAGCGATCCCGAAAGCGCTGAAGATGGCTGGTATTTCGCAAGATCAAGTCGATCTCTTTGAGATTAATGAAGCTTTTGCTTCACAATGTGTGCATATCATTTGCAAATTGGGTATTGACGAGGAGAAAGTCAATGTCAATGGAGGAGCGATTGCGCTGGGGCATCCACTTGGCTGCACAGGAGCGAAGCTTTCAACAAGTTTAATTTATGAGCTGCAGCGCCGAGGCGGCGGATATGGCGTTGTATCCATGTGCATTGGCGGCGGCATGGGAGCGGCCGGCGTGTTTCAAGTGCATCCAGCGGAATAATTCTGACATCATATTACCATTCTTGCATTTTCCTATTCATCATCCTAAAGGAGAGTTGACTCATGACGAACAAAATCGTTGGCGGAAGCTTTGTTATATCGGATCTGGATTTTCATTCTATCGTAACGCCCGAGGATTTCACAGAAGAGCATCGCATGATTGCGGAAACAACTCGTGACTACGTGAATGGGGAAGTGATGCCACATGATGAGCATTTGGAGAAACTGGATTATGACTTAACAGTGAAACTCATGAGAAGCGCAGGTGATCTGGGTTTATTAGGTGCTGATGTGCCCGAAATCTATGGTGGACTCGGTTTGGATAAGGTGAGTTCTACGATTATCAGCGAAAATTTAGCTCGCGCATCCTCCTTTGCCTTATCCATAGGGGCACACGTCGGGATTGGAACGCTGCCCATCGTGTTTTTCGGAACGCCAGAACAGAAGAAGAAATATTTGCCAGACCTTGCCACAGGTGCCAAGATAGCGGCCTACTGCTTAACGGAACCGACTTCGGGTTCAGATGCTCTTGGTGCCAAAACAACGGCGCGCCTGTCTGACGACGGGAAGCACTACCTTTTAAACGGCTCCAAGCTATATATTACTAACGCTGGATTTGCAGATATTTTCATCGTGTATGCGAAGATTAATGGTACAGACTTCACTGCATTTATCGTGGAAAAAGGGGATCCAGGCTTTACGATGGGACCCGAAGAAAAGAAGATGGGGATCAAAGGCTCATCCACGCGCCCGTTATTTTTTGAAGACGTCAAAGTACCTGTAGAAAACCTGCTCGGTGAAATTGGGAAAGGTCATCTCATCGCTTTTAATATTTTGAACATTGGTCGCTATAAATTAGCTGTAGGTTGTCTAGGAGCATCCAAGGAAACGATTGAACTTGCTGTGAAATATGCGAATACGCGTCAACAATTCCAAACGCCGATTTCGGGATTCCCGCTAATTGGTAAGAAACTGGCAGAAATGAACATTCAAACGTATATCCTAGAAAGCATGGTATATCGAACGACAGGCCTCTTTGATACAATCCTCAAGGATATTGACCATTCCAGTCCTGATGCAGGCAAAATATCGGCAAAAGGCATTTCGGAATACGCGCTCGAATGCTCCATTAATAAGGTATTTGCATCAGAAGTTCTTGACTTTGTTGCGGATGAGGGGCTGCAAATTCATGGTGGATACGGCTTTATTCAAGAGTATAAAGTTGAGCGAATCTATCGCGACTCACGGATTAATCGTATTTTCGAAGGAACGAATGAAATTAACCGCTTGCTCATTCCGGGCACATTGGTGAAGAAAGCGATGAAAGGCGAACTTCCTTTGCTCCAAAAGGCGCAAGAGTTGCAAGGTGAATTGCTTTCCTACATGCCAGGCCAAACGTTTGAAGGCACGTTAGAAGAAGAAGCGCATCTTGTGCGCATGGCGAAGAAAGTATTCCTGATGGTTGGCGGGCTTGCGGTTCAGAAATACGGGATGGCGCTGGAGAAGAATCAAGAAGTGCTCAGCAACCTTGCGGATATTATGATTCAGATTTTTGCTGGGGAGAGCGGACTGTTGCGGACTCAAAAACTCATTGATAAACAGGGCGAAACTAAGTCTAAAAATGCCATTCAGCTCACGACGGTATTTATTCATGAAGCTTTTGACAAAATTGAGGCATATGCGAAAGAAGCCCTCAGTACGATGGAAGAAGGAGATGTGCTTCGGACTCAGCTTTCCATACTCAAAAAATTGTCCAGACGCAGCAGTGTTAATACAGTGGGGTTGAAGCGTGACATCGCCGCACGTGTAATTCAGGGTGAGAAATTCATCGGATGAGTATCGATGTCAAGAACCTGAAGGGGATGGTTTTGTATGAGGGAGACAAAGCCTTGGCTGCGTCATTATCCAGCGGAAGTGGCGCCGACTTACGAGTACCCGAAACATAATCTAGCACGTCTGTTGGTTGATTCAGCACATCAATTTCCCGAACGGCCGGCCTTGTATTTCTTGGGGAAAGAGCTTTCGTATCGCGAGTTGCTTCATGCATCGTATCAATTTGCTCACGTATTGCTGGATCTGGGAGTTCGACCTGGGGAAAGGGTATCGATTATGCTGCCGAATTGCCCATCAGCGATCATTGCGTATTTCGGTACGCTGATGATGGGTGGAATTGTCGTTATGACGAACCCGTTGTATGTAGAGAGAGAGTTGATTCATCAACTCTCTGATTCGGAAGCCGTCGTCATTATTACATTGGATCTGTTATTTGATCGCGTACAGAAAGCGAAATCGCGGACCGATTTGCGTCATGTCATCGTGACTTCAATTAAGGATTATTTGCCATTTCCTAAGAATTTGTTATATCCGCTTAAAATGAAAAAGGATGGCGCCAAGCTCGATGTTACGTATGGTGATGGCGTTTATCCTTTCAAGAAATTACTGCGTGCAGCTTCGGCTGCGCCTATCTGTGTCGATGTTAACGCAGACGATGATATTGCTTTGCTACAATACACCGGTGGAACGACGGGCTTATCCAAAGGTGTGATGTTAACCCATAGTAATCTAATTGCAAATACGTACCAGACGAGTCATTGGTGTTATCAAGTTCAGCCTGGCGGAGATCGGTTCTTAGGTGCCATTCCTTGTTTCCATGTTTTTGGTTTGACGGTCCTGCTGAATCAAGCGATGTATCGAGCAGGCATGCTAATTCTCATTCCTAAGTTCGATATTGATATGATTCTCGATACGATTCACAAATTAAAGCCTACGATTTTCCCGGGAGCACCTACGATGTATGTGGCGTTAATCAATCATAAACGAGTGAAAGAGGTCGATATTTCCTCGATCAATGTTTGTGTAAGCGGTTCAGCGCCACTGCCATTGGAGGTTCAAGAGCGATTTGAAGAGTTAACCGGAGGTAGATTAATTGAAGGGTACGGGTTGACAGAGGCTTCTCCCGTTACGCATGCGAATCCGATTTGGGGTTTTCGTAAAATTATGTCTATCGGTGTTCCTTTCCCGGATACAGTAACGAAAGTCGTGGATTCCGACACCGGTGAGGAAATGCCGATTGGTGAAATCGGTGAAATCATTATTAAAGGTCCTCAAATCATGAAGGGTTACTGGAAGCGAGAACAAGAAACGGCGAAGACGATCAAAGATGGCTGGTTGTACACAGGGGATATGGGACGCATGGATGAGGATGGATTCTTCTCCATTGTTGACCGGAAGAAGGATCTCATTATTGCGGGCGGTTTCAATATTTATCCACGTGATATTGAGGAAGTTCTCTATGAGCATCCAGCCATACTTGAAGCAGCTGTAGCGGGTGTACCAGATGAGTACCGTGGGGAAACGGTGAAAGCTTTTATTGTGCTAAGAGATGGCATGACGCTCTCGGAAAAGGATTTGGATATTTGGTGTAGAGAGCGACTAGCAGCCTACAAAGTCCCGCGCAAAGTAGAATTCAGGCAGTCATTACCGAAAACGATGATTGGAAAAGTTCTTAGACGTCAATTACTAGAGGAAGAAACTAAGCAGTAAAAGGTTTCTCATCATGCGTAAGGGCAGCCCTTACATAGAAGGAGGGATTCCAATGGATGATGGAAATGATCGGATGATTCGTAAATTGCAGCAACTCGCAGCAGCAGCGGAGCCCACCTTCTGGGGCTTTCTAGGTTGTGAATTTGTCGCCTTGAAGGACGGTGTTATCACAATTGCTTTGGAGGCGAAGCCCCATCATTTGAATCCCATCGGTATGGTCCATGGCGGGGTCACATCATCATTGTTAGATACGGCAATGGGCATCATTGCGATGATCGCTAGACCTGAGGAGAAAGTGGTAACGACGAATTTAAATGTGCATTTCGTTTCTCCACTGTATGCAGGGAGGCTGTTGGTAACTGCGGAACTTGTTCATCAATCACGTAAAATGATTACAGCACAAGGCCGAGTTGAGGATCGTGAAGGCAATTTGGGAACGATGGGAACGGGAACATTTCGTGTAATTTAGTCGAAAGTTTCGCATGTTGGGACCTTCATAACCACGTCGATTGTGGTTGTGAAGGTTCTTTTAGTTGATTCAATGTTATATTTTATAACACTTAATTAACATAGTTCAATAAATATTCATAAAATTTACTTTGATGTTATATTTTCTTACACAAACTCATTGACTGATGGCATTCGCTCATCCTATAATCGATAAAAAGGCATACAGGGGGGAAGCACGATGCATCTTACCATTCGTGAAGCGTTGGCGATTTATCCATTAACGGAAGCAAAGTTGGTAGCAGGCAAGCAAGGAGAATCCCGCATTGTTAAATCGGTCAATGTCATGGACGCGCCAGATATTGCTGATTGGACCAAATCAGGTGAAATGCTGTTCACGACTGCATTCGCGATGAAAGACAGCCCGCAAGAAACTGTGAACCTCCTGCGCAAATTAAATGACCGTGGTGCCGCTGGTCTAGGGATTAAGCTTGGGAGATTTTGGACGGAGCTGCCGCAAATAGTGATGGATGAAGCGGATCGCTTACATTTTCCGATTATTGAAATGCCTTTTCAATTTACCTTTTCAGATGGTATGAATGCGCTATTTAACGCGGAATACCGTCGGAATACAGAACTATTGCAAACGGTCCTAGAGAAGCAGAAGAAGCTGATGCAATTTGGACTACAACCCAACAATATGCTTGCTATGTTTCAACGCGTAAGTGAGATTCTAGGATATCCGATGGCGGTTGTTGGAGCGAGAGGCCAAGTTTTATATCATACAACTAACTGGACGTTAGATCCGCTTGCTCAGAATTGGCCGAGTAAACGGAAAGCTGGATGGGTGTACGCTGGGAAAGATCGAGCGTATCGTGTTGGATTACAACAACAAGATGATGAACCGATAGGTCAGTTGTTTCTTATCCCGGATGTTATGCTGCTAACAACGATTGAGGAAGGTTTGTTCCAGCAAGCTGCTGATATTTTGACCTTTCATATGAGTTATACATTTAGATCCCATGTTGAAGCTTCGGCTGAACGAGATTTACAGAATAATCTGGTCCGTTATTTGGATAAAGGTACGTCTCTTGAAGCGTTTATGGAACAAGCAGAGTCCAGGGGGTTATTCCTCTTTAGGGGTGCTTACCAATGTGTTGTTGGGAAATTCAAGAAAGAGTCATTTATTCCAGAAGCTACTGAGGGGAAACTCAATGACTTAAAGCAATACATGGAGTCTCATTCGAAATCCAGCAACTTACATGGGCATCATTTTGTACTTAAGGATCACTTGTTTTCCATTTATTCCACAACGCAAGCGGATGGCTTCCCAAATGAAGAGCTATCTCAATGGTTAAGTAAATATGAGTCAGATGCGGATCCTTCTTCTGAACAAGTTGGCATGGTGTTCTACACGTCAGCGCTGAAGATGAAACCGAACGCGCTTCGCGAAGCATACTTGGAATGCGGTGAAACGGCGAGAATGGCTGAGAAACTCGGTTTGCCAGACCGTGTTCTACATTATGAAACGATAGAATTCGCACATCTCTTTCAGCATTTGTCATCACCGATCATGGAGGCGTATTGTGCCAAGATCTTGCGCCCTCTCTTAGAGAAGGATCCCGAGTATTCCCAGGAGATGATTCGCACACTTGAAGTTTTTATCCGAACCGATGGTCAAGTCAGCGAGGCAGCTAAGCAATTATTCATTCATCGTAATACGGTTACGTACCGGTTAGAGAAAATTAGTGATCTTCTGCAAGTTGATTTCAAAAAAGTAAATGATCTCTTGAAACTGAAGGCGGTATTCCTGTTCCGTCAATTTTTGCAAGTAAGATCGTAAGGGAAATAACCCGAGGCTGCCTGTTGGCGCTAAGGGTTATTTGTCTTGTAAGTTCTACGCTTACCGGTCTGAAATCACTGTATTTTCTGATGTTAAATTTGCTGTATTTCCTGTTGAAATCCAAATAACTGGGTTTTCTGTAGTTAATTTTTTAGATTTATAGCACATTGGACGATTCTGATGGAATTAACTTCATTTTTTCCATCTAAATCGAATTTTGAGGTGTTTCCCTACTAAATAGATGTATATCTTCCAGTTATTACTTCTGAGGCGAGCCCACCAGTGCCAACAGCTCCGATTATTCAACTGGATTCTTCTATTTGCGAAGGAGTCTAAGAATGCTCATTAGTTGCATAAGCGTATGCGTTACCTTATAATTTTGGAGAGAGCGTAGAGAAAGGAGATGTGAAACATGTCTGCATGGAAAGAGTTAACGACGTTAACTGAATGGCAGGAAGTGCTTGATCGTTCTAGCGAAAAGCCTGCTGTCGTTCTCAAACACAGTACAACTTGTCCAGTAAGTGCGAGCGCACTTGATGAATACGAGCAATATTTGGCTGGTACACACAACGAGGCTGTTGATTATTTCTTGGTGAAAGTGATTGAATCTCGCCCAGTATCCAATCAAATTGCTGAGGACTTAGGTATCAAGCATGCGTCTCCGCAAATTCTTTATTTCAAAGATAAAGAGTCCATCTGGAATACTTCTCACTGGTCAGTGACGAACAAACATATGTCCGCGGTTCTGGACTAATACGGTTACACTTTAAGCCCTTCGTTTTGTCTACGTCATGTAGGTGGAACGGAGGGCTTTTTATGCTGTGTATTAAATGAACGGAGGTCAAAAAAAGATTGGCAAAGCCAAACATCCTCCTATATACTTATGGACGACAACATGACGGAAACGTTCAGTAAGGAGTAACGAATGAATGAATGCAATGAATAAAACCAAAATACCAATCCCGATCTATCTAGTAATAGGCATTATTGCGATATCGTTTTCCGCTATTTTTGTGAAATGGTCAGATGCTTCCGCCTCCATTATAGCCATGTACAGGCTGTTTATGACAAATGTAGTAATGTTGCCATTTCTTTGGAGTTATCGTAACGAATTTAAAAGAATTAAGATGAAAGATTGGCTGCGCACTGCCATATCAGGGATTGCGCTTGGCTTGCATTTTTTGTTCTGGATGGATTCACTGCGATATACGACGGTTGCTAGTTCAACTGCGATATTGACATTGGAGCCAATTTTTGTGCTTGTTGGTGCTTTTTTGCTTTATGGTGTTCGGACAAGCCGGACCGCATTGATTGCGATGTGTATCGCAATTGTTGGAGCTATTTGCATCGGTTGGGGCGATTTTCAATTTTCCGGCGTAGCGCTTAAGGGGGATGTCTTGTCTTTCGTGGGGACGATCGCTGTAGCGTTTCATATGTTACTGGGCAAAAGTTTACGGGAGCGCATTTCCGCTTATGTATACAGCTTTCTCGTTTTCTTATTCGCAGGGTTGACCCTTGCTGTGACGAATGTCTATTCTGGCGAATCGTTTACGGGTTATCCATTGAAGGAGTGGGGGATCTTTTTCTTGCTAGCTGTTGTCTCCACGATTTTCGGTCATTACGTATTTAACTGGCTCCTGAAATATATGAAAGCCTCTTCGGTATCAATGACCGTGCTGGGAGAGCCGCTTGGCGCATCCATTTTGGCATATTTCTTGCTTGGTGAATCGATTACGACGATGCAGCTTTGGGCAGGTGGTCTTCTATTGGTTGGAGTCGGTTTATTCTTGCGCAGTAATGAGAAACCATAGGCGAGGGAACTTGTGGAATAGCGTTATTTCGAACTAAATGACCGTATTTTGCTCATTTGATCGAAATAGCGCTATTTCATCATGCAATTCTATCGTGGAACCTACGTGTGGAGTGAAAAGCGTTATGACTGCCTCTTATTTGGAAGTAGCGACAAATTCTTCTTTAATGGCAGTTAATAATTCAGGTTTGGATAGTACTTCATAGGCTGTATAGGCTAGCGCCTTGGCTGTGAAAAGCATGCTGTCTAGGGCAGGCTCTGTCATGGCAAGATCACGGAATTCCTTGGTATGGAGCAAATACCGCTCGCTGACAACTTTCACGAAAGGGTGAATGGTGGGGCACTGCGTCGAAACATTGCCGAGATCCAGGGAACCATGATCTTTGCCGATTTCGATTTCCTTCGGTTGGATGCCAAGCTCGAATAGTTGATCAGTGAACACGTTAGACAAAACTTCATTGGTACGAAGCTCATCGTAGGAGTACTCATAGTTTGATGTCTTTAGCGTACATCCGGTTTGAAGTGCAGCGCCTTCAGCGCAGTGAAGAACTTTCTGAACGAGCTCATTCGTGTACGTGCGTGTAGCCGAACGAACATAAAATCTAGCGACGGCATAATCCGGAATAATATTCGGAGCTTTCCCGCCTTCGCTGATAACACCGTGAATACGGGCATCCGACTTGAGTTGTTGACGCAATGCATTAATGCTGTTGAATAGCTGCAAGACTGCATCTAGCGCATTAATGCCTTCGTAGGGTTGTGCTGCGGCATGTGCGGAACGGCCGAAGAATTCGTATTCGATCGCATCCATGGCGAGCGATTCGCCCGATTTTTCAAACGTATAATAAGGGTGGGCCATAAGCGCAATATCGACGTCATGGAAAAGTCCTGCAGCGGCCATCGGTACCTTGGCACCTTTCGTTTCTTCGGCTGGTGTACCATAGACGCGTATGCTGCCGCCAGTTTCGGCTAAGACGGATTTGAGGCCGATTGCAGCCCCGATACTCATCATGCAGATGAGATGATGGCCGCAGGCATGACCGAGTTCAGGAAGTGCATCGTACTCAGCCATGTACGCAACAACAGGACCTGGTCGGCCTGAGTCATACGATGCAATGAATGCTGTAGGAATATCCAAAACACCACGTTCGATTGTGAAGCCATGGTGGGCTAATTCTTCTGTTAACCGGGCAAACGCAAGGAACTCTTCATGACCAAGCTCTGGGTTTGCCCCGATAAAGCGAGAGATGTCTTTAAATCTTGCTGCATTGTTTTCTATGGTTTGAGCGATCATTGATTTCATGGTAGGTTTGGCTCCTTTGTTGAATGGTTCTTAACTCCATTGTAGTATATAGAAGCAAGAACTACCAAATGTAAAGACCTAGGATGGTTTATTGAACATTTTAGTAAAGGATAAATTGGAGGGATTAACGATGATGAAATATGGGGCGGAACATGTAGAACACCGATTTGGCTTGTGCTTACTTGAAGTGGAAAGCCGCGGACAATGGCAGGATGTTTATTTGGGTATCCAGTTAGAAGACGGGGAAGTGCTTCCAGAAGGACTAATGGATCCATCTATTCTTGTCATTTGCAACATTGAAGGTGACATTGTACAGATTGTCCTGCACGACGAAGGTTGTGATAGTGAGTTCCAATTCACGTATGCGGAGAAGGAACAAATTGAAACGTATGTCAATCAACATGTAAGCGCAAAAAAAACGACGAATGAACTCCTGTAGGTATCCCTTCCCAAACTGGGCGGTGGCGCATATAGTAATATACGTCATGCTTTAGGGGAGAGGATAGCGATGGAAAAAAGAATTCAATATTTGGCATTTGGTGATTCTTTAACCGTTGGTTATGGTGCTGAGGAAGGTCAAGGCTTCGTTTCGCTGTATCGACAAAGGTTGGAATATTTGCTGAATGTGCCTGTTTCCTTACGTCATGCAGGGACCAATGGTGCCACGACTGCGCAATTACTGGAGACTATCGAATCTGATCCGCGGCTTCAGAAAGATGTTCAAGAAGCAACTCTCATTACTATTACAGCTGGCGGAAACGATCTCATTCAGGCGGCAATTCCTTTCTTTTATGATGGCGATAATACGGTGCTCAAAACAGCTTTACAGACGTATGAATCTAACTATCGTAAACTTATCGCTCAAATTGAAAGGCTGCGGCAAGGTATTCAAACCCCATATTTATTGGCCTTAATTGGATTATATAACCCATTACCGCAGATTCCAGATGCTGCTTATTGGGTGCAGCGCTTCAATTTATTTCTGCGAAAATTAGAGCAGCCGCATATTCGAATCGTGCAAGTGTACGATGCATTCGTTGGTCAAGCGCCGTTGTTTTTGTCTGAGGATGCGATTCATCCCAATGAACGAGGCTATGAGCGAGTGGCTAATCAATTAGAGGTAGCTGTCTCTTTGCAGCAGTTGCAACAACTATTCATGTGACAATGAAATTATCACAGATGACCCATAGTAGAAATATAACGACAGGCGCTGCCAACCAGCACGAATAAGTGTCAGTGGTATGGATTTTCGGGATGCGCCTCCATACATAACTAATAGATTGGACGATGAAACGATGTACTTACCTTCATTTCAACTAAATAATAAAGTGGCCCTAGTGACTGGGGCCGGAAGAGGCATTGGACGAGCGCTCGCAATTGGCTTAGCTGAAGCGGGAGCAGATGTCGTAATTTTTGCTCGAACAGCTTCAGACTTGGAACTCGTTGCGGATGAAATTCGAACATTGGGTAGACAAGCCTATCCGTTTACGGTCGATGTAACGAATCGTGAGCAAATTGAGGCCGCGGTGTCGTCTATCATCCAATGAAACAGGGCGCATAGATATTCTGTATGGACGAATCATTAATATTGCTTCAGTGGCCGGACAAGTAGCGCTGCGGACGGGTGTTGTCTATGCTGCAACTAAAGCGGCGATGATCCAAATGACGAAGGTGCTTGCCCTTGAATGGGGGAAATATGGCATTTTGGTAAATGGCATCGGTCCCTGGTATTTCAAAACGCCATTGACTGAGAATATCCTAAGTCAACCGGATTATTTAGCTGAAATCCTAGCCCGCACACCACTTCGTCGTGTAGGGGAGCTAGAGGAACTCGTTGGGCCAGCTGTATTCCTATCATCGGATGCAGCGAACTATATTACAGGCCAAACGCTGTTTGTAGATGGGGGAATGACAATTTACGGATTCTAGTAAATAGTGACAAATCATAGAGATGTGGGGATTTCCCGAAACCTATTAACAGTTTTCACGTACTAGTAGGGAGGATGGCGGAAAAGGCAGTAAATTGTCGAAACACGTCGTAAATTTAAAATGATCTTTACGTTGTTTCGGGCCGTTTCGAACCGCATAAGCTAGATATTGTTTTCGCCAAATAATAAGAAATGAGTGGACAGCCATGACGACAATCAAGATTATCACGGATAGCAGCTGCGACCTTCCGAGAAGCACTGTAGAGGAAATAGGAGTAGGGATTGTGCCCTTATCTGTTCAATTTGGTGAGGAATGTATGCCGGCAGATATGGAACTTGCTGACTTCTATGCTAGGATGAAGCGGGAGAGTGCGTTGCCGAAAACCTCTAGCCCGTCACCTGGGCACTTCTTGCGTGCGTATCAGAAGGGTGGAGCTGATCAAGATATTCTTGTTTTATGTTTATCGTCGGCATTAAGTTCAACGTATGATCATGCTGTCATGGCCAAAGAAATGCTGCTGGAAGAAGGTTTTACAGGCCGCATTGAAGTCATAGATTCCAAGACAACTTCACTTGGTTTAGGCGTACTTGTATATCGAGCAGCCCAGATGGTGGCAAGGGGCATATCTTATGAAGAGTTGACAGCCACACTCCAACAGGCGGTTACGAGTTCAGGGACTTTCTTCTTCTTGGATACTTTGGAAAATGTGATTAAAGGTGGTAGACTCGATCGCGTCCGCGGTACAGTGGCGTCTGTCCTGAATATAAAGCTTCTCATGAAAGCAAGTGAAGAAGGAGCCATTGAGGTTGTCGAGAAAATTCGCGGATCACAGCAGGCTTTGAAGCGATTGCTTTCATTCCTTGGTGACAAGGAACATGATTACGAGAAGGATGTGATTGCCATCGCGCACAGTAATTGTGAAGCTAGGGCGCGCGTATTCATGGCTGAATTACTGCAAAAGCACCCTTTTCGTAATGTGCTGTTCGCTAATATGGGCACCGTGATTGGCACCTATGCGGGTGAAGGCGGCGTATTAGTCGCTTATTAAGCTGAAAAAAAGACACCTATCTCCCGATCCATGCAAGTGATCGGTGGGTAGGTGTCTTTATTTATTCTGGAAACTCTGTCGTCGTGATCTCCGATTGATCTACATCTACAAGTGGCGATATGTCCCCCGTCACGAGCAGCCATAGCTCATGCAAAGCACGTGTACAACCAACATAGAGGAGCTTCGCATCCATTAGGGTTGTTTCGTAATGCTCTGCTGTCACGTCCATCAGAATAACAGCATCGAATTCTAAGCCTTTGGTCAAATAAACAGGCAGCACGGATATTCCTCCGCGATAAACACGTTGTTTGGATGTAATCAGATTCGTTTCGATTCCAGCAAGGGTCAAAGCTTCATGCAGTTCCAGTGCTTGCTTCTCTGTTCGTGCGACTACAGCGATTGTACTGGAGGTGCCAGCCAATAAGCTCGCAATTGCCTTCTGCACCAGCGGAAGCCGTTCTTGGAGTGAAGTCTGCAGCACGCGAACTTTATTTCCGCTCCGGAAGACCGGTACAGCAAGCAACGGATTACTGACGCCACGCTGGAGCACTGAATTGGCAAACTGGATGATTTCCATGGTCGAACGATAGCTTCGTTCCAATTCGAAATACCCTGTTTCCTCCTCTTGGAACAGACTGGAAAATTCCTTCCAGTCATGAACGCCCTGATACGCATGTATCCCTTGCGATAAATCGCCCAAAATTGTAAAAGAGCTATTGCGTGTATAGGCATCTAAAACCGCCACTTGGAATGGCGAGAAATCCTGCGCTTCATCAATAACGACATGATCGAATAACTGATCGGATGAAGTGCCATGAAGCCGTGTATGAATGTAGAGGAGAGGAGCTAGATCCTCGAGCCCAACTTCTTTCTTTTTGAAAAGCTTAGCGGATGCTGTGACGATAGATTCTGGCAGGTACTGGAGCAAGTCTACAGGTAAACTGTCGGGTCGACCTTTGTCGCTGAACAGCATTTTGTAGAAGGTGAATGCCGTATATTCAGGCCAACTCGTCAAGTAAGTCCGCAGTTTCTGAGCGGATTTCTTCTTCAACTCTTTCTTCAAGCTCTGTTCCCAGACCTTCTCAAGCTGCATCTCCATCCATCGTTTGATCCTCGCAACAACGCGTTCGCGACGTTTAATCAGTGGATAATGCTTATTCTCGACGAAGAACCATTCGCGAATGGTGGCAATCGGTAGTTTAACGCCATCCCAAGGTGAGAAGTCAGCTGTAGGAACGTAAGTAGCTTCAAGTCGATTCAGACAGTCATCGAGGTAACTTTGGAAAGCGATAGCCCCTTTGAAACGACCTGGCGCATGGTCATCGATAGGAGGTCGCTTGCTGCCGAGGGCAAACCATCGTTGAAGCGTGACTTCTTGATCTGTGATTTGCACTTCATGGTCTAACATATCAAGTACCCAGTCTGTAAATGTGCTCTGCTGAATATTACCGACACCGAGCTCGGGCAATACACCTGAGATATAGTCCAAGAACATTGAGTTAGGCGCGAAAATAATCATGCGTTCCGCCCGAACTTGTTCGCGGTATTGATAGAGAAGGAAAGCGAGGCGGTGCAGAGCTACGGTCGTTTTACCGCTTCCTGCAACCCCTTGAATAATGAGTGCGGTATTCTTCGCAGCACGGATAATCCGATCTTGCTCCGCTTGAATCGTGGATACGATATCGCGCAGCTTATTATCTTTATTTTCACCTAAACGGTATAACAGGAACTCATCGCCGACAGATAGGGAGTCTTCATTTCGATCATAAGTGTCGACAACACGCTGAAGAATTTGTTTGCGCACTACGAGGTTTCGCTTCAAATAGACTAAGCCGTCGATTACACCATCCGGTGAGTCATAGGATGCTGCGTCCAAGCCGCCTGTGAAGGAATAGAATAGGCTTGCTACAGGAGCACGCCAATCAATGACGAGTAGTCGTCCTGTTCGTTCGTCTTCCACGCCAGCTTTCCCAATGTACAGCGGTGATGGCGATCCAGTACCCGTTTCTTCGAAGTCCAGGCGGCCGAAATAGGGCTCATCACTGGCTTTGGCTAAATTGTGCCTGCCGTTCTCGCGCAAAACTTCCAGAGCTTGTTCCGTTAAATCAGGACCGTAATAAACAGGAGTTGCGCGTAAGCGTTCCAGTTGTTTATCGATTTCCGTATTCGTTCGTTGGAGCCTTTGAAGTTCTTCTTGATAGGCACTTTGAGTCTTTGTGTCCAAGATCAGTTACCTCCTAAGATCAGATGTTGTCTATACGAATTGTAATAAACAGGTAAACACTATAACACACCTGAGGGGAGATAGAAAGCGATTAATGGAAAATCATCGGCGATGATTTGGGCTTCTGAGGAAAGGAATGGTATACTCAGGAAGTAGGCAATTTAATTAATGGAGGCGAAGGGATTCATGTCTATTTATGATATCGCAGTAACAACGATTTCTGGCGAAAAACAAACACTTTCAGCATATAAAGGGAAGGTGCTTCTTATTGTGAATGTGGCAAGTGCTTGTGGGCTTACGCCGCATTATAAGGGACTTCAAGCGCTGTATGAGCAATACCAAGATCAAGGATTGGTCGTACTTGGTTTTCCTTGCAATCAATTCGCTGGTCAAGAACCTGGGACGAATGAAGAGATCCAAGCATTTTGCGAGCTTAACTACCAAGTAACCTTCCCGTTATTTGACAAGATTGATGTGAAAGGTGAAAATGCCCATCCATTGTACACGTATTTGCTAAGCCATACACCTGAGCAGTATCGCACGGGCGACATTGAGTGGAATTTCGTGAAATTCTTAGTTGACGGAAGCGGGATTGTTGTTAAACAATATAGTGCACGGACAGAACCAGCGGACATAGGTGCTGATATTGAGGCTGTACTAGCCTAAATGAAAGATGAGGTGGACGCGCAATGGGGTCCCACAACGGGTTTATTTATGCCCATCCCGATGATGAAACATTCTTGAGCGGATGCCTCATTCGCCGTCTAGCTGACCAAGGAGAAGACAACGTCTTACTTCTAGCCACTCGTGGTGATGCGGGTAGACAAGGGTTAGAGCGGGCGAAAAATCGGCAAGAACTAGCGGATCTTCGCGAACAAGAGATGCTCGTAGCAGCAGATATCCTAGGGATTTCAGAGATTGAACACTTAGGCTGGCCGGACGGTCAGTTGGATGAAGTTGATTTTGAGACGCTCGTACAACAGATTATTACATTTATACAGCGTTACGAAGTGGAGAATGTCTACACATTTGCAGAGGATGGCGGCAATGGACATCGTGATCATATCGCAATCTCCAAGGCGACTACTGCGGCTGTGCACAGCGGAGCATGCCCAAGCGTAAAGAAATTGTATTATGCCTTTTCTCCGCTGCTGCGCGCGCAAGGATTTCAACCTTCGATTCTAGTGGACACCGAGACATTATGGACGGTCAAAGCTGCTGCGCTTAAGGCTCACGAGACACAGCATGTTACGATAGGTAGACATTTTGGCAATTTGGTGGATTTTCCAGAAGAGCGACGTTGGGAAGCTTTTGTCCTCGGTTGGCAGGATCGAAATGATGAATTGGCAGCATGGTAAAATTAGTTGAAAAGTACCCCCTCAAACCGGACTTTCATTACGAATGACATTAATAAAGCGGGTCATTCGACGTTTCTAGGAGAGTGTAAGGATGTCACTTTGTAATTGTGATAAATGTGGGCGCGTTTTCCTCACGAGATGGGAAACAAGATGTCCAAGCTGTGCGCAGCTTGTTTTGAAGGATTCGAATAAAGTAAAAGATTTTGTTCGAACGTATCCTCGCGCTACGCTTATTGAAATTTACCATCAAACAGGGGTCTCCTTGCAAACGATTAAAGAACTAATGAGGGCGTAGTCGCACCACTAAAGGAGCTTTCGAATATGCCTCATATGATAATAAGAGGAATTAGCGTTCCTCAAATTCAATCGATTAGTACCGCGATGATAACCCAATTAGCTGATGTTTGTTCTTGTGGAACCGACAATTTCATGTTGGAATGTTTGCCGACGGTCTCCATCAGCCAAGGTGAGATATGCGAAACTTATCCCTTTATTGAGGTGGGCTGGTTCGAGCGCGGGCAGGAAATCCGTGATGCCTATGCGGAGGTCGTGACGAGGCATGTCTTATCTCTCGGGATTCCAGAGGTTGAAATTGCTTTCAAGGTATATCGGGAAGATAGTTACTATTGGAATGGGAAGTTGGTTTAATAGGCCAATCTGCTCAAACTGTGCTAGCAAATTAAATTCTTTCATTCATGTGAACCTCTTAATCCACTTTAACGGTGGTGTGAGAGGTTTTTTTGTGTTGTAGATCTCCGCTGGGCCATAGGCTGGTTTACTGAACCTTTTAGTTGCTGAGGACATAAAATTGAATAAGGTTGAAAGAGCCAGCTAATGCGAGATCACTATCAGGATGAGGGAGGCTTTAAGATGATTTCTATTAGTCTCTGTATGATTGTTAAAAATGAAGAGCAGTCGCTTGGGCGATGTCTCCACTCGGTTCGAGAGGTAGCGGATGAAATCGTTATCGTGGATACGGGATCTACCGATCGTACGAAGGAAATAGCGGCTTCGTTTGGTGCGAAAATTTATGATTTTACATGGATCGACAATTTCGGTGCAGCACGTAACTTTTCCTTCTCGAAAGCTACGCAAAGCCATATCTTATGGCTAGATGCGGATGATGTATTTGAAGAAGTGGATCGTTTGAAGTTGATTCAATTAAAAACTACACTCGACCCAACCGTTGACAGCGTCACGATGAACTATCATTTGAGTTTTAATGAAGCTGGGCAAGTGACGGCAAGTTTGAGACGAAATCGATTAGTTCGCAGAGACAGAGGTTTTCAATGGGAAGGGCCTGTACATGAAGTTTTGATTGTTGGCGGGCATATTATCGCTGCCGATATAGCAGTCACGCATAAGAAGGATAAAGAATATACGGATCGCAATCTGCGCATCTATCGCAAACGGGAAGCTGACAACGAAGATTTCTCTCCGCGTGATCTTTACTATTTTGCCAATGAGTTAAAGGATCATAGGCTTCATTATGAAGCGATTGTCTATTATGAGCGATTCCTGAATACGAAGAAGGGTTGGATTGAGGATGTGTATGCCACCTGTTTGAAGCTGGGAGATTGCTATGGGGCGTTGAAGGATAAGGATCAGCAAATTAGCTCCTATTTCCGAGCATTAAATTATGATAAACCACGTGCGGAGATGTGTTGCCGAGTAGGTGCTTATTTTTTGGAAAACAATGCGATACCTATCGCGATTTATTGGTATGAAACAGCGACTAAATTGGGGTTGCCACAAGGTTTGATGGGGAATGTAGATCACGCGGCATGGACATGGCTGCCACATCTTCAGTTATGTCTGTGTTATGATCGATTAGGCGATAAAGTGAAAGCTAACCTGCATAATGAAAAAGCTTTTAAAATTCATCCGACGCATCCAAGTATGATCTATAATCGTTCCTATTTTGCTAAAGTACTGCCAAAGAAAAGGAAGAAATGAAATGCGAGGATAGATAGCCCTCTGTGGGCTTTTTTTTGTGCCAAAAGACATAATTCACGCAATCGATATTGCAGGCGATTATAAAGTGGGATACACTGAATCGACAGAATCTGATTTCCAGTATGACTTTGGGAATCTTATGATAGGAGCGATTTGGGGTTGAAGACATTAATTATTGCGGAAAAACCCGATATGGGGCGAAACATAGCTGCCGCAATAGAACCTAAAGCCAAAAATATGAGGTCTCATCTTGAAGGCGAGCAGTATATCATCACGTGGGCTATCGGACATTTGATTGAGCTGGCTGAACCGGATCAGTATGACGAAAAATATAAAAAGTGGAATATTAATCATCTTCCGATCATTCCTTCCGAATTTAAGTTAATTCCTAACCCGCGTACGTATGATCAACTCAAGGTGATCGCGGAGTTAGCTAAGAAGTGCAATCAACTGGTAAATGCTTGCGATGCGGGGCGAGAAGGGCAACATATTTTCTCCCTTATTCAACGGCATCTGGGGCTCAATCAACCCGTTAAGCGGCTCTGGATTTCTGACTTAACATCGGAAACGATTCGCAATGGGTTCGCAACGTTAAAGGATGGCGCTGAATACGAGAATTTAACGCGTGCCGCACGCTCTCGTAGTGAAGCGGATTGGTTAATTGGCATGAACGGTTCACGTGCGTTTACAACCAAGCATAATGTGTTGCTGTCTGTTGGCCGGGTTCAAACGCCGGTACTTGCGCTCATTTATGATCGACAAAAGCAGATTGAGGCGTTTTCCTCACTCAAATTCTATGAGCTGGAAGGTCACTTCGCGCAAGGTGAAACACCATACCGAGGCATGTGGCAGGGGGAACGTTTCACGGATGGGGAGAAGGCTGCAGCATTAGCTGCTAAGGTGAAGGGGAAGCCGGCACGAATCCAGTCTTATGAGGTAAAAGAAACCAAAGAATTCCCATTCAAATTATATGATTTGACACTACTGCAGCGTGAAGCGAATGGGAAGTACGCATTTTCTGCGAAGAAAACCTTGGATACAGCGCAAGCACTGTATGAGAAGCACAAGGTCATTTCTTACCCTAGAACGAATTCCAACTATGTGACGGAACAAAATATTCCGGACATGCATAAGGCGCTTAACGCTTTGCAAGGAACGGCTTATCATGACCTTGTACAAGGTGCGAATCGCAATCTGGTTCATATTAATAATAAATTTATATGTAATCCAACGAAGGTTGAGGATCACCATGCCATTCTGCCTACGAATAAGAAGGCTTCGGGACTAAGTCCAGATGAACAGAAATTGTATGATCTCATTGTTAGACGTTTTCTTTCTCAATTTTATCCGCCTGCTGCCTACAAGGTACATACGGTCATGACGGAAGTGGAACAAGAGCTGTTCAAAACAACCGTTAAAGAATTGTTGTCGCTAGGCTGGAAAGTTATTTATGCTGATCAGAAGAAAGAGAAAGCGAAGTCAACCAAAGGGAAAGAGAAGGAAGACTCAGAAGACGAAGAAGAGGTCGAAGTCAACGAGCCGTTCTCCATCGATGCGAATGGGGAAGTGGTATGTGCGGATGCGATCGTGAAGGAGAAAGACACCCAGCCGCCCAAGCATTTTAATGAAGGTACCTTGCTGAAAGCGATGGAAAGCGCGGGAAAACAGATTGAGGATGAAGAGCTCCGCGATGCGATGAAAGACTCCGGTCTTGGAACGCCTGCGACACGAGCAGCTACGATTGAACGTTTGAAGAAGGTCGGCTATATCGACATGCAAGGGAAGAAAATCTTGTTGACACAGAAGGGCAGGATGGTTGTCGAATTAATTCGCGGAGCGGGTATCGAGCTCTTAACGTCGCCCGAGATGACAGGGCAATGGGAACGACGGTTGAACGAAATTTCTCGCGGTACGGCATCGGATGACCAATTCATGCACAATGTCAAAAGGTTTGCGACGCTGATTGTCGATAAGGTGCGCAAGCAAGCTAGAGCTTCGAAAACGGATTTCGAAGGGGAAAATGCACCTGAACCGAGCGGCAAACGCGGCGCATCGGGAGCTAAGACATCCTCTCGTGGAGAAGGTGCGCCGAAAGCTCCTGCCAAAAAGCGGACGCCTGCTGCTGCGAAACCATCTGGGGATGGGGCGAGCACATTCATTGCGACGTGTCCTAGGCCTGGTTGCGGCGGTTCGCTTTTTATGGGGCGTAAAGGTTACGGCTGCTCGCATTATAAGGAAGGCTGTTCCTTCGTCATTTGGAAGGAAAGTTTCGGTCGAAGCTTAACGGACACGCAAGTACAGGCGCTTGTTCAAAAAGGGAAAACGTCGAAGCTGAAGCTAGTTTTAGCGGATGGGACAGAAACAGACGGGAAAATTGTGCTGCTAGATGCTGTTACAGGCGCACTCGGAACGGAATGAAAGTTTGGGGGAGCGAAGAATTGAAACCTTTGACGAACGATTGGTTGACGGTTTTGGATGACGAGTTTCAAGCACCTTATTATAAGGAGCTTGAACAGTTTTTGGAGACAGAGTATTCCCGGTATACGATTTATCCACCAGAGGATGACGTGTTCCGTGCGTTGGAGTGGACATCCTTTGCGGATACGAAAGTTGTTATACTTGGTCAAGATCCTTATCATGGAGAAGGACAAGCCCATGGACTCAGCTTCTCTGTGAAACCTGGGGTTGCGATTCCTCCTTCACTTAGGAACATGTACAAAGAACTAGCGTCGGATCTAGGCTGTGCTTTGCCTAATCATGGTTATTTGAAAGCATGGGCAGAACAAGGTGTCCTCTTGTTAAATACAGTATTAACGGTTCGTGAAGCTCAACCGAACTCGCACAAGGGTATGGGCTGGGAAAGATTCACGGATGGGATTATTCAAGCGCTAAGCGCACGAGAGAAGCCTGTTGTTTTCGTTCTCTGGGGAAGCCATGCGCAGGCCAAGCGATCATTGATCAACGCATCACGTCATGTGATCATCGCATCGGCTCATCCAAGTCCGTTATCAGCGTATCGTGGGTTCTTTGGCAGTAAACCTTTTTCTGCCGTTAACGCTGAGTTGAATCGACTTGGAATGACAGGAATCGACTGGGAAATCCCGAATATGACTAAAAGCGAAAACCATGAATGACAACATTCATGGTTTTTTTCGTTTTTATAGACCGAAACTTGGGTTGTGAACCGAATAGTATATATAAACTATGTAAAGATTTTCCTGACAATTCTACAAGATTGGTTGAACATAGGTAATTGGCAAGTTAAGTTCGCAGTTCTTACCCGTTTCGTAGGAACGATTTCCGATAACTTCGCGAAGGATGTCATAGTCTCGTTCAGCACCACTCTGTAGGACATGGATGGCAGCTTGGAGCACAAGAAGAGCATCTTCCATGGCAGTCTCCAATAACTCCCACACACTGTAGGTGTAGATGTCATTCAGATCCGTTGGACAGTTCCAAGTCGACTTGCTTTCATTGAAATAATCACGTGGAGTGGGGTGTTTCGTATAAACGAATGGCGATATTTGACCGAGTGTCAATATTCGTTTGATGCCGTGAGGATCATGAAATAATCGTTGTGCACGGATCATATCTCTGTAGGCGTCATCCCAATCAGAGTCGTTCATTTGTGCAGCAATGCTAGGGTAATGAATGGCGGTTGCAGCCGTGAGTGTAGGAACAATACCTAAGGGGAACTTGTCACCTACATAAATTTCTTTCCATACCGGTGTGTGCCACGTAAGGATATTTCGTTCATGCTTGGCGTATAGGGTATCCATAATGATTTCGAATCGTTGATGGTCCCATTTCTTGAAACCAGATTTATAAAATACATAGGGATGTAAATTACGATCTAAGACATGGTGTGTTAGAAATCCTAGAACATAGAGCACGGCAGGATTATAGAGGCCGCGGCCTTGTACCTGTCGAACTAAATCAAGTAAAAAGGGTCCGCAAGCGTCTTTGTGCATGAGAGTTCCAAGCTCATTTAACTTTTTATCTTTTTTCCAAGGAAGGAAGTTATGGTAAAAAAGAAAATCGGGTCCTTGGCAACCAAGAGAGAATATGTGTCGCTGCTGTTTATCGTTAAGAACCGAAGCGTGGCCCAGTTGATTCATAACTTTTTGTCCGAAAATTAAATGCGTCCAAATATTTGGCAAGGGAGCATCCTCCTACAGCTTGTAATGAAAGAAATGAACGTTTCCATTCTAACATATAGACGGAAGGCTAGGGCACATTTCGTGAACTATTTCAATCCGCAAAGCTTTAAAGGCAGGATTGATAATGGGATTGTCGAATCTATCCAACGGTGAGAATCACCGTCAAAGCATGTACCCTGGGGGTAAAATATGAATAATCAATCGGAAATGGAGCTGTCGTTCGATGCGATGTTTGACTTCACAACAATGGGAATGGCTCTGATTTCGCTTGAGGGTCATTGGTTGAGAGTGAATCGCAGCTTGTGCGACATACTTGGCTATTCAGAACGTGAACTTATGACAACTCAAGTGGAGTTGTTCGTAGAACCTAATCAAGTGAGTCACATACATCGTATCATGAAGGATTTGCTTCATAGTGAAATACCTACCTATCAAGAACAAATTAGCATCGTACATAAAGATTTATCACTACAATCCGTTAACTGGCGAATGTCAGTCATTCGAGATGTAGACAACTTACCAGTGACATTCATTGTTCAAGTCAATGTTGTTTCCCAGCAATCAGATATCGAACGAAAATTGGCGGAAAGCGAACAGCGCTATAAATCATTGATTGAACATAATCCAGCCGGAATTCTGACTTGCGACATTCATGGACGCATCCAAGGCGTCAATCCAGCAATGGCAAGGATTCTTGGTTACTCGGAAGATGAATTGATTTCTCAATACATCCATCATATCTTTCTGCAAAATGAGTTGAAATTTGATAGTGCTGCTGGCATTTTGATACAAAATGATAATTATATGTTGGAGTTCCAGCAAGAGAATGGGGAACGCATTGATTTAGGTGTCAAAAATGTGCCAATCATTGTTAATGATCAATTAGATGGCGTGTATTTAATTGCTAAAGATATTACACAATTTAATCGTGACCGAGAATCATTGCGAATTGCACAACAGGATCTTCATGACACCGTACGCAGACAACAGGGGATGACGTTGAAATTTAGAAAAATAAATACGAATTTCATCCATACGTTGTGTGACGGAGAGCTGCTTTATCGTTTGGGTTTTAAACCAACACATATTATAGGAAATACGCTTCATGAAATATGGCCCGCCTTCTTGGCTAATTCCATAGAAGCTTATTATCACCGCGCATGGCATGGCGAAGAAAATGTGATATTTGAAACGACGTTTAGGGGGATCACTTACCTTACTTCCTTAAGGCCAATTATGGAAAACGAGCGAATGGTGGAAGTGATCGGCTCCTGTGTAGATATTACAGAACGTAAGAGGATGGAGACTGAACTCAGAGAAACGAAAGAGCTTCTGGAATCCATCATCAATAACACCACTGATGCCATATGTGTATGCGATTTGGATGCGAAGGTAATCTCTATAAATGCGGCTCATGAGCATATTTTTGGCTGGAGTCAAGAGGAATTAAAGGGGCATCAATTGCCGATTTATCCAGATTATATGGAATATGAGCGCAAAGAGTTGTATGACAAGTTAAAGTCTGGGAAGCAGATTTCGGGGTTGGAGTCGGTTCGTCTGCGGAAAGATGGTCAACTCATCCACGTGAGTATTACGAAAACACCTATTCGAAGTGAAAAAGGGGACGTTTTTGGATTTGCTGAAATTACTCGGGATATAACTGAACGTAAGCAAACAGAGGAGCTTCTTCGGAAATCGGACAAATTATCCGTAGCTGGACAGCTCGCGGCAGGACTTGCGCATGAAATCCGGAACCCGCTTACGTCGCTTCGCGGTTTCTTGCAACTGCTTCAACATGATTTGAGGGATAAGAAACATTATTTTGACATCATGTTATCGGAGTTGGATCGTATCAATTTCATTGTAAGTGAATTCCTTGTAATAGCGAAGCCGGAAGCCATCGTGTATAAAAAAAGCGATTTAGTGATGATCCTGCAATCGGTTATTGCTCTTCTGGATACCCAAGCAGTTCTCTGTAATGTCGAACTTCTACTGGAATTCGAATCCGATATTCCGGAAATTACATGTTCGGAAATGCATTTAAAGCAATTATTTATTAATTTGATCAAAAATGCGATGGAGGCGATTCCGAAGGACGGTCAGATCAAATTGCTCGTTTCTTTGCATGGCGAAGATCAGATTAGAGTTCGGACGCAAGATAACGGGTGTGGCATACCAGAGGAACGACTGAAACAGTTAGGGGAGCCCTTTTATACAACGAAGGAGAAGGGGACTGGCTTAGGTCTAATGATGTGTTTCAAAATTGTAGAAGCGCACAAAGGTACAATGTACATTCAAAGTCAAGTGGGCTATGGGACGACAATTGATGTGTTCTTGCCAAGGTACACGGAAGAACTTAATTGATTGTTACTAAGAAAAAATGAAAACCGCCGTCGGATTAAACCGATAACGGCGGTTTTCTTATTTCTAGAATGCAATACTAAATTCCGAGGTCTCTCTTGAATACCAAGTAGCTTTAGTGGCGTTATTTTCATTGTAAACTTGTACATGATCTGGCGTGTATTTGACGATAATCCCTGTAGTTTCTTGGTAATAAACACCTAGTTGATCAAGTGACCATACGTACACAGGCGTTTTCGTTAGGGCAGCAGCAAATAGTTCTGAATCTGTATCTAGTAGCTTAGTTCCGTAAATCATCAATACACCTCTGTCATATGGATAGTAGTTGTAAGGCACTTATTAATAGGGACAGTACGGCAAAAGAAATCATCACACCGTATTTGTAATTTTTTTGTTGCGTACTTATTTTTATTGAAAAGGCTTGTTACTTTGAGGATTTCCTAAAATATGTAGAATATAAGTCGTTGATGCCATAAATTTCTATATTACAGTGATTAAGAAGATTTTTTTAAGCGACGGAAGAGGAACGAAAAGGTAAAAAAAGAGGGTTCCCTCACGTTTGAATTCCTTGTATAATAGGTAAGTTTTGCTGAATTGACAGCAGGTAAATTATGATTGGGTAGAAGGAGAAAGGGGTCAATGGCAGTGATTGTGGTTGGGGGAATGATCGGTCTTGGTAAGACATCTGTATCCACTTTACTTGGACAAGAACTAAATTCGAATGTTTTCTATGAAAGTGTCGATGATAATCCGATATTGCCGCTGTTTTACACAGCATCACCAGAAGAAATTGAAAAGCATCGGTATCCGTTTTTACTGCAATTGCACTTTTTGAATACGCGTTTTAAGGCCATTAAACAGGCATTGGTACATAATCGAAATGTACTGGATAGAAGTATTTATGAGGATTGGTATTTTGCCAAGGTGAACCGCGAGTTAGGGCGCATTTCACAATTGGAATTTGATGTATATGAAGGCTTAGCTGATAACATGATGTCAGAGTTGGCAGAGCTGCCTAAGAAAGCGCCTGATCTTATGGTCTATTTGAAGGCTTCCTTTGAAACGGTGATGCACCGGATCGGGCTTCGTGGCCGCAGTTTCGAACAGGATCAATCTTTGGTCGATTACTATCGCAAGCTATGGTCGGGATACGATGACTGGGTGATGAATCATTATCAAGCGTCTGAAGTTCTCATTATTGATATGGATCGGATCGATGTCGTTAATCGCGCGGCAGATGCCGCACAATTGGTTCAAGAAGTTCGTGCAAAGTTATCGGATCTAGGCATCGTTTAATCGGGACGAGCGAAAATTGTCGAAATGTCGAAAAGACCCCCTCAAACATGAGGGGGTCTTTCGAATGATATAGAACAAAATAAATTCAACGTTGTAATCCTAGAAAGCGAAGGTGATGATATTGTTGTTTATCGTATGTTACAAAGGCAAGCCTATGAGTGTTCCTCTGCCGAAATTAGCAGCAACGGAGAAAATGTTGAAGCTTAGTCGATCATTTGCCAATCTTGAGCTCGTCGAAGTGCATCAGCAACAATGGCAGACAGCTTCGAATATTTAGGATCCACATAGCGTAATCACAACTCCTTAATTCAATCGATTAAGGAGTTTTTGCATTGTTCACTTTGTGTTAGAGTGAGAGTGAAAGTGGGAATCATTCATTCAAATGGAGGCAGTTCGAGATATGATATTGGAAGTAATCGCAACTACGCTGCAAGACGCCATGCGTGCTGAAGCTGGGGGTGCAGACCGAATTGAACTTGTTGCAGATTTGCAACAAGGGGGGGTAACACCGGATGTGGAGCTCCTGCAACAAATCAGAGCTTCCGTGCAAATACCTGTGAACGTGATGATTCGACCACATGCACGATCCTTTCATATGTCAGAGGCAGATATCGCAACTATGCTTGGATCGATCCAAAGTATGGAGCAAGCAGGTGCAAGTGCGCTTGTATTCGGTGTCTTGACGCCTGATCGAAGGATTGATTGCCATCATCTTAATATTCTGTTGGCGGCTACATCTTTGCCTGTGACTTTTCATCGGGCCTTCGATGAAATACTGCAGCAAGAGCAAGCTTTATCCATGTTGCTGCCATATAAACAAATTCACTCCGTGCTCACTTCGGGTGGGGCTGCAAGTGCACTTCAGGCAGTTGAGCAGATACGGCGGCTAACTGACCTTACCCGCGGTACTCACTTAAACATCTTGCCAGGTGGTGGTCTTACACTGGACAGTTTAGTATCATTTGTCCAAGCTACAGGAGTGCAAAGTGTCCACCTTGGTACGGCTGTTAGAGAAAATGGGAGTGTGCGTGGAGCCGTGGAGGAAGAGAAGGTAAGAAAAGCGAGAAGCTCCTTAGATGACTGGAAGGTAGGGCAGGAACGAGAGACTGGTCAAAAATAATTTAAGATTTGTCCAAAAGACGGATGAATAGCTGATGGAAATTGAATATAATGGAAGAGGTAAAACTCTGAAAAGATGAGGTGCTATCTATGTACGATTCCACAGATATTCAAAGTAACAAGGGAATGGCCATTCTCGGGTATATTTTGTTTTTCATCCCGTTAATTGCGGCGAAGGATTCCAAGTATGCCTGGTATCATGCCAATCAAGGACTTACTTTATTTTTGGCATGGGTCATTGTGAATGTTGTCCTCGGCATTATCCCATTCATTGGTTGGATTCTTCAGCCGATTGCTAACTTGGCTTTGGTTGTTTTGGCTGTGCTGGGTATTGTAGCAGCAGCGCAAGGTCAAGTGAAGCCACTTCCGATTATCGGCAGCTACACACTTCTTAAGTAGAACGTACATAAGCAACTTGGGCTGACTCCTGTAGATCATCTACGGGGAGTCAGCCCTGTTTCATTTCCTAAGCTTCTATTGTTTGAATGATTTCAGCGATCCGTTGGTTGACATGACCTGTGATTAAGCCACCGTGATAACAAAGAACTCTCTCAATATCATACTGTAAGAATTTGCGCAATGACTGCAAGGCCAAAGGATAATCAGCACAATAAGCAGGTATAGGTCCTTGAAGCTGCCCTTCTGAGACTACCATGGAATCCGCGGCAATTAAGGTTTTGCTTGATGTATGATACAGACTCATATGCCCAGGGGTATGTCCAGGTGCAAGGATGACAACAATTCCACCACATCTGTCGATGATTTGACCATCTTCTAATATCGTGTTAACCGGTGCTTTCGGCGGGTTCTCTAGGTTGCGTCGAAACGCGTCTCGCCATTCAGGAGTCGTGTCTGCTGGCAAATTGGCAACTGCGCGTTCAATCGAAGCAGGAGTTACTTTTATTAACATTTTATCACCTTGAATATAAGGCTTTTCTAGTTCGGATGCGAATACTTCTAAGGGACGTGTAGAGACTTGAAGTAGTGAAGGAAGTCCTCCGATATGGTCGATGTCCTGATGTGTAAGGATGACGGAATCCAAAGTAGTTGCATCAATGCCTAAGTTATCGAATGATTTATGTAAGAGTGGAAGTGTACCTGGGTAGCCAGTATCAACGAGTAGAGCTCCTTGCTCATCAACGAATAGCGCGGGATAAATGACATTGGTTCTACCCATGAGTTGAATGGATAATTCAACATAGTAAAGTCCTTCTGAAATTTGCATGCGAAACCCTCCGATTTGGAATGATAAGTGTGGAAAGACACAGAATTATCATAACTATCGGCACGTTTTGTGTCAATTAAATATTTAATCATAACATATTAATCGAGAAAAGTCAACTTATTTTTTGGTTCAGGAATTCCCTTGTATATTTTTGTCCATTTTTTGATCATCGTGTGAATAAAATATGAACAAAATCTAATTTTTGTGTTATACTAGTTTTAAAGCACTTACATTTAAGTCAGGAGTTGAGCTGATCATGTCAAACAGAGCCGTGTCCGTAAATACCGTTGAGCGTGTGGAACGAGATGTAATGCCGTTAGTGAAATTAATGACGTTTGCTGCGTGGGCGTTGCTTGCTATAGGTTTAGTTCTTAGCTTAGTCAGTTTAGAAAGCTTCAGTGATCGCAATACAACTCTAATGGTAGGTATTGGGTTCATGGTAGGTAGTGTCCATATTTATGTGATTCGTACCGCTATTCATTTGGTTCATTCTCGCAATGTTTCCAAAGGTGAATGAGAACGAGGGTTCGAAGGAATACTATGCAAGCCTTTCAAGTTAATACTTGGAAGGCTTTTTCCTGTTCATATTTTTCCAGCAGAGTCAACAAACGTTCTGTGACATTTGTTTTACATTACTTCGTCGAACCGTTGACGTATTTGTTAAGTTGACTTTGCGATGGTGAACTTTCATGAACAAGATGATATGGTGATAACAGGTAGGATTTGTTGATTGGGAGGTTAAATGGATGAAGAAGAGAAAGCTTGTACAAGCAGGAATGCTCTTCATGATGGTCGCCATCATCTTAGTACTTTCTGGCTGCAGCCAAGCTATGGTGTTGGATCCTAAAGGACCTGTTGGTGCTGAGCAGAGAGATTTAATTGTGATTGCAACAATTTTGTGCGGGGTAATCCTCGTTCCGGTTCTTGTTCTCACAGGTTGGATTGTGTGGCGATATCGCGATAGCAAGAGCAATAAGGCATCGTATAAACCGAATTGGTCTCACAGTACTTCACTAGAAATCGTGTGGTGGACTGTGCCGATCATCATCATTGTTACATTGGCTGTGATTACTTTAAAGTACACGTATGCTTTGGAGCCATCAAAACCATTGAAGTCGGATAAGGAACCGATAACCATTCAAGTAACATCACTTGATTGGAAATGGCTGTTTACGTATCCTGAGCAAGGGATTGCTACTGTGAATTATTTGCAAATCCCAGAAGATACACCTATTAAGTTCGAGCTCACTTCCGATGCGCCAATGAACTCATTTTGGATACCGCAATTAGGTGGACAAATTTATACAATGTCTGGCATGGCAATGACGCTTTATTTGCAAGCTGACGAGATCGGACATTACTTCGGTACGGGAGCGAATTTCAGTGGGGAACATTTCGCGGACATGACGTTTGACGTGAATGCAACTTCGCGAGAAGATTTTGATTCTTTTATTGCGAAGACGAAGAAAGTTCCTACGAAATTAACCAAAGAAGGCTACGAAGAATTAGCGATGCCAGGTAAATCTGGTGTGAAATATTTCTCGGAAGTTCCCGAAGGGCTATTTGAACAAGTGGTAAACAAATATACGAATGGTCAATCTGTTCACAATGGTCACGGCGCTGGTCATGAGAGCAAGGAAACCAAAGCCACGAAGGAAACCAAGGAAACAACAAAGAAAGAAAACTCTATGAATGGTACACAAATGGATCATAGTCAGATGAATATGTCGAAATAAATGGATATCGATTAAAGTTTTATGAAAGGGAGATCTGCTCATGTTGGATAAAATAAAAGATTTTGCATCTGAGTTTTTCGTAACGGGCGATCCCATGATTCTGGGAGCTCAAGTTAGTATTGGGCTCTCATTAGTAGCCATGGTATTCGTGCTCACCTTCTTCAGAAAATGGGGGTGGCTCTGGCGGGAATGGTTGACAAGCGTTGATCATAAACGAATTGGTATTATGTATATCATCTGTTCGATTCTGATGTTATTCCGCGGTGGTGTGGATGCGCTTCTCATGCGCGTACAGCTCGCCATTCCGGATAGTCAGTTCTTGCAGCCTGATCATTATAATCAAATCTTTACAACACATGGCGTTATCATGATTTTATTCATGGCGATGCCGCTTATGTTTGGTTTATTTAACATTATCGTTCCCCTACAAATTGGAGCACGCGATGTTGCGTATCCATTCTTGAATTCACTCAGCTTCTGGATGTTCTTCTGGGGCGCTATGTTATTCAACGTTTCCTTCGTGATCGGCGGTTCACCTGATGCAGGTTGGTTAAGTTATCCACCGCTATCGGAATTGTCGCATAGCCCAGGCGTTGGACAGAACTTCTATATTTGGGGTATTCAAATTTCCGGTATCGGAAGCTTGGCAACAGGGATTAACTTCATTGTAACTATTTTGAAAATGCGTACACCAGGCATGAAGTTAATGAATATGCCGATGTTTACGTGGTCCGTCTTTTCTAGCTGTGTAATTATTATTTTCGCGTTTCCGATCTTAACCGTTACACTTGCACTGCTTTTCCTAGATCGTTTCTTAGGTGCGCACTTCTTCACATTAGACGGCGGCGGAAATCCGATGATGTATATCAACTTGATATGGATGTGGGGACATCCTGAAGTTTACATTGTGGTCCTGCCCGCATTCGGTATTTTCTCGGAAATTGTATCAACCTTCTCGAAGAAGAAACTATTCGGCTATAAATCAATGGTCTTTGCCATGCTGATTATCAGCTTATTGTCCTTCTTCACATGGGCGCATCACTTCTTCACGATGGGTTCTGGCGCAGATGTGAATGCCTTCTTCGCCATCAGTACAATGCTTATTGCCATACCTACCGGGGCAAAAGTCTTTAACTGGCTGTTCACCATGTTCAGGGGTAAAATTCAGTTCACAACACCGATGCTATGGACGATTGCCTTTATTCCATGTTTCGTTGTTGGGGGAATGACAGGGGTCTTGCTATCTGTAGCGCCTGCTGATTTCCAATTTCACAATAGTTACTTCTTGATCGCGCACTTCCATCAAGTCTTAATCGGCGGAGTTGCCTTCGGATATTTCGCAGGTCTCTATTACTGGTGGCCGAAGATGTTCGGCTTTAAGCTCAATGAACACTTGGGCAAATGGGCATTCTGGTTGTGGAACATTGGTTTCTATGTGTGTTTCATGCCGCAATATTTCCTTGGTTTAGACGGTATGACTCGTCGTACCTACACGTATAGCTGGGATATGGGTTGGGGACCGCTAAACGTTGTTTCTACTGTCGGTGGCTTCCTGATGGGGATAGCTTTCCTATTCCAAGTGTGGCAAATCGCGCACTCCATTAAATTCATTAAACAACACAAAGTGTCTGGGGATCCTTGGGATGGTCGGACATTGGAATGGTCGATTGCTTCACCAGCTCCGATCTACAACTTTGCAGTGCTTCCTAAAGCAGATGTTGCTGATTCATGGTGGGAAGAGAAACAGGGTACAGTTAAAAAGCAACCCGTTCCAACCACCTATGAACCGATTCATATGCCTAAGAATTCTTCGATTCCATTCATTATTTCGACGCTTTGGTTCTTCGCGGGATTCGGATTCGTTTGGGATTGGATGTGGCTCACGATTCCTGCATTAATCGGTGTTGCCATCTGTATGATAGCTCGTTCGTTCAGTTATGATACAGATTACTATATTCCAGCGGACGAAGTGAAAGCCACGGAAGACGCATGGAAAGGAGTGAAGGCATAATGGCGCACACAGCAGCACACGGAAGTCACGGTCATGAACATGATCATGAACAAGAGCACGAATCGCTCAAGACGTTCGGATTTTGGATATTTCTGATCACAGACGTTATCCTATTCGGTTCTTTATTCGCAACGTATATCGTCCTTCACCAGAATACGAACGGAGGACCAACACCGGAAGAATTATTCAAAATGCCGGGTATCATCGCAGAAACCTTCATCTTGCTTACAAGCAGCTTTACGAGCGGATTAGCTTTGCTCGGCATGCATAAAGGAAACATGAAACAACTGATCGGCTGGTTGATTGTAACTGTGCTATTGGGAGCTTCTTTCATTGGATTGGAGCTTTCAGAATTCATTACTATGGTTAATCATGAAGGAGCAACAATCTCCACGAGTGCTTTTCTATCTGCATTCTTCACGTTGGTAGGTACGCACGGATTACACGTTTCCGTTGGTCTTATTTGGATGATTGGCTTGATCTTTCAATTGAAACGCCGTGGTATCACGACGGTTACTAAACGTAAAGTTACGATCATTTCTTTGTACTGGCATTTCTTGGACGTCGTGTGGATCTTCGTATTTACGGTCGTCTACCTCATGGGGGTGATGTAAGTGAGCAAACCACATGCAGAAACTCATAATAATCATGAGTCTCATGGATCATTGAAATCGTATATTATCGGTTTTGCTTTATCGATCCTGTTGACCGTCATTCCTCTAGTTGTTGTAATGAATGATATGCTTGGAAGAACAGGTACATTGTTTCTGATCTTACTCATGGCGGTTCTCCAATTTGCTGTTCAGTTGTTCTTCTTCATGCACGTCAAAGAAGGCGAGAATGCAAAGTGGAATATCATGGCGCTGCTATTTGGATTAGTTATCCTAGTAACGATTGTAGGCGGATCTATCTGGATCATGACTTACAACACAGTAGCTCATTAAGTCGTTACAACGCATGAAGAGAAGACGTTTTTGGCCTTATTCAAAGAGGCTGAAAACGTCTTTTTCTCATTGGTGGCCTACGTCGATCATATTGTTGAAAAAGGGTTGTCTTTCGATTTGCAACATGATACATTATGTATCAGAGATACTTTTTGTATCACGCTTCAGGTGTGACTAGCTAAATAAATGTACGGAGAGGAGTCCAATGATCCGACGAAACCAACGATTTCGTAATCAACTCGATGATCACCTCGTCCATTTGCACAAGAATTTGTTCATTAGTCACGGAGACCCCAATTATCACGAGAAGGTTATTCGTTATTTGGATGCCAATTCGCCTGAGGCTCATTTCAATCTTGGGCAGAAATTTCGTGAAAAAGGGAATTGGAAGCGAGCCAGATTTCATTACAAAGAAGTGCTCAAAACGTATCCTTCACCGTTCTTTTCTGCTGCTAATCGTGCGATTCACCTTCTTGATGAGCAGCAAGCCGTTCACACTGCGAATCTAGAACAGACGCTGCCCGAGAAACCGAAGCCATTATTACCGCCTTTTATGAAAATGTTATTGCTCGTCTTATTGATCCTCAATGTCATTTTAGTCTTATTTTTTACTGGGAATCAGGCAATCCCACGTACGATAAGTTCATTGAAACTGTGGAGTGCAGGCACGCAAGTATCCTATGAATCGGTGGACAAGCCATTTATTCTGTATCTTTCTCCAGAGATGTCACATGCTGAGATTGAGAAGAAGCTCCATGCTCAAGCATTGGTATTGGCTAAGGAAGTACCGAAAGTAACGATTCTCCTGTATGGTATTGTCACCGAGGACAACAGGGACAAGGGGAAAACGATGCTGTTGACCAAAGAAGAGGATATCGGACGGGCGATGGTTATCGCCACGTATCAGCCAGAGGCTGATCCCTTGGTTCACATCCGATTCCTGAACGCCGAATTTGAAGAGCACCAACCGCTTAGTGCGATTGGTGCTAATTTAGTTCGAACGGCATTGGCATCTTATCGTGAGGATGTTGGACATGCTCCTACACGTATAAATGATCTCCTGCAAGATTATCCGCTTAATTATTTGAGCTATATTCCGCTAGAAGCTGTATCGGGTTCGAATGAGATCAAATCCGTTTACCAAGGTGATGGCGGATGGGTATTTAACCCCAATGCGGCTGATATTGCCCATATGTTCTATGCGAATGTAGCTGGAGGAGAAGGGGTTCCATATGAACCTGTTCACCTCGAAGTAAATCAGCGTGCGTACCAGCTCCAGTTGGTAAGCGGTTCATATGTATTATGGAACAAACCAATAGGACTCGGTGTCAATGGGAGCACGCCTGATGGCCTATATCGGGTCATAGAGCGAGTACAACAGCCAAAAGGTAAGACAAGTCAAAGTTATGGTGATGCAGGCTTAGGGCTAGGATCTATCGCTTTACACGGCACATACGATGAGAGTTCAATTGGTGAGGCGAAGTCACTAGGTTGTATTCGATTAACCAATGACGACATCCAACAGCTTTTTCCTTTCGTGCCGAAAGGTGCGGAGGTTCGGATACTATCCAATGACCTTCAACCCAATCTGCAAGGTCAAGTCAATCAAATCTCTAAGCTTATTCCTACGAACCTGCCACTACACGGAGAATCCGCGGAAAATACCATCTTCCATTGGTTAGGCTAAAAGCAGTTGAAGCTAACCGAGTGAATACTCGGAAGTCTCAACTGCTTTTTAAGTGTTCCTTTTTTATCGTTAACTACATTAAGTTCTCTGGGTTAAGTTGTTCTAGCTCAGGAATAACGAAACGGCCGTCTTTGCGAATCAGCACATCATCGAAATAAATCTCGCCGCCTCCATACTCAGGACGTTGAATTAGCACCATGTCCCAATGGACAGACGAACGATTGGAATTATCCGCAGTTTCATAGGCTTGCCCAGGTGTGAAATGGATGCTGCCGTCAATTTTCTCATCAAATAAAATATCCTTCATCGGATGTTGAATGTGCGGATTCACTCCAATGGCGAATTCACCGATATAGCGTGCGCCATCATCTGTATCCAGAATCTCATTCAACTTCTTGGAATCGTTACTTGTTGCGTTAATAATTCGGCCATTCTCGAAGGTCAGCACGATGTTCTCAAAAGAAGTTCCGGAGTAAATCGTCGGTGTATTGTAACTGATCGTACCATTGACGGAATCTTTCACTGGAGCCGTATAAACTTCGCCATCCGGGATATTTCTCAGCCCTGAACAAGGAACAGCGCCGATCCCTTTAATCGAGAAGCTGAGATCCGTGCCTTTTGCGACCAAGCGGACACGATCTGTGCGGTTCATCAAATCAACGAGCCCTTCCATCGCTTTGGCCATTTTGCTGTAATCGAGGTTACAGACGTTAAAGTAGAAATCCTCGAACGCTTCCGTGCTTTTACCAGCCAATTGTGCCATCGACGGATTGGGGTAACGCATAACGACCCATTTGGTATTGTTAATTCGTTCATCAAAGATAGGACGTTGGAAGTATTTCAAGAATAGTTTCATTTGCTCATCAGGCACATCAGAAGATTCCGTAATGTTATCGCCGCTGCGAACAGCTACATAGGCATCCATTTGTTTCATACGAGCAAGCTCAATGGCAGACCAAGCGCTGAATTGTTCTTGTGTTCCTTTCATTTGTAAGCTTCGCGTAATCGCTGGATCACGCAATTCGATGAAAGGGTTACCCCCGACCGCATAAACCTCTTCGATTAAGCATTTTGCAAGTTCAGGATCTTTAACACCTATCATTTCAATCAATATGTTCTCACCAGGCTGTAGGCTCACGGAGTATCGAATAATGTTTCGGGCAAAAGTTTGTAATCTCGGATCTCTCATACAGTAGGTCTCCCTTAATTGAAAATACGTACCCCCAAATTATAACGTAATGCGTTTCTGTAATCCAATCTAGGCAATGGTTTCATGGGGATGGAAGGGGTATACTAGGAATATGTGCACGTTATTCCAGCGAATGAACGACATGTAAGATCAACTAGAGGAGGAAGCCATGGCACGAGAACAAATCAAAGTACCCTACGGGTATGAACCACCGACGCATGCAGATAAGGGAACTGTTCTGGTTTTCGAGACATTCGAAGATTGGACAGAGCACGAAATGAGAGCTTGTATCGCTTGGGCAGAAGAACGGAAATTCGTTCGCGTGATCTTCTACCCACAGCATGAAGAAACGCTTCGAAGAATGGACATACGAACAGAAATGCCCTATTATGCCCGTGTGAAGCATCTTGAACAACTGGTGGAGGAGGTAGATACTCAGCTACAAGTTGAAGTGGACAAATGGGAAGGGAAACGGAAGAAATACACGCCGCTAGATACATCGTTAAACTTTCTAACGGAGAAAACCCCAGGTCCTCACTTTATTTGTATGAGTGATCGTTATGCAAATCTCTTTGTTACCTACCCATCCTTCAAAGAATGGATTAAAAAAGCTCGACTCGTCATCTTTACGCAGTTCCGTGTTCCCCTTCATGGCAAGCTAAATGACTGTGCCGAGAGATGGGAAACGGTGGATTTCGGGAATGGCGTTTAAAAGGTTTCGATCCAATTATCAATTAACGACATTAATAATGGTTATCATTGTGGCGGGAATGAGTCAAGGGATGCTCTTGCCCTTGCTTACAATTCTACTCGATCGGTCTGGTGTATCCACAGATGCAAACGGTGTAAACGCGGCGGCGCTATATATTGGGATTTTCGCGACGATGTTCTTCATCGAGAAACCAGTTCGACGGTATGGATATAAACCCGTCATTATGATCGGAATGACATTGATTATTATTGCAAATTGCCTTTTTCCAGTCTGGCAACAAGTTGGCTTCTGGTTTGTACTGCGGCTTATCGTGGGGATTGGCGATAGTGCCTTGCATTTCGCTACACAGCTCTGGATTGTTGCCTCGAGTCCGAAGGAGAAGAGGGGACGCAATATCTCCCTGTATGGGATGGCTTATGGGATTGGTTTTAGTTTGGGGCCATTAGGCATTACCTTGTTGAAAGCAGGGATGTGGGTCCCTTTCATGGTGACAAGTGGATTCTTTCTTCTAATCTTATTGCTTCTAACGAGGCTCAAAAATGAGAAGCCAGAGCGAGCCGAACGTGCGGAAGCTGCGCATAAACGTGCGACTACCGTCATTTCGTTAGCCTGGTTTCCACTAATAACTTCCTTGCTCTTTGGCTATATGGAAGCTGCCATGAACAGCAACTTTCCGCTCTATGGTCTCCGGATTGGCATTTCGGAGTCAACAATTGGTCTTTTGCTGCCCGTAACTGGGATCGGTGGGCTTATCATGCAATTGCCGCTCGGGATATGGAGTGACCGTATAGGGCGTAAACCTATTCTAATGGGGACAGCCATAGTAGGCGCTTTAGCGTTCAGTTGTGTGCCGTTCGTTGGGACGAGCTTATGGGGACTTGGACTTTGTTTAGGCGTAGCAGGCGGTATGGTAGGATCATTCTTCTCGTTAGGGCTAGCCTATGCAGCAGACATTTTACCGCGTCATTTGCTCCCAACAGCTAATATTATTGCGTCTATTCAATACAGCGTAGGGAGTATCATCGGACCTTTAGTAGGCGGGATGGCCCTTCACTATTTAAGCGTGTTTAGTATTTTCTACTTTCTTGGCCTTGTCTATTTGTTGTTTGGCCTTGCAGGGTTTATTTTCAAAGCGCGTTCGGCATGAAAAAGCCACTTTCCTAGTTGAAGGAAAGTGGCTTCTTGCGGTTAGGCAGCTATCCGATTTCATAGTTAGCGGCACGATCTGTCATATAGCGTTCAGTCAAAATCGTTAGCAAGGAGATCCCGATTTGATTCTCGCCGCCTTCAGGAATAATGATGTCCGCATACTTCTTGGACGGTTCAATAAAGGCATCATGCATGGGCTTAACTGTTGTCAAGTATTGGTCGAAAACGGATTGCAAAGAACGACCACGTTCATTAATATCACGAGTTAAACGGCGTAGAATACGTACATCCGGGTCAGTATCTACAAAAACCTTAATATTTAACGCCCCGCGGAGATCCTCATCCGTTAGAACGTGAATGCCTTCAAGCAACACAATCGGTTTAACATCGATGCGAATCGTTTCTTGCGAGCGAGCATGCGTAGAGAAATCGTAGACAGGTATGTCGACGGGCTGCCCGCTTTTCAACATATTCAAATGCTGAAGAAGCAATGTATTTTCAAAAGCACGAGGGTGATCATAATTGATGTGTTCCCGCTCTTCAAAGGTCAGACCGCTATGATGAAGATAATAATTATCTTGTGAAATCAAAGTCACATTCGTGGATCCGAGTTTTGTAATAATCGATCTTGCTACTGTAGTTTTACCTGAACCGGTACCTCCGGCAATTCCAATCACGAGCATGTAAGTAGTGCCTCCCCAAATAACTTGAAAACCTTCCTACGTAGTTTAACATAATGTATGCCTAAAAAGAAAAAGTGATCGAATATCGATCACTTTTGGGAGGCAAAGCGGTTACCGAACCTGCTTTGGCGTATGAAACTTTTCTTGATAAGCTTCAATATCCTGAGCAGCTTGGTTTAACTGTTCGAACGTTTGCTTGATTTGCTGTCCAAATTGTTCGTTGGCAAATTCAGCTAATTGTCTTTGGGCTTGGGTAACTTGTTGGTCTGCTTGAACAAGTGCCGCTTGAGCGGATTGAATCGCGTTAGGGTTGGCTTCCGTTATGGCGACTTGCAGCTTATGCTGGGCGTCTTGTGCTTGTAGAATGGCGTGATCAGCGGCGTCGATTGCGTGCTGAACGGGCTGTTGATGCTGATTGGTTCCTGTCATGGGAAACCTCCTTAGGGTTCATAAAGAGAAGGGGAGTAGCTATGAAAAGCGACTTTACTACATTGCACCAAAAGTGGGGAAATGATGCGGATTCGGGAAATGAAATTATTTCCTGGGTAAGCGCAAAATATGAGCGTTATCATGCGAATTCGACATTAGTTGTCAGACAATTATGAATTAATGGACTATTCACTTAACGGCGCTTATTATTACACATGTTTCCAAAATAAAAGTGGACAAATTAACTGATTATTCTTAAGCTAAGGAAGATAGCTTTTTTTGGCAAATAGAGACTAAAAACATCTTCACGGGGGATGACAAATGAATAAAATCAAAGGTTTTTGTTTGTTAGCAGCATTAACAATCGCAATTACTGGCTGTGGTAAAGCCAAAACGACAACGTCCAACGCGTCTTCTTTTACACCTACGTTAGAGGTCGCTTATGTTGTGAAAGATGATACTGTCACTTTAGACTTTACGACCGATCTGAAGATATCGAAGGAACATTATGATCATCAACGTGTCGAAGGTGAAGGTCATATTCATATATCGTTAGACAAAGGTGAGAAGATCGTTGTCACTGAGAAACAGAAGGTATTGGATCATTTGAGTAAAGGAACACATGAAGTGAAGATCTCTTTACATAACAACGACCATACACCGTATGATGTTAGTAAAACAGTCACGTTCGATGTGAAGTAGGTGTAGGGATGCCTTCTCGTCAGAAGAAAATAAGCTTACAGAAACGAATTGTATTCCTTGTCACAGCAGTCACAGCTGGTATGATTTCGACAATGATGGTGTTCGATACGATCAGCTTGAATCAATCGATTCGCGAAGCATATGTTAGTCAAATTAGCGGGATGACGATTGCTATCAACGGGCGTTACGAAGAATCGAGATCAATCGCAGATATCCAACAGATTTTCGATTACATCCAATATAAGAATACTCGCGTTCTGGATATGAAACTGTATGACAAACAAGGGAAAGTTTTAGCCTCCTCGAATCGTCAAGAAGTAGGGACAGTCTTGAATGCAGCAAAAGTTGTGATTCCCAAACAAGACAATACAATTGTAGATCGTGTCCCCATGTTTGAAAATGATAAGCCGATCGTTCGATTGACGGCACCACTGCAAGAAGATGGCTCGGTTGTCGGGGCAGTTGAGGTTATTTTCGACTCATCGGAAGAAGAATTGCTGCTCCAACATAGAACAAAGCTGATTTTGTTCGTTGGACTAAGTATTGCGATTGTACTTTCAATTTTATTATGGTTAATCCTAAGAGTAATTGTTATCCGGCCGTTAAGCCGGTTGCGTGAAGCAGCTGTAATTGTAAAACAAGGTGGAGAGTTGCCCAAATTGCAGTTCAAAGCTTCGCCTGAAATTGCTGAAGTTTCTGAAGCATTCAATGATATGGTCAGTAACTTGGATGAACGGTATCAGGAGTTGCAGCAGGCCTTGACTACCTTACAGGTTACCCAAGATCAGCTTGTACATTCGGAGAAAATGGGAGCCTTAGGCAGTTTAGTTGCAGGCGTGTCGCATGAAATTAACACCCCAATTGGCATTGGTGTAACGGCTATCAGCTACTTGGACCAGAAAGCGAAAGAGTTCCAGGCACTGTATGAAGCAGGGAAAATGAAGAAATCCGACTTGGAGCAATTTCTATCGATTTCCCATGAGAGCATTGTGATGGTCCAATCGAACTTGGAGCGAGCGTCTTCTTTAGTTAAAAGCTTCAAACAAATCTCCGTGGATCAAAGTGTAGAGATGAAACGGACCTTCCTATTCAAAGAATATGTGGAAGGAATTATCGCGAGTTTGAAGCCTGCACTCAAGAAAACTCATATTAAATTGGACGTTTACTGCGATGATCAACTGCAGTTGTATACATACCCAGGCGCTCTATCACAAATTATTACGAATTTAGTTATGAATTCTCTGAATCACGCTTACGATGCGGATGACGATGACGGATGTTTAAGTATCCGAGTGCTAGACTATCCCGATCATGTCATGCTAGCTTATTCAGACGATGGGAAAGGGATGTCTGAGGAAGTGTTGGATCATATTTTCGATCCCTTCTTTACAACAAGCCGGGGGCAAGGTGGGACAGGCCTAGGCATGAATATCGTATACAATCTTGTAACGGAATCGTTAAATGGTACGATTCAATGTTCAAGCGTACGAGGACAGGGCAGTTTATTTGCAATTACAATCCCCAAAGAGGAGGAAGCTGAGATATGACAAATGAAGTGGAGTCTGTCGATCAGGATGAGCTTCTTTTTGCTGCTGAGGAAGATAGCGTTGCAGCAGCAAATCTAAGGACTGTGGAACAAGACCCGTGGATCGTACTCATTGTCGATGATGAGAAGCAAATACACCAAGTTACCAAAATGGTGCTGCAAGATCTCGAATTTGCTGGCAGAAAACTGGAGTTTCATAGTGCTTATTCTGCTTTGGAAGCGAAACAACTGTTGAAAGAACAGCCACAAACGGCGCTTATCTTATTAGATGTTGTCATGGAACAAGAAGATGCAGGATTGCAAATTGTCAAATATATTCGCGAAGTGCTGAATAACCAAGCTGTACGTATTATTTTGCGGACGGGCCAGCCAGGACAAGCTCCTGAACGAACGGTTATCATGGATTATGACATTAATGATTATAAAGAAAAGACGGAGTTAACATCGCAGAAATTGTTTACTACGGTAGTCACGGCGCTGCGCTCCTTTCGAGATATTAAAACGATTGAGAAAAGTAGAGTTGGCCTGGAAGAAATTATTAAGTCTTCGGCGACCTTGTTCGAGTTACAGTCCATGAAGAAATTTGCGTCTGGCGTTCTAACCCAAATGACATCTATCGTTAATTTACATAAGAATGCGATACATTGCAGTTTTGCCGTAACGAAAGGGATCGAGGACATCTACATTCTTGCAGCCAGCGGCGATTATGCGAAGAACCAAGATGCAAGAGCTCGTGATGTGGTTCCTGTCGAAGTTCTTGAGGAAATTGAATTAGCTTTCCATACCCGCAAAAGCAGCTTTGCTGCGGATCGTTTCATCATCTATTTCCAGAGTAAGATGGGGATGGAAAACGTAATCTATATGAACGGTTTTAATGCCCTAAGTGAATGGGAGCATTATTTGGTTGATATTTATTGTGCGAATGTTTCTGTTGCTTTCGAGAACATTTATTTGAATAATGAGCTTGAAAGTACACAGCAGGAAATCATTTATACCATGGGCGAGATTACAGAAACGCGCTCACAGGAAACAGGTCATCACGTTAAGCGAGTAGCCGAGTATTCACGTCTGCTGGCGCTGAAATACGGCTTATCTGAGCAAGAAGCTGAAACGATTCGACTAGCAACACCGATGCACGATGTAGGCAAGGTTGGGATCCCGGATGCCATCCTCAATAAACCGGGTTCTTTATCCAAAGAAGAATTCGAAATTATGAAAACACATTCTAACTTAGGCTATGAAATGCTCAAGCATTCGAATAAAAAGGTGCTGCACGCCGCGGCAATTATCGCTCATCAGCATCATGAACGTTACGACGGGACGGGTTATCCACAAGGGCTAAGTGGGGAAAACATTCACTTATATGGCCGGATAACAGCCTTGGCTGATGTATTTGATGCACTGTGTAGTGATCGTGTCTATAAGAAAGCATGGGAATTAGATCGCGTCTTGGATTTATTGAAATCGGAGCGCGGCAAACATTTTGACCCTGTCATTGTTGATCTCTTTCTGAACAATCTGGACGAGTTTATGGTCATCAAGGAACTGTACAAAGAAAATCGTTAATAACCTTAATGATTTCAGTGAATTGGCATAAGATTAGGATCACCTTCTCATACTACGGTTGAGATGATGGAGGTGAAAGGAATGCCTAAAGTAAATCGACCTGATAAAAAAAATAATCAACAAAATGCTGCTCACTTCACGGAAGAGGCAGAGACACTAAAAAAGCAGAATGCGGCTGAGTTTCCTCCTAGCCTAAATAACATTAGTAAAAACAAATCATAATTGTAGTATGGTTACCGACCCTTGCTCCTCGGAGCAGGGGTCTTTGGTAATTTCATGAAGGTGTCCCATTAGTTAAGGTTCGAAAAGTTGACGTACACGTTAAATTTCGGCAAAAATACGGTTGAACTGGGATTTCCCCTAATTTGTCTTAGAAAGTAGGAGGAAATCTTCGTCTTCGTCTCATTTTCGAAGAGGGAAGCCCGTTTCTTTTAATTTACAATTCCTGTATGCTAGAAAGGGGCTTGAGACAGACAGAAAGAAGGTGTCACCATGGAAGGGATTGGACTCGTACTGGAAGGCGGAGGTATGCGAGGGGTATACACCGCGGGAGTCTTGGAATACTTTATGGAGCAGGATTTATATTTCCCCTATGTGGTGGGTGTTTCAGCGGGCGCGTGCAATGCGGTTTCTTACATTTCTAAACAACCTGGGCGGAATAAAAAGGTAACGATTGACTATGTTGCGGATCACCGTTATTTAAGCTATCGCAACTTGTTGCGCAGTAAGAGCATATTTGGCATGGATTTTATTTTCAATGAGCTGCCGAATAGACTAGTACCCTTTGACTATGACACGTTCTACGCTTCTTCACAGCAATTTGCAATAGGTACAACAGATGCGCATACCGGGGAGCCGATTTATTTTACGAAACATCAGCTTCAACAGGAAACGATGCCCATCGTACAAGCTTCGAGTTCGTTGCCTTTTGTAGCTACGCCGATTCATTATGAAGGCAGAACATTATTTGATGGCGGATTGGTCGATCCGATTCCGGTACAGAAATCAGTCGCTGACGGCAATAAAAAGCATATCATTGTATTAACGAAAGAACTGGGCTACCGCAAACGGCCGTTCAAGCAGCGTTGGTTAGCGAAAAGTTTTTATCCAAAATATAACGGCCTTGTGAATGTGCTTGTGAATCGCAGCGAAATTTATAATTCTACACTTGAAACAATTGAACGAATGGAAGCGGATGGCAGTGCTATCATTATTCGACCTTCAACCAAAGTAGAAGTAGGACGAATGGAGAAAGATCCGCGGAAACTCGAGAAGTTACATGAACTAGGTTACGCAGATGCGCAGAAGATGGGATTGCAGTTAAAGGATTGGTTATTACACTAATGGGTGTAATTATACCCATACAACGGCAAATAGGGATAACTTGCTTATTTAGTTAACTAGGGTTATAGTAATGTAAATTGAATAGTAACCATCCGGGAGCTTGAGTAGTCAGGCTGAGAGTGCGGGATATACCGCTGACCGTTCGATCTGATCTAGATAATGCTAGTGCAGAGAATGATTGTACACGACTATACGTGTACGAATGTCAACGTATACGCCGCGAGAGACCTTTGGTCTTTAGCGGCTTTTTAGTTTCTATTAACTCCTGGGGTAATGCCAGCGTAGAATTTGATAGAATTGCACTGGCGCTCCCGGATAACGGGGGCTTTTTCGTATGGTTACATCAAGATCCACAGAGAAGGGGTAGAAGAATATGAAATGGAACAAAATTGCACCATTGTTGTTAGTCAGCTTTACCGTAGTAATGGCAGGTTGCGGCAACGACACAGGAAAGTCAGTTCAACCGACAGAAGGAAGTAAAAAGCTAACTGACGTAAAAGTTGTCCTAGATTGGACGCCAAATACGAACCACACGGGGTTGTATGTCGCGAAGGATCAAGGATTTTTTGAGCAAGAAGGCTTGAATGTGCAAATCATTTCCCCTGGCGAAAGTGGAGCGGATACGATGATCGCTTCTGGCGCAGCAGAGTTTGGGGTGAGTTATCAAGAAAGCATCACGCAAGGTCGTATTCAAGGAGTGCCACTAGTCTCGATTGCTGCAGTTATTCAACATAATACCTCTGGCTTTGCTTCACCGGTTGCGAAGAATATCAAATCACCGAAGGACTTCGAGAACAAATCGTATGGCGGTTGGGGTGCCCCTTCCGAAAGTGCCATGATTGAATCCCTGATGCAATCAGAGAAAGCGGATGCGACAAAGGTGAAAATGGTTAATATCGGTGACGCGGATTATTTTACAGCGGTCAAACGCGATATCGACTTTGCATGGATTTACTATGCATGGACAGGCGTAGATGCGGAACTTCGTGGTGAGCCGATGAACATGATTTATTTGAACAAATATTCGGAGAAACTGGATTATTATACACCTGTATTGGCGACAAATGAGAATATGATCTCTTCGAAGCCAGAAATCGTGAAGGCGTTCGTTGCTGCAGCGACCAAAGGGTATCAATTTGCCATTTCCAAACCGGAAGATGCGGCAAACATATTGATTAAAGCTGTTCCAGATCTAGATCCTAAGCTGGTCGTTGCTAGTCAAAAGTGGTTAAGCCCACGTTATCAGGATGATGCGGCACGTTGGGGTGAGCAAAAGAAATCCGTGTGGGAAAACTACGCCACGTGGATGCTGGATCACAAGCTTTTAGAGAAGAAGTTGGATGTGGATGCGGCATTTACGAATTCATTTTTACCTGAAAGTAAGAAGTAATTCCTAAATTGAAGAGGAGATGTCCATCATGGCTAATGCACTTGTTAGTATTCAAATAATCCCGAAAACAGTAAACGGTGAAGATGTCATTCCGTATGTAGATCGAGCCATCGAAGTGATTGCAAAGTCTGGTGTTAAATATTTTGTTTCACCGCTGGAAACAACGATGGAAGGTGAGTTGGATCAACTCCTTCTCATTATTCAAGATATGAACACAGCCATGATTGACATGGGCAGCCCGAACGTCATTTCTCAGGTTAAAATTTACTTCAATCCGTCAGGTGCTTCAATGGACAAGTTAACGGAGAAGTACAGATAATGAACATCCGTCGCTGGATTCAAGCAGGATGGCCGCCACTTGTGGTAGTCATCCTTCTGTTGTTTATTTGGCAGTTGGCTGTCTCATGGGCTGGAACCGCAGACTGGCTGCTTCCAAGCCCGCTCAAAATATGGCGAGACGGTACCACAGATATGCCGCGCGTATGGATGCATATGTGGGCTACCGTTCGTTTGATGTGCATGGGTTTTAGTATCGGTGCCATCGGTGGTGTACTAGTTGCCAGCGTACTACATAGGCTTCCTTTCGTTAAAGCGGGTTTCTATCCACTGCTGATCCTATCGCAAAATATCCCAGTTATTGCATTGGGACCACTGTTAATTATCTTATTTGGTTTTGGCCTATTACCTAAACTTATATTGATTTCACTTGTCTGTTTCTTCCCTGTAACGATGTCAACGTTAGATGGCTTCATGCAGACAGATCGCAGCATGTATAATTACATGCAAATGATTGGTGCATCGAAACGCCAAATTTTCTATAAATTAGAGATGCCTCATGCTTTGCCATTTCTGTTTACTGGGCTCAAAATATCCGCTACTTATAGTGTGATGGGGGCAGTTATTGCTGAATGGCTAGGCGGAAATGTGGGTCTTGGCTATTATATGATCTTACAAAAATCAGCCTTCCGTGCAGACCGGGAATTTGTGGCAATCGGAATTATCGTGATTCTGAGTTTGCTCTTTTTCTGGCTCATCGCTGGGTTAGAGAAGCTCATCATTCGTTGGAACGTCAAACGTTCCTCGTAGGAGAGGAGGGCTGTGGCCATGAGCAAATTAAAGCTTACTGGGATTCATCATATGTTTCCGAATAAAAAAGGGCAAGTCACCGTGCTTGTAGATATTCATATTTATGTCGAGCAAGGCGAGTTTGTATCCATCATTGGCCCTTCTGGCAGTGGTAAGAGCACCTTATTCCATATCATAGGTGGACTCGTGCAGCCGACATCCGGTGAAGTGTGGCTGGATGACGAGAAGGTGACAGGGAAAAAAGGACTTATTTCTTATATGCCGCAGCAACCGGCCTTGTTCCCATGGCGCTCTATTGAGGAAAATGTAGCACTAGGGCAGGAAGTAGCCGGAGAGTCGCGCTCTGCGGCGATCGCCAAAGCTAGAGAATGGCTGCCGAGAGTTGGACTAGGAGGCTATGAACGGGAATTTCCACATGTCCTGTCAGGTGGGATGCAACAGCGTGTTTCGTTCTTACGCGCTTTATTAAGCCCGCAGGAACTTATGTGCTTAGATGAGCCATTCGGTTCCTTAGATGCGTTAACACGGCTTGATATGCAAGCGTGGCTTCTTAACATTTGGGAGCACAATAAACGCTCCATCTTATTTGTCACCCATAGTATAGAGGAGGCACTCTTCCTATCTGATCGTATTTATGTGCTGTCTAATAAACCTGCAAGTATCTTGGAAGAGTTGAAAGTACCATTTGCAAGACCACGTCAGGAATCTATCATGCAGGAATCAGAGTTTATCGCACTAAGACAGCATATACAGGGACTCTTGCGACGGGAGAAAACAAACAATGTCAGCTATTGATGCACATATTCATCTCGATATGTACGACGAAGAGTCAGCGAAATTGATAATTGCAGAACTAGAAGCTTCGCAGGTGTTGGCCTTAATCGCGGTATCCCGCCATCTAGATTCCTGCAAAGCAACGAAGCAATTGAAGTCGCTTGCTCCCGGTCGCATTTTTGCGGCTTACGGATTTCATCCAGAACAAGAGTTGCCTACGACAGAGCAGTTGGACGCATTAATAGATTGGATGAGTGAGCATGTGAATGACATGATCGCAGTTGGTGAAATTGGACTTCCATATTACACGCGTCATGAAGTAGAAGGGGCAGGACAGGCGTTTGACGTAACACCTTATATTGGGTTGTTAGAGCGTTTCTTGCAGCTTGCTGCTCAGTGGGACAAGCCAGTTGTCCTGCATGCCGTATATGAAGATGCGGATGTCGCATGTGCGTTACTAGCCAAATACGGAATCAAGAAGGCGCATTTCCATTGGTTTAAAGGATCTGACGAAACCGTGGAGCGAATGATAGGCGCTGGTTATTATATTTCTATCACGCCAGATGTTCTCTATGAAGAAGAAATCAGAACATTAGTTCGTAACTACCCTTTGGAGCTCATGATGGTAGAGACAGATGGACCTTGGCCATTTGAAGGACCGTTCTCAGGTGAAGAGACACATCCGTGTATGATTCACACAGTCATTGAACAAATCGCTGAACTGAAGGGGAAGAACGTGCAAGAGACGGTTGCGATTTTATTCCAAAACACCAATCACTTCTACAAGTTGCCTGGCGACCTTAAATAAATCCAACTGGACAAGTGTTCGTATAGGATCTATAATGAAATAGAACACATGTTCGATACTTGGATGAGGTGAAGGAATAACATGACAAACCGCTGCGGTTGGGTCAACGAAGACCCTTTATATCAAGATTACCATGACCATGAATGGGGAGTTCCTGTGCATGATGACCGCGTCTTGTTTGAGATGCTGAATTTGGAAGGTGCTCAAGCTGGTTTAAGTTGGTATACAATATTAAAGAAGCGAGATAGCTATAGGGAAGCGTTCGATGGTTTTGACCCGCACATAATTGTAAATTATGATGAGGCGAAGCTGCAGGAATTGCTCTTGAATCCTGGCATCGTGCGTAATCGTCTGAAAATAGCTTCCGTCGTCCAGAATGCCAAAGCCTTTCTTAAGGTGCAAGATGAATTTGGCACATTTGATTCGTATATTTGGAGCTTCGTAGGTGGCAAAACCATAAAGAATAATTGGGAAGACAGTCGTCAATTGCCTGCCAAAACGGATATTTCTGATCGTATGAGCAAGGATTTAAAGAAGCGTGGCTTCAAATTCGTCGGTTCGACGATTTGTTATGCTTATATGCAGGCAGTAGGTATGGTGAATGATCACGCCCAAACTTGTTTCTGTTATCATAGCGAATAGCATGAGGTACACATAAGGCCATCTGAAGGACGAAAGAGTCCGAATCAGATGGCCTTATTGTGCTTCAATTGGCATGTTGGAGTTGTTTCTCTATTAAATTAACTCTGATCATGTGAATCCGTTTGCGGATATAGAAATCATAAATGGCACCTGTCAGTTCCTTTGGTTTAATGCGGTTGTTCGTATCGTTATCTATGATAGTTACCGATCCATCGTCATAAAACTTGAACGTGTAATCGGCATAGTAGGTGTGCGATTCATCAAGCATCTCATCAATTTGTTCAGGCAAAAGATGGTCAGTGTCACACAATGCCTTATGGTACCAATAATCTCTCTCGATAAAACGAAAATTGTGACTGGGGTTCATCATGTTAACTACCTCCTCATCTAATTGGAACGTTTGTTCTTGTTTTTATTATAGCAAACAAGTGTTCGTAATGGAAGAGGAATCTCTGAAAAATAGGAAATATTTTCATAGAAAGTATGCAAAAAAGCCACCAATCACTAAGATTGATGGCTCTGACCGTTAACAATATGTGCAGTAATGGAAAGTCCGTGCAAACGGCCGCTCTCAATGAAGATCTCGTTCGCATCGTATTTGGAAGAAGCGACAACCCCAGCGACATATAAACCAGGGATGTTCGTTTCCATTGTGTCTGGGTTGACTAGAGGTGCGTTCGTTTCTTCATGAAACTGGACACCAATATCTGTTAGCAGCTGCCGATCTGGGCGAAAGCCAGTTAAAGCAAGCACGAAGTCATTATCTAAAGTGACGTGTTCGCTCCCTTTTCGTATTAGAACAGATTGTTCGTCTATTCGTTCTACCTGTGAGTCAAACCACATGCGGATGCGTCCTTTATTCACCATGCTTTCAAACAAAGGGCGAACCCATGGTTTAATATTGGCTGAGAAATCTTTGCCACGATAGACGACAGTTACCTCAGCACCTACCCGGAGCAAATCCATAGCTGCATCCACAGCTGAATTGTTGCCGCCGATAATCGCGACTTTTGCTCCAGCATAAGGATGTGCTTCTTTGTAGTAATGCGTCGTTTTGGGAAGTTCCTCACCTGGAATACCCAACAAATTAGGGTGATCGAAGTAGCCTGTAGCAACAACGACCTTGTTCGTGTCGTAAGTGGCTTTGTTGCCAAACTGATCGGACGTATGGACCTTAAATCCAGAGGCTACTTGATCAATCCGAACAGCTTCTTCATAAGAGTGAATACGCAGCTGCTCACGGCGAGCGACCTCACGATAATAAACAAGCGCTTCCTGACGGTATGGTTTGTCGTGTGGAGTCGTAAAGGAATAACCGCCAATCTCTAATAATTCCGGTGTACTAAAAAATTGCAAATACGTAGGATATAAATAAATGGCATTTACGATACAACTTTTTTCTATGAGTAATGGTGAGAGTCCAGCGCGTTCTAAAGCAACTGCTGCCGATAATCCGCAAGGACCCGCACCAATAACAATGACTTGTTCCAATGTTGCAACCTCCTTCAATTCAAGCCTATTAGTCTATAGTAGCTCACGAAATAAGAGATGCCAAGTTTGAAACCCCCCGAAAATAAGTCGAATTAACGAAAATAGAGCAGCCTCCACCTCCTAGGAAGGTACGGAATGACTGCTCTAAACGTATGAAGCCGACTATTTTTGATTCAATTGATTTTCTTCATTATCTTCACTAATATCGTCTTTGGCTAGATTAATGGAAGATGTGCTTGGAGCATTTTCCAACGTATCGTTTACGAAAGCCATATCTTGATTCTCCGCATTCGTATTCGTAGTACCTGTATAGTTGCCTTCATGTTTATTATTTTCTACCATAGGAGCACTTCCTTTTCTTCTAATTTACAGTACTCGGTTAATCTGCGCATAAGAGGAGGATTATATTCCCTTTTATAAAACGTGGTGAGAAGGCAGTGAGAGTCTATATAGTTCCTTGGGACAAAATCCGCTATAATAAGCGAAGATGAAGAAAAAGGAGAGATGTCAAAGATGAATACGTCTAACATTAAACATATGGTTGTTTTTAAACTTCATGGGGGTAAAAACAACGCAATTGCGGAACAATTCCTCAAAATCAGCGCGGAAGAGCTAACGACAATACCTGGTGTTGAGCAATTTGAGGTACTGCGTCAAGTGAGCGTTAAAGCGGATTATGACTATGGTTTCTCTATGGTTTTTGCCAATCAGGCTGCGTATGAAGCTTATAATAATCACCCGGTACATACCCAGTATGTGGCTGAGCGTTGGATGAAAGAAGTTAGCTCCTTCCAAGAAATCGATTTTCAAATTTACGAGTAAAAGGGGGGCGTACTGATGAAAGTGCTGAAATTACCCAAGGAAGAGAAAGATGCGCTAATTAGTGATTTGCAGGAACATTTAGATGTCGAGCTAGGGGTAACGGTAGGTCAGATTGCTGCAGAGCAATTGATCGACTACATGATTCAGCAGCTTACAGCTCCTATTTATAATCTTGCGATTGAGGATGCACTGAAGGGTGTTAGAGACCGAATGGCTGTGCTAGAGGACGACCTCTACGCGCTGAAAGTTACTAAGCTTACTCGGAGATAACGGAAATTTCTTCAAAGCAAGAGCCTGATGGTGAGGGAGCGTATGATGATGAAGTCGGAAGAACAGTTTGATGTGTTTGATGAAAAAAGGAAGTGGCTCGGCGTGGCGCCTCGCTCCGAGGTTCATGCCAAGGGACTATGGCATCAGACCTTCCAATGCTGGATTGTCAGCTTGCATGATAACGTACCGAAGCTTCTGCTTCAGCTACGGCATCCTGACAAAGATTTGTTCCCAGATCTATTAGATATCTCTTGTGCAGGGCATCTAGCTGCTGGTGAAACAGTCGTAGAGGGGACCCGCGAACTCGAGGAAGAGTTAGGGCTCTCCGTTTCATTCAAAGATTTAATCCCCTGTGGTGTATTTGCCGAGGAGGATCTGATTTCGGACACATTGATAGATCGCGAATTCTGTCATGTATTCCTATATCGCTGCGATCAGGCTCTTCGGAGTTATGAATTACAGCCAGATGAGGTGACAGGATTATTCGCTGTGACTGTTTCAGATTTGAAACAACTCGTTAATGGTGAGCTGACGGAGATTAAGGCAACGGGGTTTAAAAGAGGAGTCAATAACGAGTATGAAGATATCGAGTGGCCAATTTCGTTGAAAGAAGTGGTACCTCATCCCGCTGCATATTTCGAGCTTCTTTTTCAAAAGTTGCGGGAACAGGGTTGGGAATAAGATCGGGTGTAGATATGAAGGAAATGAAGAACGAAGAATAAAGGAAATGAAGAGAAGAATGAAAAAGAACCGAATCAGTTGATCTGATCGGTTCTTGTCGTTGCGTAATGTGCTTTAAACGAAATAGGCATTCGCAACGTAGACATACGCGATGTAACACACGATGGAGAGCCCAATACAGGTGATTCCCCAAGCGATTTTTTGCTTAAACAAGAGTAAGAATCCTGCACTGAAAGCGGATCCCATGATAAGCATTGAAATAAAAGTTAGCACACCCATGGAAATGTATCTCCTTACCCTTTGTTTACGTAATCACGAACCATATCCTCAGTAACAAGGGAACGGACTGGAGAAATACCTTTTTGGGCATGGGCGATAATTTGGGTTGTAACTGAGTTGATGGCATCAACGTTAAATGGCAACCCGCGTTTGCACAGATCAACAGCCGCTTCGATGGCATGCTCACGCTGCGCATCAAGCTCAGCAAATCGAACGAGATGCAAATGCTGTGCATTCGAATGTTTGGAAATCGCTTCATGTACATTCATGTTAAAGTTCTCCTTTAGTGACTAGATTGTCTTCTAGTATACACGATTGAAAAGCGAAGGAACAGGTTTCCGAACAGAAAACAGATGAACAAATCGTGATCTTTCATTCATTGTACTAACAATTAACGGCATTAATAAGATAGAGAACTCGGAGTGAACCATATGAATGTGTTACCTATTACGGCAATACTCCCACAACTATTACATACTTTACAAGAACGCACCTGTGCAATCCTAGTCGCGCAGCCAGGTGCAGGCAAAACAACCCAAGTTCCACTAGCCTTATTGGCGGCAACGTGGCTGCAAGGTCAGAAGATTCTAATGCTCGAACCAAGAAGACTTGCGGCACGTGCAGCAGCCCGCTACATGGCGAAGTTGTTAGGGGAAGAGGTCGGCCAGACGATTGGTTATCGAGTAAAAAATGATACAAGTGTTGGACCGAAAACGCGCATTGAAGTTATCACGGAAGGTGTTCTAACCCGTATGCTGCAGCAGGATCCAGCGCTAGACGGGGTGGGCATCGTCATATTTGATGAATTTCATGAACGCAGCCTGCATGCAGACATTGGGCTGGCATTGTGTCGTCAATCACAAACGTTGCTTCGGGACGACTTAAGGATTTTGCTGATGTCCGCAACTTTGGAAGCACAAGAGATTTCGGCACTTTTGGACGATGCTCCCATTATTGAGAGCGAAGGACGAACGTATCCAGTTGCTACTCACTATCTACAACAAAAAGTAATAGGGAGAATAGAACCAGCAGTAGTCGCTAGCATTGGGCAAGCGATACAAACGCACACTGGAAGTATACTCGTATTCCTGCCAGGTGCAGCAGAAATCCATCGTGTTGCGAACGGACTGACCGCTTTGCGATTAGGAGAAGCGGTGCATGTTGCACCTCTATACGCGAATCTTTCGTTGGAGGATCAAGACCAGGCGCTGGCGGCTGTCCGCACGCCTGGGCATCGTAAGGTCGTGCTCGCCACCTCGATCGCCGAGACCAGCTTAACGGTCGAGGGGATCGAGGTGGTGATCGACGGCGGCCTCATGCGAGTGCCGCGCTTCTCGCCCCGCACCGGCATGACCCGTCTCACGACGGTGCCTGTTTCTGTTGCCTCAGCCGATCAACGCAGAGGCAGAGCAGGGCGTCTCGGTCCAGGCGTGTGTTACCGCCTATGGACCGAGACCGAGCAGCGGCAGCTCCCGCCGAGCTCAACGCCCGAGATCCGCGAAGCGGATCTCGCTCCGTTGGCGCTGGAGCTCGCCGCCTGGGGCGCGCCAGACCCCGCTGCGCTGGTCTGGCTAGACCCACCGCCTGCACCTGCCTATCAGCAGGCGCGGGAACTGCTCGTGCAGCTAGGCGCGCTGCACGAGAACGGGAGCCTAACGCCGCACGGCAAGCGTGTCGCGGCGTTAGGCTTGCACCCGCGGCTTGCGCACATGGTGCTGCAAGCCATCCCGCTTGAGCTCGGCGCGCTGGCGTGCGAGCTCGCGGTCTTGCTCAGTGAGCGCGATTTCATGCGCTCAGCTGAGAGGGATGCGGATGTGCGCAGCCGCATCGAAGAGCTCTGGCGCGCGCTGCGTGGCGACGCGCGCGATGGGGTGGACCTTGGCCTTTGCCGCCGCATCGCGGCGGAGGCCAAGGTCTTGATGCAGTCGCTCGGCGTGCAGCCGAGCGTGAGCCCTGCGGCGGCGAGCGGGCTGCTGCTCGCCTTCGCCTACCCCGACCGCGTTGCGCAGCGGCGGTCGATGGGGCGGTTTACTCTCGCGAACGGCCGCGGAGCCGTGTTGCCGGAGTTGCAGCCGCTCTCGAACGAGCGATATATTGTCGCAGCAGAGTTGGACGATAGTGGAACAGAGAGCCGCATCTATCTTGCAGCTCCACTGCAAGAGGAAGAGCTGTTCACTGCTTTTGAAAACCATATTCGTAAAGAACAAGTTGTGGTATGGGATGGTGCAGCAGGTTCCGTGCGAGCGAGAGAACGGTGGCAGTTAGGTGCGCTTACACTCAAAGATAAACCGCTTCAAGCCCCCGACCCTGAACTAGTTCTTCAAGCTATGCTTCAAGGCATACGTTCGGAATCCTTGGATGTCCTGCCTTGGACGCGATCGGCGCGTCAATTTCAGGAACGCAGCATCTTTCTATACCATTTTATAGAAAATTGGCCTGATCTTCGGGATGAAACGCTGCTGATGACCCTTGAGGATTGGGTAGGTCCACAGCTATATGGAATCAAGAGTAAAAGTGCATTTAACCGTCTTAACTTGACAAGCCTATTAGAAGAAATGCTAACATGGGAGCAAAGACGTTCGTTGGACGAATGGGCGCCTACGCACATTCAAGTGCCAAGTGGGTCACGAATTCCCGTTGACTATAGCAACATAGAATCACCGACACTATCTGTACGTCTTCAAGAGATGTTCGGATTAGCGGATACACCTCGTATTGCAAAAGGGAGGGTGCCTGTCACTTTGCACTTGTTATCGCCAGCCCAACGTCCGATGCAGGTGACGAAGGATTTGGCCAGTTTTTGGCGAGAAGCTTACTTCGAAGTGAAAAAAGATCTGAAAGGCCGCTATCCCAAGCACTACTGGCCAGATGATCCGATGGCAGCCATTCCTACGAATCGTGCAAAGCCTAGAGCTTGAATCCAGGTATCCTAGAAAGGAACGGAGCATGTCATGACCATTCACGCTGATACTGCTGACATCGTTATTTATGTTTCAGCTGGATTTGCAACCGCGTCTAACTTCCTGGACGACTTTGCGGCAAAACTTGCTTCGCGTTATGAGCAAGCAGGCAGACGTGTGCGTGTTCATGTTCACTTTCCATATGGCGACTGGGACCGATCGAAAAGTGGTCAATTGACTGAAATCATCCGGGATATGTGGCATAATGCCCACCGAAAGAATTCGGTTCATGGTGGCAAGAGCTTGCTTGAGCTCGTCGGTTCGACAAGGGGGCAGGGGGAAAAGCTGCTTTTTATAGGGCATAGCGCTGGTGCCATAGCCTCTATCTTGGCTGCAAAAGAATTGGAACACCAAGGCGGTAACATCCTTGGTGTCATCCAAATTGGCTCACCGAGATGTGCGATTCCAATGTCCCTAAAAAACAAAGTGTTGTACATACACGCGGTGAATCCTCGGAATCAATCTCGAGATCCCATTCCAAGGCTGGGGACATGGGGCGGGTGGAGTCGAACACGCATAGGAATTCATGGCTGGAACCGTGGGAAGCATGCGCCAATTCACCAGTTAATGCTTCCAATTATCGGGAGTCATGCTGATTATTTTAGAGATCACAATCCTTATATATGGGAAAATGCATCAAACCTACAAACCACCATGAACGCGATTTGGGCATGGCTACAAACTATTGAAAAGGATGTTGTACATGATTGAAATTTTGAAAGCAAGTATGGAACACAGCAAAGAAGATGGCTACCTTGGGCATGTAGAATTCAAAGTCGAAGGCCATGAGCATCCTTACGAAATCACGCTTCAAAGCACCAAAGGCAAAAACGACTGGAGCTACGCCCTTCACTTCCTACGTGAATCCGGCAAAGAAGAAGATATCGAGGCTGTTGAGGAACTACTAGAGGAAGATGAATGGTTTGATCTACTTGTGAATGCAGCACGAGAAACTGTGTCCAAGTAAATTCATGTTTGTCGCATACGGATTGCGCATCGAATAGCAAACAACCGTGCGATTGCACGGTTGTTTGTGCTTGAAACTGTTTTTTGGACTGCAATAACGTAATTAAGAAGACATCGCGGAAAACAAACAAACGATCCTACTCAGATGCGATGGCTTGATGGAAAGTGTATTTCAATTCACCATACATCAAACTGACAAATTACAACTAACATTATTTGAATTTTGTCATTTCACAATTTGCAAAAAAGAGAAGTGCTATCCTGTTCCCAAATTGCCAATTGCTAGATGCAAGAGCCAGTTTCCGGTTGCGGGTTCGCCTTTTCACCCGAACTTCTTAAATATCAACACGGCATTATGCCCGCCGAATCCGAATGAGCTTGACAGTCCATACTGCAGCTCTGCACGTCGTGCTACATGAGGTACGTAATCCAGATCGCACTGTGGATCGGGATTGTCCAAGTTGATGGTCGGAGGGATGAGGCTGTCCTGTAAGGTTTTGATTAGGGCGACAGCTTCGACGCCGCCCGCGGCGCCTAACATGTGGCCGATCATGGATTTGTTGGCGCTGATCGGCACGTCGTAGGCGCGCTGTCCAAGTAGACGCTTGATGGCCAGCGTCTCGGAGAGATCACCCGCAACGGTGCTCGTCGCGTGTGCGTTGATGGTGTTGATCTCCGAGGCGTCGATCCCCGCATCCACCGTCGCTTCGCGCATGGCTCGGTATGCCCCCGAGCCCTCAGGATCGGTCGCCACGATGTGGTAGGCGTCCGATGTGGAGCCATAGCCGACGATCTCGGCATGGATCCGTGCCCCGCGTCGCTCTGCATGCTCGAGCGACTCCAAGACCAACACGCCGGCGCCTTCGGCGGAGACGAACCCGTCGCGCTGCGCATCGAACGGCCGGCTCGCCTGCTCCGGCGCGTCGCAGCGCGTCGACAACGCGGTTGCATTGCCGAAGCCGGCGAGCGCGAGGTCGGTGACTGTCGCTTCGGCGCCGCCGGCAATCACGGCATCTGCGCCTCCGCGCTGGATGAGCTTAAAGGCTTCGCCAATGGCGTTATTGCCCGTTGCGCAAGCGGTAACGGGAGCTAAGGAAGGCCCTCTGGCGCCGTACAGAATGCTTACCTGAGCAGCCGCCATGTTCGCGATCATCATCGGGACAACGGTCGGACTGACCCGGCTTGGCCCTCGGTCAAGCAAGGTCCGATAGTTGTCCAAGATGGTCTGGATGCCGCCAATGCCAGAGCCGATATAGACACCAACACGTTCCTCGTTGGTAGCATCAATTACGAGTTCAGCGTCTTCGAGCGCTTGCTTGGCTGCCGCAACAGCAAACTGGCAATACCGATCCATGCGTCGTACCTCACGACGTCCAACGGCGGCTTCAGCATCGAAATCCCGGACGATGCCAGCGAAGTTTGTTTTGTAATTGGATGTATCGAAATGCTCAATTGAAGTAATGCCCGATTGTCCCTTCGTCAAATTCCCCCAGAATGTATCCACCTGATTACCTATTGGCGTAATGACGCCCATACCTGTAATAACCACACGTTTCATCGTAACGTCCTCCTTTTTTACTTAGAATGTCATACCGTGTATCCTATTACAAGTTACCGTTTATACTGGTATAATGGCTTCTATGATACTAGGTTAGGAGGAATCACGAGCATGAACACGAAGGAGAGACTTCAAGAATTATCTAACTTTCTTACGGCACACCGCTCACGTATCCAACCGCAGGAAGTAGGATTATTGGGAGGGAGCAGGCGCCGCACGCCTGGTCTGCGTCGAGAGGAAGTTGCGACGATTGCTGGTGTTAGTACGACGTGGTATACATGGCTGGAACAAGGACGAGACATCAAAATGTCCGTACAAGTATTGGATCGCATAGCAATGGCTTTACAACTGAACGAGGATGAGCGGCAGTATTTGTTCAGTTTAGCGTTGGAACAACCAGCGCCAGCGACATTCGTTGATCAAATACCGACGATAAGTCCGGCCTTGAATCGGATCTTGACGGAGCTTCATGATTGTCCCACGATTGTGTCTGATCGCCGGTGTCACATTGTGGGTTGGAATCAGGCGGCTGCGGCTGTCTTTCTTGACTTTGCTAAACTCCCGGAGCTAGAGCGTAATATGATATGGTTGCTTTTTACCCGAAAAGAATTGAAATCGCTAGCTGTCAATTGGAGCGACTTCGCCAAAGGTTTCTTGTCGATGTTCCGTTCTTATTATGGTCAATATGTAGGAGATAACTGGTATAGCGAGTTTATTGAAGAATTGAGTGAGCGGAGCAAAGATTTCCGATCTTTCTGGAATGAGAGTGATGTTAGCACTGCACCAGAAGTTTTCATTGAGTTTCGACACGCCAAGGTGGGGAAAATGTTATTTGACCTCACAACCTTGCAGGTACAAGGACGGACGGATCTGAGATGTAGTGTATATACACCATCCATCGGATCGGATACGGATGCGAAGATCAGACTCCTGATGAGTAAATTAGGTGAATAACATTTTCACAACGCATGTTTTCCAAATGTCACATTTGTCTATATAAAAGCAATTTACGTCCATTGACTTTTTTTGCTCATATGGGCTAAAGTGAAATCATTGTGTCCGTCCAAATATTGGACAGAGGATAAGCAGTTATTTAGGAGGAGAATGAGAAGAAATGTCTACCAAAGCATATGAAGGAACGTACAACGGAGAACAAGCGATTTGGCTGCAAGCAGGGCGTTATGAAGCAGTAGTATTGCCAGATGTTGGGGCAAATCTGATTGCTTTCCGTGATATAGAGAAGGAATACCGTTTCTTGCGTGAGCCTGCACTAGAAGAGATGGAAGCGTTTAAAGAACGTCCAATTGTTCATGGGATTCCTGTCTTATTCCCACCCAATCGTTATGAGGATGGCAAGTTCCCGTGGAAAGGGAATGTATTCCAATTCCCAGTCAATGAACCGAAGACAGGCAACCATTTGCACGGATTTGTACACAATATTCCATGGGCCGTTGAGCATTTCAGCAGTGATGGTCATGAAAGTCGCGTTTCATTAGCGCTACGAGTTCGTGAAGGACATTCTGTTCATGAATTTTTGCCATTTGATTTTACAATTCGCTTAGTCTATACCTTGAACGAGCAAGGTTTGCACCAACAGATTTCTGTACATAATGAAGGCCATGTAGCAATGCCGTGCTTGTTGGCGTTCCACACAACGATTAACGCACCATTTGCTGCCAATAGTCAGCCTTCGGATTATACGTTCCAAATGACGATCGGTGAGCGTTGGGCGTTGAACGAGCGTATGCTGCCAACGGGTGAGTATCAAGCGCTATCCGCGGATGAAGAGAAAATGAAGTCAGGTGGACTGTCGCCATTCTTTGAAAGCATGGATAATCACTATACGAGTGTTCCGCAAAATAGCCGCAACTTCATGGCATTGACGGATTCACGTGAAGGCATCAAACTTGTGTATGACGTAGGGACTTCCTACAAGCAATGGATGATTTGGAATAATGGCAAAACAGAAGGTTTCTTCTGTCCAGAACCGCAAATGAATTTGGTTAATGCGCCGAATGTGGATCTGCCCGCTGATCAAATCGGTCTTGTTTCCTTAGAACCCGGTGAAGTTTGGGAAGAAACTGCGCGTTTATATGCGATCCAAATCACAAAGTAATCGTCAACTAATTAGTTAGAGAAAGCACCCCCTTTGAAGCAGGCGAGAATCCGTTGGGATCATCACATTGCGAGGAGGGGGTATTTGTGAGCCGAGGAGGGGTAAAGATGGGGAAGTGGGATCATTTAGATCGCGACCAGATGATAGCCAAAGTTGAGGCGTTGATGTCAGAGAATGAGAGATTAAAAGCAGAAATTGCGCGTCTGCGCGGTGTTAAACCTCCTTCATTGGGTTCTATGGAGAGCATGTCAACAAAGCTGAAGGAAGCTTTAAGAGAGTAATGACGACAGTTGAATTAGGTAGTTAGTGTCAGTTCGACAAAGTGAAGTAGATTCGCTATAATGAAAACTGGCAAAAGGAGGGAACAACATGAGTGAGACGAACGTAAACGAGACATTACCGGCGAAAACCTGTTCCATCGACCGATTGGTAACGAAGGAAGCGGAGGTAAGCAAAGTTCTTGCGGGACAAAAAACAGCTTGCCGTCGAAATGGACGCTATGCGGATATTGGTGAAACCATGGATCTGCAAGGAACGAGCTTTACAGTAACCAATGTATATCAGCAATCTTTGGGTGAACTGACACCTGAACATGCGAAACAAGAAGGTCACGAAACCGTTGATGAGTATCGCGACAGTATTTTGGCTATGCATCCTGGTATGCCTTGGCTGCCGCAGATGAAAGTTTGGGTACACGAATTTAAAAAAGCCGAATAAAACAAACCGTGTGGATCCTCGGATTCACACGGTTTATTCACATTACTTACTGATAGAATGGATGATCACATTGTCTTGGTATATTATTATGCTCTATATTCATATTTTCAGCGTTGTACTCAGTATCGGCCCTTATTTCGTCCTATTTCCACTATTGGCACTTATTCGTAGAGCGCCATTCGAGTCGCTGCCTGATTATTTAGAGCCGTTTCGGATAACGGTTCGACTGACGAAGCATGCGGGACATGTGTTGGTCGCAACGGGCATTATTCTTACTTGGATTACAGCTTGGAGTTGGAAAACTTCCTGGATTGTCGCAACGGTTCTCATTATGGTCGCTTCCCTATACTTCATTGCACGTGCCTTCTCACCGCTGCTGCGCCAGCTCAAAGCTCCTCATGAAGATCGCAATACGCTCGTAAACAAGCTGCGCAAAGCACTCATCTGGTATGTGATCATAACGCTGGCGATGATGTGGTTCATGGTGTCTAAGCCGACAATTTGGTAAAGCGCCAAGAAGCAACTTCGTATCTTTGAGATGAATGATCGCTAGGGAACTTACATTTTTCTAGCAAACATCACGACAAAATTATAAGACTTATAAACACAGTCGACATCTGTAAAGCCTGCGTCGCGAAGCCAGCCAAGCTGCGTATCTAATGGAGCCATTCTGTCCAGCTTCGTACGCTCATAGGCGGCTTGCAGCGCTTCGGGAGATAGATCCGTGGCTTCAATTTTAGCAACCCAGTCCGAGCGGTATAAAATATCAAGAAAGGGAGTCTTGCCTAAGACTTGATCAGCATTAACGAAGACTCCGCCTGGCTTTAGTAGGTGGAAAATATGTGCATATAGAGCTTTCTTAGCCTCATCCTCCAGATGATGAATGGAGAGGGAAGAGATAATCGCATCATAGGGCTCTGCATCCTCAAAGGTCGAATAATCCCAGATAAGATATGTTACTTCTGACGCTCCAGCCTCCGCAAATCTATCTTTGGCAATATCCAACATGCCTGGCGACAGGTCAATCAACGTTAACCGCGCTTCTGGGTACGTACGCATCATATACGATGAGAAAAGTCCTGTTCCTGCACCTAAATCAAGGATCCGTGGCGCTTTCTGCTCTAATTGAACCAAAGAAGATGCCGTATTGTAAAAATCATCAAAGCAAGGAATCAATTTTCTGCGTTGGCTATCGTACTTTTGAGCAATTTCATCGAATTTGGTTAAAATGTGATGGTTCTTGTTGTCTGTCATATGTCTTCAGCTCCATTTCCAATACTTGGTTGAGATGTTCTATACCCTTAGTGTATAGGGCAACTGCGAAAAAATCCAAGATGTAAAATCACTGGAGTTATAGGTAAAAACTATTAATGGTTATATGTTTATTTGTTTTCGATCTAATTTAAGCTCTTATTCGTCTTAACAGTACGTTAATGACCTCGGAGAACACCAGTCCAATAGCAATCGCGCCAGACAGTAAAAAAGCTTTTGCAGCAAGCTGCACAGCAACATCATAATGATTTTGGACGACATTGCGCATGGCATCATAAGCTAGACCACCAGGAACAAGGGGGATAATGCCAGAGACACTGAATACGATGACAGGTGTTTTATATATTTTCGCAAAAAATTGAGAAATAATCGTGACCAAAAAGGACGCGATGAGGGTGGCTACGATGGGATCCAGATCTGCTTTTTGAAAAGAGAAATAGAGCATCCAACCAATCATCCCAACAAACCCGCATTGGACAAGCGTTCTGCGAGGTACATTGAAAATGATGCCGAAAGCGGACGTCGAAATGAAGCTAGTAACGAGCTGCTCCAACATGTCCATGCTAGAACCCCTTCCCTGGATAAAATGTCAGTACAAAGGCAATGCCTGCGCCGATGGCGAATGCGGTTAGGAAAGCCTCCGCTCCTTTGGAGACGCCAGATACGAAATGACCTGCCATTAAATCACGCACAGCATTGGTGATCAGTAGGCCAGGCACGAGGGGCATGACGGAGCCTATGATAATCTTATCTAGATCATGTCCGAGCCCTATTGTGACGGTTACAAACGCAATAAACCCAATGATTAAGGATGCGAGAAATTCAGCGAAAAATTTGATAGGAACTAACCGGTGGAAAAAAGTGAGTGATATCGTACCCGCACCACCAGCAAGGAAAGCCGGGAAGAAATCGGACCATGTTCCTTGAAACATGATAAGAAAACAACCGCTAGCCATTGCCGCAGCCAATGCCTGCAACCATGCGGGATATCTGCGTGTATCGGCACTTAAAGCTTCAAGTTCCTGATACGCAGCTGTCGGTGACAGTTCTCCTTGACTGATTCTGCGAGAAATGGCATTCACCACCGTTACTTTCCGTAAATCGGTCGATCGAGAAGAGATGCGAATGAGGCGGGTCGTCTGCTCAGGCCCATCAATGGAGAAAATGATGCCAGTCGGTGTGACAAAACAATGGGAATTCGGAATACCGAAGGCTTGGGCTACATGAGTCATTGTATCTTCTACCCGATAGGTCTCGCCGCCATTTTCCAACATGATTTTACCAGCAAGTAAACACACTTGTGCGATTTCATAATTCGTCGCTGCAGGGGGCTGCGCCATGTGATTCGTATCCTTTCTACATAGGAAATAATTGACCTAAGTATAAATCAAATTGGTTACGAATGAAAATGAGCGAGAGGTGCGGTGGTGAGGAGTAAAGTAAGGCATAAGGATTAGAAAAGGATGAGACAGGGCTAAATTTTTGTTATATAATGCTGGGATAAAAAGGAAGGCAGAATTGAAACAGAAACTAGGGGGCTTCCTATGGTTGCTAGTTATTTCTTAACTGATTTGGACGGAACCTTGCTGAGTACCCATGCCAAGCCATCAGACCTTACGATTCGTGTTATCACATCAGCACTTGAGCAAGGAGTGGTCGTTAGTTATGCCACTGCACGGAGTTATCAGAGTTCGCGGGCCGTCGCATCAGCAATTCCGTGGCGCTATCCACTCGTTCTGTATAACGGAGCCATGTTGTTTGATCCTATAGAGAAGCGGGTTATCGGTGGTCGTTGGCTCGATTGTGAGCGAAGTAATGCAATTATTGATATAGGAAAAAGATATGGTATTGCACCACTTCTATTTGCACTAGATGGGCAGGATAACGAGCGGGTGCATCATGAAAAGTTGGAGCGTACTGGGGATCTTCAATTCTTGTCTAGTCGCCCGAATGACCCGAGATTTCAAGAGGTTGGTGAGCTCTGCAGCACAGAAGGATTGCGAACGTTGATTCTGACGTATATCGGTCTGTTGGAAGAGCTGTTGCCTTTGAAAAATGCCGTCCAAGACGTGATGGGGTCCGAGGTTCACATTCATTTGATGAAGGATAACTACATTGCAGACCACTATTTCCTGGAGTTCAGTCATCCTGAAGCAAATAAGGGGATGGGCTTGCGGTTATGGGCTGAGCTTGTTGGTTGTACAACTGAGGATGTGACGGTGTTTGGTGATAATCTGAACGATACCGGCATGTTCCTTGAAGCGGGTCGTAAAGTTGCAGTGGCGAATGCGCATCCTGATCTTAAGCTACTTGCGGATGAGGTAGTCTTAAGTAATGACGAGGATGGCGTGGCCGTGTATATAGCTGCTCGAACGCGAATGGGACATCTCTGAACGAGTAGGGTAAGTTGTTGAGGGATTGGTATGAAGTGCAAGTTGTAAAGGAGGGAATTCTATGGCTAGGTACATCGCAATGTTGCGTGGAATCAATGTGAGTGGTCAGAAAATTATTAAAATGGACAGGCTTAGACAGCTTTTCGAAACGATGGCATTTCGTAATGTGAGTACCTATATTCAGAGTGGGAATGTGATTTTTGATGGGGAAGAGTTGGATGCTGCGATCCTACGTGATCGGATCGTTCATGAGTTGAAGGAACAGTTGACGTTTGACATTCCCGTAATCATTCGTACCCCTGAAGAGTTGCAAGAAGTTGTTCAGAACACACCGTATGCGACAATCAACACGGATGAGAATGAACAAAGGTATGTTACCTTTCTATCGCAAGTTCCGTCAGAAGCGGCACTTGCAAAACTAGCTGCAGCGCAGAGTGAAGTGGACGAGTATCAGGTTAAGGGATTAACGGTGTATTTACTCATTCGTAAAAACTATGGCGATTCCAAATTCAGTAACAATTTTATTGAGAAGAAGCTTGGTGTGGCTGCCACAACGAGGAATTGGGAGACAGTGAATAAGCTGATTCAGTTGGCGGATGGCGCACCAAGTAACAAATAGTCCGGAAAAGCCGACTTAATCTCTCATAGCTCCTCAAGGTAAGTATCTATAGAGATGATGTGTTGACGAGCAGCGCAAGTATTTGGGATATATTGCATATTCGAAGAGTTGATAGGGGAGGCTTAGGAGATCAAACCGTGAACATCCGTGTTCAAATAGAGGTAGGCGACCTAAGATGAACCTTTGGAAGAATAAAATTGTGCTGCTATTCGCAGCCCTCACCCTGGCGTGCTTCGCCACGCCAGTGGAGGCCAGGCACGGGGTTTCCATCCCCGTGCTGAACTACCACAGCATCGGGGTGGACCCGGGGAACACGTACGTGCTCCACCCCGATACGTTCGCGCGCCAAATGGACTATTTGGCCGCGCATCACTACACACCCCTGACGCTGGCCGAATTCGCCAGCGTCCTTACAGACCAAATGCCGTCACCGGCTCACCCCGTGCTGCTCACGTTCGATGACGGCTATGCCAATAATGCGGAGGTGGCGTTGCCAGTCCTCCAGCAACACGGCTTTCCGGCGACGCTGTACGTGTCGACGGGTCTCATCACCACGCCAGGTTATCTGACCTGGCCGCAAGTTCAGCAGCTGAGCGCAGCAGGGTGGGATATTGCGTCGCATACCGTGACGCACCCGCATCTGCCCAAGCTCAGCAAGAAAGCGCAGCGCGAGGAGATACTCGCCGCGCGCGCCAGGATAGAACAAGAGCTGGGCAAACCAGCGGACACGTTTGCTTTTCCATACGGCGAGTACAACCGTACGACTTTGCGAATTTTACGCAAGGCTGGATTTCGTTACGCCTTCACCACGCATCCAGGCTGGGCCTCTTCTTCTCAATCGCCGCTGGAGCTGCATCGCATCGTTGTGGACAGCCAGAAACCATTTGAAGATTGGGTGAAACAATTGTCAGAACCTAAGCTGCACGAGTGATCTTTCGAGTTTACTAGTGAATTTACCTAGCATTTTGAGTATAATCGTAAACAGAGATAATTACTGCTCTCACTAAAATATGTCGTTTAAGGAGTCTACAATGTCAAAAACACTTATTTTCGGACATAAAAATCCGGACACTGATTCAATCACATCCGCTATTGCGTATGCTGCACTGAAAACAAAACTAGGTCAAGAAGTAGAAGCAGTTCGTCTTGGTTCCGTTAACGGCGAAACGCAATTCGCGCTTGATACGTTCAAAGTAGCCGCTCCACGAGAAGTTCAAACCGTTGCTAACGAAGCAACTCAAGTTATCTTAGTCGACCACGTTGAGCGCCAACAAAGCGCTAGCGATATCGATCAAGTACGTGTTGTGGAAGTCATTGACCACCACCGTATCGCTAACTTCGAGACGAGCCACCCGCTTTACTACCGTGCAGAGCCGGTTGGTTGCACAGCAACGATTTTAAATAAATTGTACAAAGAAAACGGTGTTGCCATCGATGCCGACATCGCTGGTTTAATGCTTTCTGCTATCATTTCTGATTCCTTGTTATTCAAATCCCCAACTTGCACAGAGCAAGATGTTGCTGCGGCTCGTGAACTTGCTGCCATTGCAGGTGTTGACGCTGAAGTGTATGGTCTGAACATGCTGAAAGCTGGTGCAGATCTGAGCGACAAAACGGTCGCACAATTGATATCATTGGATGCCAAAGAGTTCCAAATGGGTGGCTACAAAGCAGAAATTGCACAAGTTAACGCAGTTGATGTGAACGATGTTATTTCCCAACAAGGGGAAATTGAAACGGCGCTCCAGGCTATCATCACGGAGAAAAACCTAGACTTGTTCTTGTTCGTTGTAACGGACATTTTGAACAATGATTCCGTAGGTCTTGCACTTGGACGTAAGGCAGATGCTGTTGAGAAAGCTTACAACGTAACGCTTGTTGACAACAAAGCCGTACTTAGAGGCGTTGTTTCCCGCAAATCACAAATAGTACCTGTGCTTACCGATGTTTTCAATAACCTGTAAGATACATAACTAGGGTATTGCCGCGCACCGTTCATGTTGATGGACGGTGCTTTTTGGCTATAGCCGTTAACTTTTGGTATGATAAGAGGATACATTGAGAAAGAGGTGGCATTTCACATGACAAACAACAATCAAGGCGTTCATTTAGATAAAGCGACGTTTGCGGGAGGATGTTTCTGGTGTATGGTGACACCATTTGAGTCCTTGCCTGGTATTATTTCTGTAGTTTCGGGTTATATTGGCGGGCACACAAGCAATCCGACGTATGAAGAAGTTTGCTCCGAGACGACGGGCCATGCGGAAGCTGTACAGATTACATTTGACCCTGAACTTTATCCGTACGAGAAGTTATTGGATACGTACTGGCGCCAAATTGATCCAACCGATGCGGGTGGACAATTTCATGATCGTGGATCTTCCTATCGTACCTCGATATTTGCCCATAGCGATGAGCAGCTAGCCAAAGCGGAAGCATCCAAACAAGCACTGCAAGATAGCGGCCGATTCGATCGTCCGATCGTAACGGAAATCGTGCGCATAGATGCTGATGCCTTTTACCCAGGAGAAGACTACCATCAGGACTATCATCACAAAAATCCGCTTCGCTATAAAGCATACCGCAAGGGTTCAGGGCGCGATGCGTATATTTCGCAATATTGGAACACGGCCAAGGATAAAGAAGAGCGCAAGAAAAAGCTCACGCCAATCCAGTACGAGGTGACACAAAATAACGCGACAGAACGACCTTTCCAGAATGAATTTCATGACCACAAAGAAAAAGGTCTCTATGTTGATATTGTGTCTGGCGAGCCTTTGTTCACATCCCTCGATAAATTCGATTCTGGTTGCGGTTGGCCGAGTTTCACCAAGCCATTATTCGAAGGGCATGTGAAAGAAGTAACAGATACGAGTCATTTCATGATACGGACAGAGGTTCGCAGCACAGAGGCGGATTCGCATTTGGGTCATTTATTTAACGATGGTCCAGGTCCAAATGGTCTTCGTTACTGCATCAATTCCGCATCTCTGCGATTCATTCCATGGGCTGACTTGGAGAGGGAAGGCTACGGCGCATACTTGCGATTCTTCGACCAGAAGTAAGGCATCACGGGTAAGTAGGAGAGAATGACTATACTTATTTTATCCTCAGATGCCCCTTGACGTTGACCTGCTTATGTGGGTATTATGAGTTCCATAATCACATATGAAGTTATGATCAAAGACATGATTTTCATCACGAACTGTCCAGAGAGAGAAGTACTAGCTGAAATCTTCTCCTGTTACCGGTTGAAAATTACCCCTTTGTAGCTGTGACGCTGAACCCACTGTATGGTTATGCATGGAAGTAAGTGGCACCGACTTATCCCCGATATCGGATACTAATAAGGACTTGCACGTTAGAGTCGAATTAGGGTGGAACCACGAGCTGAACGCACTCGTCCCTTTCTGGGCGAGATGCGTTTTTTTGCGTTCACAAAACTAGGAGAAGGAGGTAGGAAGGCATGGAAATTGAAGTAATTTTGCCAGATGGAACTAGTAGGAGGTACGTACAAGGCACGACAATTGAACAAGTTGCCCAATCGATTAGCACGGGGCTGAGGAAACAAGCGATCGCTGGTATACTGAATGGTCAATTGGTCGATTTACAGCGGCAGATTGAAGAGGATAGTCACGTGACGATCGTCACTTTGGAAAGTGAAGAAGGATTAGAGGTATATCGACACACTACAGCTCATGTCCTAGCACAAGCCCTTAAACGTATCTATGGCGATCAGGCTATTAAACTGGGTATTGGACCTGTTATCGAAGACGGTTTCTACTACGATATTGATATTGAGAAACCATTATCAATTGACGATCTAAGAGCAATAGAAGATGTCATGAGTCAAATTATTCAGGAGAACATTCCGATTGTTCGACGAGTCGTCTCCCGAGAGGATGCATTGGACATTTTTGCGAAGTTGGATGAGTCTTATAAAGTTGAACTTATCCGAGATTTGCCCGCGGATGTGTTGATTTCGATCTATGATCAAGGCGAATTCTTCGACTTGTGCCGTGGACCTCACCTCCCTTCAACAGGAGGGATTAAAGCTTTCAAACTGCTCCATGTAGCAGGTGCGTATTGGCGAGGTGATGCGAAGAATCCCATGCTGCAGCGCATTTATGGTACGGCATTTCTGAAGAAAGCGCAGCTCGATGAGCATTTGCATAGGCTTGAAGAGGCGAAAAAACGTGACCATCGTAAGCTTGGAAAAGAACTTGAACTCTTCATGTTCTCAGAAGAAGCACCAGGTATGCCTTTCTATTTGCCGAAAGGGATGATCCTGCGCAATGAGCTTGAGAACTTCGCTCGCGAATTGCAGCGCCTTAGAGAATATGATGAAGTACGTACACCGCTCATGATGAATAATCGCATTTGGGAGGAGTCAGGGCACTGGGATCATTATAAGGACAATATGTACTTCACGCATGTGGACGAGACGAAGTTCGCACTTAAACCGATGAATTGCCCAGGCCACATGTTGATTTATAAAAACAGCTTGCATTCTTACAGGGAATTACCGATTCGGCTTGCCGAATTTGGTCAGGTTCATCGCCATGAGTTTTCGGGAGCTCTGAATGGGATGATGCGTGTGCGGACGTTTTGTCAGGATGATGCTCACCTATTCGTATTGCCAGACCAAATCGAAGATGAAATCGGACGTGTCATTGAGCTAATCTCGCATGTCTATCACGTATTTGGTTTCGACTATCGGATTGAGCTTTCCACTAGACCAACTGATTATATGGGTTCAAGTGAGCTCTGGGATCAAGCGGAGCAAGCGTTGCAGCATGTGTTGGATAACAGAGGGATCTCGTACCGCGTTAATGAGGGAGACGGTGCTTTCTATGGGCCCAAAATTGATTTTCACATCCTAGACGCCTTAAAGCGGAGCTGGCAATGCGGAACGATCCAGTTGGATTTCCAAATGCCGGAGAAATTCGATTTAACCTATATTGGAGATGATAGTCTCAAGCATCGGCCAGTCGTGATTCATCGGGCTGTATATGGTTCGATTGATCGCTTTATCGGGATATTAACTGAGCATTATGCGGGAGCATTTCCGTTATGGCTGGCGCCAACTCAAGTGAAATTGCTGCCTGTTTCAGATCACTACTTGGACTATGCTTTCCAAGTGAAAAAAGCGCTTGAAGAAGCGGGAATCCGTGTGGAGTTGGATGCGCGGTCTGAGAAACTAGGATACAAAATTCGCGAAGCACAGCTAGATAAAGTACCATATATGTTCATCCTAGGTGAAAAAGAGCAAATCTCCGGCAGCGTCTCCGTCCGAAAACGAGGAGAGGGAGATCTTGGAATGGGATCGCTGCCGGAGATTGTAGAGTCAATTGTTGCAGGGATTGCCTCCAAGCAATAACAGGATTATTCATCATACCACGGATTCAAATGAATCAGAACCTCATCTACGTCACTGTGGTGATCCATAATGGATTTCTTGATAGCACGTGAGATGTCATGGCCTTGTTGAATGGTGAGTTCGCCTGGTACCGAAATACGCGCATCAACCAGAATATAATGGCCATGCTCTCTTGCACGAACACGATCAATACGTTTCACGTCTGGAACCGCTTCGATCAACGCTGTATATTGCGAAAGCATGTGTTGATCGACGGTTTTTTCCATGAGGATATCGAAGGATTCTTTGGCCATTTCGATACCTAGCTTCAGAACTAAGAGAGAGACAATTACGCCCGCCGCTGCATCGCCATAGGCTAACCAGTGAATGTCATAAGCTTTACCGATGAATGCCAAACCAATACCAATGACCGCTGCAAGCGAGGCATACACGTCTGCTATATGATCGTGAGCTGTCGCGATTAAGCTCTTGCTGTTCGTACTGCGTCCGATCCGCATGGTGTATACGTAAAGCAGATATTTCCATACCACAGAGACAGCGGATGCAATCAAGGCGATTAGACTTGGCGCACTCGGTTCATGGAATAATGCCGCAACCGCATGGTATCCGATATATAGCGCAGCCGTTACAAGAATAAAAGCAACGAATCCTGAGCCAAGTACTTCGGCTTTGCCATGACCGTAAGGATGGTCCTCATCTGCGGGGAGTTTGGAAATGCGCATAGCGCTAAGTGCTGCAATGGTTGCAATGATGTCTCCTGCATTGTGAACACCATCGGCTAGTAGAACTTCGCTGTGGAAAATGAGGCCGATAATAATTTTGATAATCGTTAATAAAATGTTACTGATGAGAGAGAGCCAGATAGCCCAAACGGATGACTTGTTGTTGATGTGCATGAATGATGACCTCCTACAGAAGTGTTTCCCGAAGGAAAAAAAATCCCTCGACCTAAGGTCGGGGGATTGGGCTGTTTTTTTTATATAAAAATAAATCTACCAAACTATCAAAATTCGTCATATTCAACACTTCACTTTTCGCAAATATCTTTGTATAATACCACACATAATGAGAAATCACAAACCTCCAAATGTCATGGAAAGGAAGTCGAGCAGCATGCGCGTGCATGAATTTAAGGTTACGAAGGATCTAGATCGAAGCGACTTATCTGGTATTTCTGTGAAATCATCTCATTTTATATCAGATATCACGCTCGACTTTCAATGGGATGATCAGCACCATAAAGTTGATGTGAAAAGTGTATTAGGCATGCTACTAGTTCCCATCAAGGCAGGCACAACATTGCGTTTGCTCACGAGAGGGAAAGATGAGGAAGAGGCTATGCATTTTATGTTCGATTTATTTCGGATCTTTTGTTAATAGTAGGTTCGTATGCGCTTTCAATATGTAGAATCAAGCAGTTATGTGACTGGATTGGATAGCGTAATGACATGATAAAAAAGACTGTTGCCCAAGCGATGGTTGAGCGACATGGAAGTGCCAGCATCTATGAGTTGTCAGACGGCTCTGTGTTCTGCTACCGCGGCTCCTGGTGCGCGGAAGGTGTGCTGGCCTCCCGGGAGGAGGCTTGGCGCGTGACGGGCGAGCAGGGCACTGGAGTTGGGCAGCATAACTGCATGACAAAAAGCCAACAATTCACACGAGGTGTGGAATTGTTGGCTTTTCTGTGCGCAGCATTTCACCCGTTCACCTAACTAAATGTACAAAATACAGCTAATTTCACTCCAGCGTTCCGAAAAAACACGTTAGATGGATTTCCTACAACTAATTATGTCAATTTCAACGTTTTTGGAGAAATCGAGTCTAATTAGCTACATGAAATCCAGTTATTTGTTTTTTTTCGCTTAGTTTGAGTGAAATTAGCTGTATCAAATCCAGTTATTTGCCTACGAGGGCCAACGACAGGGCACTATAGCTCTGATTAATGGATATCTTTCTTCTTAAACCGTCCGCCTTTAACATCATGGATATTCCCGATGGCTAGGAAAGCTTTGGGATCCAAGTCGTCGACAATGGATTTGAGCTTCGCCTCTTCGAGTCGAGTAATGACGCTGAAGATAACCTTTTTATCATCGCCTGTAAAAGCGCCTTCGCCATTGAGATACGTAACTCCCCGACCCAGTCGATTCGTAATCGAATCCCCAATTTTGACATACTCATCGCTGATAATCCAAACCGATTTAGACTGATCAAGACCTTCAATCGTGATATCAATCATTTTATAAGCAATGAAATAGGCAATCAGAGAATACATCGCACGATCCCAACCGAAGACAAAGCCTGCGCTAGCAAGAATGAAAAGGTTGAAGAACATGACAATTTCGCCTACCGAGAAGGCAGTTTTTTTACTAAATAAAATAGCTACAATCTCCGTGCCATCTAGCGATCCTCCTGAACGAATAACGAGCCCGACGCCAATCCCAAGAATAATTCCGCCGAATACAGCAGCTAACAAAGGATCCATGGTGATCGCTTTAACAGGGTGAAGCAAAGATGTGCCAATCGACATGATAATTACAGAGAAGGTTGTTGATATAGCAAAGGTTTTACCAATTTGCTTATATCCGAGTAAGACGAAAGGCAAGTTGAGCAGTACGAGAAATATACCGAGAGGGAAACCAGATAAATGAGATGCAATGATGGAAATCCCTACAATACCGCCATCAATAATATGATTAGGAACTAAGAAAATTTCTAATCCAATGGAGACGAGAGCGGCACCAATGATCATAAAAAAGATTCTGCGTGCAAATTTCAAACGTGTAATTTTTTGATGTTGGGCATGAGCGTGTGCTTGTGCTTGAGCTTGTGAATTAGCCATGAAAGTTTCCCCTTTTCCTCAATCATTCAATTTCGTTACTTATGAGTAAGAAGGAATGAGGCCCGCATAACGTGAGGTGAATTTGAGGAAAGCAAGAAGAATGACTTTCAGCTTTTTCCATATGACATGTGCCAAAAATACGATGAATACAACAAAAACCGTAATTTCATAATGTTTGTGAAACTGGTCATGCAATTGTATTTTTTTTACGTAAATATGAATGAATTCCTTATTTGGCTGTTGCTGTTGACTAGTCAAGACCTGCGTGGTGTTGGCTGAAATGAGAACATCGGTATCGGCTGCAGCATGATAAGATATTGGGGGTGTTAATGGGAAGACGAAAAGTCCGAGAATCAGCCAGACCATGATTGTCCAACAGCATCTGCGTGTTAAAGGGTTCACATACATCCCCTCCAGACAATATGAATCCAAATTTGCTTGAATTGTAGCACTTCATTTCCTTGGAGTCAAACATAGCAGGACTATAATTGGTTTGCGACGATTTCCTTACGTGAAATTGGACCATTTTATGCCAATTGTGCATACAATAGTAGGATGAACCCAGCAGGAGAGGTGTAAGTGTGAGTAATGTAATCGGCATTCTCCTAGACCGTAAAACCTATCTCGGCATCCTTCGAAAACAAACTGGATATGAGCATATCGACTATTATAATCAAGCTGCAATTGAGCTTGGTATGACACCATTTTACATGTGTTTGAAGCATATTACTACGAAATCAGCCCTGGGCTTGAGTTATGAAAATAATAAGTATACGCTGAAGCGCCTGCCAATTCCTAAGGTCATTCATAACCGAGCGATGACGCTTTCCGCAGTATCTCTTAAGAAATTAAAGAATATAGCCAAGATCAGCCAAGTGTTCAACGGTCAGAATAGACATGATAAGCTTCTCATTCATCGCATGCTGCGTGCGAGCGCGAATAGCTCTGCCTTTCTCCCACCCGCTATGCGCTATACACCTGATAATCTGGGAAAAGCTATGAACCGTTACGAGTCTTTTTTCGTAAAACCTACGAATAGTTCTGTTGGGAAAGGCGTACTTAAAGTATCCGTGATTGGGAGTCTACTATGGCAGGTGTGGTGGGGAAAACAACCACCTAAGGAGTTTGATGAACAACAAGCCATTGCTTTTATAAATGAGAAAGTTAACGGCCAATCCTATCTGATTCAAAAAACGATACCGCTCGCGATGTACAAAGGGCGTCCTTATGACTTACGGGTGTCGGTTCAACGTGGTGCTAAGGGATTATGGGGTGTTACAGGAATTGCCGGGAAAGTTGCTGCGAGTGGTCGGCATGTTACCAATTTGGCAAGGGGCGGCGAAGCTGTCATTTGCGAGAAGTTGTTCTATAGTAATGGCTTTGATCCGTTATTAAAAAGAGCACAAGTGGAAGAAGCGGCTTTACAGATTGCCGAAAGTCTAGGTCAACAAATTCCCTCGCTATCGGACGTAGGGATGGATATTGGCATTGATCATCAAGGTGAGATTTGGCTAATCGAAGTCAACGGCCGAGACCAGCGATATCAATATAAGCATTTGAATTTGAATAAGACTTTCTATCGTACGTATGAAACCCCGATGCTTTATGCCAAATACTTATTGAGCAAATGAGTTCAAGCAAACCCAAAATCATATAGTAAACCTACGTGGAAAAGGTGGAGTGGGGATGTGAGTGAGCGTGTACTCGTCATTAAAATGAATTTATTACCCTGGTATAACGAGCTTGATGATCGTTTAGAAGTATATCATCCAACTTTTCCTGAAGCTGTTCGTGTGCGAATCGAGACATTTGGCGAATTTCGCATCCTCTCGATTAATCGGCTTCAGACACGGGTACGGCGAATTCCGGAAAAAGCTTAATGACAATTATGCGTAGAAATTAGGTAAATGTGGCATAATTAGTATAGAAGCAATACTCGTAGAAGCAGGGAAATACCTGCTTCTTTTTGTGTACAGAAAATGAATTTGGCTTTAGTGTTGCTTCATACCCCTATAAACAAGTAAAATAGAAGTGAAGCATTAATCGTTCGATGTAGGCTTTTACCCACAAGCAAATACAGGGTGTACAGGAAAAGGGGACATTTAAAAGTGAACGTTCATTTAAATTTTACAAACAAGGGCAAAGTGGTCATTGAGAATTTCAATAATGAGGAGCTTATTGAAATTTTTAGCCGTTATATTAACACGTTAACGAAGAAGTACGCAGTTGATATTACGGTGCCTGCTGAAGCAAATCAGAATATCGTCCAAGATGGTTCATTTAAAGTTGTTCTTTCCAATGTACAATGCGATGTTGAGACTTTTTTCAAAGAGCTCGGAAGAGATATTAAAGTGCCTCTGAAGAAGAGAGCGGACGGCAAGCTTGAGAACGTGTTTAAAATTCAAGTGATCGATTAAGTGACGGGGGCTTGTATGCTTAGTTTAGACGAGAAGTTAGCAATAGCAGCATCCTTTTCGGAACTTGCGCGTAAGGATGTTTCACTGGGACGAATTAATTTTCATTATCTAGAGAGTGACTATGAGAAGACAACTGTGCTTTATCATCTTCACCCTAATGGGAATGGATTCGTGTATGCCGAATACATACCAGGTTGTAAGGCAGATGCCAAAGGATTAATTAACATTCGTGATTATGGGGAAGACGAGCTTCGTGAGATAATTGCGAAGTCGATTCAGTCTTTAACGCGCAGCGGCAGCCCTAAGAGCTCGAAGGTTGAGGAATTGCCAGAAGTTCAAGACCAACAAGAAGAGATATGGATTGACGAGGATGGCAACACGTTGAGTGTTACTTTCGTTGAAGATTTGTGGTATATCTATGCGGGTGACAACCTCGATTGTGCCTTCGAGACATACGAAGAAGTACAAGAGTATCTGGAAGAAGAAGGATTCGATAAGAAGTAACTGTGCATGAGCGCCCTCCTTGGAGGGCTTTTTTTGTGCTATAATGGAAAGAATTATGACTATCAAAGGGGAAACATAACGTTATGAAATTTAGACCATGCATCGATCTACATAATGGGAAAGTGAAACAAATTGTTGGTGAAACCTTAGGTGGCGAGGGGCAAGCTGTCGTTGAGAATTTCGTGTCCTCGCATGACTCCACCTACTATGCAGATATGTTCAAAAGAGATCGTTTAACTGGCGGGCATGTGATCATGCTTGGCGATGGGAACAAAGAAGAGGCGCTAAAAGCACTTAACGCGTATCCGGGAGGATTGCAAATCGGTGGCGGCATTCAGGCAGAGAACGCCAGCTTTTACCTGGAGCAAGGAGCATCCCATGTCATTGTAACGTCGTATATTTTTCGCGATGGACAGCTGAATATGGATAATCTATCACGGATCGTTGAAGCCATTGGGAAAGATAAACTAGTGATTGATCTTAGCTGCAAGGAAAAAGATGGTAAATGGTATGTTGCGACGAATCAATGGAAACAGTTAAGTGATGTAGAACTGAACCAAGAGACGATTCGATTCTTTGAGCAGTATTGTGATGAGTTTCTGATCCATGCGGTTGATGTGGAAGGGAAGCAGAGTGGCATTCAACAAAGCCTCGTAAGTTCGTTGGCTGCGTGGGTTACCATTCCAACGACTTATGCAGGCGGGGCTAGATCTTTTGAGGATTTGGCGTTATTTAGAGAGCTTTCCCAAGGGAAATTAGATATTACGGTCGGCAGTGCACTTGATATTTTCGGTGGCAAGCTCTCTTATGAGGAAGTCGTGGAGCAGTTAAGCAACCCATTGTAGGTTAGTTTTCGGCAAAAAAAGGATGTGTGCGATGGCACTGTGGCACAAGCTGTATGTGTGGGGAATTGGACTAATTCTCCTCTTGATTATAATTGGAGAGCTGGTTTGGTTGCCAGATCCCTTAAGATGGGGGACTCACTTTTATTGGATAGATCTTATCGATGGGTTAATTTACGCCATTGCCGTTGTACCCTTGATCTGGATGGTCGCTGCACTACTGCATCTTACACAGACACAATCAAGCCGAATAAAGGTATTTCGTGGCCTGGTTGCCCTCGTATGTTTGCTTAGTGTTGTTATTGTCGTATCCGTACCCAAGAAGTTAGAGTTCTCTGCTTCAGCAATGATCCTAAGTCTCTTACTTGTCGCAACGGACATCGTTCTACACGAGAGGAAGACACGCAAGGTGCCGCATCGAAGTATCATTTTTTTCGGTGTGACACTCGGTTTATTGGCCGTATTGTTGTGGCCAACCCAATATTTAGTGACCTATCCGGGAATCACACTGAACATGAATCGATATGCACAAGCCGAAAGTGGCACCAAGCATGGTGATATTTCGGGAGTTCTTATTTTCGAACGTCCAGCGTTTCCGATGGACTGGTTGTATGCGAAGCTTTTTAAAGATTACACCTTTGAGAAGATTGAGACCTTAGGGATGTCGCTTGGCGAATATAATCAGGAAGTTCGAACGATGAAGGAAGATGCGAACGCCGCGGGTAGTGCGATTGCCTTCCATAAAGTGGGGATTGGTAAAGGCATCCTAGCTGATGGGGTTCGGATTACGGCCGTTTTGCAAAATACAAAAGCAGCAGAGGTGTTGCAGCCAAGCGATGTTATTACCGCATTGAATGGACAACCGATTACCATGACTCAGGAATTAACTGAGCTAATGCAGGTAATTAAGCCAGGAGAATCCATCAGACTGTCTGTGATGCGCAATAAAGCGAAGATCGAGTTGACGGTTGCGACACGCGCAAGTACAGACGACCCAGCCCGTGCATCGATTGGAATTATGATCGCCAATGAGGTGCGATATGATATTCCTGATCTAGTTACGTATCATAACTATTTATTGCACGAAGGTGGACCGTCTCATGGGGCTATGCTGGCTTTAACGCTAATAGATCAACTAACACCGTGTGGTGTGACATATGGTCATCACGTTGCCGGGACAGGTACGATTGAACCGGATGGCTCCGTCGGTCCTGTCGGCGGACTCGTTCAGAAAGCTTATACGGTGAGCCGTACGAATGCGGATGTGTTTTTCGTTCCGGCGTCGAATGAAGCAGATGCGAGAAAGGGTGCCGGTGATTTACAAATCGTACCTGTGCAAACATTAGATGATATCTTGAATTGGTTGAAGGCAAATCCCAAAACTGGTGCTCCCGCTTGCGCATCATGATGCATGGAAGTTAGTCTCGTGCAGCCTCATATAGCTTATCCGCGACAAGCTTGGGTTCATATTGCGGAGTCGTCATATGATCGCCGTGGAGTTGTATGAATCGGAAAAGGCCGAGCCTGCTTGACATGTGAGGATGCCACCCATAGTTGGGGTCGCCAAATGGGATCACATTATCTTCCATGAGGTGCACGTAGCTTTTGGGAATAGGAAGGCTATAAAATTTCTTCAGGTCTAATTTCTCAAATAACGGGCCTACCGGTTCGGGGAAAGCTTTCCTGTAGATCTGTTGAGCTTGGCTAAGACTGGCCAGATTGGTGAAGGCTTCTCTAAAAAAATCAAAAGGAAGTGTAATCGTATTGTTTTTGGAGCTTGCGGCGAGCTGCTTAAATTGTTCAACGACTTGTGGTGGCAACTCATCAGCAAGCATTTCCCCATCTTTGAGGACAAAAGCATTGAGAAAAACGAGTCGTTTCAAGCGATCGGGTACTAGTTCCGCAACTTTTTGGATCACTGATCCTCCAAAACTATGGCCAACAAGGATGACGTTATGCAGCTTATGAGAAATGATGAAATCCGCGACTGATTTGCTTATCATTGCATGCGTCACATTTTTATTCGGGTCAGCGCCATGTCCTGGAAACTCAGGGACGTAGACGGTATGACCTTTTTTGCTTAGTTCGGAAGCAATGCCAGCCCAGAAGCTGGTATCTGCCCATGAACCGTGGACAAGGACGAACGTAAGCGGCTGTTCCTTAGCACGATAAGAGGAATCCTCTTCTTGGTACCAAGGGGTTGGCATATAAGGCCAGTTCGCAAGCATGGGATTGGTTGGATATGGGGATGGCCATGATGGGCTTGGATGATGGTAATTCTCATTGGGATACGTCATTGTGGTCTTCCTCTCGCGTAGTGATGTATTACTATATGCCCAGATGACGTTTGTGCGATTAGAATTTGAAATAGAAGGGAAATGGATCACATCATGATGAGCGGGGAGCAAATGACATACCGTTTTAGTGAAGCACCGATTTGGGAGTTGCAGCGAACCTACTACGAGGAACAGGGGATTACGGCTTGGCAGAGCGGAGAAGTCCCCCAGTACATCACGAGTAACCGGGTAATGGCAATTTCTTATGCGGAAATGGTATTTGGTTTCTTACAGGATCGAGCAAGAATGGGGCAGTTGACAGCCCAAGTAATGATTCTCGAACTTGGAGCGGGTTCAGGCCAATTTGCCTTCTATGTGCTGCAAGAGTTAACGAAACGAATCAGGCAGGCGGGAATTCCGCTCCCACCATTCCGCTATGTGATGAGCGATTTGGCAGAGAAGAACATTGCCTTCTGGCGGCAACATGCTAGTCTAAGGCCATTCGTGGAGCAAGGTGTGTTGGACTTTGCCAAGTTTGATGCGGTGCATGATGAAGCCATCTATTTGCAACATGCCGGTGAACGCATCGGAACTGGAGATCTTGCGCAGCCGTTAGTTCTCATGGCGAATTACTTTTTTGATAGTCTGCCACAGGAATTAATTTATGTCGAAGATGGGCAGGTCTATGATTGCCGAATCTCCTTGCAGTTTCCAAATGGTGCTCATGCAATGAGCGCTTCCCAGCTCTTAAAAGAGGTCGTGGCGAGCTATCAGTACCAACGGGAACACATGTATGATGACGAATCCTATCCGTATCGTGAGCTACTAGAGGTATATCGTCAGCAAATTTCGGACTCCCACATTCTTATGCCTGAAGTCAGCTTGAACTGCTTGAATCGGTTGAAAGGATTATCTCAGGAAGGGTTCCTGCTGCTCACAGCGGATAAGGGCGATCATCGCCTAGAAAGCTGGGAATTTAACGAGCCTCCGAAGCTCATTCATCACGGCAGCATTTCATTGACGGCGAATTATCATGCGATTAGCTATATATGTGAAGCGCAGGGGGCTCAATCGCTATTCACTAGCCATCCCTATACATACTTAAACATCGGTTGTATGCTCAATCTTTCTGAACCGCACGCGTATGGACTGACAAGATTAGCGTATGATAGGTTTGTGGAACGATTTGGTCCTGATGACTTTTTCAATCTGAAGGAAGCTTTCGATGCGCAGTTGGAGGAGAAGACGATGCCTCAGCTATTGGCCTTGTGGCGCTTGAGCGGTTATGATACGCAGTTTCTACTTCCCTGCACGAAACGTCTGATTGAACTGATCCCTGACAGTAAGGACCATGAATGGATCGCGCTTCAGCAAGGAATCGATCACATGTGGATACATTATTATCCAATGGACGATAATACGGATGTTGCTCTCGCTTGTGGGATTCTCTTGTATCAAATGGATATGTATCGCGAAGCAATTCCGTATTTCGAACGCACACAGCCTAAGCTTGCGAATGATGCAACTGTGCTCTATGAGATGGCGGTGTGTTACTACGAGTTAGGTCAAGATGATGAGGCCAAGCGGTATGTAGATCAGACGCTTCTGCAATCCCCTGAGCATGAGGAAGCGATCGCTCTACATGCCTTATTAATTTCTCTGGCGTAATCAAATGGCAATAACCTGCAACATTTTCAGTGCTCCTGACGTTAGGAAAGTATCCATAACCTATAAGGTGCTAAATACCAACCGAAAATGAGAGGAGTATTCACATGAAAAAAATAGCAGCATTAAGTTTAACCTTACTTTTGGGCAGTAGTTTAACATTTGGTTCCGCCTACGCATTCTCAGACTTAGATGAGGGACAAGCAACTGCCGTTCTAGCGCTGAAAGATCGTGGGATTGTCAGTGGATTTGATAATGAGCATTTCGTGCCAAAGGGTAAAATCAGCTATGCCCAAAGTGTCCAAATGATCGTCAAGGGTCTGGACCTTAACTTGGATCATTTGCGTTTCATTAAGCAACCGCTAGCGTCGGATAGTTATTCCAATATCCCGAATGATGCGTGGTATGCGGATGCATTCATTATTGCGCATTATCACAACCTAGACATTCCGAAGGATGTGAATCCGAATGCAACGATTACACGTGAGCAATTCGGAAATCTGTTGGTTAAAGCGCTTGAAACCAAGGGCCAATTTCCATTAGTCAAAATGTTTATCAACATTAATGATGAAGATCAGCTTAATGTGGATTATCAAGGCACCATTCAAAGATTGTTGCTGTACAAAATTACAGCTCTAGATGGGAATGGAAACTTCCAACCCAAAAGTGAGCTAACAAGAGGAGAAGCCGCGACTTGGTTATACAATGCAATTCGCGTGCTAGAGGCGCATGTGCAGAAACCACCACAAGTAGATGAAGTCACAGTTTCGGTTGAAAAAGTGAACGATGATGTGAACAAAGTAACATTGTCCCGAGGTATGAAGCCGAATCCGGGTTATGGCATTCGCATCGACAGCATTCAGTTTGAGTCAGGCACTCAAGCGATCGTGAAGTATTCACTGATAGAGCCACAACCTGATATGATGTATGCGCAAGTCATGACAGAAGCCAAGGCAGAGACTTATCTATCATCGAAATATGAAGTGAAGGCCGAAGCTAGCGGACTGAAATAATAGGTGAAATTGGTTGAAATGCTGCTATCCGATAAGGATGGTGGCATTTTTTTGTGCTTTTAACCCCCTGTATTCGAACTGTGCAAGCTCGTAATCTCTCACATAGGATATAGCATCCTCTAATAGACGGGTGGTGAGAGATATGAAAACAATCAACTATTACACGTTAGCTTTAGGCTTAATAGGTGCAGCCAAATTGATTTTGGATGCATTTGGTATGGAAATCATTACAGATGAGTCAGCTAATGCCATTGCCAATGGTGTTGCTGCCTTGTTGTCTGTCATTGGTGTTTATACAAACCATCAAAAAGTAGAATAATTCAACGGGGATTAAAGCCCATTGACACCGATATTTGCCTAGTTGAATATCGTATTGGACAGAAGTGATTTCCATAACGGAGGCGTCAAACATGGGATACTATGTTCAAGTGGAAAATGGTGTGAAAGTATTTATTGAAGATGTAAATCCAAAAGGGACGAAGACCATCCTGTTTATTCATGGGTGGCCTTTGTCACATACACAATTTGAGTATCAATTTAACGTGCTTCCCGCTCTGGGGTATCGTTGTATTGGTATGGATTGGCGTGGATTCGGACAATCGGATAGACCGATGGATGGTTATACGTATGATCGGCTTGCAGATGACTTGCATGCGGTGATTCAATCGTTACAGTTGGAAGGTATTACACTTGCAGGACATTCAACAGGCGGCGCTATCTCGATCCGTTATATGGCTAGATATCACGGGCAAGGTGTAGCGAAGCTTGTGTTAATTGATGCAGCTGCACCAACAGGTTTTACGAAGGAAACGGCAGCTAAGTTTTTACATGAGAATGCCAATGATCGTGCGAATATGTTACAGAGTGTGACGGATTCGTTCTTCTTTCAGTATATTACGGAGCGATTCTCGGATTGGTTTTTCCAGATGGGTTTACAAGCGGCCAGCTGGTCAACCGCGGCCGTCGTTCGCTTGCTAAGAGATGAGAATGTGGCAGAGGATCTAGGTCGAATTGAAGCGCCTACCTTAATTATTCACGGGATACATGACAAAGTGATTCCCTATTCACAAGCAGTCGAAATGAATAAACGGATAGCGAATTCGCAGCTTATCCCCTTTCATTACAGCGGACACGGTGGATTCTGGGAAGAACGAGATCGCTTTAACTATGTTCTTACGCAGTTTATTGGATGATACGGCGCATGAACTTTCATGGATTATGAAGACTAGCTTCCCTAATGGGGAGCTTATTTCATTTCAGCAAAGTTATATCGCGCAAGTTTATAGACCATTAAAAGACTTGTCTCTTAAGCGGAAGTTCTTTATGATGAAAGGGAAGGAGTTCTGGGTTCAACATTTCATTTAGTAGCTTACAAAATCATATAAACAGTCTTGGAGGTAGTTCCAATTATGAGTCATTCGACATTACGAGTTGGTATCATTGGTATTGATTCCTCACACGCCCCTGTGTTCACACAATTGTTAAACGACAAGGATCATCCTTTTCATGTTGCTGGCGGCAAGGTGACGATTGCTTATCCAGGAGGTTCTCCGGATTTTGAGATGAGTTATTCCCGTATCGAAGGGTTTACTGCTCAACTTCGTGAACGAGGAGTGGAAATTGTCGACTCAGCAGCAGAGGTTGCAGAGAAATGTGATGGCATACTCATGACATCGGTGGATGGTCGCATTCATTTGGAACAATTCCGTCAAGTTGCTTCGTATCGCCGTCCCATTTTTATTGATAAGCCGATGACAGTCTCGTCTGCCGATGCGAAGGAAATCTTCGCGATTGCGAAAGAGAATCATATTCCCATTATGAGCTGCTCTTCATTGAGGTATGCAGAGGAATTGACGATAGCGTTAGAAGAATCAGATACGAGTAGTCCAATTATCGGAATGGATTGCTATGGTCCTTTGGCGCTTCAACCGACACAGCCAGGATTGTTTTGGTATGGTGTGCATACGGTTGAGATGCTTTTTAGAGCTCTTGGCAAAGGGTGTCTGCACGTGACTGCGGCTACAACAGAAGATCATGACCTGATAACTGGCGTATGGGCTAATGGCGTTATTGGTACCATTCGAGGCAATCGAAAGGGGAATGGTCAATTCGGTGCACTTCTACATCGGGCATCACACACGCACTTTATTGATGTCAATAAACATCCTAAGCCTTACTATGCAAGTCTCATGGAAAAAATTATGGGGATGTTCGTCAGTTCAATTCCGGATATCGATGAGGAAGAGACATCACAAATCATTCGATTTATGGAAGCGGCTAACGAAAGTAGAGAAACAGGGCGTACTGTGCATTTATAGGTAGTAATAGACATGAGTTGAAGGAGAGGACTACAACGATGGAAAAAGCGGATTTAAAGGTGGCTGTTCTTGGGGCGGGGGCCATAGCTTCTCAGCATTTTGAAGCGATTCGTCGCACGAATGGGTTCGTGGCTTGCGCTGTTGCGGATATTCAACTTGAGAGAGCCCAAGCAATTGCTGAAACCTATGGGATTAACGCTTATCAAGATTATCAGGAACTTATTCAACTTGAGCGACCTGACGTCGTGGCCATAGCGCTGCCGCATTTTCTACATAGAGAATCAGCTATTTTCGCTGCTGAGCATGGGTGTCATCTGATGTTGGAGAAGCCAATGGCCTTGAACGTTGCAGAATGTGATGACATTATGGAAGCTGCGAAGAAAGCGGATATTCGGATTTTAATTGGGCATACGCAACATTATATCGCTGAGAATATTCATGCCAAGCGGATCATTGAAAGTGGCGAATTAGGCGAGATTGTCATGATCAATGATGTCAGGCATCTGAATTACTTCCAAGACACAAGGCCGCAGTGGTTTCTGGAAAGGGATAAATCAGGTGGCGGCATCCTTGCCAACTTGGGCACGCATTCAATTGATAAGATTCAATGGTTGATGGATAGTTCTGTTCGCAAAGTAAGCGCCACCGTAAGCCATCATGGCAAACGAGGAAATGTTGAAGGAAGCGGCATCATTTATTTGGAACTCGCTTCGGGGCTGCCGGCGTCAATTGCTCAATCGGGCTATCCAGGGGCTACACGCAATGAAACTGAAATCATTGGTACATTAGGGATGCTGAAGTTGGTTACTGGCGTAAGTTTATGGCGCAGTGGTGGCGGCGCCTATGAGCAAGTCGAGGTGCCTGCGATGGATGCGCCATTCGAGCTGCAATATAAGGACTTATTAGAGGCAATTGAATCGAGAAATGAAACCAATTGTCCACCTGAATATGCACGTGGAGTCATAGCTGTGCTTGAAGCTGTTTACCGATCTGCGGAGACAGGCGTGGAACAATTCTTATAAGATGACACGAGTAATAGCTGGAAGCATCCAGCTATTTTTTGTTATGTACGTGGATCCATTGTAATATCGATCTGAATGTGTTACAAAGTAAGAAAATGTACTTAATTAAGCACAGTAGTGAATGTATTGCTAGGAGGTTGAACATAAATGACGGTTATTGGACTGGTACGACATGGGTTAACGGATTGGAACACGGAACGACGCATACAAGGGCAAACGGACATTCCGCTTAATGAGATAGGGCGCAAACAAGCCGAATTATTATCCCAGCGTATGAAGGATGAAGAATGGGATTATATCTATGCGAGTGATTTGGGGAGAGCTAGAGAAACTGCGGCATGTATAGGACATGTAAAACAGATGGAAGTGAGCACAGATGAGCGTTTAAGAGAAATGTTTTGCGGTGAGATTGAAGGGACAACACTCGAGGAACGTGTAGCCAAATGGGGAGAAGACTGGTCTCAATTGGATCTAGGAGTTGAAACACATCAACAAATTGCAGCACGTGGTGTGAGTTTCATCCAAGAAGTAATCGAGAGGCATCCAAATCAGAAGGTGTTAATCGTTAGTCATGGCGCTCTGCTTAGTCTGACACTGATGAATTTGATCCCGCATGAAGATATAGAGGAACATTTGCATAATACATCTGTCACGAAAATTCGCCATGCGGAGAGCCGTTGGGAATGCTTACAGTACAATTGTATTGCGCACTTAGATGGTTTTGAATAAGGAGATGCCATGATGCTAATCTACCAGACGGATGCGTTGACCATTCGAGAGCTTGAACCCAGAGATAAAAATGTATTAATTTCCTGGTTGAATGATCCCTTAGTATTAACCTACTACGAAGGTCGCGATCGTCCCCACGATGCGGATTTGGTAGATGCACATTTTTATATGGAAGAAGATTCGGCGGTCAGATGCCTTGTCGAATATGAGAATCGGCCGATTGGTTATATTCAATTTTATGAAATTGAGGAAGAAGAGCGTCTCGCGTATGGCTATTCGGAAGCGACGGATAAGATCGCGGATTACGAAGATTAGAGAAGAAGAAAGAAAGTATCATGATGCCTGTTACGAAAATTATAAGTTATTGAAGAAGGCTCATGGTTATCTAAGCCAGTGAAGACTGTCATGGATACGTTATCTTATTTCGACGATTATGATGATGTCACTAAGGGTGTTCAAGGTCAAATCGAAACGTATCTCTCTGACATTGGCGAGTATGAAATTACGCCGGATACCTATGATTATATCGTTGCTGTTTCTTCTCTTGAGCATGTTGATTCTGAAAGAATCTTCAAACGTGTATTGGAAAAAATGGTCCGAGGCACGAGAATTAATGGGGTTAATTGTTTGATCGTGAATTCGAATCTCCAAGAGATTGATGCGTTAACTGGGGAGGAATTAGCTCCATTGATAGAGCTAAATCTCACGACAGCCCGCTTGCAAGACATTTTGAACGAACAATATGCGGGTTGGGATATTTCATTAACGACATTAAAGATATTGACATTTAACATAGAGCGAAATGGTAGACAGATCCTATTGAAGACAGATTGTCTTACTTATGTTGCAAGGAATACATAGAAGGAGGCGGCCTTATGAATCCCATTATTAACGAAATTGGCACCGTATTTATCCCTGTCCGAGACATTGTCAAAGCACGTGATTGGTACTGCGATCTGTTGGATTTTCCCAATGAGGGGGAAATACTTCACGGGCATTTATATGTGTTGCCTATGAAAGGGACAAGCATTGTGCTAGATAGTAAGATTTTCGCTGAAGATCATATCTTCAAGGCGCCAGCTTTTCATCTCAATACGAAGGATATCCAAGCTGCTTATACGTATATGCAAGGGAAGAATGTCGAGCTGGTAACGGGCATCGAGCATGGACATTGGTTTAATTTCAAGGATCTCGATGGGAATTTACTCATGATATGTATGTGTTAAGCCCCACCGGTTACACTACCTAGGGGAAAGGAGCATCATTTCATGGAATTGGAAACAGTCTATCTGACCTACAAACAGCTGTTATTCTCTGTCGCATACCGTATGTTAGGTTCCGTATCTGATGCGGAAGATATGTTGCAAGACATGTTCATCACACTACAGAAAACAGACACCGGTCATGTCACGAATATGAAATCGTATTTAGTGAAAATGGTCACAAATCGTTGCTTGAATTACTTGAACTCAGCTAGTAAGCAAAGGGAAACTTACATAGGTGAATGGCTTCCTGAGCCGCAAGTAACCTCATCTCGCGAAGATCCGATGGGAAGGATTGTTCAGGATGAAACAATTTCATATGCATTTCTAGTCTTGCTGCAAGAACTGTCCGCGGTAGAAAGAGCGGTCTTCATACTAAGAGAAGTGCTCGGTTACGATTATGAAGAGGTTGCGGATATGCTTCACAAAACGGTAGCAAATTGTCGCAAAATTCATAGCCGCGCCAAGAGCAAAATTCATGTGACTTCGGACGAAGGGGATCATGTATTAGGAGAAACAGAGCCGTTGGTCGAGAAGTTTCTTCAAGCGGTGGGAACAGGGGATTTCAATGACTTCGTTCAATTACTAATGGAAGATGCTGTAATGGTATCGGATGGAGGCGGGAAAGCAAGTGCTGCCATTCATCCGATTTATGGTAAAGAGCGAATTGCTGCATTCTTTGAAGGGATTCAGTCCAAAGGGGCACTAGTGGGAGAATGGTTGAAAGTGATGTTTAATGGACAATCGGGACTCATGCTAGTTAAGGATCAATCTCCATTCATGGTCATTCTGTTTGAGTTAGCTGCGAGTCGACAACAATCCAACCATCTCTATGTGATTCGTAATCCAGATAAATTGCTTCAAATTTATGGGGAACTGTAAGTTTGCAAGTAATGTGTGACAGGTACCATGCTTGATTCGGAGCCATGAAAGGAAGATGTCCTTTCATGGCTATTTTGCTACTTGAAAAGGACGCAAGGATGTTTTAGAATTGAAGTGTGCCCGGGCACGAAAATGTGTAATAAGTAAATGTGAATTGTTTAAAGCCAAGGTGGCTTTATTTTTTGGACATTTCCGTGCGCGGGCACGAAAATGTGTAATAAGTAAATGTGAATTGTTTAAAGCCAAGGTGGCTTTATTTTTTTGACATTTCCGTGCGCGGGCACGAAATTAAGAAGTCGTTGTTTGTTCTAACTAAAGGAGGCGTTAATATGGCCATTGTTGTTCAGAAAAGAGATTACAGTATTACAGGCCAAGAAAGCGTTAGAGCGCAAGAACGTGGGTTAGTTAGTGCAAAGTGGTATGCCAGTCCTATTCCCCGCGCTAAAATGAAGGAGTTAATGAAACGCAAGGATGGACCAGCGATTCGAGATACTGTCATTTGGTTTGGAGCCTTGCTGATATTCGGCTATTTGGCTTATTTGTCATGGGGAACTTGGTGGGCTGTTCCCGCTTTTTTCATCTATGGGGTGATTTACGCATCACCTGGCGACTCGAGGTGGCATGAGTGCGGTCATGGCACAGCGTTTAAGACGCCATGGATGAATGATGTGGTATATCAGATTGCTTCGTTTTTCGTGTTGCGTTCAGCTACACCATGGCGTTGGAGCCACGCACGTCATCATACAGATACCATTATAGTCGGTAGAGATCCTGAAATTTTGACAGAGAGACCTCCCATCTGGAAAATCATCCTTATGCAAATATTTCACTTATATGGCGGTCCGATTGAGATGAAGCGATTTGTGCTACACACGGTAGGTCGATTGGAATCGCAAGAGAAGGAGTATATTCCAGCTTCCGAATTTCCGAAAGTATTTCGCGAAGCGCGCATGTACATGTTGATTTTCCTAGCCGTTGCAGCTGCATGTGTAGATATGGGGAGTCTGCTTCCCGCCATGTTTATTATTTTACCGTCCTTTTATGGCAATCTGTTCGTACTACTTTTTGGAATGACACAGCACCTTGGGCTGTATGAGGATGTATTGGATCACCGATTGAATTCACGTACGATTCTAATGAATCCGATCTTTCGATTTTTGTATTGGAATATGAATTATCATGCTGAACATCATATGTTTCCAATGGTTCCCTACCATGCATTACCCAAGCTGCATCAAGAGATGCAGGCAGACTGTCCAGCTCCTCGAACAAGCTTATGGGCGGCATTGAAAGAAGTGATTACTGCGCTTCGATTGCAAAAAAAGGATCCTTCATATGTGGTGGTTAAACCGTTACCCGTAACTGCTCAACCTTATTATTTTGGCGGCAGCCGTGAAGAAGAACAATCTACGTTAAGGAGACAGCCATCATGATGAACGAATGGATAGAAGTATGCGCAACCGATGAGTTAGAAGAGGAGGACGTCATTCGATTTGATCACGGAGATGCGACATTCGCTATTTATCGAAACGCTCAGGGGCAATTTTTCGCATCAGACGGATATTGCACACATGAGAAAATACATCTGTCCAAAGGTCTTGTCATGGGAAACCTCATTGAATGTCCCAAGCATAACGGTCGATTTGACATCACGACAGGGGAAGCGAAGCGAGTTCCCGTATGCAAGAAACTTAACACCTATACAACGAAGGTTGAAGCCGGTAAGGTGTATATGCAATTGACATAAGTAACGAGAATCCATATGGAGCTCATACACTGACTTGATATTGCGCGGCATTTCAATCATACTTGGATTGTGCCCGCACACAATTCCTTGTGAATGGAGAACCCTATGAGCGTTACGATTAGAGAAATTGCCCAGCACGCTGGGGTATCAAGAGGTACAGTTGATCGTGTACTGAATGGAAGATCGGGTGTAAAGCCCGAAATAAGGGAACGTATTCTTGCGATTGCAGATCAGCTTCAGTATGTGCCCAATGTGGCTGCGAAGGCACTCGCTTACAATAGAAAACCGATTCAAATAGGTATTGTGATGCCTCCGAAAGAGATTTCGTTCTTTGATGACATCCGAAGAGGCATTCACGCTGCAGAAGATGAGCTGAAAGGGCTAGGTATTTGCTTAGAGTATGTCTATATCAATAATCAGCTGCCAGATGATGGAGCGAGAGCCATTGAGACTTTGATTGCGAGCGGAGCAAGCGGCATTCTATTCTGGTCTATTGATGATGAAGTTAATCGAGCAAGTATCAATAAGGCAGTTGAACAAGGTATTCCCGTCGTTACATTTAATTCCGATGTCGAGAAATCGAAGCGAAGTTGTTTTGTTGGTCAGGATCTGGGCAAAAGCGGTGAAATCGCAGCTGGACTCATGTCTCGCATTTTCAAAGGCAAAGCCAAGGTGCTAGTTGTCGTATCGAATCTGAAGTTTCATGCCCAACGGATGCGATACCACCATTTTAAAGCGAGTTTAGCTCACAGTGAGATCGAAGTTGTTGATGTGATTGAGGGGAATGATCGCTATGAGGATACGTTTCGGGAATTAGAGAGGGCATTAAAGACTTATCCAGATTTAGATGGCCTCTATTTGTCAATAGGACAGGCAGGAGCTTGCATTGATGTGGTGAAATTGACAGACAAAGGAGGTCAGCTTCGCATCGTGTGCAATGATTTGATGCCTGAAGTTGAGCAAGGATTGCGAGAGGGTATAATTGATTTTACGATTATGCAAAATCCGTTCCAGCAAGGCTATCGCTCACTGCGCATATTGTACGATCTCATCTTCACGGGGAAGAAGCCTGACCATGAATTTCAGTATACCGACACGAGTATTCTCATTGCTGAGAGTCTTTAAGTTATAAAGGTGAAAAGCCGTCACTCAAGGTTGTATGACCTTGAGTGACGGTTTTTCGTCGTATGGATGGAGGGAGCAGCCCGGATTCAGCGCGATTAGTGATGAAAAACATCACTATTGACCGAAAACAGCCGAGCGCAGCCCAGATTCAGCAACATTAGTGATGAAAAACATCACTAACGACCGAAAGCAGCCGAGCACAGCCCGGATTCAGCGCGATTAGTGATGAAAAACATCACTATTGACCGAAAACAGCCGAGCGCAGTCCGGATTCAGCAACATTAGTGATGAAAAACATCACTAACGGCCGAATTACCTAAGCGCTGCCAGCTTACAACGGCTTCTTGCCCTCATTTTCGATCAAATGGTCATGATCGCCTTCCTCCATGATGTTCCGAGTTGAGTTGCGGAACTCACGAAGGGTATCCCCGAATGCACGGCCAAGCTGTGGCAGCTTGGAAGGTCCGAAGACAATTAAAGCAATGGCCAGAATTAAGATTAATCCGGATACGCCAATATTGTTGAACATGGTATTCATCCTCTTTTCTGTTAATCTTCGATTAGATTCAATTGAGCAACACGTTGCATCGCACGCCACTGCCAACCAGCAACCAATACGCTGATTTCGAACAGCAGAATTAAGGGTACAGTGACCGATAAGTGTGAAATCATGTCAGGCGGCGAGATGCACGAGCCGGTGATGGTGAGCGCGATGTAGGCGTATTTTCTGGACATTTTCAGAAGCTGAGGCGTTAATAACCCTATTTTCGTCAAAAACAAGAGAACCACCGGCAGCTCAAACGCGATCGCCATCGGAACTACAATTTGAAACAAGAAGGCAAAATATCGATCGATTCCATACGTCTCCACCGCACCAATTGATTGATTCATCCGAATCATAAAGCGCATCATCATGGGGAAAACGACCCAATAACTGAATGACACGCCGATGATGAACAAGGCAAAAGCGACAGGGATGTAAGGGAGTGCGCTTCTAGATTCGGCCTCGGTTAAACCTGGTTTCACGAACACCCATGCTTGGTAGAGAAGCACAGGCACCGTAAATAAAGCGGCGAACAGAAACGCACACTTCATATAAATCATTAGCCCGTCCGTGAATGAGAACACATTCCATTTGATTTCACCAATCAATGGCTGTGATTTCAAGTACAGAAGAATGTCAGACGAGAGGTACAAGCCCACACATAGCGTGACGATGAACCAGGCGAATACAATGAGCAATCGCTTGCGAACCTCTGTCAAATGTAAGATCCAATCTTCTTGCTCCATGTCAGTCCTCCTTGATCATGAAACTGGTGGGCTGCCCGTGTCCGTGCATTAAACGACACTGCCACCTTGTTTCAAATACTTCGCAATACCGTCTACAGCGCGGTAAGCCAATGCGCCAACGGTACCTGTAGGATTGTAGCCGCTGTTGTGAGCAAACGCGGAGGCGCCTACGACGAATACATTTTCAGCATCCCACATTTGTAAATAGGAATTAACCGCAGAGGTGGATGGATCTGCCCCCATAATCACACCACCTGTATTGTGGGTTGATTGATACGGAACGATATTGTACGGACCTAACTGATCCGAAGAACCAATGGTCGTTGGGTTCATTTCCTTCATAATTTCTGCCGCTTTACCAGCAACGAATTTGATCATTTGTCGATCCTGTTCTTCAAAATCGAAGGTGATCCGCGGAAGCGGCAAACCATACGCATCCTTATACGTCGGATCCAGATCCACATAATGATGTTTCCAAGGCATGCTGCTGCCCTGCGGGGAGACCGACAGTACGCTGTTCGCATATTTCAGCGACTTCTGTTTAAAATCTTTCCCCCAACCAGGCGTGCCCTTGGGAACAGAGTTCGTTGCAATCGGCCGTTGGCCGGTTTGCGAAATTCGAATACCAGCGCCATGGATGAAATTCAGATTCGTATGGTCGAAATTGTCCCCATTGAAATCAGGAATTTCCATGCCGAGGGAACCAGCTCCCGCATACAGGTTGAACTGCTTTTCATCGAAAAAGCCTGTCGCACTCCCGCCGTTCGTTTGGTAGCAGTAATTTTTACCGATAACACCTGTACCCGTAACGGGATCATAGGGTTTCCCCAATTTGGAAGTAAGCAGAAGCTTAATGTTGTTAAATACATAGCTGGCCATGATAACGACGTCTGCAGGCTGCTCGAATTGCTCACCCGTTACCGTATTCACGTACAGAACACCGCTTGCTTTTTTGCCATCATTCAGCACTTGAGTCACATTGGAGTAAGAGCGCAACTCGAAATTGCCAGATTTCTCGGCAATAGGAAGTGCGGTCACGATGACATCCGCCTTAGCTCCGTACTCACACCCAAAACGTTCGCAATAACCGCAATATTGACAAGCGGCACGGGTAATGCCATCGGGATTCGTATATTGCTCGGATAAGTTAGCCGAGGGCATCATGTACGGATGGTAGCCGAGCTTTTTAGTTGCATCTTCGAACAATTTCAATACAGGTGTTTTCACCATCGGTTTGGTCGGGAATGGCGCGGAACGTTTTCCTACCAGAGGATTCTGCTCTGCATCTCCTGAAATTCCGGCCAATTTCTCGAATTTATCGAAATAAGGCTCTAAGGTGTCGTAAGTGATGCCCCAATCCTGAATCGTCATGCCTTCAGGAATTTTCTCCTTCCCGTATCGTTCCACAGTCTTGCTATGAATCTCAAAATCATAGGGGAGAAAACGATACGTTTGTCCATTCCAATGCACACTTGCACCGCCAAGACCTTCCCCAAGCAAGAAGGAGCCGTATTCGCGCATAGGCACAGCGGCCATTTTCTCGGTATTGCGAAATGTGACCGTTTCTTTGGATAAATCCTGCATGAGATCATAACGAGAAGCATAACGCAGTTCATCATGCACCATATAGTAATCAGCTGTACTGCGCGGCTTTCCCCGTTCTAAGCCAACAACTTTAACTCCTTGTTTCGTTAATTCTGCGGCGATAATTCCCCCGACCCATCCCATTCCGACAATGACAACGGGGACTTTCGGCATTTTAGTAGCCATTCATGTATTCCTTCCTTCGTGAGATATGTACCTTAACCTTTAATGGACGAAATGATCGTGCAAGCTGCGTGGCTCCATGACAACAAACTGATCTTTGTCGATCATGTTCGTATACGTCATCTGATTGCCTGGATATTTGCGCATTTTCCAGCCAGCCATATTCTTATTCCCGCCGTATAAAGGATCGGAATAAACACCTTCCATTACGAGTACTCGAAACAGGTTGAAAAAGGTTTTACCTGTTATCCCATTTACGACACTGATTTCACCTTTTTCCATCGAGGTTAGGATCGCATCTTGTTCTTCAGGTGTAATATCAATGAAGCCTTTCGTATACTTGGTTTTGGCTGTTTCTTCAAGGCTGTGAAGTCCCATTGTAATGAGCTCATGGCGTTGAATGCTGAGATAATCCCCTTGCGTGACTTCACCTTTCACGAACGGTCCCATCCGATAAGTGCGGGCATTCACTCCCCAAGGGCTCGCTAACTGATGGTCAATGTAGAAGGCAGCGCCAAGCTCTGCAGCTCCCGGTCCGCTATCATCCTTAGGGAAAATTCGTTCTGCTGCGGCTTCAGCGATTTGCAGTTGGGATTGATTGAAGAACATCGGCGCTTGATTATAATCAGCCGTGACTTGCGTTGTCGGACTCGCTGAAGGGGAAGGAGAAGTCTTGGTGGCATCTTTCTTAAAGCCTCCAGATACTGCGCTTCCAATGACACCACCAACCACGACGCCACCAATGGCAGTTCCGGTGTACTTGAGAAAACGGCGACGTGAGTGATCAGGCGTATGATTGTGCGTGTTTTTATCAGCCAACTTGTCATACCTCCATGGAATTTTATGTACTTCTTGGTAGTTATGGATATGTTGAGCTGTAAGCGTATTTCCTATGCATGAATTGCATGAAAATATGGAAACGTGGGTAATGTATTGGTAGGTTTCCGATTTCTATACATGGATTTGACCCTATGAATGTAAGGAGACGCATACGTATGAACAAAAAGATCGTAGTTCTCACCCTTATACTCGCGGGAGCTTTATCGGCTTGCGGTAAAAGTGAAACAACGCCTAGCCCAAGTGCGGGTACATCAACAGCGCCAACAGCATCGGCTACGACTGGAACAACAACCAAAGCTGATGGACAGACAGTCTATAAGGCCAATTGTGTCAGCTGTCATGGTGCCAATTTGGAGGGCTTAGTCGGTCCAAGTCTCCAGAAGGTTGGCGGAAAGCACTCGAAGGAACAACTGACCGCGATCATCACCAATGGGAAAGGTGCAATGCCTTCTTTCAAAGGGAAGCTGTCTGATGACGAGATTAATTCGTTATCCACATGGCTTGCAGACAAAAAATAGTCAGGATTAACCCGCCTCTTCGCTGTAAAGCGGGAAGGCGGGATTTTTCTTTTGCAGCGGGATGGACAACTCATTTTGTGCCATGGTAGGCATAGGATTAATTAGTCATGGATACAAAGTGGAAATAGTAGGCGCTTCCTTTTCACATTAAGCCATAGGGAGTTGAACCAGATGAAAGGTAAAGATCGGTGGAATGATCTCTTTGAACTCGCGATGTATGTATTAGCAGGGGGCTGTTTTGTTTACTTTCTTGTAAAAGGAAATGGCGCGAAAGTGTTTCAAGCTGTGCTTATTGTGGCCGTTCTCCAGCTCATTCGACTCGTTGTCAAATGGACGAAGACAACCATGTTTACTTCACTGCGTTTCTGTGTGCTGCTGTTTATTTTCGTTACGATGTTCCTTGCCAATGAATTCGGCTATTATGGTGTCATTCCTTATTTGGATAAAATCGAACATCTTTTCTCTGGGGTAATTCTCTGCTTCATCGGTTTGATGATTTACAGCAAAGCAGCGAGCCATCCCGAAGGAACAGAGCCACCATCCTCGCAAGTCGCGGTGTGGCTGTGCTTGTTCTTTTCTGTCGCGATGGCGGGCGTATGGGAGATCTTCGAGTTCGCGACGGACCACCTCTTCGGGCTCAACTCACAGAACGGCAGTCTGCTCGATACGATGACGGACATCATTTGTGGCACTTGTGGGGCAATAATTACCGCAGGTTACTTGGTTCTGAAAGCGAGGAAACGGGAGCTGCCATTGGTGGATGTTAGATAATTGGAGAGGAGGGGATCTGTTGCAATTATTTCATCTGAGTTACATCGTATTGTTTAGCGTTGTCCTTGCGGCTGGAACGATCGGAATTGCTTGGTTCGTCTTTCATAAGCGAAAAAGAAAAGCACGATAATGCTATTTATGTAAATTGCCCGCGGGAGCCATGATGCTCTAGTGGGCTTTTCAAGTTGGGGTTGAGGGTTCCAATCAGGTAAAAAAAGGGAAGTGACAGCTTTTCACGAATTACTGTAGGAAAGGATAGTAAGGAGGGATACGAACTGTGAAGCTATACGAACGGTCATTGAAAGCTCAGCTTGTTGGAGCTTGTATATTTTTCTTCATGTGTTTGCTACAACTCATCATTCATATAGGTGCCCATCATCCTGTTGGTTTTGTTGTTATTTTCAGTTTTTGTCTGGGTGTTTTTCTTATTCTAGCAATGATTATTATCATCGATCTCGTTCAAAATGATGCGGAGAAAATGGTGGCGAAAGTGGAATTTGTTGAGGAATTTCGCATTCATATTCGAAAACCAAATGGGAAGTTATTGAAATTGCGTGTAAAAGCTACAGAATACGAACAATTTCATGTAGATCAATTACTTGAATTACGGGTAGCCAAACGGACAAGTGCCCTGCTCACCATTTACAGTTTGGAGGAGAAACAGGAGGACGGATTTCAAACGGATCTGATCCAATCGGAGGACGTATGACGCGATTGCGTAAACTATTCAGAAGTAAACTAGTGTGGGCTGTACTCATTCTTATTGGATTTATCTATATCAATAACACATCATTGCTTGCCAATGAACGGAGTGGACCGCCTTTTCTCATGGCACATCGCGGTCTCGCGCAAACGTTCCACACGGAGAATTTGAAAAATGATACGTGCACAGCGGAGCGAATCTATGAGCCGGAACACGCGTATCTAGAGAATACGATTCCATCCATGCAAGCCGCGTTTGACGCTGGTGCCGATGAGATTGAATTCGATATCCATATCACGAAAGATGATCAGTTTGCCGTATTTCATGACTGGACGTTAGACTGCCGAACGAATGTATCAGGTCAGTCGAAAGATTATACGATGGCTGAGCTGAAAAAAGTGGATATTGGCTACGGATACACGGCTGATAATGGGAAATCGTACCCTTTTCGAGGCAAAGGCATTGGGTTAATGCCCTCATTACAGGAAGTGCTCACACAGTTCTCGGATAAGATGCTCCTCATTCATATTAAAACCGATGATCCTCATGAAGGCAAAGTATTGGGGGATATGTTGGCTAAGCTTTCACCGGAACGCAGTAGCCAGCTGACCATCTATGGCGGGGATTTACCTGTATCTATGATAAAAGATAAACTGCCAGATATGCGAGTCATTTCCGTTGATGCGATGAAAAGCTGTCTGCTCCCATATCTGGCATATGGATGGACAGGTATTATTCCAAGTTCATGTGAACATATGCAGATTCATATGCCAGAGAAGTTAGCTCCGCTGCTGTGGGGATGGCCGAATAGGTTTCTAAATCGAATGGATCGCGTAGATACCAGAGTGATCGTAGTTGGTGGAAATGGGACGGAGTTCTCAACCGGATTTGACACGCCGGAGGACCTGAATCGGCTACCAGCTGCTTTCTCAGGTGGGATATGGACGAATCGAATTGATCGCATTGCACCAATCTATAAATAAACAGAAGAGGGCAACTGCTAGTAGAATTGTCTACAGGCAGGAAGCCCTCTTTCGCTGTCTCATGAATACGATCATTCGAATTTTACTTATAAAACTTAGATTGAAAAGGTGTCAGGGCTGCAATGACCGCATCGCGAAAAACATCACTCCTCGTAATACGCCCATCTGTAAATAGACCGTAAGCACCTTCTTTGTGATTGCTTCCCACCGTAGAGCTCAGTTCATCTATAATGTGACGCAGCTCGGTTCCACCTTGCACTAATTTCTCGCCAATATGGTTTGGAATGGGGAAATATAAACCCTTGCCGATGAAAAGCTGATTCCCGTCCCAAGCGGCACAAACCGAGAAGAGATACCACTGCCTAGTGTAGGCGCTGTCGTAGGTAAGTCCACCTTCAAGTCCAAGTCCAAATTCGGCATTAGGTTCCGCCGCAAGTACATTTCGAGCTCTAGTGATGGCACCTAAGATGGTTTCGTCTTCTGTCAACGGCTGGTCAGATACACCAGAGGGAACAGCGTGACAAATCGGTTCTATGCCAGTAGCGGCTACTACAGCAGCTCTCTTTGCTTGATTATTTGTGCCTAATGCAATTCGTATCGTCTTGTCGAACATTTGACATCACTCCTAACTTCTCTTTATCCGATGAACGTATGCAATAAGAACTAGTATATCATGTTTTCCTAATAATCACGTGGAGAGGTGAAATCCTACATTCACTGTAAGGTTTTAAAATCATGCATGTTGGGAATATTTGTTAAAACTACATATAAATAAATTCGACTAGTCTGATGGAATACTGGGAAAAATTTGTTTATACAAACCAATTGATAAGGAGAATCAATCGAACTTGAGCACTGTACAATCCCAGACGCCTCGGAGGCACCAAGCTTTATTAAGTCAGGACGGTTTAAGCAGCTTGCGTTGGCAGGACCCGAAGATTATTGCGTGGTGGTCAGCGTCGTTTCCAGGATTTGGACATTTCTTGCTCCATCAATTTATTCGCGGATTCCTGTTGTCAGCTTGGGAAGTGGCTATCAACTCACTTGCTGGAATTAATGAGGCGATCTATTACTCTTTCAGTGGACAATTCGACATGGTAACACAAGTTATTGAACCGAGATGGGCATTTGCTTATGCTATCGTTTATTTATTTTCAATTTGGGATAGTTATATCAAAGCCATTCATGCGAATAAACAATATCATCTGGCCAAACTGGAGGGAGCCAAGCTTACTTCCAATCTAATGAAACCGTGGACGATCACGAATATCGGTCGCAAGAGGCCATGGGCCGCACTGATTAGTTCCTTTGCTTTTCCTGGTCTAGGGCAACTCTACAATAACCGAATCGGCTTAGGTTTCTATGGGGTGTTCTGGTGGTTTGTCTATATGAGCATGTCGCGTTCACATGAAGCTGCACTTTATCTAGTACTTGGCAATCTATCCAAATCAACATCGCTTTTAAGCCCACATTGGCTATTATTTATGCCTTCGGTCATTTGTGGCGCAATGTATGACGCCTATATGACGGCAATTGATCATAACAGACTTTTTCGAATTGAGCAGAAACAGTATTTAACGGAGAAGTACCCACATTTTCCAATCCAGTTATTTGAAAAGGAGAATGCCCCGCATGTTGATTATTAGTACATTTGAGCATTCGATTGAGGTAGAAGAAGCTCTGGCCGTGCTGGAAAACATGGGAGTACCTCGTAATGAAATTATGACCGTCATGATGGATAATTATATGGACATACCCGATAATAATTACAATTCGAATCCGAATAAGAAAAGTCTTGCATTTGAGGTGGGGATGGCAACTTCCACAGCGTTTACGGTAATTGGGATTTGTATTGGCTTTGTTTTGTATTGGGGTCCGATTATTTGGGGAGTTATGTGTGCGATTGGTGGATTTATTTTAGGATATTGCATCACGAGGTTCTTACAAACGAGAGTGTTTAAACATGTGCTTCGGAAAAAAGTGAAACTACCCGAGTTGGCTGTCATTATTCAATGCCATGAGGAACGCTATCGAGAGATAACGCATGTGTTGTGGGAGTATCAAGCATTATCTGTGGGAAAGATGTAAAGAGGCTAATGGATCTGTATCCAATAGCCTCTTTCGATTTACAACCTAAGTATTCTTATTTCATAGCAGCTAATTCATAATCAAACCACGTTCGAATCTCGCCTGTAGCCAAGTTTTCAATCGTATTATTGCGATGCTTAATGAAGATGTCTCGGTTTTTATCCAAATAATAGTCGCCAAAAACATAGTTAGATAATCGTTTTGTTTCCAATTTCGTATTCAGCGTATAGAGCCCCGCTGTGTCTTGCGCAGTATAGTCCTTATTTGAAATACCATTCAGTACGATATATAGACTACCATCTTGGGATGCTGGATTGGGCAAAGAAAGGTTCGTTAAACCTAATACCATAACATCCGATTCATGAAGCAATCCGTTTACCATTTGGACAGTACCATCTTGCTTGAGCAAGCCAACGCGTGCACTTCCCCCAATATAGTTATTTCGACTAGGCAATCTGTCAGAAGCGATCCATACTGTACCATCAGAATTGGGGATGACGCGATCAATCTTTTGATTGAAGTCCTCGAGTCGTGTCACGTTCCCATTTTGAATGAGAAATGTATAAGTCGAGCCATAGTTTGGACCAATAACCGGAAGGGGCAAGGTCAAATTAATGGATAAGATCGTTCGATTATCGCCTGCAGCGAATGCCTTGTATGTATGAACAGGGGCTCCCCAGTCAGCCGCTTCCCATACATCGGCGTCTGTTAATGTGTATACTTTTAACTCACCATAGTATAAATCACGATCTTTACGCACCAACTCTACGGGTTGGCCAGCTAATGGATGTGGTGTGGTGGATAGGCCTTTGATGAATTGTTCTTGTTCTTTGAGATTTTTCCATTGTACTTGCAAGTTGCTTTTATCCATCTTCAGCATTGATTTGGAAGGGTCCGCGTTAAGCAAGGAGTAGAAATATAACGAATGATCATCGTCACCGATGATCGAATAGATGGCATTTTGTCCGCCAACTAGCGATAGGCCTTTCTCATCACTCCATTGGATGTCGATCTTAAGAAGATCATGAACGAATCGCCAAGTCAGTGGCATATAAGTTACATCTTGATACGTTAGAAAAGGGTAGGGCTCTGTTCGATTATTGATTTCGATCTGATTCATTGTGATCGGCACATCAGCAACTTGGACAACGTAACTGTTTGCATTCCGCTTCGTTGTTAGATCTTGTTCGAGTGGTGTTTGACGAATAGGCGGAGGGAAGTTGCGATTGGACCAAATTTGCAATCCATCCGCATCACTCCAGTTGTACTCAATGCCGAGCGTTTGGAAGTTATTCCACGTCATGGGTAAGTAAGTGATGTCTCTATACACGAGAAACGGGTATTTACTATGAGCGATATCCATATTCTGACCATTAATTTGAACGGAAAAATAGGGCAGAGATGCTTTCACAGATACGCTAGCTGAAACCTGTGTTGGAAGTAACGGAAACAACCAAAACATGAATCCGAGAATGACAAACGTGCATTGTATGGCAAATTTTTTCAAATTCATCACCCTTTTCTAAATTTATATAGCTACTGATTAGACGCAGGATGATGGGAAAAGTTGTATGTTTAAAGGAGGAGATATCCAGTTGGTGATGCTGTTGGTAAATTTTGAGTCATGATCTCACTGATTTCCCATGTTACAATCGTTGAGATCCAAGCTGGATCCATAACTTAGAAGGCCGAAGCTTTTTTGAAGCACGGGGGAACCAATCTTTGGGGTGAAGTCGCGTTGTGCGACCGGGTGATTACTCTTTGATCCGAATCCGACAGCTAACCTCGCAGGCCGCAAAAAGGAGAGGTTTGATTTGAAGCGTTACAAGAAGCTAGTTATGACAGGTGCCTTAGGTTTGAGTGTGCTTATGGGGGCAAACGCAGCGTGGGCTGCAACGGGAACGCATACCGTAGCGGGGAACGATACCATGTGGTTAATTTCTCAGAAATATGGCGTCAGCCTTACTTCGCTTATTCAGGCGAATCCACAAGTAGCCAATCCCAATGTGATTTGGTCGGGGATGAAGCTAAACATTCCTGGAGGCTCGGGCACAACCGTTGTGACGAAACCACAGGTTACGCCAACACCGACTCAGTCCACTTTTGCAAGTCAAGTGGTTACCTTGGTCAACCAAGAACGATCGAAGGCAGGATTGAAGCCTCTAACCAGCAATAGCGCACTGACGACGATGGCGCTGGATAAAGCGAAAGATATGTACAACAACGGATACTTTGATCATACGTCACCAACGTACGGTTCACCTTTCGATATGATGAGCGCTTATGGTATTCCTTATTCCTACGCAGGTGAAAATATCGCCAAAGGGCAACAAACACCACAAGCCGTCATGACCGCATGGATGAACAGTTCAGGTCACCGCCAAAACATTCTAAGCCCGAACTTCACTCAAATCGGTGTTGCCTATTATAACGGTGAGTGGGTACAGGAGTTTATTAGTAACTAAATGTATAAATCGAAGATCATGGCAGTCTCCCTGTGGGAGGCTGTTTTTTGTAATTTTAAAAATCCATCTACTATTTGTATGTGATAGTATTATAGATGTTGGATCTGAGAGGTTGTAATATGGAATTTACATAGATGATGGAGATGATAGCATGACTATAGCAGAAGAAAACTACTCCAAACCAGTCGGAGGATGGCTACTTATTTATTTATTAACACTACTAATTAGCGCGACTTTATATGGGATGGGAACGATTAACGGATTTAGCCAATTTATTCGAGATTTTCAAGAAAGAAATGGGATGCTTATCATCATAGATGTTGGAACAATAATAAAATTACTCCTATCAGTTTTGATTCTTTATTTATTTATGACTAAGCAGGCTTATACTTATAAGATGATAATTGGGTTTGAACTCCTTTGTATTTTAATAAGAGTGTTCTCTCTAGGATACGTAATAATACGCTATCATGTAATACCAAACTCGTATTATGTGTCGATCTTAATAGGATTGGTTAGTATGGTATGGATCTTATATTTTCTGAAATCGAAGAGAGTAAAAGCTACGTTCGTCAATTAAAAATCTAATAGGTTTAGTTAATGAATAATGAGGTGCATCCAGTGATCAAGATACTCACACAAATCGAAATTGAAGCAACGATAGATGTTTGTTTCGACATGGCATCAGATATTGATATCCATACGCAAACTGTATGGCCACATACCAAGGAGCGTGCGATAGCTGGAACAACATCAGGCATGGTTCGCGGAGGGGATACGGTTACTTTTGAAGCGAGACATTTCTTCATTAGGCAAAAACACACGTCACTCATCTCAAATTATATTCGACCGTACCGCTTTGTTGATGAAATGTTGCGGGGGACGTTCAAAAGCATGCGACATGAACACGAATTCATTGATTTAGGTGGCAGAACATTAATGAAAGATACATTAAGTTTTGAGGCCCCGTTAGGCTGGATCGGATGGGTCGTGGAGCGGGTAGTATTGCGAAGATATATGACACGATTTCTAAACTATCGGAATGAGCAGTTGAAGATGTTGGCTGAAAAGCAGGGGATGGCGCAGTAGAGGAGTATTCTCCATTTAGTTCGATTTTGCCTACTTAAATGGGACAGATGCCGTAGATAAGCGGGAATAGTTCGATTTTACCTACTTAAAATGCGTTTTACTGCGGGTCAGCACGGAAACTTGTTAAATAGGTGGGTAAAATCGAACTATTCACTCATCAGAGTCGAAATCCTTGTATGCAGTTCGGTTTTTTCGGACTAATAACCAAATGCGTGCTGGGCTCTTATCCCATTTTCAATAAACTCTTCGAATTCCCTGTTAGGTGTGGTGCACAGTTATTGACCGTGGGCCACAAACTTCGCCTCAAACCGCGCTTTAAACGTCCGAAACATCCACAGATTCACATCCCACAAATCTGAAACGGGTTGCTGTGTGAACGGCAGTACCGGCATATACGGCGGCGGCCCGAATTCTGGCGTGAAAGTCAACGTGTCAGCACCGGCATGGAATCGGTGCTGGCAAATCGACAGCCATAAGCCGATGAAGGTTTCCACATGTTCGGCGAATTCTGGTGCCCGCGGGTCCGATACCTGCGGACCTTCCGGGTAGCCGACGCGCCCGTGAATGTGGATGGCGCGTGCTAGGCTCAGCTGGACGTCCTCGTCCTGCGGACTCGGCATGCTTTCGCAGGCTGCGCACCAATGACTGAAGTCGGCGCCAATCGTAAGCGCCGGCAACTGCCTCAACACGGCCGCCGTTTGCCACGGCGTGAAAAAAGCTCTCCCGCGATGCGTCTCATGTGCGATCGGAATCCCGATCTCTTGCTCGACACGCAGCGCCGCATCGAAGAATCGCAGCTGCTCATCAGCAGTCATGCGATCAGCAGCGCTGTGCGAATTAATCAGATCAGGTCGCAGCGCAGCTGCACGCAGCACCTGCTCACGAAATGATTGGATGTGATTCGGGCCACGCGTCACCACTTGTGCGATGAATGATAAGTTCATCTCATCCAAATCTTTTCGAAATTTTGCATCATCCTTAGCGTCGGCAGGAGGTATGTACTCGACACCGTAATAGCCAGCCTCTACGATTTGCTCCAATTTCCCCTTCCAGTTACCGTTCCATTCCCACAAGGATTTATATCCATTTAATTGCATATCCAGTGCTCCTTATCTCATAGCTCATTAGAAATATCTATGAGTATAGGATACGCGACACCATAAAGCTTAGCGTTTCTTCAGAAATACTCAACCTATTCTCACCATGAGAGATGTCTGTAGGCAGTGGGGGATAGATTCGTCCATCGTTTGAATTGTTTGCTGAATTGCGACAAATCCTTGTACCCCAGTTGTTCGGCGATATGTTCAATAGAAAGGGTAGGGTCTATGAGCATGAGCTTAGCTTGACGGAGTTTGATCGTGCTTAAATAATGCCGTGGCGAGACCCCATATGCTTTGTGAAAAACTCGATTGCAATGTGCAGGACTATAACCGAGTTCTTTGGCCATGCGTGTTATTCGAAAAGTTTCCTGCCCTTGCAGCAGTGTAGATGCTTGTGCCTCGATTAAACCTGCAAGCCGTGCAGCTAAGCCAGAATCGCTTGATTGGGAAGAAGAAACGACAGTCTCATCGAGCAATATTTCGCTTAACGCGGTGAAAATACGAAAAGAAGCATGCATCGTCTGCAATTTCAGACTCAATCCGCTGGAGGTATTTTCTCGTGCTACTTGTGCGAGATCCATAAGGATTGGGCGGAGTAAGCTCTCCATTTTGCTCCCAGCTGGGTGAACGATTTGCCCAATTTGACTTAATTGCTGACGAAACCAAGGATCAGTAACCTCCAAATGCACACACACATACTCCATCGTGGCATCGTCGACTGCGCCTAAGCTTGCATGCACTTCATTCGGAAGTATCCAAACTAATTCGCCTTGTTTTTGTACAAAATGCTTGTCCCCTACACGCATGCGTTGTGAACCGTCTAAGACAAGATTGAGCTCAAACATCGGATGTTGATGCTCAGGGAATGACCACTGCGCGTTAACCTTGCGAAGATGTGCGGCAAAAATCCGGAAAGATGCTTGTACATCAGGCAGCATACCGCCATGAACGACATTATCGAGACCCGCGGGTAAGGATTCTTGTTGAAAGACTTTCATACATAAAGACTCCTTTAGGAAGAGGATATATGCTATTCGTTACCCTAACTATCTCACTTATAAAGCTAGGAATCAAATGTTTCTTTTGTCCAAATGAAAGATCATATTGCCCATGGGTTCAGGGTTTTGATCATTGTATAATAAGGGCAAATAGCAGAGAGGAGCATTATCCTGATATGAAGAATCACTTTTTCAATGCACACCATTCGCCAATCGGCGCATTTGCAAGCTTTACACTTGGATTTCCAGGCAAGAGCGGAGGGTTCGATCTTGAACAAGCACGTCCGCCAAAGCAAAATATATATATTGGACTAGAAACGACCCAAGGAGGCACTTATGATGCATTGCCTTTCTTTGAGTATGTGAGTGAGGACGAAAGTCTTCGTTATGATATCGAAAATCCGGATCCAAAGCCGAAAAAAAAGAAAACGGTATTCCCATTTGCACAGGATGAGGTTGGGCGAGAATTCAATGTCAGTACGGATACGTGGACAGCTGGGGATTTGACATTCACACTTATATCTCCTGCTCAGTCTGTACCTGATCCTACAACAGCCAGTGATGAGGAGTTACGTTTAGCGCTCGTTCCCGCAGTGCTTGCTAAGATAACTGTGGATAATACCAAAGGAACAGCAGCAAGACGAGTATTCTTCGGTTATCAGGGATCAGATCCCTACAGTGCGATGCGCAGGTTGGATGATACGATGGAAGGTGCCGCGGGAATAGGTCAAGGCCGAATTACGGCGATTGTTTCCAAGGATCCTGATGTACGTTCAGGACTTTATTTTAGTATTGAAGATATTTTGAAAATGAAAATTGCAGAAAACTTGACTTTCGGACTCGGTACCGTTGGAGCTTTATTCGCGGATACCCCTCCTGGTGAGAAACGTTCGTATGATTTCGCCATTTGTTTCCACCGTGGAGGCATTGTAACGGCAGGTCATGATGCATCCTATACTTACACACGTCTATTCAAGAATATTGAGGCCGTTGCCCATTATGCGTTAGGTCATTTCAATGAATTATTCGCATTAGCGCAAACTTCAGATGCCAACATTGCAAATTCTCGCTTATCGGATGATCAGAAGTTCATGCTTGCCCATGCGATCCGCAGCTATAATGGGAACACGCAACTGCTGGATATGGATGATGAGCCATTCTGGATCGTGAATGAAGGCGAATACCGGATGATGAACACGTTCGATTTGACAGTTGACCAATTGTTCTATGAGATAGCTGCCAATCCTTGGACGGTTCGCAATGAACTTGATATGTTCGTGAAACGGTATAGTTATGAAGACAAAGTTTGTTTCCATGGCGATCCTACAGAATACCCGGGTGGCATTTCGTTCACGCATGATATGGGCGTAGCTAACACGCTGTCTCGTCCAGGATACTCCGCTTATGAGCTCTACGGTTTGGACGATTGTTTCTCTCACATGACGCATGAGCAGTTAGTGAATTGGACTTTATGCGGAGCAACCTATGTAGCTCACACCGATGATCAAGCATGGCTGCAAGCGAATCTTGCGATTTTCGAGAAATGTTTAACGAGTATGCTGCATCGCGATCATCCGAATCCAGAACTACGCAACGGGATTATGTCACTGGACAGCACACGCACGATGGGCGGAGCAGAAATCACGACGTATGACAGTTTGGATGTCTCGCTGGGACAATCGCGTAACAATATTTATATGGCGGGCAAATGTTGGGCGGCTTACGTGGCGATGGAAACGATTTTTGCTCAAAATGGTAGAGAAGATCTGGCTCTTATCGCAAGCGAGCAGGCGTTGAAATGTGCACAAACGGTCACGTCTTACGTTACGGAAGAAGGGTACATACCTGCGGTTGTTGGTGAAGGGAATGATTCCAAAATCATTCCAGCCATTGAAGGCCTAGTTTTCCCATACTTCACGGGCAATAAATCGGCATTGGATATCCATGGTCCTTATGGTTTTTATATCGAAGCATTAAAAAAACATCTGGATGTTGTCCTTGTTGAAGGTACTTGCCTATTCGCGGATGGCGGTTGGAAGCTTTCTTCGACGAGCAATAACTCCTGGTTAAGCAAAATTTATTTGTGCCAATTCGTCGCACGCGAAATCTTAGATCTACCTTGGGATGAAAAGGGAGCTGGGGCAGATGCAGCCCATGTTGCTTGGTTGACGCATCCTACCTTGTCCATCTGGAGCTGGAGTGATCAAATTATCTCCGGTGAGATTACGGGGAGCAAGTATTATCCGCGCGGGGTTACGAGCATTTTGTGGCTGCAAGAAACGAAATAGTAACATAGGAGCAACTGAAGCTATTCGCTTTGGTTGCTTTTTTGTTGGCACTATTTGTAAAATAGAAGGGATGAGGTGCGTTCGATTGGAGGTAATTGAACATTATGAAAAAAGAAATCTCAGCAGGCGGTGTCGTTTACCGACAAATTGGCGATGATTTTCAAATATTACTTATCGAAGATCGCTATCGGAAACTGGCTTTTGCGAAAGGTCGTATGGAAGCCGGGGAGACGATTGAGCAAGCAGCGCTTCGAGAAATAAAAGAAGAAACCAATATTGATGGCAAGATTATTCAGCCGCTTATCATCAATTATTATCAGTTCGAGCACTCCGAACATGGACAAGTCGAGAAGGAAACACACTATTATTTGGTCGAAGCCCTTAGTGCTGAACTCAAAGCTCAAACAGAGGAAATTCGCGGAGTGAATTGGCACAATGCGGAGGAAGTGTGGGCAGAACACAATTTGAACGGTTATGAGAATAATCGCGGTATTTTAAAAATGGCGCTTGAAATCTTGGGGTTTCTAGGCGAAACGGATGAGATGAAGGTATAAGGTAAGCATGTAGATTTTAGGGGGGCGAAACTTTTGAATATGAAAAACGAATTACCACTGCTTCATGTCGAAGATCAACTTGCTTTTGAACAGTGGCTTGCGATAAATCATAGCACCTCTCCGGGCGTTCGGTTGCAAATCGCAAAGAAAGGAGCTCGCATTCGAACGGTTTCTTACGATCAAGCTCTTGAAAGTGCCCTGTGTTATGGGTGGATTGATAGCCAGAAAGAAAAGGCGGACGAGCAGTCCTGGCTGCAACGCTTTACGCCGCGTGGTGCTCGAAGTATTTGGTCCAAAGTGAATAAAGACAAGGCTGAGGTTCTAATTGCCAATGGAAAAATGAAGCCGTCAGGCTTGAAAGCCATAGAAGCTGCGAAGAAGAATGGGCAGTGGGAGAAGGCATATGAATCGCAAAGTAACGCAACCATTCCAGAGGATTTTGCGTTGGAATTGGAGCGAAATAGCGATGCGAAGGCATTCTATGAGACGCTGGATCGGCAAAATAAATATGCGATTACGTTCCGCATTCATACTGCCAAGAAGCAAGAAACGCGTCTGAAGCGAATTCAGGAGTTCATTACGATGCTCGAGAATGGAGAAAAAATTTATCCTTAGACTTTCACATACAGAGAGGAAACGCACATCATGACGAATAAGCTTTATTATGAAAATGCCTATCAACAGGAGTGGCAAACTACGATTCTTGAAAAAATGGAACGCGAAGATGGTTATTATGTCCTCTTGGAAGAGACGGCATTTTATCCGCATGGTGGTGGACAGCCTTGTGATGCTGGGGAGATTAATGGTATTCCTGTCCTGGATGTACTACTGGAGGAGGACGAAGTTCTACATAAGCTAGAGCGGATGCCTGAAGATACGCATGTGAATTGTAAGCTGGACTGGCAACTCCGTTTCGATCATATGCAGCAGCATAGCGGTCAGCATTTACTGTCGGCGGTATGCCGAGATCTATTTGAAGCTAATACGGTGAGCTTTCATCTGGGCACGGATTACTGCACCATTGATGTCGAGACGCTTGATCTTGAATCAAGTAAACTGGCAGCGATTGAGATTGAGGTGAATCGTAAGATTTACGAGAATCGCTCGATCAGCAGCTATTTCGTTACACCTGAGGAGTTAGCTCGGTTGCCGCTTGTCAAACAACCTAAGGTGACGAAGAACATTCGCATTGTTGAGATTAGTGGCGTAGAGTTTAACGCATGCGGAGGTACGCATGTTTCGTCAACGGGCGAAATCGGGATGATTAAGCTTTTGAAAACAGAGAAGCAAAAGGGCAACACTCGGATTTACTTCCTATGTGGCTTTCGTGCGTTAGCTGAATTTAACGAGAATGTGAGAGTTCTAGGGGCACTGTCTAGTAAATTCAATACGGGTAGAGATGAAATCATGGACCGTATTGCGAAGTGGGAGCATGAGCACAAGCTTGTTCAAACTGAGTTAGCCGGGCTGAAAGAGAAACTAGATGAATACTTGGCGCAGGAGATGTTGGCTGTGTGTCAGGAGGTCATCGCCCAAGAGTTCGACGATCGGTCTTTGAAAGATATGCAGAGTTTAGCGACGAATGTTGCGTCAAAGACAGATTTGCCTATCTTGTTTCTGAGTCGTTCGGAGAACAAAGTTGTATTTGCACATAATGGCCAGTACGCACAAGCTTGCGGTGCTTTCTTCAAAGCTCATCTAGGAAATTACAACGGCAAAGGCGGCGGCAGTGATAAATTAGCGCAAGCGGGGTTCGCAAACGGTGAGGATGCTTTGGCCTTTTACAACTTTGCGGTAGCGCAATTGAGAGGGAAATAAGGAAGATCGTTTGGAGGGATGTTATGAAGAAACGGTTAACCATTTTTTTCGTAGCAGCTGTGTTAGTCATTGGGGGTTATTTTATTTCGGGCTTCTTTAGGTCCGAACCACCCAAACCGACGATTATGGCTGGCGATAAGAAAATTGCTTTCGCGCAAGGTTCTTATTGTTGGTCAGGTTTCCTTGGGGGAAAGTGCGCGGATATGGTCGCTCCCCGAGAACTTATTCGTTATGCGGGACTGCAACCCGTTGTGGTCTCACCTGAATCCCAAATCTCAATTAAATTTAGAGTTAAGCCTAAGCAAAATTCATTGAGTGTTCAGTTATGGACAGATGACGATAGGTCCCCTGCAAATGTGCAACTCAAGAATCAAATGTTGACGGTACCCAAGGAGAAAGGCGTGTACATATACGGAGTTTCCGCAAATTGGAGGAAAGGAAGTTCCGTTTATTTTTTTGTGATAGAGGTTCAATGAATAAGGTCTGAAGTTCTTTCTTTCTGAAACTTGAACAATGTTAACGACCGTGTTACTATTAGATTGTTAGACAATCGTCTAAATATAAGGTTATGGACTCATTTTAATATTCTTATTTCTTCTAATGGAGGCACATACTTATGAAAACGAATGCTGCAATCCCCTTAAAAGTGATCTCGGCTATGCTAGCTTTAACCGTCAGTCTCCCGACTGTCTCAAGTGCTGCGGCAACGAAGACGCTGGAGGTCACTCCGGCTTCACAAGTCCAAATCGCTGTGGACCGTTCAGCGCAAATCGTCCCTTTACGTGCAGTTGTCGAAACGCTCGGTGGAGAAGTGCTGTGGGACGAGACCAACTCGTCTGTAACTGTCAAGTATCTCGGGCATGTATTTTTCTTGAAAATAGGCAGCGCTGAAGCCGTAATCGACGGCAAGGCGATGACATTGCCTTCAGCGGCGCAACTCATAGAAGAACGCACCAATGTTGCGCTTCATGCGCTCAATGAAGCACTAGGTACCACAATCGGTTGGGATGACCAAGCCCAAGCCATCATCTTTGACAAAAGGGATCTCACCGGCAAAGCGACAGCTTTTATTGCCTCTGCTTTGGGCTCTTCATCCAACAGTTCAACGAAGTTTTTTAGTGCCAATTTGGGGTCAGTTGCTACCGCGGATACTATCAAACAATTTTTCGGAGTCGCAACAGCTCAACTTGGAAGTTTTAAAGGAGTTAGCAAACTCACGTCTGACAAAACCATTGTGCACGAGAATGTGAGGCTCACCCTGACATTTGAAAAGAGTGAAATACCGTTCGTCCTCAGATTTAATCATGAGGGAGAAATCGATGACTTTTTGATGGATACTTCCGCGGCAACGAAGCTAGAAGGTTACCAACTGCCGAGCTATGCGAATTCGGAATCATATAGCGAGAAAGAAGTGACGATCGGTGAAGGTCGCTGGGCTTTACCTGGCACATTGACGCTGCCGAAAGGAAACGGACCGCATCCTGTGGTTGTGCTTGTACACGGATCGGGGCCGAATGACCGTGACGAGTGGCTTGGTGCGCTGAAGCCGTTCAGTGATCTTGCAGCAGGCTTGGCTTCACAAGGAATTGCCGTTCTGCGTTACGACAAACGGAGCCTTGAATATCCAGCGCAGCTCAGTCTTTTGCCAAATATGACGATGAAAGAAGAAGCGCTTGACGATGCGCTTATCGCTGTCAAACAGATGAGCAATACCGAAGGCATCGATCCGAAACAGATTTATGTACTCGGACACAGCCAAGGAGGTTTCATGATGCCGCGTCTAGTGGAAGCAGATAAAAACAAGCAAATTGCTGGAGCTGTGCTCATGTCAGCGCCTGGAGGGTCCTTCTTCGACTTATTGGAGAAACAGTTTTCTTATCTCGTAGATCTGAAACAGATGCCTTCCCAAACGTTGGACTTTTATAAAGGGCAGTTTGCCATCCTGAAGGATCCTAACTTGTCCGCGGCCAACCCTCCGAAAGAATATTCACTCGGAAATTGGTTTATGGACCTACGGAGCTATGAGCCCGCTGAAATGGCGAAGACTCAGACAGGAAAAATGCTCATCCTACAGGGAGGGCGCGATTATCAAGTCATGCAGGAACAGCTTGATATCTGGAAGAACAATCTGAAAGATCGGAATGATGTTACGTATCGCCTGTACCCAAAACTCAATCACTTCTATACCGAAGGCGAGGGAGCCATGAGCACGCCTCAGGAATACTTCAAGGGGGCTAACATCCCGTCCGAAGTTATCAACGACATCGGCAATTGGGTTAAAAACAAATAAGTTTGCATAAAAACTTGAAATACATTTAGATTAACGCTATTATAGACTCATAAAGTCTTTAATCGAGGTGTGAAAATGAAATACTCACAGGCGACCGATTATGCCCTTCATGCGATGCTCTATCTGGTACACTCCGGACCTGATAAGCCTGTTGGTGTGCAAGTGCTTGCTGAGAAGCTTAGCGTTTCACAGACATATTTATCCAAATTGATGACGAAGCTTGTCAAGGCCGGATTGATCCAATCTTCACCTGGAGCTAACGGTGGATATCGCGTCAAACATAATTACGGGGACATTTCCTTCCTCGATATCATTCGGGCTATTGAAGGAATTGCTTCACTATTCGAATGCAGCTTTAATCATGGGAGTGAATGTCAGATTCAACAAGTTGTGATGGATGCTGAACGACAGTTGGAGCAATATTTGGGAAATAAGAAAATTGCGGATTTAGTTAAGCGGGGGGAGACGGAGTAAGATCCGTCCCTTTTTTTAGACCTATTATAGATATTGAGAGTCTATTAAGTCTCTAATAAGAATGAGGAGAGGATTTAATCATGAACAAGACGTTGAACTATGATTGTGTAATTATCGGTGGAGGACCAGCAGGACTGAATGCAGCATTGGTACTAGGAAGAGCTAGAAAGAATGTGCTGCTTCTTGATGAAGGGCAACCACGTAATCAGGTTACTCGCGAATCGCATGGTTTCCTTACACGGGATGGGATCAAACCAAGCGAGTTTCGGCGGATTGCAATCGAACAGATTCGCGCATATCCATCTGTTGATTTTGCATCGGACACGGCTGTATCCCTAACAGGAAGCGATGGGGATTTTCAAATTACGACGGCTCAGGGATTGCGGTTCCAAGGGAAGAAGGTGCTTTTTGCAGTAGGTAAAAAAGACGCTCCGTTGGATATTAACGGTTTGGCCGAGGTATACGGCAAGAGTGCTTTCGTGTGTCCGTATTGTGATGGTTGGGAGCTGAGGGATCAGTCGCTCGTCGTCATTGTGAATGGAGCGAAGGCGTTTCACTTCGCGAAAGTGATCTCAGGTTGGACGGATAAGTTCACCATATGCACGAATGGACCTCACGGTTTGTCAGATGCTGAGAGAGAAGAACTCCAACAACATAATGTACCGCTCTACGATGCACCCATCCGTACGATAGTTTCAAAGGAAGGCCAAGTTCAACATGTCGAACTAGTGGACGGAACACAGCTTCCTTGTACAGGTATTTTCTTTGGCCCGAAACTAATAATTGGATCCGAGTTGCCGCAAAGTATCGGTTGTGCGATGACAGAGTTGGGGACCGTTGTGGTTGACAATCTTGGTAAGACGAATGTTCCTGGGATCTATAGTGCCGGGGATGCGGCATCAGAGATGCAACAACTGATTATGGCTGCTTCGTTAGGCGCACTAGCGGGTATCGCAATAAATAGTGAATTGCTCATTGAGAATTGGGATAAGGCGAATTTGCAGTAAATAAAAGCAACATGAATGGAGATTACCTTATATGAACGATAACTATACTCATAATTCAGACATGGCTCATCATTATGAAATCAACGCTCGAATTTCGATACCCTCATATGACGCGTTATTTGGGATGGTACAATCTTATTTTCGAGCAGAAATAAGTGGTGAAGGGGCTTCGGTATTGGTTATCGGAGCAGGTGGGGGAAATGAACTTACCGCATGGGGACCCACTAATCCTGCATGGACTTTCACAGGCGTAGATATTTCTGAAGACATGCTGAAGATTGCCAAATATAAAACAAATCAACTGGATTTGTCTAATCGGGTGAATCTCATTCATGGAACGATACATGATGTGCCAGAAGCTGAAGCGGTATTCGATGCCGCAAGCTGCATTTTGGTTCTACATTTCATCGACAATGTCCAAGAAAAGCTGGAGCTGCTCAAGGGAATTCATGCGCGGTTAAAGCCAGGAGCTCCATTTGTACTTGTAACTGCGTACGGAGATCGCGAGAGCTCTGAACTTAAGGATAGATTGCATGTCTGGAGAAGCTTCTGGTTGGATGCGGGGAGATCGCCTTCCACGGTCAACGAGATGGTGAACACAGGGATTATGAAAATATCCTTCATGCCTGAGGAGCAAATCGAAGGATTATTGCAAGAATCCGGCTTTACGCATATTACGAAATTTTTTGTAACAGGACTATTCGGGGGTTGGATGGGTCATGCAGGAAGTCATAGCGAGGACATCGAATGAGATGTGTAAACCCGGGTGCCATTCATCTAACCGATCCGGCGGGAGTACGCTGACATTTTACAGAATAACATGACCTTATTTGGAGGAGAAGCCGTTGAATATTCGTGTTCTGGATGAACAAGATGCAAAGATCTATCAAGAATTAAGATTAAGTGCGCTGCAGAACAATCCAGAAGCATTTGGATCAACGTATGAGCGGGAAGTTCATTTTACGTTGGATATGGTAGCTGAGCGTATTAGACCCAAGAAGGATACGTTTGTACTTGGCGCAGTGGATGAAAGTGGTGTGCTGATCGGATCGGTCTCGTTTGTAAGGGAGTGTAGTCTGAAGACAGCTCATAAAGGCAATGTGTATGCCATGTATGTGGCTCAGGATGGGCGTGGTCAAGGGTTAGGGAAAAAGCTTCTGAGTGAACTTATTCGGAGAGTCACTGAAATCGATGGTGTTGAGCAAATTAATCTAGCTGTCATGTCTACGAATGAAGTTGCGAAGAAACTATACGAATCGCTTGGATTCATCGTTTATGGTGTGGAGCGAAACGCATTGAAATACAATGGTCAGTATTATGATGAGGATTTGATGGTGAGGAGACTGAATGAGTAGGAGTAAGGCGATGATTTCAATCGATGTGGTCCAATCAACAAAGGGGCCGTCCCACTGCCGCATCTCATTTAGATGTAAAAACTACAGCTAATATGCTCGAATTTGAGGTATTTTCGTGATTAGATGGAAAAACTACAGGTAAATTCTATGAAATATGAAAAATCGATACAATTGAAGGAATTTAACTACATGAAATACAGTTAATCATCCGAATTCGGTAAATCCGTTCCAAATAGATGGAGAAATTCCAGTGAAATTACTTACGGGTAGTCGTTTTATTATTTATAGGTCAATAACGAATAAAGAGGCGTTTCAACAAGTCTACATCGACTTTTGAGACAGCCTCTTTTGTCGTTATTATTCGGACGTATGACTAGCTTGCACGAACTGATTAGAAAACATACGAGAATAGGTTCCTTTTTGGCTCATTAATGCGTTGTGATTTCCCTGTTCGGCGATTTTCCCTTGATCAATAACCATGATTGTATCGGCATTTCGGATCGTATTCAAACGGTGAGCAATGATGAAGCTTGTACGGCCCTTCATGATAGAGAGTAGCGCTTCCTGAATATGAAGTTCTGTCCGGGTATCAATGCTGCTCGTTGCCTCATCGAGGATGAGAATAGAAGGATCGGCTAAAATAACTCGAGCGATCGCCAACAACTGTCGTTGGCCTTGACTTAAATTGCCGCCGTTCTCCGAGAGCAGCGTATCGTAGCGCTGTGGTAACCGACTAATAAAGGTGTCGGCATTGGCTAGCTTAGCCGCTGCGATCACATCACTGTCAGTTGCATCTGGGTTGCCGTATTTAATGTTCTCCTTAATCGAACCGGAGAATAAATAGGTGTCCTGTAGCACGATGCCGAAACTTCGGCGAAGAGAACTGCGCGTATACGTCTTAATATCTCGTCCATCAATTAAAATGGTACCACTAGTCGCATCATAGAATCGTGTAACGAGATTTACAATTGTCGTTTTGCCGGCACCTGTTGGTCCGACGAGCGCCAAGCTGCTGCCCGCAGCTGTCTCGAAACTGACATCTTGGATAATCGGTCTATCCTTCTGATAGCCGAAAGTCACATTTTGAAAAGCAACGTGTCCAATCGGTTTAAGCAGATCAACGGCTCCTGGTTCATCCTCGGTTTCCTCCGCTTCATCCAACACTTCAAAAGCACGCTCTGCGCCTGCTACACCAGATTGCAGCACATTATAAGTGTTCGCAATCTCATTCAGTGGCCTCACGAATTGACGTGAATAGCTAAGGAAACTCGCAATGACACCGACGGTGATATGTCCTTTGACGGCCAAAATGCCACCAACGATTGCTACGGAAGAGAAGCCGATGTTGTTGATTACACCAAGGATGGGCATCAGAAACCCGGACCAAATTTGCGCTTTTAGCCCAACCTCATACAATCGACCGTTTACCGTATTGAACTCTTGGATCGCTTTGTGCTCACGATTAAAAGCTTTAACAACGAGAAGGCCAGAAATTGTTTCTTCAATATGGCCGTTTAGTTTACCAAGCTGTGCCTGTTGCTCTTTGAATAGCACGCTGGTACGTTTGGTAATTGTTTTGGCTAGCAAAAAAACGAGCGGAACCGTAATGAGCGTTGCTAACGTTAAGGTGGGACTTAAAATGAGCATCATGATGAAAGATCCAACGATAGCAATCGATCCCGTCATCAACTGAGTTGTTGCTTGAGAGATGGAGTTGCTTACATTATCAATATCATTGGATAGTCGGCTCATCACATCACCATGCGTGCGACCGTCGAAATATGCAAGGGGCAGCTTGTGCAGCTTCGCAAACATTGTTTGCCGCAGTCTCCGTACGACGCGTTGTGCGAGTCCTGCCATGACCCAGCTCTGCATAAAGGTAAGTCCGCCGTCTGCAATATAAGCTGCTAACAGAACAATCAATACCACATCGAGTACGTTATAATCAACTTGGCCGCCAGCCATGGCATCAACGGCGACTCCTATTAGATAAGGGCCAACTAAAGTTAAGGCAGCGTCTGCTAGTATAAACAGAAAGACGATTGTCAACCACTTGCGTTCTGTTCCCATATAGGACCAGAGGCGGCGTAAAGTATTTCTAAAATCTTTGGGTTTCACCTTAGGAGCACGCCCTCCACCACGGGCTATAGGTCCAGTAATCATCGGAACGTCAGGCGGTTGTTGACGAGAACTTTCATTCGGATTTGACATGATGTGGGATCTCCTTTCCGAATTGGGATTGACAAATCTCTATATAGATAGAGCAACTAGTCAATAACTCCTCATGTGTACCGACGCCAACGACTTCACCATCGTCCATAACGACGATTTTGTCTGCATCCATGACCGAAGTAATACGCTGCGCAATGATCAGGCATGTCACACCAGAGGCAAATGCCTTGAGTGATTGTTTGATTTTCGCCTCTGTAGCCGTGTCTAAGGCGCTCGTACAATCGTCGAGAATGAGAATGTCGGGTTTACGAATGAGTGCGCGTGCGATGGATAGCCGCTGTTTCTGTCCCCCGGACAAGTTCACGCCCCTTTGCCCCAGCTTCGTTTCATAGCCTTCGGGGAATGCAGCTACGAAGCCATGTGCTTCCGCCATGATCGCGGCTTGCTCAATCTCTTCACGTGTTGCTTGCTCATGACCCCAACGCAAATTCTCGGCAATCGTTCCACTGAACAGAATCGTGTTCTGGGGAACGATGGCAATGTGATTACGCAGCTTGGAAGGATCCAACTCGCGTATATCTACACCATCCACATGAATTGAGCCAGAGCTCGCATCATAGAAGCGGGGAATGAGACTCACAAGGCTGCTTTTGCCAGACCCCGTGGAACCGATAATGCCAACCGTTTCTCCCGGAAGACAGGTTAAGTTAATATCTTTCAAAATCGGTTTACCAACCCCACCGTCATAAGCAAATGATACATCTGCAAATTCGATTCGGCCTCTGGGGTGTTGAATTCGTAAGCGGGAAGCATCGTTCCAAGTCATTTCATTGATCTCATTGAAAACTTCACCGATCCGTGTAGCTGAAGCTTTGGCTCGAACGAACATATTGAATACCATCGAAATCGTCAGCAGGGCAAACAATATTTGCGTCATATAGTTAACGAAAGCGACGATATGGCCAACTTGCATCCCATGCTGGTTAACCCGCCAAGCGCCTAACCATAGCACAGCAACGATACCGAAATTGACAGTCAGTAGAATCGAGGGATTAAAGATTGCAAGCAGTCGTGTTACCTGGATGGACTTATCCTGATAGTCTATATTAGCCTTGTGAAACTTCTCGGCTTCATGATCAAATCGATTAAATGCTTTGACGACACGTATGCCGGACAAATACTCTCGAATAACCCGGTTGACATTATCGAGCGCTCTCTGCACATTCACATACCTGGCAAAACCGACTTTCAAATTTAATGCCACAAGCACACCGACAATGGGAACTACAATAAGTAACACCACGGCGAGATGCATGTTAAGTCTTACTGCCATAATGAGACTACCTATACATAAGAGAGGTGCTTTAACAAAGATACGCATGAGACCATTCACAAAATTCTGCACCTGAGTTACATCGTTCGTAAGTCGTGTAATGAGTGAGGCACGTTCAAATCGTTCGATATTGGTAAACGAAAGGGATTGTATTTTTTCGAATAAATCGGCTCTAAGCTCTGTGCCGAATTTCTGCGATACACGACTGGCAACAATATTCCGAATCGAAGCCGCGACTGCACCGAATGCTGTAATCAGAAGCATTAACCCGCCCATGCGCAGCACGTAATCAAGTCGTTTCTCAGCAACGCCAATGTCTAGTATGTGGGACATGATCGTTGGTTGCAGCAAATCCGCAAGCGCTTCCAGCATGACGAAAAACACAGCAACTAGAAATAGTTTCCAGTGTCTCCTGACATATTTCTTCATAAAAACCATTGGGTCTCACTCCTCTTCCCGCAGTCCATAATCATTCTTAGTTAATAGCCATTTTATAACGGATGCCATTTCACGTGCAATAAAAGGATGCAAACAATCCATAGATCATTCAGGTGAATGAATGGTATAATGCGGTAAATATTATGTGCATATAAGGTGAAAATGGAAAGGTTGGGACTATCATGAGTCAAGCATTGATTGCTGCCGCTGAGCAGGGAGATACCGAAGGATTATTACAACTACTAGAAACAGGGGTCAACTTGAATGAGCGAGATCATAGAGGCAGGACGGCTATCATGGCGGCAACGCATGCTAATAATCCTGTAATCGTACAGATTTTGATTGAAGCTGGAGCAGATATCAACCTGAAAGACGATAAGCAGGATAATCCTTTTCTTTATGCAGGAGCTGAAGGACGTCTTGAAATATTGAAGCTGCTTATAGATGCTGGGGCCGATACGAAGTTGACGAATCGTTTCGGAGGAAATGCGCTCATACCTGCTGCAGAAAAAGGTCATGTTGAAAATGTAAGCGTGCTGCTATCAACGACAGATGTGGAAGTCAACCACATTAACAACCTGGGTTGGACTGCATTGCTTGAAGTGACCATTTTGAGCAATGGTGGACTCAAACATCAGCAAATTGCCAGGCTGCTTATTGACCATGGCGCGAACGTACATATCGCCGATCGAGATGGTGTTACGCCGCTGCAACATGCTAATAGAAATAACTTTAGAGAAATTGTACAAATATTGAAGGATGCAGGAGCGTAATGATAGAGATCAATAGGAACTACTGGGCTTGATAAAACAGCAGCAGTCTAGGACGTTATTTTCTCGTCCATGGGTGATGCTGTTTTTTTTGTGCAGATTACTTTGCATACACATATCTGAAAATATGTCCAATGGTTCATGAATATCGTCATGGCAACGTTTTCTAGAAAACCTTATAGTTAAATTGTGGTTAAGGCAAGGAATGAAGGAGGGGCGCAGCATTCGAATTGGCAAGTGGAGAAACCTAAAGATACAGGTACGGGGATGGCAAGCAAAGGAAAGAGCGATCTAAGGTCCATTGGCGTGGGAACTCCTTAGAATCGCTCTCGGTAGTGAGAATGAATTTCTGCCCGAAATTCACAACTCACTACAATTTTGACACAAATTCAGCTGGATAAGCAAGTACAAATTATGTGTTTAAAATTGAAGGGAGTTAACGACGATGAGAAAAATGAGAAATTTACAGATGATGGGTGCAGCAGGTTTATCGATGGCTTTGGTTCTGGCAGGATGTTCGTCTTCGAAAACAGCAGAAACGTCTCCAGCAGCGGTTTCCCCTGCGGCAACACAGGCGGCAGCGGCGACGAAAGCACCAGAGCCAGCGAAAAGCGGAGAGAAAGTAACTGTGAACTTCTGGAATCCTTTCTCAGGCAACGATGGTCCTTTTATGAAGAAAATCGTGGATAACTATAATAAATCGCAAGATAAATATACAGTGAAAATGACCATTCAACCGAATGGTGACTACTATAAGTTGCTTGATACGGCAATTGCTACGAAAAAAGGTGTACCGGATGTTGCGATCATGCATCTTGACCAAACACCTACATACATTGCAAAGGATCAGCTGCAACCGCTAGATGCCATTGCCAAAGCTGTTGGCGTTGAGAAAAGCAACTTTCCTCCTGCAACAGTGGAATACTCGACGAAGGACAATAACTGGTACAGCATTCCGCTTGATATCCATCCATTAGTGATGTATTACAACAAAGATTTGTTTAAAGCGGCTGGAATTACGAAAGTGCCTACGAACCGTCAAGAGTTCGTTGATGCAGCAGTGAAGTTAACCGATGCTTCCAAAGGGATTTGGGGAGCGGCAATGCCGACCTTCTGGATCCAGAATTTCTTGTTCCCGACGGTATTGTTTCAGAATGGCGGCGATTTCTTAGACGATAAAGGCAACATTGCCTACAACTCACCAGCGGGTGTAGAAGCGGTTACTTTCATGAGAAGTTTAACAACAATGAAAGTTTCACCTCCAACGGTAGCAGCAGATGGCGATTTCAACTTGTTCCAACAAGGAAAAAGCGCGATGCACTTCAATGGTCCATGGTCGAAGGATGCCTTCGATAAAGCGAAAATTAATTATGGTGTAGCTCCTGTTCCGCAATTAGGTACTGTGAAACAAGCGGTGTTTGGCGGGTCCCATAACTTCGTTATTCCTAAAGGAACAACAGATGCTGCAGTTCTTGCAGGTGTTGGTGATTTCTTGAAATATGTGAATGCCAATTCCATTGATTGGGCTGAGTCCGGTCAAGCAGTAGCTTCCAAAGTCGTACGTGATAGCGCAGCTTTCCAAGCGATGACACAACAACAAACCGAAGTAGCGAAAGAATTCGATTATGTGAAATTTGCACCAAAAGTATTAAATTGGGGCCCGATTTCCGACAGTATTTGGAGCGAGCTTGCGAATGCCCTTCAAGGTAAAAAAGATCCAAAAGCTGCGCTAGATGATGCAGCAGCCAAATCAACTGCAGCCATGAAGAAGTAATCATAGCACATCAACGTGGAGAGGCGGGTACCCTGTACCCGTCTTCCCTTTTAAAGAAGAGGAGGAAATCATTTGCCTACCCCATCACATTGGAAATCAAAGCTGACATCAAGCTTATTCATATTGCCTTATCTCCTTGCATTCTTAGCTTTTACGCTGATTCCCATTATTTATGGGTTCATCATTAGTTTGAAGCAGTACAATTTGTTAGACCCCGTGCATCCGTTCGTGGGGTTCGACAATTACAGCAAAATATTCACGAGTGGAACCCAAGAGAATGATTTATTTTTCATCGGAATGAAAGCTACACTGAAATTCGTCGTTTTTTCGGTTCCTTTTTTAGTCATCGTGGGACTTGGATTTGCCTTGTTGTTGAATGCACTTCCAGATAAATTGAGATCCCTGTTCCGTTCGATCTATTTCATTCCCTATGCGGTTTCTGCAACAGTCATGGCCGTAATTTGGAAGCGGATGTTCGACGTTACAGGCGGATTCTTTAATTTACTCCTTGCCAAAGTAGGCATTCGTGAGTTTGATCCAGTTCCCTGGCTGTTAGATACACCTTTCGTGTGGTTCGCGCTGGTTATCGCTACGCTATGGTGGACGATTGGATTCAATATGATCATTTTCGTCAATGCACTCAATGGTGTGCCTGTGGATCTGTATGAAGCAGCCAAAATCGATGGAGCAAATGGTTGGGATCGACTGAAGAGTATTACACTTCCGTTCATTAGACCTATATTTATTTTTGTACTGATTACCTCAACGATTGCTTCATATAACGTCTTCGCTCAGCCCAATCTGATGAGTAATGCAGGGGATGAAACGAAGGTATTACTGATGGGGATTTTGCAAACGGCCTACACAGCTAGAGAAATCGGATCAGCTTCAGCCATGGCGATTCTGATGGGTCTAACGATCATGATTGTGTCTGTTATTCAATTCAAAATCACCAGCAGGAAGGAGTAGAGGACGTTGAAATCACTGAAAATCTTTTATGTGCTGCTTGCTACCGTACTAGGAATTATTTTCATAATGCCGATCTTATGGATGTTTTCCAATTCCTTCAAGACCGATATAGAAGTCATGTCACCGGTATTTCATTTGTTTCCGCAAGAATTCACGTGGGACAATTTCCATACCATTTTTGTTGGTGGAGCAGTGGAGGTTCCCATTTTCCGTTGGATGTTCAACTCCTTCTTCGTAGGTTTCGCTGCGACATTCCTGGTCATAATCTTGGATTCGATGGCTGCTTATGCGTTGGCGAAGTTAGATATTCCTTTTAAAAGAACACTATTTGCCCTATTCGTTGGATCGATGATGGTGCCAGGCATTATCTCTTTCTTACCTCAATATTTGAATTTCAGTAATTTCAATCTGATTAATACGTATTATGTACTTATTTTGCCATACTCAGGTGGGGCGCTTGGTGTGTTTATGTTAATTCAGTTTTTCCAGTCATTCCCAAATGAAATTATTGAAGCTGCGCGCATGGATGGGGCGAATAAATGGCAAGTATTCACGTCAGTTTTGATGCCATCTTCGGTTTCTATCGTTACGACATTGGCTATTTTCACTTTTATGGGTGTATTCAATGATTATGTATGGCCATTCTTTACGGTGACTGATCTTGAGATGAGAACGTTAACGGCTGGTGTGGCGGTTATGGCTACAGGAAGTTTCACACAATCGTATGGTAAATTAATGGCGCTTGCAACGCTATCAACAATCCCGACACTGATTATTTTCCTCATTGGACAAAGACAGTTTATTCAATCCATTACAGCAACTGGGGTTAAGCAATAGAGGTAGAGAGGCGATGCGAGGTGAATACGTAGTGGTGAAGCTTTTGATGTGGAAATTTCATGTGACTTGTTTAAGTTTGGTACTGTTAGCTGGATGTACGAAGGGAGCGGAAGAGATACAAATGAAGGAAACGAATAACGTTATTTCGTCGACAAAAGAAGCTAAAACATTTACCAATCCGATTATAGATAATGGGGCAGATCCCTGGGTTACGACCAAAGATGGTACCTACTACTATACGCATACAACGGGAAATTCTATCCGCGTGTGGAAGTCCAAGACACTGACGGGGTTAGGGGAGGCTGAGTATAAAGACGTCTGGTTTCCGCCAGTAACGGGTGCGAATACGTCTAATATTTGGGCACCAGAGTTACATTTTATTGCTGGAAAATGGTACATCTACTATGCCGCCGATGACGGCCAGAATGAAAACCATCGTATGTTCGTGCTAGAATCCGTGACGGATGATCCGCAAGGTGCTTATGTCGATAAAGGGATGATGGACACAGCTGGCCGCTGGGCGATTGACGGGACTACGCTGCAGAAGAAGGATGGATCGCTCTATTTCATCTGGTCAGGATGGGAGGGTGCTGTTAATGTTAGCCAGCATCTCTACATTGCACCTATGAGTAATCCATATACGATTAGTGGGAAGCCTGTTGAAATCTCACGTCCAACGTACGATTGGGAGCTGGTTGGTAATCCTACGATCAATGAAGGGCCGCAGGTCTTGCTGCATGAAGATCGTATTCATGTGATTTACTCGGCAAGCGGCAGCTGGACGGACGACTATTGTCTTGGCATCCTAAGCACGGATATGAGCAGTGATGTGCTGAATCCGACTTCTTGGAAGAAGGGTGAGAAGGCGGTGTTCTCGAAGACGGATCAAGTTTTTGGCCCTGGTCATAACTCGTTTACCAAGTCAGTGGACGGCAAAGAGGACTGGATCGTGTACCACGCCGCCAAAACCCAAGGCTCCGGCTGGAATCGCAACGTGCGCATGCAGTCATTCCAGTGGAACAAGGATGGGACGCCGAATTTCGGCACCCCGATTGCGGAAGGCGTGCCGATCGCGGTTCCTGGCGGCGAGTAATCGGGGAGGCAGGGAGTGAGCGGCTGCGGAAGTAAAGAGATAGCGCCCTTTTCGGGCGCTAAAGTCGTTGCACGGCTGCGAATAGCCGCGCCGGCGAAGAGATAGCGCCCTTTTTGGGCGCTAAAGTCGTTGTGCGGCTGCGAATAGCCGCGCCGGCGAAGAGATAGCGCCCTTTTCGGGCGCTAAAGTCGTTGCGCGGCCGCGAATAGCTGAGCCAGCAAAGAGATAGCGCCCTTTTCGGGCGCTAAAGTCGTTGCGCGGCCGCGCAGCTTCTTTTTCATCTACAAATCCAAAAATATGTCCATGTCTTACGGAAATAGGTCATTGGCTTGCCTCTGCTTAAGTTTGTATAATGAAGGCATAGTTCGAAGGCAAGGAGGGGATTCATGTGAGCGATAGACAACGACAAGGTAAGGGAGCAGCCAAAGCTTTATGTATTCTTCTCCTGTTGAGCACGTGTACATTAGGTTGTGATTCGAAATCGGATCCGATGCTCGATGAGCCTATGGCGAGTAAACTGCGAATTACTTTTTGGACACCATTCAGCGGTGGAGATGGACAGTTTATGGCGGAGCTCATTCAGCAATACAATAGTGAGAATAAGGATCACGTGAAAATAGAGCAGATCAATAATAACTCCGGTGATTACTATACGAAGCTGTCTACAGCAATCGTTACCGAAGAGGCCCCGGATATCGCCATCGTGCATTCGGCCAAGTATTCGCAGTACGCGCCTGCTGGATTCCTGACAGATCTAGATGCGTTAGCGATCGAAGCTGGCGTCCATTGGGATGATTTTAACCCGACAATTCTACAAAGTACGGTTGCTGACAATAAACATCTGGGAATCCCGCTCGATACGCACTTGGAAGTCATGTACTATAACAAGGATTGGCTGAGGCTCGCGGGCTTGTTGGATGAGAAAGAAAAACCAATTATTGCGAGCGGCGAAGCGGGGTACTTAGACTTTTTGGAGAAAATCCGAGCTAGCGTGCCATCGAATGTGACGCCATTAGCTGAACCCAATGTGCGAATCGACTCCTTCTGGATTTGGTATTCTTTCTATAATCAAATGAATCAGGATGGCGGTAGATTCTACACCGACGATGGCAAATCGGCTGCCATTGACAATGCGTCTGCGCTGAAATCATTGGAATTCGTCAATTCGTTATATACGAAGAAACTTATTTTACCGAATATTAATGATCAGATTCAAACCTTTGTGAAAGGTTCAGCAGCGACGTTAATTTCTGGAGTATGGGGAACAGGAACGTTCGAGCAAGCGACGGATTTACATTTCGGGGTGACCAAAATTCCACAAATCTACGATCATCCAGCGGCGTGGGGAGATTCGCATACCTTCTCGCTGCCGTATCATGAAAAGCCAGACAAACAAAAGCAACTCGCTGCGCTTAAATTCGCGAATTGGGTAGCTGCACATGGTGCTAGCTGGGCGAAGGCAGGACACATACCTGCTGTGAAGAAAGCAGTTCTTTCCGAGGAATTTCAAAAGCTGAAATACCGTCCGGACTATGCCAGTGCAGCTGATGATGTGAAATATTTCCCGAATCAACCACGGCAAGGTACGATCAACGACGAGATTGTGCGTGAGTTTGAGAAGATGATGGCGGGCCAAATCACGCCACAAGAGGTGCTGCAAAATGCGCAAGCGATCATTAATGCGAATCTTCAAATCCAGCAAAATACGAATGCGAAATAAGCTGCAGCTCATCAAAGATTTGCCAATCGCGATGAAGTTGATCGTGTTAAGTGCTGTTTTTATAGCGGTACCACTCGGCATAGCCAGTTATTTAACGTTTACAAGCTATTCGGCATCCATTCAGAAAAATACAGGGAAATATCAGATGGATGTGGTGAAAGAACTGACCGCCAATATCGATACGTACTTAAATGAACTCAATTTGTTGACATTGTTACCATACCAATCTCCACAAATCATGAAGTATTTGGAAGTTGGTGATCAGTCGAATGCGTCTCTCTCATTTAATGATCGCGTAACCATTGAGGATTTTGCGAAACGCGTATTTGCGAATGGACGTGTGGACATTTCGGGGCTAACACTGTTTCGTACGAAAAGTGGAAATGCGTATTCCGCAATGTCAGAAGAACAAGCCAACTTTATGCCTCGTGATGCTCGGAATGAAGTGTGGTACAGCAAGGTTTCGCAGACGGGCAAAATGGTATATCTCGGAACGTTTAATAAACAAGGCATGGGTTTGCCCAATCAAGTGTATTCTTTTGCCCGAAAAATAAGAAGTGTCGATACAGGTGCTGTGTTAGCTTACCTCGTGCTTGATGTAGATAAGAATATTATTCGTAATAAGATAGAAGCGATATCGAATGATAAGAAGAATATTATGATCGTGGATAATGAAGGTTCGATGATCTATAAGAGCCTAATCAATGGACCCGATGCGGAGCAAATCAAGCATTTCAAAGGCATGGGAACAGTTGTTTATAAACAAGATAACGATGCTGAGCTAGTTTCCTACTATACCTCACCTTTGACGGGGTGGACGATGATCGAGATGGTTCCGCTGGCGGTTCTGTTACAAGATACGATCTATGTGAGGAATTATATTATCGGTATTGGTGCCGCTTGTCTGCTGTTAGCCATCATTATTTTCACTTTATTTGCTCTTCGGATCACGAATCCAATTAGCGAGTTAAGAAATCTCATGAAAAAAGTTGTAGTCGGTGATCTGGCGGTGTCGATTCCGATTCATAGTCGTGATGAAATTGGTCAGCTCAGTCAATCTTTTAATATCATGGTCTCGAAACTCAGTGATCTAGGCTACCGACTGTATGAGTCAGAGATCAGGGAGAAAAATGCCCAAATATCAGCACTTCAGAGCCAAATTAATCCCCATTTTTTGTATAACACGTTAGGATCTATTAGTATGTATGCCGAGATTCAAGGTAATAAAGAAGTTGTGAAAATGACGAATCATCTTAGTAAACTTTTGCGCTACAGTATTAATAGTCAACAGAGTCAAGTTCCTCTCCATATGGAATTAGAGCATGTGACGGGGTATATGGCGATTCAACAAATTCGATTCGAGGATAAAATCCAGTTCCATGTCCGCATTGAGCCAGAATTGCTAAGCTATTCGGTGATTCGCTTTATTTTACAGCCAATTGTTGAGAATGCGATCGTGCATGGTATTGATAAAGGAAATGGCTACGGCACCATCAGTCTGATTGGTAAGAAACAAGATAATCATATGGTGATCCAAATCCAAGATGACGGCGCTGGCATGAGTGCTGTGCATTTACAGAACTTACTTGATCGAAAGTTTCAAATGACAACAACCGAAGAGGGCACAGGCGGTACCGGTTTAATGAATGTGCATCGCAGAATTGCCCTACGATATGGGAATCAGTATGGTGTAACAATCGAGAGCAACTTGCAGCAAGGAACGACGATTTCCTTAACTCTACCACTTATTGAAAGTCAGCACGAAGGGAGGAAATTGGATGCCTAGTATTATGATCGTGGACGATGAAACGATTTTCCGCAAAGGGATTCGTTTGATGATTACAGATATGCAAAGTGATTGGACTGTCGTTGATGAGGCAAAGGATGGTGCAGAAGCATTGGAAAAGCTGGAAGAACTGCAGCCAGATTTAATCATTACGGATATCAAGATGCCCCGAATCGACGGTATACAACTGCAATATATTGTGAAGGAGCGTTATCCGCATATTTCTTGTGTCGTTATGAGCGGATATAACGATTTTCAATATGCGCGCGAATCTTTACGCTTGGGTGCTAAGGATTACTTAATGAAACCTTTTCAGCGCGAAGAGTTATATGCGTTGTTGGCAAAGTTGCGGGAAGAATGGTTAACGGAAAAGAGACCCAATCACTCCCAGGGCATGGATCAACAAGTACAGAATGGGATGCGCCAGCATGTGTTAGCGGGTCTTCTGACGGGAAGTATTCACCACGGAGAGGCAGAATTGCTTGAGAATGTAGGTATTCAGTTTCCACATGCGTATATCTCATGTCTAATTGCCAAATTGGATCGGGATTCAGTAACAGACGAGCGTTATTATCAGTTGAATCCATCCCTGTTTTCGATCTATATTCAGCAATTTATACAAGAAAGTCTCGATGAGAGCTTCAAAGGTTATGTATGTATTCATCATGAAACGGAAGTTGTTGCTTTAATTAATTACGAGCATGTTGCGTCGATCCATGGGGATATGGAAAAGCTGACGAATCGGATTCGGAAGGAAATTCGGGTGCAATCCAATTTCACCCTTACCTTCGGGTTAGGCAGTCCTGCCAAGGACTTGGAATCTATTTCCAAATCATATAAAGAGGCAGGTTTGGCACTGCTCTATCGATTAGTAATTGGCGGTGATCGCTTGCTGTCCAACGAGATTGTTGCTGAGATGAATATGGAGAAACAGGATTGGCATGCGGCCGATTGGCACTCCTTGAATCAATATGTGCAAGAAGGTGACTTGGCAAATGTGCAGCAACAAGCTAGTCTCTACGTGACGAAGCTATGCAAGGAGTGGAAGGATCCAGAGATCATCCACCAACAAATTTGCAAAATGCTGCTGCATTTCTACGAGTTGGCTGTGAACTTGGCCGTTGTGAAGCAATGGCTGCAGAACACGGATGTGAAGCAGGTCTTGGTGGAGATTTACTCCTATTCATCGAGTAAAGAATTGATTGAGCGGTGTCAGAAGCTTCTTGGCGATCTCACCATCTGTATTGGAAACCGTCAGAAAAAGATGGTAACTAGCCCCGTCGAAATTGTCGTTCGATACGTTGAGGAGCATTATGCGGAATCAATCACATTAAATACGATGGCCGAAATCGTCTATCTCAGCCCGTCTTATCTCAGTTCCCTGTTCAAAAGCAAGCAAGGCCAGTCCTTCATAGATTTCCTGACAGAGAAACGGATTGAGAAGGCGAAGTTACTGCTGCTTCATTCCGATGAGAAGATTCAAGTGATCTCGGATTCTACCGGATTTACGAATATTCGACATTTCAATCGCGTGTTCAAAACCATTACGAATCGGACCCCTTCCGAGTTCCGTGAGGGGAAGGCTATAGCGGTAACAGAACCGTTCAAGTTGATGTAAACTTGAGCGGTTTTTTCTGTTTGTTTCCCTAGTATCCAATCCAAATTAGCTATATGGAATAAAATAATAGGAAAACTAGAATATGTGAAGGGGGATAAGGCAGGATGAAAAAAGTAACTGCCAATTTGGAAAATCAGGTGTATTCCAATCGCGTTGCTCGATCAGAATTCGATAACAATTGGAAAACAAGTGTGTCGAGCAGTGGTTATGTTGTGTATACAGCTACAAAGAATAACGCGAAGATCGTCGTTTTATTAACCACGGGGTTAAGAAAACTAATTATCTTCAATAGAGGCGGAAAGGTTCTCGTTGGCTCTGGCGGAGTAAGCCATTATAGTAAGCCACATAAAGCGAAAGATTTGAATTAAGGAGGTAGCGCGTGGTGCAAGTGCGAAGAGCGACGAGATAGTCGAAATAATCGACTATCTCGGGCGCCGCAGAAGCAGTATTCGTGGGTTTAAGCGGACAGCCTGTGAATTTTTATAAAAAGTAGTATAATTGAACTTAAGATATATAGCACATTTTTCTGAACCGAAACAATCCACAACCCGCGTCTTTAGAATTGCAAATTATGAGCAGCATATTCTCGATGGCAAGTGCCTACAAGATTAGCAAGTACACGGTATTACTTTCTGACATTTTCGCATATGATGCGATAAGAAGTGAATAACTATAAGGGCTGGGGAGTGGAAGGCATGTCATTTTTTGATAAAGTCAAGCAAGGGGCGTCTGAAGCCGCGAAAAAAGCACAACAAACCGTCGAGATAACGAAATTCAAAACACAAGTTTCATTGAAAGAGCGGGAAATAGATAAAATTTACAAAATTATTGGTGAATCGGTGTACACGTCTTATCTTTCCGGGGATTACACACAGGTGGAAGCGAACGTGTCGGAGTATTGCCAAGGTATCGCTCAAATCAATCAAGAGATTAGTGAACTTGAGCAGAAGATTGCCGAGGTTCGGAATGAAAAAGAGTGCAAATGTGGCAAAGTCGTTGCGGCAGATACTAAGTTCTGTTCGTCCTGCGGCCATCATTTCGCTTAAGTAGGTAGATAAAGTAGAGTGATAAAGCAGTTTTCACGGAGAATGCTTCTGTGGGAACTGCTTTATTGTTGGTTGGGCATCATCCTGTGCTATGATAGTGGGAAACAGGTAATTCATGGAGGCATGGAAGATGACTGAACTTCTTCAAGATCCGGTGGTCAAAGTTGAAATGTTGATTCGTAAACCAGTACAAGAGGTGTATGAAGCTTTGATCGATCCTGATATTACGTCGGAATTCTGGTTTACACACGGAACTGGCAGATTAGAGGCTGGATCTCACGTGCAATGGCATTGGGCTATGTATGGGGCAACCGCGGAGGTCGATGTCAAAGAAATCGAGCGAAACAAGCGCATTTTGATAGATTGGGGCACCTTGGTCGAGTGGACTTTTACTGAACAAGGAGCTAATGAAACTTTTGTAACTATTTCAGACTCCGGTTTCAGTGGAAGTGCTGATGAAAAAGTCAAACAAGCCCTTGATTCAACGGAAGGGTTTACGATTGTTTTATGCGGATTGAAAGCGTATCTGGAACACGGTATCCGCTTGAATCTTGTTGGGGACAAGGCACCTTACGCACATATTACCTAGCCCAACGCCCCCAGACCAGATGAGACTAGCTGTATAAAGTACAGTTAATTTCTCATGAAATAGCTGATATTACCAATTAGATGGAAAAACTCCAGTTATTTTTCACCTTTTCCACGATAAACGTGCAATTGGTTGAAATTAGCTGGAGTTTTTCCAGTTATTCTCCAAAAGTTAGCGATTAACGCATGATTAGCTGTAGATTTTCCAGTTATTCACCAAAATGACACGCTGGAGGGGGGGTGCTACTCTAACATACGCCCCTCATTCGCCGGCACCAACCGATTCTTTTGATAACGTGTCGCAACCTGCGCTAAATAAGTATGAATCCAAGCATCGACAGCTTCGGCGTTGAGACAGTTTTTGCGGAAATGACTCGGCGGTGTTCCTATTTCTCTGGTAAACACTTGCGTGAAGTAGTGGATGCTTTCAAAACCAGTATCCTCGGCAATTTGTTTTAAGGGGATATCGGTGTACCCTAGGAGATAGGCAGCCCGTTTAATTCTTTCCGTTTTCACAATGGACGGGAAGGTTTGCCCCAATTCATCCGAGATCAGACGGGAAAGCTGTCTTTCGGACAAATGCAGGCTCTGGGCTACGTCACTCAGTGACATTTTATGAGAAAGATGGTCCTGGATATAGGCTTTAACCTTCTTAAGCGTTCCTTGCAGCTCCCTGTCATAAGTAGCGGAAGATGTATCACCAGACCGGCAATGTTGCAGAAACAGAGAGATGCAGCTGATAACCAACGTATAGGCTAGTTGCTCAATAGTTTCTTTATAGCGGTCGCCTGTCTCCGAAGCTTGGATGAGCAGAGCTTGCCAGATAAGCATAGGTGCTGTTCTCTCGGCATTCGGAATAAACAGATGAGGATACGCGCACAGCTGGCTAAAATCCTGCATAAAAGCATCACTAGACTCAGAAGAAACAGGTTCTAATGCAAAAAATAATAACAGCATGCCGTCATCGCTTTGGATAGAATGGCGGCTTTCGGGTTTCGAGCAATAGAGTGTGCCTGGCCGCAAGGGATAGGTGATGCCATCATGAAAGTAATGTCCTTCGCCCTCGACGACGTAGCAAATTTCAAAAAAAGAGTGTGTATGTGGACGATTGCCCTTATGCTGCGGTTTCGCACCCCAATAGTGAACGAAGATGGAGGCGGTCGCACCCTTCAACTGTACCAGGTTTTGGTTGAGATATAGGTTACTCCGCGTATAAATGGATGGATTCAGCACGCATGAGGGCTCCTCTCAAGTAGATTGAAGACCATTATAGCATGGATTTTTTGAAAAAAAGCGGCATGTTTTTACAAAGACGAAAACGCCTACATTTTCTATACTTACATTCATAAGCAAGTAAGAACTTGAAAAGGGGTTGTTCGTTGTGGGAAATCAGGTAAACATTTCGCTCGCAGGCATCATGGGCTTTCCAGTAACACCATTTGATAGTCAAGAGCAAGTCGATGAGAAGGCATTACAAGCCAATATCCAGTTTTTAGTGGAAAATGGGTTGGATTCTGTATTCGTATGCGCAGGTTCAGGTGAATATCAATCCTTGGATATGAAGGAATATGGGCAAGTCGTGTCTGTGGGCGTTGCGACAGTTGCGGGCCGAGTACCTGTATTTGCTGGAGCAGGAGGCAATATTCGAGAAGCAGTGGCACGCATACAACTTGCAGAGAAGTTAGGTGCAGACGGTTTATTGCTCCTTCCGCCTTATTTGATCATACCCGAGCAGGAGGGTTTGTTTAACTACTATCGAACACTTGCACAAAGTACAAGTTTACCTGTTATTATTTATCAGCGTGATAACGCAATTTTCACCCTAAATACATTAGAGAAACTGGCAAACATACCTAATGTTATTGGTTTCAAGGATGGATTAGGCAATTTCGAGCTAAACATTGAATTCGTACAAGCAATCGGTTCCAAGTTACAATGGATGAATGGCATGCCACTTGCAGAATTAACAATGCCTGCCTACTCAGCTCTAGGCTATCTATCTTATTCATCGGCTATTTCCAACTATATTCCGCAGGTATCCAGGGCATTTTATACCAGTTTGGTTGCTGGAGATCAAGCGATGGTCAACTCCATCTACCAAGAAGTGATTCTGCCCATCCATCGGATTCGTCAGTTGCGCAAAGGGTATGCGGTTTCTTTAATTAAAGCAGGCATGAACATTGTTGGTTTGCCGGTTGGTCTGGAAGTTCGAACTCCGCTGGTTCAAGTGGAACGTGAGCATTTCATACGGTTGGAATCCATTATTAAACGAAGTTATGATCTGGTTGCAATCACCAATAACGGGTAGGAGGAAAATATCCCATGATGAAAGTATCCATACAAGTGCCCACATGTGAATTATCCGATAGTGATTTAAGACAAATGTGCCAACTTGGCGTTGACTGCATCGATTTTACGCAGGGTGGTTCATTCCCAGGTGTTCGTGAGCAAGGTTTCCCAGACCTTGATAAACTTTTACAGTTAAAACGCAGAATTCGTTCACACGGGATGGAAATTAATCGGGTTACACTGCCTGATATGTCGACCAGCTTTATGTTGGAGGAGCCTGGTTCTGAGATTCAATTGGAGAATGTTAGCCAAGCGATCAAAACTTTCGGCGAAGCCGGGATTACGCTTGTACGCCAGCGTTTTGCAGGTGATGTCTTTCCTTATATGGCGGAGGAATATACCGCTGTACATCGAGGTGGCGCGTTAGTGCGCGGGGAGTCCCTGAAACGCAATCCGGACAAACAACCTCCCACTGTGGAGCAATTGAATGCTTGGTGGAAGCGTTTTGATGCTGTATTCGGTAAACTGGTGCCTCTTGCTGAAGAGTATGACATGAAGTTAGCCGTGCATCCATCTGACACGCCTTACCATAACACGCCATTCGGTGGCCTTGGTTTGAATCGGGTCATCGACAGTTTCCCTAGCAGAAATGTAGGTCTAGTTTACTGTGTAGGTACGAGGGGAGAAGCAGGTGGTACGCCGCTCGTTCTTGATGAAATTTATCAGTATGGTCGTAAGGATAAAATCTTTCTGGTTCATTTCCGGAATGTACGGGGTAGTCTAGCAACCGCTGGAGCGTTCGAAGAGGCGATGTTGGATGACGGACATATGAATATGGCCAAAATATTGCTCGAACTTCATAAAGTTGGTTATAACGGCTGCATAAATCCAGATCATATCACGTCGCTCGAAATGGATCGTGCACCGCATCGCAGTGCCGAAACCAAAATGAATTGGGTTGGCTGGGCTTATGCCATTGGTTATGTAAAAGCGTTGTTGGCGGCATTAACGGAGTTCAGAGGCGGGAGAGATTAATATGGGGGAAATAAAAACATATCTGAACTATATCAATGGAGTCTGGATGTCTTCATCCAGCGGCGAAGTAGAGGAAAGTATAAATCCCGCGAACCGGCATGAGATTGTGGGGTATGTGCAGAATTCGACCCTTGCAGATGTGAACCAAGCGGTGGCGTCTGCGTTAGCGGCGAAACATGCTTGGCGTAAATTATCCGGTGCAGCGCGTGGCGAGTATTTGTACAAGGTTGCAGATAAATTGGAGCGCCGATTGGATGAAATTGCAACCATGATGACGCTTGAAATGGGAAAAACATTCCCAGAAGCCAAGGGTGAAACCGCAAGAGGCATCGCGATTCTTCGCTATTATGCTGGCGAGGGCATGCGGAAGATAGGTGATGTGATTCCTTCGACGGACAGTGAGGCACTCATGTTTACAACACGCGTTCCCTTAGGCGTTGTTGGTGTAATTACGCCGTGGAATTTTCCCGTGGCTATTCCGATTTGGAAAATCGCTCCCGCTCTAATTTTCGGTAATACAATCGTGTTCAAACCAGCTCAAGAAACCGCAGTTACAGCGGCACTCGTCATGGAGTGCTTCCAAGAAGCTGGAATTCCTGCCGGCGTTGTCAATATGGTGACGGGTCAAGGAGATGTGATTGGGCAAGCGATCGCAGATCATCCGGACATCCACGGAATTACTTTTACAGGATCGGATCGCATTGGAAAAATAGTTGGACAGCGCGCACTCGCCAAAGGCGCGAAGTATCAACTGGAAATGGGTGGTAAAAATCCAGTTATCGTAGTCAACGACGCAGATCTAGATCTCGCGGTTGAAGCAACAGTGAGTGGCGGCTTGCGCTCAACAGGGCAGAAATGCACAGCAACGAGTCGAGTGATCGTACAGAGCGAAGTGTATGATGCTTTTAAAGAGAAGCTGCTTCAGCGCATTAAAGAGATCCGACTTGGCCCTGGTATAGAGGCAGCTACATGGATGGGACCTTGTGCAAGTGAGAAGCAATACAATACGGTTCTATCCTATATTGCCAAAGGGATTGAAGAGGGCGGCACTTTGCTATGTGGCGGCGGGAAAGCTCAAGGCTTAGATGCAGGATTTTTCATTGAACCTACTGTATTTGAACACATATCTAGCTCAATGACTATCGCTCAGGAAGAAATTTTCGGACCTGTTCTCGCCTTAATTAAAGTGGATTCCTTCGAGGAAGCCGTTCGTATTGCGAACGATGTGAAGTTCGGACTTAGCGCGTCGATTTTCACGCGAGACTTCTCGAAAATGCTGGCTTTCATGAACGATATCGATGCAGGCCTTGTTCGCATCAATGCTGAAAGCGCAGGCGTGGAGCTGCAAGCCCCATTCGGCGGCGTGAAAATGTCCAGCTCGGGCTCACGGGAGCAAGGGCAGGCGGCAATTGAGTTCTACACCGATATCAAAACGGTGTTTATCAAATCTTGAAATAGAGAGCCAGTTGCTAACGCAGCTGGCTTTGTATTTGTACATTAACTTAGCAGCGTATCTCGCCGAGGTGGATTAGTCCGATTTCGGACTATTTGCTATAAGAAGAGGCATGCTTATTCGGAAAGAGCTAATTTTATTTCTCCGCTCCATTCCTGCCGGTAATATCTCGCAAAAGTGGCATTTACATTGAAAAAGAGGTATATTGGCAGGAATGTCCTTCAGAAACGGAGGTTGGTGTGGTGTGATGATGATGGTTGGCATCCTAGTTGTCCTAGTCCTAGTAGTGCTAGTAGCACTATTTATCGTATATAGTACCTTGTGGGTGAAGTATTCCTATACTCAACTAGGTGACCCAAGTCATGAGAATATTACTGTTGCACAGATTTCTGATTTGCATGGACAAACCCGTTTCATCAATGGTTCCTTGAGTACACTAGTGAATAAAGTGAACCCTGATTATGTAATGATTACAGGTGATTTGGCGTCTACCAAAGCGCAACTGGACCAAGTATTGAACGAAATTCGCCAGATGAAGTGCCAGAATTTATTATTTGTTCCAGGTAATCATGAACGTTATGGGATCGTGCAGTCCCGTCTGCAACTAAGTTCGGATCAAGACTACGAGGAAATTCTTCGTACGATTGAAGATGCGAATATTACCGTGTTATCTAACCTTGATTTCCCTGTTATGATCGGAGATAAGAAGTGGTTGTTCTATGGATTTGACAACTCCTTGTATGGCAAAGAGCGGCTACATATATCACCTGAGAAGCTCCAATGTTATGACGTCGTCATTATGCTAGCTCATTCTCCAAGTATTATTGAAACTGTATTAAAGCAGAACGTTCCCTATGATTTATTACTCGTCGGGCACACGCACGGGGGACAGATTAGGTTATTTGGTCGAACGATTGGTGCATATAAAAACTATCACGTAGGGCTCAAACGTATCGATAACCGTAAGCATTTCTATATTAATCGAGGTTTAGGAACCTCAAGATTGTTACCGATTCGTGTGGCGTGTTCGCCAGAGATTGCCGTTTTTAAGATTGGTTTGTAGACGTGAAATGAGATATGATGAGGCTGCTGCGTGAATTCGCGGTGGTCTTTTTTTGGTGGAAAAAGGAATTAAATACGGGTTACCGAATTAAGAAGGATAACAAGGTTGTGCTAACGTTCATGGTAATGAATCCTGTGATCACTTATTAAGGAGGATGCAAGGTATGAGTAAACACATCTACATCATTACAGGAACCTCAAGCGGGTTAGGGTCAGCGCTAGCAAAGCTGCTGTTGTCCAAAGAAACGCTGGTATTCGGGTTATCTCGAACGGCGAATAAAGAAATTGAACGGCTAGCGAACGAAGTACACGCAAATTACAAGTTTATAGCGATTGACCTTACTCAAGTACATACGATCGAAGTAACCTTGCGAGAGCTGGTTGCGTCGATTGATGCAACAACAGTTGAATCAATAACCCTAATTAACAACGCGGCAACGGTAACGCCGATTAAGCCGATTGAAGCCTGTTCAGTCACGGAAATCGAGGCATCCATTCAACTGAATCTAGCAGCACCGATTGTACTTGCTTCGAGCTTTTTGCAGGAAACTGCGAAATGGTCAGCCAAACGTTCCATTGTTAACATTTCATCCGGATCAGGTCAGTATCCAGCAAGCAACATGAGTGTCTACTGCTCGACCAAAGCTGCGCTGAACATGTTCACGAAATGTGTGGCTATGGAACAAAAAACGAAAGAAAACCCTGTACATATTATTACAATTGATCCTGGCATGATGAATACGGGGATGCAACAAATAGCGCGAGAAAGCGATTTCGAGTTAGTGACTTATTTTAGAAAACAGTATGAAGATGGTCAGCTAGTGGAGCCAGAGATGGTTGCCCGGAACATTATACGTGAACTTAGTGGCATGGCTTGCCCACTATCAGATTGACTATCATCATATCCTGTTAGTGGAAGATAAGCTTCAAGCTTTCATAAGCTGTGGAGTAGGTTAGGAATCAGATTGAACATTTGGTTTCGGCATATTTGTAGATACGCCAAAAAACGTTTTTGTCATTTGACAATGAACGTTTTTTGTATGTCTGGCTTACAACGTTTGTCCACTATCAACGGTAATGATTTGTCCAGTCATGGCTTCCTGCTCCAAAGCTGCACATATAAACTGAGCGATATCTGCAGGCGTTGCAATTTGCTGGAGCAGCAGGTTAGGAGCTAGTTTCTGCATGCGTTCTTCTCTTCCTGCCCACCAACGAGTGGCTACTGCACCTGGTGCGACACAATTCACCCTAATGTGGGGGGCGAGCGCTCGTGCTAACGATTTGGTTAAACCGTGGACAGCGGACTTGGAAATTGCATAGGGAAGAGATGAACCAGCTCCGGTTAATCCTGCTATACTGCCTACATTCACAATCGCTCCTTGTCCGCTTGCTTTCATCATGGGGGCAACAGCTCTTGCACAGTAGAACATTCCTTTCACATTTACATCGAATAATTCATCCCATATATCTTCCGTTACAGCGTCAAGATCATAGAGTGGAATATGATGTGTAATACTTGCATTATTAACCAATACGTCAACGCTTCCCAAAGAAGAGTCAATGGACTGAACCATCTCGATGACTTCGTTGTTATTGGAAACGTCAGCTTGTATGGCTATCGCACGACCACCTTCGTCTATAATCTTTTGAACGGTTTCCTCGGCTTCCGCCTTCGATCGTGAATAGTTCACTGCGACCGCAGCCCCTCGCTTAGCTAATTCGAAGCTGACCGCTTTTCCTATACCCGTACCGCCTCCTGTAACGAGTGCTACTTTATTAACGAATTGGATGGGAATCTCCTCCTGATTTACTGAATGGCATATCTACGTTCATTGTAATGGTTGATCTGTATTCTGTATAATTGAAGATATTGAACAATGAGTTCAAATATTTTGAACTATTGGATTGGAGCATGCGATGGATATTAAAACGTTAAAAACGTTACATATGATTGTGAAACATGGCAGTTTTCATCAAGCGGCTGAGGAGCTGAACTATGCTCAATCTACGGTGACGATGCAAATTCAAAAGTTGGAAATCGATTTAGGTATTCAACTCTTAGAGCGTGGTAAGAAAATCCGATTAACGGAAGCAGGTCAATTATTTTACGAGGAGAGTTTGGAGATTGTTAATCGGATGGAGAGGTTGCAAACGAACATATCCCAACTGCAATTGGGTGAAGTGGGGAACGTGCGAATCGGGTTGACCGAACCAACGGCGAGTTATCGCTTACCGCAATTGTTAAAAGAGTTCATGACGTTGTACCCGCGAATTCGTGTATCGCTCGAAATTGCGAGCACGCCAGCGCTCATCGCGTCATTACAACATGGCAATATCGACTTTGCGTGCTGTTCGGCACCAGAAATCGGAACCGATCTCTATTTTCATCCATTATTTTCAGAGAGATTTGTAGCGCTAATCCCTGAAGAGCATCCCCTAAGTCAGTATGAGAAACTTGAACCGAGTCTATTCCAAGGGCATCGTCTATTAATAACATCAGCTACATGTCCATATCGTAAGAAGCTTGAAATGATTCTTCAAGAGTTAGGCTATGTAGGCCTAGATACGATGGAGATTGGCAGTATGACCGCATTGAAAACTTACGTGGAAAATGGAATTGGCTTTGCACTCGTGCCCGAGATTGTACTTGATCCGTTACCTCGTGGTACCAAAGCGCTTCCAGTGAGTGGCGCAGCCATAGACATGTTGACGGGGCTCTTGTATAAATCAGCTCCATTAAGTTATGCGAGTGGACAGTTTTACCGTTTTTTGAAAGAGAAACTGAACTCTCGAGATTGCCAAGATGGACAGAAAATCAATCCTATGCTAACATGTTTCTGATGATAATGATTATCAATGAGATGTTGATGAGATGAATCACAATTGGAGATGATGAAGTTGCAAGGAACGTTGGACACGTTAGAATTCGCAAATCGTACGATTTATGTCTATACACCACCATCCTACAGCAAGGATGAATCAAGACGTTTTCCGTCCATCATCGTGCAAGATGGGAATTATCTTTTCGTAGATTCGATGGCTGAACTTGAAGCTGATTTTGCAAGTGGTGTAACGGAAGAAGTTATTTTCATCGGTATTGAACCGCAGGATCGCAATCGGGAATACACACCTTGGAGAGCGGATAATCTGATGAATGACGGTGGTTTCTATGACGGTGAAGCTGATATGTATTTAAAAATGGTTACGGAAGAAATCATTCCCTATGTGAGAACACATTATCGGATCATAGAAGATGCAGCTCAAACAGGTATAACTGGCGCTTCCTTTGGAGGATTGGTTTCACTATATGCTGCTTTTCAGAAGCCCGAATATTTCGGCCGATTCGCTCTTATGTCCGCTTCACTCTGGTATGAAAATATAATGGATTTCATTGAAGGGCATGCGTTCACTCAATCTGAGATGCGGTTCTATATGTATGTAGGAGAGCAAGAAGGGGTGGGGAGAGCGACAATACAGCAATATATGGTACCGAATACGAGAAAAGCGTACGAGTTATTATCGCAGAAAATTCCGGGCGGTAACGAATGTATTCGTCTTGAGACAGATCCTGAGGGCTTGCATTTACATAGTTATTTTAATGCGAAATTCCCTCATGCAATCAGATTTATGTATCCAGGTGACAGGAAGTAAATAAAACCAGCAATCAAGGACTTTACGAATGTCCAAGGTTGCTGGTTTTTTGTGTATTGACGCTCTAATTTGAGGGAGTATCTAATAAAGCTGCGGCGCAGTGGATCTATGTTTCGCAGCTTGTTTCATCGGTCTTCCCACAGGAATATAGATGGCATTATCCACTGCCATTAGTCTCGATACAACCTTATCGGACAAGACGTTACGGCCATCTAGTAGGATTGGCTGGCTCATAAGCCCAACCATGGAAACCCAGTCTAATTCTGCGAATTGCGGCCATTCGGTCATGATGATAATGGCATGTGCACCTGCAGCTGCGTCATAAGCGGTGTCCATCTGGCTCACATGATCTAGTCCGTGTTGTTGGACGACAGGATCATACGTCTGCACCTCAATGCCATACAGGTAACATAATCGCAGCAGTGTGAGGAAGGGTGCATCACGCATATCATTCGTATGGGGTTTGAAAGAAACGCCGAGCACAGCAAGACGCTTACCGCGTGGATTTCCCCAAATTGTTATCAGCTTCTCCAACAATTGTGGAATTCGTTCCTCGTTGATTTGAGCAGTTGCTTCCAATAAGGGAAGTGAGCGGCCAATCGCCTTGCCGGATGACAGCAGCGATTGCAAATCTTTGGAGAAGCAGGAGCCGCCATAGCCAATGCCTGCTTGCAAAAAGTGTGGACCGATGCGGCGATCCGCGCCTACGCCTTGCATAACCTGGCGATTGTCTGTACCGTAGCCTTCGCAGATGTCCGCTATCATATTGGCGAAAGAAATTTTCATGGCCAAGAATGTATTGGACGCATATTTGATCAGCTCTGCGCTGCGACGATCGCATACTTGAATTGGGGCAGGAATCCCACGGTATAGTTGGTGAAGTGTCTCCTTGGCTTGATGTGAATGACAACCAAAAACGATGCGATCCGGGTTCATGAAATCTTTAATCGCACTACCCTGACGTAGAAATTCCGGGTTGAACACGACTTCCGTATGCAGACCAACAGCATGGAGATTCGCCTCTAATTCATCGCAAGTGCCCACGGGTACGGTGCTTTTCATAATGATGAACGGAGGACAGACGTCTGCGGCTTGCTTTAATTGCGCAATCACATTGTCAACTTGACTCAGATCGCTTCGTCCATTCTCGCCTGTTGGGGTGCCAACGGCAATCATGAGCGCATCAGCACCCTTCGCTGCATGAACGATATCGGTGTCAAAGAACAAACGGCCATCGCGAAGGCATGCCTCTAGCATTTCCTGCAGATCAGGCTCCCAAATGGCTAATTTATTCGCACGTAGGTCCTGAATGATAGGTTCCCGATCGACAGCAGTGACGAAATGACCCAGCTTAGCGAAGCATACTGCAGCTACTAATCCAACATATCCCGTTCCAATAATCGTTAATCTCATGTGGTTTCCTCCTTCAAGCCGAATAGAAGCCAGATTTCTTACCGATGCGGCGAAAATCAATGATCATCTCATAATCATGAAGCAATTGATCAAAGATTGCGTCCCACGAGCGACCGAGAGCGAATTCTCTCGCTTTGAAACGTAATTTTGCCATCCGGTCATTGTCTTCTACCAAAGCGATAATTTCTTGAACGAAGGATTGCGGTTGACGCGGAGCGCATAGCATCCCATTTTCTCCGGAACGTACCATTTCTCGAACGCCGCCGCTATTGGCTGCTACGACGGGAAGCCCTGAGGCCATAGCTTCTTGTACGACATTGCCAAACGTTTCTGTGCTCGAAGGAAAGACGAAGAGATCAGCAGAAGCATAGATCTGAGCGAGTTCCTCACCACTTTTATATCCGGCAAAGGTGACATTCGAAGGAGCAGAATCACGCAGTTCTTGAAGCTGTGGACCATCCCCAACAATAAGCCAATGCATTTGTGACTTCACAGAGTCTGGCAACAATTTCATAACTGCAGTTAGGGTATCTATATCTTTCTCAGGCGCAATGCGACCTACATATAAGAGGAGGCAAGGAGCTGTAATGCCATATCGTTCACGAACGCTGATGCTATTCTTCTCTGGTGAATATAAAGTGCAGTCTACGCCTCTCGTCCATAGCTGCAAGCGATCTATGCCTTGCTCTTGCAAGATGTCTAAGGTATCGCGAGAAGGAGCGAAGGTAGCATCACAGGAGTGATGAAACCATTTCATATAACTCCAATAAAGGGGGATCGCAGCTTTCATATGATAATAAGCCAGGTAGCGATCAAAGTGAGTATGATAAGAGGCCACATGCGGAATACGGTGTTTGCGAGCGTAGTGCAGACCACATAATCCAAGGTTAAAAGGGGTTGCCATGTGGAGAAGATCGGGCCCAAAACGATCAAGCTCTGTGCGAATAGCAGCTAGGTTCGGTAAGGCAAGACGACATTCGGGATACAGAAAGAAAGGAATGCTCGTTACAGGGCGAATGGGTTCAGAATAAACCATATCAGCGGTGCTTTTTGGTGAAAATACAAGATGTTCAATGCCCCTTCGATTCAAATAATCCGTTAAACGTCCAAGTGTGAGAGCAACGCCGTTCATTTGAGGAACAAAAGTGTCGGTAAACAACGCGAGACGCATATGAATCCCTCCTGTAGTTCCAAGTTTAGCTACAGCGTAGCAAGGGAGTGTTCGGGGAATGTCAAGGGAATATGAAGGTCATATTATAATTTGGTCCTAGGCATAAGGTGATTTGAAAATCATATACTGGCGCGAGAAAATATTTTACCTGTATACAAGAAAAATGAATATTGCCTCGTGACTAGCTTCCCTTGTATGGTGAGGTCGAAACGACGAATCTAGGAATGAAAAGGAGCCATACAAGATGAAGAACAAGTTAAAATTAGGTATCGCAGGAGCAGGTAATATTTTCAAAGTTGCCCATGCGCCGGTTCTTGCTGAGCACACTGAAATCGAGCTCGTTGCCGTTTGCGATCCGATTGCCGATAGAGCGAAACAGCAAGCTGAGCAATGGGGAATCCCGCATTATTATACGGATTATAAAGAAATGTTGGCTAATCATCCTGAATTGGACGCGGTTGACATTTGTGCGCCAAATAAATTCCACAGTGATATTGCGGTTGCGGCTCTTGAAGCTGGACTTCATGTGTTCTGTGAGAAACCGGATGCTATTTCACCGGAAGAAGCGAGTCGAATGGCGATTGCTGCTGAGAAATCTGGCAAGCTGCTGATGACGATGAGGAATAATCGGTTTCGGCCAGCAATCCAATTCCTTCACAAGTACGTAGGGGCTGGTCATGCCGGAGATATCTATACGGGGCGTTGTGGCTGGGTGAGACGCAGAGGAATTCCAGGTAAAGGCGGATGGTTTACAACCAAGGAATTATCTGGTGGAGGCCCTCTGATTGATCTCGGCGTACATTTTATTGACGTAGCTGTATGGCTTATGGGCAATCCAAAACCTGTTTCCGTAGTGGGAGCCACTTACACCAAATTTGCCGATACCTCCCTAAGTGATTCGGCACATAGTCAGTTCGGTGAGAAATTAGATCAAGGCATCTACGATGTGGAGGACTTGGCTACTGGATTTATTCGTTTCGACAATGGAGCTACACTCCAAATTGAATTCAGTTGGGCTTCGAATATCGAAGAAGAGATGAATTTTGTTGAATTGCGAGGAACCAAAGCAGGGTTCACTTTTAAACGCGGGGAAACGAAGATTTTCACGGAAATTGAAGGCACTTTATGTGACATTTCACCAAAGCTTGCGAAGGACAACCACGGTCACGGTGAGCATTTGCATCACTTTATTGATTGTGTCCAGGGCAGAGATCAACCGATTATTACCCCAGCGGATGGCTTACATATGATACAAATCTTATCAGCTATCTATGAATCAGCGCGTACGGGATCAGAAGTGAAACTATAACTTTGCTAGCGACCTGATTTGTCTTTATATGTTTGCGGTTAAGGGGTAAGCGAAGCTTACCCTTTTCCTATTAGGTGTAAGGTAGATGAATAGATGAATAGATGGAAAATGAGGCAATTTTAACTACATATTTGCAGTTAAATTAAATATCCAACTCAAATTACCGAAAATAACTGCATTTTTTCCATTAAATAGAAATATTCTGGGGCATTCTCGCAATACCGCATTCAACCAGCGTACTCATGCTTTTCAAATTTAGATAAGGAGTGTAAACAAAATGATTAGAGAACACGTATATTTACATAATGTGACAGAAGTAGAGGAGCATCCAACGACGCGAGAACTACAGTTATATCGATTTCCTAAGCATGTCCGCCATGCACTGGGGGACCGAGGACGTATTGTGTCTGAAGAAGTCAGCGGGTGTGAGATTAGGTTCGTAACAGAGGCTCCTACGATTCGTGTCACTCTCTGTATACCGGAAACGGACGGGGATGTGTTTATTTTCAAAGGGGGACTATTCCATTCCCAGCATCGATTGCAGGCAGGCGTGAGGCATACGCTTCAATTGGAATCGCCGAATCGTATCCATACCGTTGATCGCGAGCAATTGCTGCAAGCTGGTTTTGCTCCCGAGGTATGGCGGATCTTCTTCGGAAGGACGACTTGTCTGATTTCCCATTTGCATACATTCGGGTATCCTATCCGACCACCACAACCGCATGAAATGCCACAACTGAAGTGGCTTGCGTACGGTTCGTCGATTACACATGGTATGTATAATCAGCCAATGACTTACATCCAACAAGCAGCGCGAAGATTGGGTATGGATGTGTATAATTGCGGTCTTAGTGGTTCCTGTCTGTGTGAGAAAGAGGTTGCCGATTTCTTAGCTTCTCGTCACGATTGGCAGATTGCCACGATGGAGCTAGGTGTTAACATGCGGGATCGTTACACGGTGGAACAGTTTCATGATGCTACCGCGTATTTGTTGAGTAAGCTGATTACGCATCATCCGAATAAACCAATTTTCGTCATTACGATTTTTCCGAACTTTGCGACCTACAATGATAGCGAAACTACGAAGAAAGATGCCGCATTCAACGATATTCTTCGCGCGCACGTAAGAAAGTTTAATCATCCTCATCTACATCTCATTGAGGGTACTGACATTTTAGATGACTTCTCGGGGTTATCGGTAGATCTCGTGCATCCTGGCGAATATGGACATATGAGAATGGCTTATCAATTGGCAGAGCAAATCAAGCAGATTTTAACGGGAAAATGGAGCAGATGTGATTAACGAGAAAGTTGATGATGTCTTTTTTGCCAGATTTCCTTTAAAATGAGTTGTAAAATCGATGCTATCCAGCAACAGGAGAGATGTGCCGTGCAGAAAAAATGGTTGTATCGCTTAATTATGTCTTACATTCCTATCTTTTTCGCGGTGATCTTTTGCCTGATGCTGTTATTTTTTATGACCATGAGTGATTTGGTTCGTAAACAGACACTTCAAGCGAATGAAGTTTTCGCTGGACAGGTTGTACAAATTCTTGACTCAACCTTGAAGAATATAGACACAGTCGCTAGCAAAAATGTGCTGTTAAATAGCAAAATTACGGCTTATTTTAATAGTAAAGCGCAACAATCGGTATATAACTATTATGAGGTGACCGAAGTTCTTCAGGATTTCATGGCATCTGTGCCGATGATTGAATCGGTATATTTATACAGGGAGTCTGATGGCAAAATCATCATGCAGCACTTCTCATCGGAGCTGACTCAGTTTGGTGACAAAGCGTTCGTCAAAGCATCGATGTCCGTTCAAAGCCCTATGATGTGGAGTAATCTGCGGACACTTTCAATCTTTCAAGACGAGGAGCAGACGAAGCGTGTAATTTCATTGGTCAAAAAAGTTCCTTATTACTCCGGTGAGCAAGGGCTCATCGTAATTAATGTGAGAGCGGACTCACTGCATGATTTGACGCGTGAGATGAAGATTGATGGCGTTTCCTCCTTATGTCTTGCTGATAGCAACGGGAATAGCTTTGAAGGCTCTGGTCGCAAATGTGTTCAACCGGGTCAAGATGAATCGGATGATACGATTGTCAAATCGTCGTATTCAGATTGGACACTACACATTGGGATGAAGCACGAGGGTCTCTTCGCTTATGTTTCTACCTTTTCTTATGTATGGGTATTGCTTGGGTTTATGACCATTATTGCCGGGATTGCCGCTATGACTTATATTAGTCATCGTCATTATCGCCCGCTCGATCAGGTTATGAATCGGATTTCCACTTTCTCCGAGCACAAGAACAGTTTAGTGAAGCGCCAGGAAACGGATGATGAGTTCGCTTTTATCGACAAATCTCTGGAAAGCTTGATTGAACATACGAATAACTATGATAAATTACAAGCGGAAGGGATGTTATTCCGTCGTGCTCAACTGTTTAAGGATGTGCTGGATGGCACGCGTGTATTGCCAACGCATAAACTGGCAGCTGAACTAGATGCTGTTGGGCTCCATGAGGCATTCGATCATATCGTGGTTGCCGTTATTGAGATGGATGATTATCGGACATTTGCAGAGTCGTATACGCAAAAGGATCAGTCCCTTTTCAAATTTACGCTGCGGAGTGCTGTTCAGGAAATTGCCGAAGCAGAGAATGAGCATCTCTGGACAGAGTGGATAGCTCCTCATCAGTTAGGTTTACTGTACCGAACAGAGGGAGAAGATCGTGAAAGACAAACGATTCTCAAGATCAAAACAATGGCCGAACGTGCAAGAGCTTGGATCGAACAATATTTGACTTTCACCGTGACGATTGGGATCGCCAATATACTCAAGCAGACGGAGACACTATCCGTTTCCTTCCTTGAAGCACGCAAAGCGTTGGAGCGCAAGATTTCAGTTGGTCCGAATGGTGTACATATCTATGATTCTCGCTGGGACTTGCTTACGGAGGGAAGAGGGCTGGATACGTTGCAAATGGATCTACGTGAAGCTGCTCAGCTATTCCGCATCGGAAATTCCGAGTGGGAGCTGCTGCTCCAACAATCGTTTGATACGATGGTAGCGGGTTTCTATACCAAAGCAGAATTAACCAGCTTGCTGCGTACTTTCAAAATGCAGCTGCATCGTGAAATGCAAGAACTGCCGCAAGAGTTTCAAGAGAAATGGCGTGGGGGCGGCTATGTGCGAATGAATGCCCTGGCGGACGACTTTGAGTGGATTGGGGAAGCGCAAGCGAAGCTGCTGCCGCCACTAAAGGAGACACATGGTGAACTGCAAGAATTGCGAATGAACCGTGAGCAATATACATTGGCTTCAAACGTACAAGCCTACTTGGCTGCTCATTACGGCAACCCGGATGTATCGTTAGCTCAAGTTAGTGAAACCTTTGATGTGAATACCAAAACATTAAGTCGTATCTTTAAAGAAGAAATCGGTGAGAAGTTTGTCGATCACTTAGCGAGAATTCGAACAGAACAAGCGAAACAACTACTGGAGGAAACGACGGAGCCTGTGCAGGTCATTTCCGAGAAGGTGGGTTATCTGTACCCGATGTCCTTTATCCGCGTATTCAAGAAAATCGTAGGTACGACGCCTGGCGATTATCGCAAAGAATTCGAGGAACGCAAGGGAAATCCAAGCTAATTCTCGTCATCAACTTTCTCATCCATTCGTTAGAAACCCGGCCATTGACCGGGTTTCTTTGCTTTCTCTGCAATCATGTATACGAGAAAAGTGAATATTGCTCGGAGTGCTTGCAAGACGGTATGTTGGTGTCAGCCAAGGCACAACACAACTGACACAAGGAGGTATGACATTGGAAACAAGTCCAATACTCGACACAAGAACTAAAGCCAACATGAAAGCTAATCAAAAACCAACATCGAAAGCTAGAACCTTTTGGATGAGCCGGCGAGTTCGACAAAACATTCCGCTCTGGATCATGTTTCTACCGATCGCAGCCTTTTATCTCATTTTCAAATATACGCCGATGCTTGGACTTGTGATTGCTTTTAAAAACTACAATTTCTATGAGGGGATTTGGGGGAGCCCGTGGGTGGGGTGGCAGAATTTCCAACATCTCTTCACACAAGCTCAATCCGTACAAATTATTCGGAATACGCTCGTTTTAAGCGTACTATCCGTGTTCGTGAGTTTCCCATTTCCAATTATACTTGCCATTCTATTGAATGAAGCACGCAAGATGTGGTTCAAACGCATGGTACAGACGCTCGTCTATTTGCCTCACTTCTTTTCATGGGTCATTGTTGGGGGAATCGTCGTTACCTTGTTTTCGCAAAGTGGCGTGATTAATGCGGGAGTGGCGAAGCTGTTCGGAGAATCCTATGCCTTCCTATTTCATGAATGGTCGTGGGTTTCCATCTTCCTAGGATCGGGGATTTGGAAAGAAGCGGGCTTCAGCGCCATTATTTATCTGGCAGCATTGACCACTATTGATCCCAGCCTCTATGAAGCAGCAAGTATGGATGGCGCGAATAAATGGAAGCAAACTTGGCACATTACCATACCGGGAATTAGTCCTACGATTATCCTCATGCTCATCTTGGCAATGGGGCATGTGATGGAAGTTGGATTCGATCAAGTGTATGTGTTGCAGAATTCAATTGTCTCCAATGTATCAGATGTAATTTCGACTTTCATTTATCAAACGGGTTTGCAGGGCGGTCAATTTAGCTTAACAACAGCACTTGGTTTGTTCGAATCGCTTGTAGGGCTTGTGCTTGTTGTGATGACGAACGCAATCGCGAAACGGTTTAACCGTCAATTATGGTAAAGGGAATGATGTGTGCATGAAAACGACTTCAGGCGAAAAAGTATTTTATGGCATTAATTATGTGATTTTGGCCGCAGCTGGGATGCTTTGTCTTCTTCCCTTAATGCATTTGGCTTCGCTTTCGTTAAGCGGTAAAGATGCGGTTTTGTCAGGCTTCGTTGTGCTTTGGCCAGTAGATTGGTCCACGGAATCGTATTCCTTGCTCTTTAAAGGTACGCCGATTATCCAAGCTTTTACGAATAATGTGATTATTACTGTTGTTGGTGTTGCGCTGAGTATGATCTTCACTGTACTGGCGGCGTATCCGCTATCCCGTAAAGTATTCTACGGTCGTAAGTATCTAACGCTTGCTATCGTGTTTACGATGTTATTCCAAGGCGGATTAATCCCTACGTATTTGGTTATCAAACAAATGGGCCTCATTGATTCCTATGGTGCGTTATGGCTGCCATCTTTGGTGAGTACGTTCAATATGCTCATCATGCGATCCTTTTTTGAAAATATTCCCGAAGAGCTGGAAGAAGCAGCTCGAATGGACGGCTGCGGCGAATGGAAGCTGCTGATGCGAATTATTTTACCCCTATCCATGCCGATGATTGCCACAATTGCCCTCTTCTATGGCGTGCAGTATTGGAACTCCTTCTTTAATGTCATGATCTATGTGAACAGCCCTGAGAAGTTAAATCTGACTGTTCTGATTCAGCAAATGATCAAGAGCCAATCGCTCGTGACAGACATTAATAATCTAGGTCCTGAAGCTGTCGTTAATGTGACACCAGAAGGGATGAAAGCAGCAGGAGTTATCATCATGATCATTCCAATGCTCATCGTATATCCGTTTCTTCAAAAGTATTTCGTTAAAGGGGTGATGATCGGCGCCATCAAGGGGTAATGGCAGTATTGGACAAGACGTATTAGAATGTAAACAGCGATACTAATTCGGGAGGTCACTACCAATGAGACAACAAACATGGACAAAACGTAAAACAACTGCAACAGCAGCGCTTGCGACAGCGCTTGCTCTGGTTGTCGTAGGCTGCAGTACCAAAGATGAGAAAACGGCAACGACAAGTCCAAGTGCGGCAACCCAAGCGACACCGGAGAAACGTGGCACCATTACAGCATCGCTCTACGATCGCGGAAATATCCCGGCAGAAGAAGGGACGATCATTAACAATCGCTGGACGAAATGGGTGAATGAGAAAGGTCCTGCAGATGTGAAATTCGTTCCGATTCCACGGTTCGAATCCTTGCAGAAATACAATGTATTGTTTGCCTCAGGTTCTGCGCCGGATCTTATTTTCGAATTCGATAAATCGTATCTAGGTCAATTATATAACCAGAAGCAATTGATGCCGCTGGATGACATTATTAATAAATACAGTAAAGAATACAAAGCAAGACTTGAGAAATACCCTGCTTTGAAAAAGGCAACAACGATGCCAGATGGCAAAATGTACTTCTTGGGCCGCCCCTACAATTTAGATCCTAACCATTACTTATTCGTCCGTGCGGATTGGCTTAAGAAACTGAATTTACAAGTACCGAAGACAACAGAGGAGCTGTTAGCGGTAGCGAAAGCTTTTACAGAGAACGATCCTGACGGGAACGGCAAGAAAGATACACAAGGTATCGGACTTAGCTTCATTTCGGGAATTATTCTAAATCATATGTTTGGCAATGGTTTCACACTCTTTGGTACGGATCAATATCCGTGGAATCTGAAGGATGACAAGGTTGTTCATGATTGGGATAGCTTGAAAGCAGCGATTGCTTATCAGAAAACGATTTATGAAGCTGGTTATACGGATAAAGATTTTGTGACGGATAAAAATGGAGCGAAATCTGCGCAAGATTGGATGGCAGGTAAAGTGGGGATCATCGGAAGCTCCCTTCCGACGAAGAACTATGAAACCTTGAAGAAAAATGTCCCTGATGCGGAAATCATTCCGATTGCATTGCCGAAGAGTGCGTTTGGCCAATTCAGTCCACTATTGAACAACCCGATTGCTGTCACAGGTGCTGTCAACGCTGCAGCTAAGGATCCAGCAGCCATTATCAAAGAAATTGATTTCATGTCCAGCGATGCTTTCAAAACAACTGTAAATAATGGAAATGAAGGCGAACACTACAAAAAAGGTGCGAACGGTTGCCCAGAGCCAATTGATGCGGAGAAAACAAAGAAAGAAGTTAGCTACATAGCCGATTTAAATATGCTGGCTTCGCTAGCGAAGGATTCCTGTACGGGTCTTGAAAATAAAACGAATCCGACGCCGATTGAGAAAGACATGCTCGAAGTTCTGAAGCAAGGACGCATCGCGTATGTGGATCCGAGCCGACCAATGCCAGGCGTAACGCATCGTGATTTCTTACCGCTGCTTCCGCAAGAATTGGTAGCGATTAATACGAATGCGAATAAAACGATTGTTGATTTGGCTACGAAAGTAATTGTTAGTGGAAATAGCTACACAATGGATCAATTTATTACAGAAGCGAAAGCAGCATGGGAGAAAGCAGGCGGACCGAAAGTTGACGCTTTCTATGATGAATGGTATCAAGCGAATAAGAAAACAGCCTTGTTAATGAAAGATTTGTATGAGATCAAATAAGATTATCTCCTGAGAAGTGGATAAGGAAAGTGTCTCTTAGGAGGCACTTTCCGTGTTTATTAGAGCATAAATGAGCGCATAAGAGGTGATTGTAGTGATAACAATGAAACCGAATATACACAAGCTGATGAATGAAACCTTTCTATTCGAGAACAAGGATGTCATCTTGGAAGATGGTATGGTCAGATACAATAAACCTGGTCATACACGAGAAATTGCACATTTAGGATATTGCCATGAAGGCAGACAAACATCGCATTATTACACATTTGGTATGCTATTAGGTCATCTAGATGAACAAGCTGGATTGCACATCCTGGAGTCCATTGCTAAGCTGCAACGGACAAATCAATCAGATCCGCATTATGGTGGGTTTCGCTGGTATCAAGAAGAGGAGCATGTCAATGATACGAATGCTGCCTTCTTCATCTTAAGACCACTTGTCATCTTGTCTATGTGCTATCCAGATGTAATACCGTCTAGTCACAGAGCGGTTATTCACGAGATGCTGCGCCATGGGGGTGAATGGTTTCGTAAAGAATGTGGGGATCCTATTCTCTATTATCCGAATAAGATCGTGAGTGATGGTGCACTACTGTTAGCGATTTCGTATTTGCTTCATAATCCTGTTTATTTAGAGGCAGGCATCCGTTTCTTCGAACGCTGGGAGGATTATACGACACGTAGAGGTTGGGGTTGGGGAGAAAATATTAGCTTGGTGTATCTGTCTGTCATCTTAAATGCACTTCAAATTGCGATTAAGGTATTGGCGGGACAGGGGCACCCACTCGAAGGACAGCTGCGTACTCGCATTCAGAATATGTATCTTTTTCTACAGTTTCAAGCAGGTGAAGAGTTCGTCCCCACGATTCGCAGCTATAATTTTAGTGGTGAAACCACACGAGATGATATGATTTGGACTCTTGCAGGCCTTGTGGGCATAGATGGTTTACACCCAGAGAAACTAACGATGAATCATCTGCTAAGTTTACTTTTATTTGAATCAGAGGTATCTGATCTCGCAGGAGGAAGTCCCCTTCAACCAACGCCGAGAGTATGGGAAGAACCTATCTTCGATAAAAGTTTCGCTTATTATTGGATTGGCACTAGCTCACGGCTCGGTAGCATTAGCCGGTTCCCCGTCATCGCAGGCAGCTACCAATGGCCGGACTGGGGACTTGGCTGGCAATCCTTCCCAGTAAGTTTCAGTGTAACCGGGGAGCAGGTGTCATTCTTGCGCTGGTACGTTGATCTCGGTGATGAGGTTCGTACACACCCAGGAGAATCATACCGTACGTCGTATTTGGCACCGGCGCTGTTCAAGGAATCGTTCTTTCCCGATATACAAACGCGTTCAGCCCAATCCGAGCATTGTTTGCTTACGGTTCGCAGCATGTCGAATTTGAATCATGAAGCCTCTGAGATCGCAGATGAGTGGGTCATACACCGCTATTCCGGCGCGATTGAGGAATTCACTACTGCTGCAGAAGGCAGACACTGGCTGCTTCTGAGATATGCCAATACGACAATTGCAATTACAGCATTGAATGGAATGACAAGCAACACGTTGCAGAGACAGTTGATCGACGTTGACATTATGCATGAATCGAACCGAGTTAAATTAAGGCAAGTTCTGCACAATGGGCAAGCAGGTCTGGTTCGTCATGCGCGGTTGGAAACGGGATGGGCCGTACTTTCATTGGAGGATCTCTCGAATCAAGAAGAGATTCATCACTATTTGGAAGGAGTACGAATTGAAGATCGTAGCTTTGCAGATGGCGAAGTTCCGCGAACGAGTTATACAGAAATCAGACAGATTCAATTACGTATTGCAGGTGTGGAGAAGGTTCAGTTACACGTAGATCCTCATGAATAGACAGTAGATAACCTCCTTAAGCGATATACGGGAAAGATGAATATTGCTTAAGGGGGTCTTTGCGTCTTATGTTTACTTCCGAGAACGACATTACACTAGAAAAGGTGGAGGAATAATGAGAAGAATCATCTTGAAGTTCAAATTTGTATGCGCTTTCTTGGTGTTTGCCCTACTGACGGGTCTTTGTTTACCAGTAGCGGTACCTAGCGTCATGGCAAGTTCGGACGATGTATTCGTCGAGAATTTTGATACAAGTACGTTGGGTGTTAAGCCCGCCAACTGGACTGGAAATCCGCCAGCCGCAGATGCTTCTGCGCCAGTTCCTTATATCGCTAAGGCAACTGTCGAAAATTTAATTGATTACCCCACGCCATTGCTGAAGTTCGAGAAGAACGGCAAATCAACGGGTAATCTTCAAATCGAGCGCGCTTTCGCAGGTGCGAGCAGTCAGTCGGTATTTACCTATAAAGTGAGAGCGGAACAAACTTCAGGGACCGTGTATTTGCCATCTCCCAAAAGCGGAACAACCGCCATGGCTAAATTCGCGATGAATGGGGGCAACTTCCAATATATGAAGAAAGGAGCATCGACTTGGACGACCATTCAAACTTTTGCAAGTGCCACTTGGTATGAGGTGAAATTGCTTCTTAATTCAGATACGGATACGTTTGATTTATACATAAACAATGAGAAGAAACTCACGAATGAACCTATGGCGGAAACGGGAACCATAACGTCCTTTTATTTGGGCTTGTACAAAGATACAATTGGTACCGCTTACTTCGATGATTTTCATATTTATGCGTATGTACCAGCTACCTCGGTTGCTGTTACGCAAGCGGTTTATGAACTGAATGTGGGTGCAAGCCAACCCCTAACTGTCATTTTCACACCGCCAACAGCAACGAATCAAAGTTTGACATGGTCATCCAGTAATACAGCCATCGCAACGGTTACTGCAAGTGGTGTGGTGACAGGGATAGCACCGGGCACAGCGAGCATTACAGCCAGAGCAGCAGATCAAGTTCCGGATGCAACCTTTGTAGTAAATGTGAACGGAATAACACCAATTGGCGGGGAAGTAGGAGATCTCATATCCATCCCATTTGACGCGGAAACAACAGGTTCCAAGCCTTCGACTTGGAAGATACCAGCGCCTTCTGCGGCGGTTAGTCCCGCTCCTGATCCGTATATATTGGCAGCAACGATAGGTGAACTTGCAGGATATCCAGGCAAGATGCTTAAACTTGAGAAAAATGGGAAATCTACCGCCTCATATAATATCGAGAAAACAATTACAGGTGCAAGCTCAAAAGTAACCTTAACGTACAAATTTCGAGGAGAACAAACGGATGCCGTCATCTATTTGCCTTCCCTTAAGAGTGGGGCTACGGGTAGTTCCGCGCTGAAGTTTGCATTAAATGCAGGACAATTCAGCTATATGAAGCAAGGGGCGTCAGCATGGACGAATATCCAACCGTTTACAAGTGGTGAGTGGTATGAAGTTAAACTTATGTTGGACACGGATGCAAATGTCTTTGATTTCTACATCAATGGCAATCAGAAGTTATCACGTGAGCCTTATGATCTTGGTGGTGTACCCACTGTAATGTATTTGGGGCTGTATAAAGATAGCATAGGAACGGCTTTTTTCGATGATTTTCAAATGTACTCCTATCACGCTGCAATAAGCGCATCCATGAGTCCTAATGAAGTCAATTTGGCGAAGGATGCTAGTTGGCAGTTACCGCTCTTGTTTACACCTGCAAACGCTACTGTTCAGAGTGCCGTATGGACATCCAGCGAACCGACCATTGCTTCAGTGGATAACAAAGGCGTTGTACTGGGGCTGCAACCAGGAACGACACTCATTACAGCACAGCCTTTTGAGAATATTCCGGCAGTCTCCGTAACGGTACACGTCTATGAAGTGCCAATCACAGGGATTTCAATTGCAGCTCTTGCTGAAGCTGTCCCTGTGGGATCCAGGCAGTATCTGCAAGCTACACTGACGCCTGTTGGAACAACAGAAGGGCATATTGTTTGGGGAACGGCGAATGCTGCTGTAGCAACCGTTGACAGATATGGAGAGCTGACTGGGATTGGGGCTGGCACAACGACCGTATATGCAACGAATAAGGAGGGAACGATTCAAGGGCAGACGAATGTGACTGTCGTGAACAGATCCGTCGCACATGAATTGTACGTTTCGCCAACGGGAAATGATTCGAATCCGGGGACATTACTTGCACCTTTTAAGACAATTCAACGGGCTCAAACAGCTGCGAGAGGGTTAAACACCAACATGCAGGGCGATATCAACATCTATTTACGTGAGGGAACGTATACATTAAGCGATACCCTTCGATTTAATGAGACAGATTCGGGCAGTAACGGTTATTTTGTAACCTACCATAGTTACCCTGGTGAGCATCCGATGATTAGCGGAGGACAAACGGTTTCGGGATGGAATCAGTTTGACAATGAACGGCACGTATATCGGGCATTCGTGGGAGCGAATTTTCAAACTAGACAGCTCTATGTGAATGGCGTACGTGCGGTTAGAGCGCGTAGTGAGGGTGGATTAATTAACGCTACCAAGACAACTACTGGGTATACATCCGATGACACCAACCTAGCGAATTATCGTCGGATCGGTGATCTTGAAATGGTGTTCAATGACCTATGGTCCAATTCACGTGTGAAAGTGGAGTCAGTGAATGTGAGTGGCAGTAAAGCGCAGATAACGATGAAAAATCCCGGATGGACAGCATCATCAGTTCGTGGATTATCGTCGGTAACGGTACCTGTTTATTATGAAAATGCGTATGAACTGCTCGATCAAGAAGGAGAATGGTACTTCGATCAATGGGACGGATATCTCTATTATATGCCAAGAGCTTGGGAAGATTTATCTACGGCTCAAGTCACTGCGCCTATTTTGGAACAGTTAGTATCGGTTACCGGGCAATCAGCGGATCTTCCTGTGCGCAATCTTCAATTCGAGGGATTGAAATTTATGTATACGACCTGGATGAGACCGAGTTCGGATTGGGGACACTCCGACGCACAGAATAACTATTTACGTTATTCAGGAACGCCTGATGAACTTCCAGATGCTGCAATTGAAGTTGAACTCGCGAATACGGTGAATTTCATCGGCAATGATTTTGCTAAATTAGGAATTACGGGTTTAATCATGCAAAATGGCGTACAAAATAGCTTGATCGAAGGGAATCGCTTCTACGACATTTCCGGCAGTGCGATATCTGTGGGGCAGCCGATTTCGAATGATCGACAATATTACAATCCTACGGATCATCGTATGGTGATGAAGAATAACGATATTCTTAACAATTTAATTTATGATATTGGCATTGATTTCAAGTCCGCTTCGGCGATTTCAGCTGGATATCCGCTTGATATGGACATCAGTCATAATGAGATTTATAACATTCCGTATAGCGGGACGCATATTGGGTACGGGTGGGATAAGAATTTTGATCCTGTTACCAAGAATATCAAGATTCAAGACAACATGATCTATGACCTTATGGGCAAAGGGGTTCGCGATGGCGGTGCCATCTATAGTCTTGGCACCAATGGCGCCAGTCCTCAAGATAAGAATCTTGTATCCGGCAATTATATTCGTAATCAGATGGATGATAGTGCCGTATTATATGCGGATCAATCTTCTGCATATTGGCGATATGAGAACAATGTTATCGACTTGAAAGAATCGAAGCCATGGCATGGTTCGAAGCGATGGGCGCAAGCATGGACGAATCTCATTCATGATCTTGATTTTGTCAATAACTATACGACAGAAGCCTATTACGTGAATATTGGAATTAACAATACATTCGAAGGAACGACGGTAGTGCCAGACGCTAATTGGCCTGTGGCAGCTAAGACGATAATTGCGCAAGCGGGGATAGAGCCAGCTTATCAGGATCTTCAAGCAGGTATTGTCAGTCGTTGGTCGACGGAGCGGCTTAGTCTTAATATTGGCTCCACAAGCACAGTAAAAGTCATTGCTCAAAACGGTAAAGACCAGCCTCTTAGCCTAGATGGAAGCCAGCTTTATTATAAATCTAAGAATGCTGACATTGCTACGGTAGATGCACAAGGGCATGTGACTGGTATCTCGACAGGGAGTACCAAGGTTATTATTTATATCGTGAATGGCACAGTCATGCGTGAGCTTGAAGCGGATATCTATGTCGGAGATGTGTTAACGGATATTCGATTGACGGATACAACGGGAAATATCGTACATGTGGAACAAGGGACGACTGCCGAGCTTCATGCTTTTGGGAATACGTCATTCGGCAATCGCACGGAGCTTGATCACGTGACTTTTACTTCCTTAACACCTGACATTGCTACAGTGAGCAGTGACGGCACGCTAACCGCACATCAGGCAGGTTCAGCCGTTCTCCTACTGAAAGGTGATTTCCTAGGCCAGCAACGGGAAGGTTATTATCATGTGAAGGTGTGGAACAATTCTACCAAAGATACTTACAAGTTACGTAAGGAATTAGGCGATCTGGATAATTGGTATGTGTCCCCGACTGCATTAAATAATGTGCAGAGTGACGCAGACAGTATTACGATTACGACACCGAATAGTGGCCACGCCGTGTATCAGGGGCGTACATTTATGAACGAGTTCATTGATTTTAATTTGAAAATCAATGCAACAACGAGTTGGTATGCCCTGCTTTTTGGCAAGCAAAGTAGTACTCTTGGGTATAGTCATGGGGATGAAGATAATTACCTCATGGTCGTTTCCGAATCTGGCATTGAGCTTCAGCGGTACAATAAGGCTCAAAGAACGGTGATATACGGTACGATTGCCAATTATACAAGTCTGGCAGGACCAGCCATCCCGAATACGATGCTCCCGTTCAACCAAGAGCGGCATCTTGAGCTTGGAACATTTAATGAAGCCAATGGCGTACGTATTATTTTGAAAGTCGATGGTGTCGAAGTGTTCAATTATTTGGATACAGCTCCGCAAGCGATTCGTCAACCAGGTTATTTCGGACTTGTTTCGAGGAACGGCAGCATGACTTTCTCTAAAACCGATGACTCTTTGCAACCGATCGTTGGTCTTATCATGAATGGAGCAGCAGAGATGGTGGTTGGCGAGACATCGCTTGCCACAGTGAAGGCAATGGATGACACTGGCGTGCTCATCGAGCCAGCCACAGGGGTTACTTACGAAAGCGATCAACCCAATGTTGCAACTGTTAGCGTAGATGGCATGGTTGAAGCGGTAGGGCAAGGTACTGCGCATATAACTGGTAAGTATGCGGTGGTTACGGCGAGATTAGAGATTGTAGTTCGTGCTGAGGAGGAAACCACGGAACCAAAAACAGAGCCAACTACGGAACCAACAAAAGAGTCAAATACAACCCCGAGTGCGTCAAGTCCACCAGCTCCGCGTGAGCAGCTGTGGACGGAGAGTGAGCAAGGCGTTCTGTTGGGAGCCCATGGACGAACTACGACGGTGCAAAACTACCCCGATGGTACTAAGGGACAGCTCATTCACATCTCAGCAGAAGCACTAACCCAAGCGTTGGATAGTCTGAAGGGGGCATCGAAACCTGTTATCATTGTTCCAGCGACAGGAGCTGTCGAGACTGGTGGTACTACAGTTACGCTGCCGAGTAGTTCACTCGTAAAAGCAGCTGAGTCAAATCCCCAGGCAATCCTTCTTATTCAAACAGAGGGAGCTACATATAGCTTGCCATTACAGCTCCTTGATCTTCATGCAATAGGAAAGTCGTTAGGAGTTACACAAGATGGGATCCAAATTTCAGTAACGATTAAAGGAGTCCATGGGGATCAAGCAGCGAAAGCGACACAAACGATGCAACAGCTCTCTGCCAAATCCATTTCAGATATTATTGAATTCCAGGTGATTGCTGAAGGCGGAGGTCAATCCATTGAACTGAATAATTTTAACCAATATGTGGAACGAAGCCTTGAGTTGCATGAATCTATCGATGCGAAAGATGTAACAGCCGTAATGATCGATGCCAGTGGGCAATTGACTTTTGTCCCGATGACGATGAAGCAAGAAGGAGGCAAGTCGGTTGCGGTAATCAAAAGAAAAGGGAACAGCGCCTACTCGGTTATTCAGTACAGTAAAACATTTCCTGATCTCGCCCATCACTGGTCCCGTTCAGACGTGGAATTCCTCGCGTCTAAATTGTTGATCAAGGGAAGAAGCGAGGAAGACTTTGCACCAGATCAACCCATAACTAGAAGTGAGTTTGCTGCCCTATTGGTTCGTTCACTTGGATTGAATGAAAATATGGGAGGAGCTAATTTCAAGGACTTCTCGTCAAGCGAATGGTATGCAGGAGCAGTAGGAGCTGCTGTGAGCGCAGGACTTGTGGATGGCATGTCTGAGAATGAATTTGCCCCAAAAGCTACAATAACACGGGAGCAAATGGCCGTTATGATTACACGCGCTTTGAAAGTGGCTGGTAGCAATCCCACGATAGAAGATGCATCTTCTGTTCTTTCTTACAATGACATCAACCTTGCATCCCAATGGGCGCTTCCAGCCATCAAGCAGTCTGTTGAAATTGGCATATTACAAGGTGTAGATGGGCAAAACTTCGCACCTGCTCAACCTGCAACACGCGCACAGGCTGCCGTTATTTTGAAACGGTTCTTACAGCATGTGAAATTCATAAACGAATAACACACCTACATGTCCGGCGGAGCTTGTTACAGTTTCGCCGGATTTTTATTTTACAAGGGAGGAGAAATTTGTAGAAAAGGATGAAGTAGGTGAGTAAGTAAGTAAGTAAGTTGAAATGAATGCGTTTACATTTGATGGGAGGGTGTTCGTATGAGATCTCAGTTCCTGGTTCGTTTCTTAGCTATCTGTATCTTTTTGTTCGTTTCGTTATTCGCCGGCAAAGTTTCCTCTGTTCAGGCTGCTGTTCAAGCTACCTTTTATGCTTCACCGTCAGGAAGTGGAACAACTTGTTCATTAGCTTCGCCGTGTTCGCTTAGTGGAGTAAGAGATAAAGTACGTACAGTGAACACGAGTATGACCGGCGATATTCAAGTATTTTTACGAGGAGGCACATATACGCTGAGCACGCCACTTACGCTGGATTATAGGGATTCCGGATCGAATTCATACCGAGTAATTTGGGCCAAGTATAATAGTGAAGTTCCAGTCCTTTCGGGTGCTCAATCACTGGCTGGTGGATGGACTCTACATGATGTGGCAGCTAACATTTATAAGAAAACAGGGGTTACTGCAGAATTTCGACAATTGTACATGAATGATGCCCCAGCGACTAAAGCTAGAATACCTAATGTAACGAATTCAGACACTTTCGCATCGTACAACGATACCATAAGCGGAGATATTACGAATAAGCAGTACAAAATCAATCTAACAGAAATTAGCAACTGGGCTGATTTTAATCAAGTCGAAATGGTCGTTCAGCCTCATTGGTACCATAACCGATTACGGCTATCCTCTTTCACTTCAGATGCGAATTATGCCTATGTTCGATTCCTTTCTCCTGACCAGGATCATGCCTTCGATAAATCAGCTTCTAATTATGCGTCGAATGCCTACTATTTTGAAAATGCCTATGAATTTCTGGATGCGCCTGGCGAGTGGTACCTGCAAACGGGTACGGACACTTTATACTACAAACCATTAAGTGGGCAAAATATGTCAACCATCTCAGTGAGCATCCCTGTGTCAGATGTCTTAATGAATGTTGTCGGAACGGCAGCAGCGCCTATTCATCATCTAACCGTGAGTGGACTGAACTTCACCTATACAGGCTGGAAAAGTCCAAGCTCGAACGGAGTCGTCATGACGCAAGGCGCTAATCCATTAAGCGGACCTGTTGTTCCAGGTGCTTTGCAGGTAACATATGCTTATGAATTAAGCATAATCAATAATACTTTTCGTCATATAGGCGGTACTGCACTTAAGCTGGGTAACGGTTTAAAAGATAGTCAAATCGTTGGAAACACAATTGAAGATGTTGCCGCCAATGGCATTGAGTTGAAGTCACCAAAAAACGCAAGTAGATACGATCTCACTGAACGCGTACTAATTGGGAACAACACGATTGCACGTGTCGGACAACAATATACGAACGGTATTGGGATTGTTGGCTATTTTGTGAATGGCGTCGTCATCGAGCATAATGAGATTTCATATACCCCTTATATGGGCATTCAAGTAGGTGGGCAAGGCGGATGTAATTGTTCCACCGGAATGGCAAATAATCGCATTCAATACAACGATATTCACCATGTGATGCAGGCTCATGACGATGGAGGGGCTATCTATTTGCTAGGGCGGCAGCCAGGTACTTATGTTTTAGAAAACTATGTGCATGATATAGCCAAAAGCAGTTACGCCATGAGCTCCCCCGTCGCAGGCTTGTATCTGGATAACTATAGTGAGTTTATTACCGTACAACATAATGTCCTTGCTTCGATTCAGACAACCACAGGTGCATCTTTGACTTATGAACAAACAGGGATTGGTGCGATGAACAATCAATGGGTGAATAATAGTACGCAGGATGTTTCGGTCATTAATCAAGTTGGAACAGCAGTGAATTATGTGGAACCGATGCTGGTAAGTTTGGATGCTAATTTTAATGGAGAGACGTCAGGGAGTGCACCTACGGGATGGTCGATTACGAATGGGGACGGTTCTGTAACAACCGCTGAAATCCCATCATCAACGGACAAAAGTGTGTTGATCACGAAAGCTGTTTCAACCACCTCATCGATGGCAAATAAAACGCTGGCCGCTTCATTGAGCGGAGTTCTAACAGTCAAAGCTAACATTCGTGCCGAACAAACCTCAGCGTGGAAAATGGCGCCATACGTGGTAGATAGTTCAGGTGTTCAAGCCGTTTCAGTTGGATTCGATGGCGGTTATATCAAAACGTACAACGGCTCAACCTTAACTGCCGTTCAGGCATTTACCGCAGGAACTTGGTATGAGATGCAGATCGTAATGGATACGAATTCGGATCTATTTGATCTATATGTGGATGGGATCAGACTCGTTACTGACGCCAACTTCCGCAATCCAGTGACGCATATAAGAACAATCAGTTTTGGTATTGGCACGGGTCATAGTGGCAGTTTCTATTTGGATAATGTTCAGGTATTAGCTCCTTAATAGGAAATTGGTTGTGTTTGTTTGAATTCTCCTTTTCTAATCAAATAAGATTTGAGTGGCTAAGCAGCTATTCTTAACTTACTTGGAAGAGAAGGAGAGTTTTTTTGTGAACAAGAAATTCACTTTTCTTATACTCATATCATTAGGTCTTAGATAGATGAAAAATTCGACTATCTCGCGATTCCAGGCGCCCCTATGGCCCTAGATAGTCAAAAAAAAGACTTAGGGAGGGCGAGAGCACGAGTTTGGCTCACGTAAGTCGAAAAAATCGATTATCTCGATAGAGAAGGCGCTCTCGAGACCCCAGATAGTCGAAAAAATCGACTATCTCAAGGCCAAATGCGCCTTCGAGGCCACAGATAGTCGAAAAAATCGACTATCCCAAGGCCAAATGTGCCCCTGACGCCCCAGATAGTCGAAAAAATCGACTATCTCAAGCGATCAAGGCAACATCTCCAGGAAAGATTTCGATGCCGCCGATAGAGGAACTCCACGAAGTGTAGCAATTCCGATTTGACGCGCGGGGGGTGGAGAAGCTAGTGGAATTTCGATTAGATCGCCACCGGCAAGTTCCTCGGCTACATAGTCACCGATGACAAAAGCGAGGCCGAAGCCTCGTTTGGCGAACTGAATAAGGAGATCGATGCTGCCTAGCTCGAATTCAGGTGTGAGGATTACGCCTTCGGAGGTGGCGAAGTCGTCGATAAAACGCCGCGTGCTTGCCCCTTTTTCCAATAATAAAAGGGGATAATGGTGTAAATCTTGGAGGAATAACGGACTTCCTGCCAGATGAGCATAGGCCTTCCCGCCGACTAGGCAGTCTTGAATTGCGGTACTTTCGCGAAAGTCAATTTGTTTGTCCGAAGCGGGGAGAGAGACGATGCCGAAATCGATTTTACCCTCCTTGAGAAGCGTTATGGTTTCAGGTGTTGTCCGGTTGGTAACACGGATTCGCACGCCTGGGTATTGCTCATGGAAAGCTTCGAGATAGGGCAGGAGATAATACTTGCACAACGTATCACTTGCCCCAATATTAATCTCCCCGCTTTGTAAGCTATGCATGTCAGCGATGGCTTTTTCACCAATTTTCATAAACTGTAATGCCTGCTCGATGTACCGAAATAACACTTCACCTTCCACTGTGAGCGTGACTCCTTTGGCCGTCCGAAAAAAGAGTTGACCAGCGAGCGCGGCTTCCAATTGCTTAATGGTATGACTTACCGCGGGTTGAGTTATATGAAGCACGTCAGCCGCCCTCGATAAACTTCCCGTATGCGCTGTCCAGTAAAAGACGCGGTACCATTCCAGATTAACATCCATTATCATTACCTCACTTTATACCTGATATTATTTATATCAATTATTCTAATGTCATTATGGCAATTATAATAAGCTATGTCAGGCAAAACAAGTGTAGGAGGCGTTAAATTTGGCGGTAACGGCGATTGTTGGTGCGAATTGGGGAGATGAAGGTAAAGGGAAGATGACGGATGTGCTAGCGGCACAATCTTCCTATGTTGTTCGCTATCAAGGAGGAAGTAATGCAGGGCATACCATTATAAATGACTACGGTAAATTTGCACTGCGAATGTTGCCATCCGGTGTGTTTTATGATCATGTTACAAATGTCATAGGGCCCGGAACGGCACTCGATATCGATATCTTGTTAGGTGAATTAGAGGAACTTGCAGCTAGAGGTGTGCCTAAGCCTAAATTATTTATCTCTGAGCGCTCGCAAGTTGTTTTGTCCGTACATCGCCTATTCGACGAACTCGAAGAAGAGCGACTTGGATCGCGTAGTTATGGTTCAACTAAGCGAGGGATTGCGCCGTTTTATGCAGACAAATATGCTAAACTTGGCATTCAGGTGTCTGATTTATTTGATGAATCTCGGTTGAAGGAGCGACTTGCGCATCTACTCACTGCGAAAAATGTCTTACTCGAACATCTGTATGGGCGTGAGCCTATCGAGCTTGATGAACTATTGAGACAGCTGTTGAATCAAGCCGAACGCATAGCTCCCTATGTGTATGACACAACGACACTGCTTCAAAATGCCGATGCCAAGGGAGAGCTTATCGTAGTGGAAGGGCAACTTGGTGCTCTACGGGACCCGGACCATGGGATTTATCCCTATTCAACATCGTCTTCGACGCTTGCTGGTTTTGCCTCTGTTGGGGCAGGGCTGCCCGCTAGATCGATCTCAGAGGTGTTTGCTGTAGTAAAAGCCTACTCGAGTTGCGTAGGGGCGGGACCGTTTGTCACGGAAATAGCAGGGAATGAGGCGGAGGAATTACGTCGTCGCGGCGGGGATGCTGGCGAATACGGCGTGAATACGAAGCGTCCTAGACGCATGGGATGGTTCGATGCGGTTGCAACGAAGTATGGCTGCATGATCCAGGGGGCGACAAGTGTCGTGCTAACCAATTTGGATGTATTAGGTTACCTGGATGAAATTCCAGTCTGTGTTGGCTACGAATTAGCAGATGGCACAGTTGTTGATCGATTCCCAGTCAATGCGCTATTGGATTCGGCTAAGCCTGTGTTGTCACAATTGCCAGGTTGGAAATGTGATATCTCACAGATAACATGCTTGGAGGAACTTCCAGAAGCAGCAAAGACTTACATTCAATTCGTTGAAGCCGCTATTGGCGTGAAGATATCAACGGTTTCTGTCGGACCCAGACGTGAACAAGTCATTTCTTGCTAGCTTCAATAAGTTTTATTTAGCCGCCGTGAGGTGGCTTTTTTCTAAACTGTGATTGGATTAAGAAGTGTAAAGTAAGAGGTCCAACGAAGAATAGATACATGTGGGAGGATCGATCTATCTATGATGAAACACGCGATTGCTCAAAGATTAGAAACACTTGGCATTATACTGCCTATGGCAAGTCAACCAGCAGCCCAATATACGAATTATGTGAAAGCGAATGGATTTTTGTTTGTATCAGGCAAGGGTCCGTCTGGCAGTCCAAAAGGTAAATTGGGGAAGGAATATACAACACAAGAAGGATACCACTTTGCAAGGTTAACGGGGATTGAAATTCTTGCTGTTGTGCAATCTGCATTAGGTTCTCTGGAGTTTGTTAAACAAGTCGTCAAACTACAGGGGTTCGTGAATGCCATTCCAGAATTTGAAGAGCATCATGTGGTGCTCAATGGATGTTCTGATCTGATGTTGGATGTGTTTGGCGAAAAGGGGAAGTCTGCGCGATCGGTTTTCGGAGCTGTATCACTTCGAGATAACTTGCCAATTATTGTGGATTCTATTTTTCAAATAGAGGATTGAGAACTTGTGTTGATTATAATGAAAGAGCGATCCATGATGCAAATGATGGCATCGCTCTAATTTAGGTAGTGAAGCATAGCGGAATAAATGCTATTATTGGCATGTATATTTATTGAACGAGGGATAATTAATGTGTTTACTATTTTCTAAAAAATGGTAGGAGGAATTATCTATTGAACAAAGCAAGATGGAAGCTGCTTACCTATGTACCTTTTCTAGCAATCATCGTCGTTATCGGAGTCATTCAGTCATTCATGTTGGCCAATGAAAATGTCAAGCCCTATCCAGAACCATTCGGCCGCGCAACAGAACTACCTGAGTTAGCAACCTATGGTGAGCCCGTACAAGTGATTGAGGAAGGCGGATTCACATATCTAGCGGGAAAAGCAATTGCATTCAATGCCCTTGATGAAGAGGGGCGCAACCGTGCAGAGACTAGACCCTTACCTGATACGGGTGTTTTCCAAGGCTATAGAATGATAGATAAGGATCATATCCTATGGATTGGGGACGGCAATCAATTATACGCAAGTGAGTGGAAGAATGGGTCATGGAGTCCGAAGACCATACTCATTGCGAATGAAATCGATCATGTGCAAACTGTTGTAGGACCCCATGCTGAGAAAGTTCTGCTGGCTTACAATGAATCAACGTTGTATGTCGGTGAATTCCTTCCGAACGTCAAGATGACTTGGACGAAACTTGATCTCGGGAATGTCAAACAACTACAAGGTGTATGGGATGCGTCGGGCAGCAGCTTGTCTCTTGTTTACGCAATCAGTCAAGATGGCAATGAATCTTTTCACTACGCGAAGCTTGCACAATCAACCTGGATGCCGCAATTGCAATTAAAGCTGAAGGATTTAGATCAGGCAACGAGTAGTTTGGATGAAATAGTCCTAGCTAGAGATGGTTCTACATTAATTACCGCATATACGACAAGCTCACGTAAATCAGGCAAAAGCATCTTACATACGATCACTTTCCCTGAGAATCAGCCAACTATGTTGCAAGATGAGGTGCTTAACCTCCCTATTAAGAAAGGAATCGATTCTGATACGATCTTGCATCCATCGTTTATGAAGATGACTTCTAACGAAGTAACACTTGTGGTTTCATCGGTCTATGAGAAAAATCGGCGTCAAACGAGTCAAGAGGTGTACAAGGTAGATTTTATGGATGGTAAGATGTTACATGCCGCAAGAGTCAGCCAATTCGGTGGTTTTGCCGTCTATCCGACATATGCCTCGTTTAAGGGGAATACATATGTTGTATGGTTGGATGCTGTGAACACAGAGACGTTTCGTGTCAACTACGCCACCGATCAGATATCATATCAAGAGCGAATGAACAGCCTCCGAGCAGAGGATGTGCAACAGGCAGCGGGAAATTTACCGCTGTTTTGGGGAATTGGCGTACTCACTGCCCTTATTAGCTTGAAATGGATTTTGTTGCCTGGACTATATCTCATCGTGATTAGTGTATTCTGGCAATATCATTATGACGAGCATGCGGTGCGGCACTTTGGAATAGCCATGGCGATGTATCTCATTGTCAAAGCACTATTTATTGGTGATTATCGTAAACCGATAGCCCTGCAGGTCATGCCGGATTTCATTCAATCGGTGTGGTTGAGCTTGGTGTTACTTCTTCTGTTTGCTGGAATTTCCTATTTCATAACCCGTCTATGGAGAAAAGGTTTGTCTGAACGAAATGTTGGACTTGAAATGTTCTATTTCGTAGTCCTTGATGTTTTCATGACGAATTTGTGGTATTCATTTTTTATGTCTCCTGCTTCCTTGTAGCGATTTTCATGCAAAAGAATTGAAAAACATGACATTCATTGTTAAAATAGAAGGACGAATAAACGTTGTGTGACTGGCGGAACATGGGGAACCATGAGGGAGCACATCGATAACTGCCGTACGCCTGGGCAAGAGGTAAGGGGAAATCCCCTTACCTCTTTATGTTTGATCCAAACTTGAGAGGGATGATAAGATGACCGCGGAAACCGTAATCTTGGATGGTAATCGAGTGGCAACAGACATGAAAGAGGCGTTGAAAAGTAGAATTGATGTACTTGCCGAGAAGGGGATCGTTCCTTGTTTGGCTACGATTTTGGTCGGTGGTGATCCGTCTTCAGCGACTTATGTCAAAATGAAAGGGAATGCTTGTAAACGATTGGGTATCAAGTCGATCCGAATTGAACTTCCTGAGCATATCTCGACTGAAGATTTGATTGCTGAAATCCAGAAACTGAATGTGGACCCAAGTGTCCATGGAATACTGTTACAGCATCCTGTGCCTCATCATATTGATGAGCGAGCTGCATTTGAAGCGATTGGCATCGAAAAAGATGTAGATGGCGTCACGACACTTGGATTTGCTCAAAACGCCTTCGGCTTTGCCAGATTCCCTTCTTGTACGCCAGCGGCGATTCTAGCCATTATGGACTATTATCAGATTGCAGTGGAAGGCAAACATGCTGTTGTCATTGGTAGAAGCCCGATTCTTGGCAAACCCGTATCCATGATGTTGCTCCATCGGAATGCGACCGTAACCATGTGTCATTCGAAGACTGTGGATTTGGCAGCGATGGTGCGATTAGCGGACATAGTAGTAGCGGCCGTAGGGAAACCGAACTTTGTGCAAGGGGATTGGATTAAACCAGGAGCCGCCGTGTTGGATGCGGGGTATAACGCAGGCAACATAGGGGATGTTGATTATGAGGCATGTAAGGATAGAGCATCCGCGATTACCCCTGTTCCTGCAGGAGTCGGTCCGGTCACGATAGCTACCTTGTTGAAACATACGGTTGATGCGGCAGAGAAGTTTGCTTAACTCAGGTCAAGAAGGGGGAGTACGATGAAATTATTTCACGTGAGTGAAGAAAAAGATATTTCGATTTTCAATCCTAGACTTCCTTCAAGAAAAGATCTGGATCCAACCGTCGGGTTAGTATGGGCGATAAATGAGAAATGTTTTCCCAATTTCTTAACGCCTCGGAATTGTCCGAGAGTTACTTATTATGCGAATGAGGCAACCACGGAAGAAGATCGGAAGCACTATTTGTCTTCCAATACCATGCAACATGTCGTAGCGATTGAGCATAAATGGTTTGAAATTATGAAGAATACAACCTTGTACGTGTATGAATTCGATTCAACGAAATTCTATGAGCGTGATCTTGGAGCGGGTTACTATGTAAGTGAGCAATCCCAAGTTCCGATCCGACAATTTGAAATAAAGGATCTATTCGGTGAGCTTTTTAAAAGGAATATCGAAGTCCGGGTCCTAGCAAATTTGTGGGATTTATCGGATAAAATACAGCAATCGAGTTTTCAGTATTCGATGTGTCGGATGGGCTTTGCCGAGCAGCGGTTAACCGAATTGTAGACCATATTTATAGAATATATAATAGAAATAGAGGGGATTATGTTGAGTTTAACGATCTATGTTGTTGATGCTTTCACGGATCAAATATTCAATGGAAATCCTGCTGCTGTTTGTTTAACTTCAGAACCGCTTGATGAAGCGTTGATGCAGCGAATTGCTTCGGAAATGAATCTGTCAGAAACAGCTTTTATGTTTCCTCAGCAAGACGGATATTCGCTTCGATGGTTCACACCGAGTTCTGAAGTGGATTTGTGTGGACATGCCACATTGGCAAGCGCGCACATGCTGTGGGAAACAGGGAACTTACCTTTGAACCAACAAGCAAGTTTCTATACTAGAAGTGGACTTTTAACGGCAATAAAACGTGATTCTTGGATTCAACTTAATTTTCCGTCAGAACCAGTGATTGCGTGTGAGTATCCGTCAGAATTAATGGATGAACTCCATATTCAACCGTTATTTGTAGGACGAAATAGATTTGATTATTTCATTGAAGTTGAATCGGAAGATATTGTTAAGCGACTAAGTCCTGATTTCTCTTTGTTGCAGACGATTCAGACAAGAGGGATTAATGTGACAAGCCGCTCGCAAGCATATGACTTTGTATCGAGATGCTTTTTCCCAGTGGTAGGTGTGAATGAAGACCCTGTAACGGGCTCATCTCATTGTGGACTTGCACCATATTGGGGTGAAAAATTAAATAAAACGGATATGTTCGCGTATCAGGCATCCGCAAGGGGCGGTTTACTACAAATTAGCTTACAGGATGACAGAGTACTTATGTCTGGCCAAGCAGTAACGGTTATGAAGAGCGAAATGTTCATCTAGCATAAGGAGATGTAGAAATGGCGCGCGTTTTATTGATAAATGTTGGATCTGAAGGACATATTAATCCGACGATTGGCGTTGTGCAGGAGCTGGTTGCCCGTGGCGATGAGGTCGTCTACTTTTGCATAGAAGCGTTTAGGGAGCGCATTGAAAAGACAGGTGCAACTGTACGGACAATTGATGATCAAAAGTTTATTAAAGCATTTATTTCAAGTGGAAGAAATCATGTACTCGAAAGAGTCAATGGTCTTTTACTAACAGCAGATATTGTGATCCCAAGCGTGCTTGAACAGATCAAGGATGAACAATTTGATTATATGATCCATGATGCCATGTTCGGTTGTGGACGTATACTTGCTCAGCTGCTTAAGCTTCCTGCAATTAATTCTTGCACGTCTTTTGCGCAGTCCAAAGAAACCATTGATCAGGAGATAGAATAATTCTTAAGTAACGTTTCTGCTGAAATTGCTAAACCCATTTATGATCAATTTCAAAACCTGACGATGATGGTGAAGGAAAAATATGATGTAGGGATCCATTCTCCTTATGAAATACTATGTAATCCAGCACCGCTTACAATCGTCTATACCACAAGGGAGTTTCAACCGAATGGTGAATCTTTCGACCAGTCCTATCGATTCGTAGGGCCATCGATTTCAACACGATTACGCTCAGAAAGCAGTGAGTATTCAGAGATTCTGGCGGAAAAACCAATTTACATTTCATTGGGAACCGTATTTAACCGATCCATTGATTTCTATAAACTTTGTTTAGCGGCATTCGGAAATACGGAACATACCATTGTCATGTCCATTGGGAACAACGTTCAAATATCTGATTTAGGCGAAATTCCACCTAATTTTACTGTGAAACCCTATGTTCCACAAGCCGAATTGCTGCCCAATACGAAGTTATTTATTACACATGGAGGCATGAATAGTACGCATGAAGGCCTCTATTTCGGGGTTCCACTCCTTGTCATCCCACAAAGTGCTGATCAACCGATGATTGCTAGGCAAATCGAAAGTATCGGAGCAGGTGTGACTTTGCAAATGCAAACTTTGAGTGCTGAGCAACTATTGGAAGCGGTGGATCAGGTGTTAAGTGAACCATCGTTTGTGACTGCTGTTGCAAAAATAAGAGAATCTTTTCGAGAATCAGATGGGTATCGTCAAGCTGTAGATGAGATTTTTAAGTTTAAAGAGCACTATGGGATTAAGTAGAATGAAGACCCTCAGCATGGTGCTGCGGGTCTATTTTTTTTTGAAAAACAGATTCCTAATTATGGTAAAATATGCTGTATGGATTTTAAATTTGTAAATGGAAGGTGCGTACAATTGAGCATGTCTGATGAATTAAGCAAAGAAATACTGGAAGAATTGAAGAAATTAAACGAAAAAATCGATCAATTGCAAACGTCAAAAGGGTTGTCGACACCAATGAAGTTTGTTGCCATATTGTTAGGGTTCGTGGTAATTGGTCCTACGATTACAATTTTAATATCTCGGTTGTTTAATTAACTAATAGTCATAATCCCTGATTGTGTTGTCGTAATTAATACGATTTGAAATGGAGATTTAACGAATGAGAATGCATACAGATCCCAAAGGACATGCCTACGCGCAAGTCATCGATTTAGCGATACGAAACTCGAAATGTTTTGTGCTTAGCGAAAGACTATGGCATCTTGCAGATGGGGAGCAGAAGCAATACACAAGCGTATTAGTAGCATTAGAGCCATACTTGGTGAAAACAATCATTATTCAAGGCGAGAATATCGAAGATGTTATTCAAATTAAAGAACAATATCGAAGTCATGCTTTTTATACCGCGGGAACTTATTATTTGTATAGATGCTGTGGAGAAAGCGGGAATCTGCTGAAGCAGATGGCCAATAAGTTGTCGGATTGGATCTTCCCTAAACTTCCGGAAGACTTATGCTTTTTGAAAGAAGGTGGCGGAGACTACCTGTACTCGATTGTCCATGAAGATGAGTATGGGATGGATGTAACTGAGGAAGAAGCAATGGGATTGATGGATCAAATGACAGGACTTTTTCTAAGAATAGAGGCTCACAAGGACTTTGATCGTCTACTAGACGATGCCATTAAACATAAAACGGATAAGCTGTATATTAGTCGACATCATGTAACGGAGTTGCCCGAGAGAATTCGGGAGCTTACAGAGCTGCGAGAGCTAGTCATTTTTGAACAAGATCTTTACTACTTGCCTGAGGAGCTATGTGAGTTAAGTAAGCTTGAAAGTTTAACCATCCAAACAGCTGATTTGGCCTATATTCCAGCATCCATAGCGAAGTTGAAGAACCTTAGAGTACTTTGCATCCAATGCGGAAGCTCGGATCGACCGACTCCGGGATTTCAGATAAAGTCGAAGGAAGAAATCAGCCTGAACGCCTTACCAGCAGAAATTGGAGAGCTTGAGAAACTGGAACAGTTAACGATACAATATACCTCAATTCATGAATTACCGGTCGAAATGAAGAAGCTGAAGAAGCTGCGAATTTTAAACGTAGCCATATCTATGATGGATCGGAAGCCTGATTTTCTCAATGAAATGGAGCAATTGGCCTATATTAATTTGTCGCGAGATTCGTTATGGGAAACTGAGATATGAGGAGAGAGAGGAGCTTGCCATGAGGCAGCTTCTTTTTTTATACGTGATGAGGTATGAATTGCTGGTTTCAAACGGTGAATGGTCCCGTGTTAGTCCATCTTTAGCTTATAATGGAGTGGAATGAAATAATAAAGTTGAATCTTACAAGACATAGGTGTAAATTGACATTAGGCTGCGGATTGGGAGGAATTAACTTATGTATGTAAGGAAGATCAAAGAATCGTTGCTACTGCGCTATTTCCTATCAAACTTGATTGTATTTTCCATTCCCGTTCTTGCTCTTGGTATTATCATTTATCAAAGCGCTGTCGTCAATTTACGAACAGAAATTGAAGCTTCCAATCTAAGTAAGCTTATGCAAGTTAAAGAATCAGCGGATATCCGTCTACTTGATCTCGGGCGTACGTCTGCAAAAATTGGTTATGATTCCCAATTGACTCCGTTTATGGTTCGCAACGATCAAGAACGTGTTATTGAAGCGATTGACGAATTAGCCCGTTATAAGACGTTAAGTTCACTGCCTGATGAACTATTTCTATATTTTCGTGGAGATGAGGTGATGTATTCGGCTGCTGGATTAACTGACTTGAAAACGGTTACAAAAGTATACTATCATTATGGATCGAAAGAAGAAGACTCGTTCATCCAATTGATAAACACGCTAGGAAAGCCAATGATTTCTCCAGTTGAAAATGTGACGGTGAATTATGAGACAGACCGCATGTTGACCTTTATGTATCCGATTAAAGAGCTTTCCCCTTATGCAACGGTGCTGTTTTTGGTTCGTGAGTCTAAACTAGCAGGTTTGATAGAAAATATGCTTGGCAATTTCGATGGCAGAGTCATGATTATGGATGCACAAAATAAACTGGTAGCAGGGAAAGATCGGAATTCACGAGTTCCAGAAGACCAAATGATTTCTTTCCTCGGTGAACATCGGGCAGACGGTGTCTATAATCTTGACGGGACCGACGGAACCTATTCGGTTTCTACGGTACGTTCAGATGCAACTGGCTGGACATTCGCTGTACTAATGCCACAGGACCAATTTTTCAGTCGAGTTGTGGAACGCAAGACATTTATACAAATGGCCTTGCTCTTTGTCGTCATGACGGGCTTATGTGCGGCATTGCTCGTTTCGTTGACGCAATATCGTCCCGTTCGCAATCTAATGGTTTATTTGCGCGGGCGCAGTCAAGCGGAGCGGACCAAGAACAGTAATGTTTGGGATACAATCCGCCGAACGATCGACGAAACGATGGATCATAATATAGATCTACAGGAGAGGATTAATGCCCATCGTCCATGGATTCGTGAAAGGGTGCTCGTCAAACTGCTCAATGGCGATTGGGTTGATCCTCAGGAATTGCGGAGCTGTCTGGGGTTTGAGACCAACAATGAGTCGGTAACTGCTTGTTATACGATGATGATCGTTTGGGATGAGGCGAGCGAACGAGCAGATGACAATTATGAGGCAGTAAAAAAAGAACAAGTTTTAAGTAAGTTGATGCGGCTAGAGGTATGGGGTGGTACGGGGTTCGGTGTTGAACTTATCCAAAATCGAGCGATTGCATTTATTGTTGCTTTGGATGCGAAGATCCATGTGAATTCGGAAGAAGCGAAGGCCTTCCAATCCAAAGTCGGTTTGCAAATCATCGACATTTTAAACGCTGAAGGTATAGTAACTCCGACACTATCTGTGGGAACGATTTTTAATCAGCTGATTTATGCAAACCGCTCTTTCATAGAAGCTTCGGCAGCAATGGAGTTTCGTCTTAAGCTAGGTAAAGGAACCGTCATCTTCTTTGAAGATATTCATAAATTTCAAGAGAACTCGAGCTGGTATCCGATCGAGGATCAGGTGAAATTCGAACACAGTATCAAGAAAGGGGACGAAATTGTCGCTCAGGAAGCACTCGTGTCCATGTTTCGCAGTATTTCCTCGCAGCAGCAGTCCATTCTACTTCTGAAATGCATGTGTATGGATATTATAAATACACTGTTCAAGAAGACCAACGAACTGAAGCTGCCACAATTCGCTTCGGCCATTACAGCGTTGGTAGATTTTCAATCGCTAGATAGGCTTAAGGAACAGATGAGCGTAATTGTCAAAGAAATCTGCTTGGAAGTTCAGAAGCAGCAGGATAGTGAGCATAGTCAGCTCAAGCATGACGTACTGATTTACCTCGAAATGCACTATTTATCCAATTTACTTACATTGGAACAAGCAGCACAGCATTTTGCAATGACACCTTCCTATTTAAGCCGCTTCATTAAGGAATTAACTGGCACAACATTTACCGATTACATATCCGAATTACGTATGAATGAAATCAAGGATCAACTTGTCCGAACAGACAAGCCAATAAAGGATATTATTGTGTCCGCCGGTTATTTAGACGTTTCGACATTTATGCGTAAATTCAAAAAGAGCGAAGGCATAACGCCCGGCGAATTCCGTAAACTGAACAAAGTGAGTCGGTAATCACCTTTATTTTTATGACCATGAACCTGTCTGAGTCGATGACTCTGGCAGGTTTTTTACATGTAAAAACCTTATATGGCAAGGGTTTTGGAGGTTTTTGCATCGGATACCACTCCTGCACAATCGACCAATTTACAGCAAAGTCCATACTTCGTATAGTGAAGACAGATTGAACGTAAGTCAACTATTCAAGTAAAAAGGAGGTCAGCAATGAATCCCCAATCGCAGCAACTCAATCAGGAACATACAGTAGCCAAGAAGCCCTTTGTGGCGGTTGCGGGTAAGGAGCGCATGACTAGGAAAGCCGGTTTGTTGAGAAAATATTGGCAGCTTTATGTGTTCGTTACCCCTGCAGTTCTCTATTTCCTCCTATTTCATTATTATCCGATGTACGGCGTGCAGATTGCATTCAAAGATTATGTAGCTACGAAAGGGATCTGGGGGAGCGAATGGGTAGGCTTCGAACATTACGTACGTTTCTTTCATAGCAGCTATTTTACAACCATTCTGAAAAATACACTTCTGATCAGCACCTATCAAATGGTGTTGTTTCCACTACCAATCCTGATCGCTTTGTCTATTCATGAGCTTAGAAATGGTGTGTTCAAGAGGTTTGTACAAACGGTTACCTACGCACCGCATTTCATTTCAGTGGTCGTGCTCAGTGGTATGCTCATCGCATTTTTGAATCCGAATACAGGAATTATGAATAAGTTGATTGCCATCTTGGGAGGAGAACCAATCTTCTTCATGAGTAAACCGGAGTGGTTCTCTACGATCTATGTCCTCTCAGGTGAATGGCAAAATATGGGCTGGGGTGCAATTATTTATCTGGCGGCGCTTGCAGGTGTCAATCCGGAGCACCATGAAGCGGCTACCGTTGATGGAGCAACCCGTGTACAGCGTATTTATTATATTAATTTACCAACGATTATGCCGACGATTATTATTTTGTTCATTTTAAGCATGGGGAGTTTCATGTCCGTAGGGTTTGAGAAAGTGTATTTGTTACAAAATCCGGTTAACCTAGACGCGTCGGAAGTCATTCAAACGTATGTATACAAAAGTGGCTTGCTGCAGGGACAGTACAGCTTTGCTACCGCAGTCGGATTATTCAATTCTTTGATAAATCTGATTCTCCTTGTTACGGTTAACCAAATCGCTCGCAAAGTGAATGACAGCAGCTTATGGTAGGGGGAATTGTTCAATGAACGCAACGCAGTCAGACAAAATATTTGATTGGATCAATCGTTCTATCCTGATCCTCGTGTTAATTGCCGTATTATATCCCTTAATTTATATTATTAGCGCTTCAATCAGTAATCCTACCCTTGTAAATACAGGCCAGATGTGGCTATGGCCCCGAGGTATTACATTCGAAGGCTACCAACGCGTATTTGAAAACGGTGATATATGGCGAGGATATCTGAATACGATTTGCTATACCTGCCTTGGCGTTGGCATTAATTTGGCAATAATGATTCCTTGCGCTTATGCGCTTAACCGGAGGGATTTGCCTTACCGTCACGTCATTATGGCGTTCATGTTGATAACCATGTTCTTCAACGGAGGAATTATTCCAACGTATCTGTTGGTGAAAAGTCTAGGGATGGTTAATTCGGTCTGGGCCATGGTGCTTCCGAATGCAGCGAATGTTTGGAGTATCATCGTCGCTCGCACCTATTTTCAAAGTTCCGTCCCACGAGAATTGGAGGAAGCAGCAGAAATAGACGGATGTTCCATATTTCGCACGTTTTTCTCGGTAATCCTGCCGATCTCCATGCCAATCATAGCTGTTATTGCCCTATTTCAAGCAGTTGGCCATTGGAATCAGTATTTTAATGCCATGATTTATTTGTCAAAAGAATCATTGTTTCCGCTGCAGATCGTGCTCAGAGAAATTCTGGTGCTCAACGAAATGAGCGCTACCGTTCTTATGAACGGCGATGACCTGCAGGCACTTGCAGAGCAGGCTCGCGTTGCCGATATTGTCAAATATGCGGTCATGATCGTATCCGCACTACCGTTGCTCATTGTATATCCATTCTTGCAGCGCTTTTTCGTAAAAGGGGTACTGGTGGGTTCGCTTAAGGGGTGATGCTGGCAGCTATGAGAATGTTTTCGATTGGGAGAGGGGGGATTTCTATGTAATAGTCGAATGATAATGAAAGCGTTTTATTATACTGCGGATTAATTATGGTGTCTGAATTTCTTATCCATATATAGGGGGAAAACATGATGAAAAGAAAACTAGCTCTTCTTACTTCGCTACTATTGTTAAGCACAGTCATTGCAGCTTGTTCCAAGGATCAGGATGTAGTAAAGCCAAAGTCAACAGAGGGAGGAAATCAGACCAATCTGAGCGGAAGTGGTTTCCCGATCGTGAAAGATAAAATCAATCTGAAAATGATGGGAGTCAGAGCAGCTATCCAGGGTCCTTGGGACCAAATGGATTTCTTTAAAGAGATGGAATCGAAAACAAATATCCATTTTGAGTTTGATACACCTCCAGCAACAAGCTTTACCGAGAAGAAAAATTTGGCGTTTGCAAGCGCGGATTATCCAGATGTCTTCTTCGCAGCGAATCTGACAACAGCGGAAGAAATCGATTATGGCGGTCAGGGTGTCTTGATTCCTTTGGAAGGTCTTATCGAGAAAAACGCGCCTAATCTCTACAAGTTACTGCAAAGCAAACCAGAAATTCGGAAGTCAATTACGTCGACAGACGGCCACATTTATGCGCTTCCGCAAATCACCGAGCTCGCTCATAATTTAATTCCTAAGCTATGGATCAATGGGGATTGGATGCAAAGCGTTGGTGTGACGAAAGCTCCGACTACGACGGATGAGTTGTACAGCTTACTTAAACTTTTCAAAGAGAAGGATCCTAATAAGAATGGGCAATCGGATGAGATCCCCTTATCCTCCCAAGAAATCGGTGGACTGAGAATTTATTTACTGAGTGCATTTGGCCATTTGGCGACTAGCAGCAAGACGTGGGATGGGATTGAAGTGAAGAACGATAAAGTCGTTTTCATTCCAGTTCAAGAAGGATATAAGCAATATTTACAATATATGAACCGCCTCTATTCAGAAAAGTTTTTGGATAATGAAATATTTACTCAAACTGCCCAACAGTTTGCAGCCAAAGGTAAAGCAGACAAGGTGGGTATCTTCAACCATGCTGCGCCATTCGTCTTCCTCGATATAAAAAAGGATGAAGATAATTTTAAGCATCCAGCACTTCCACTCCTTACAAGTCCTGTTAATAGCACGCCGATGTTAAGCAAGAATAGTGACATTCAGCGAGGCGCTTTTGCCATTACAAAGAAAAATAAATATCCGGAAGCTACACTTCGCTGGGTTGACTATTTGTATACGGATGAAGGGGCTGCGCTAGGCAATTCTGGTATCGAAGGGAAAGGCTGGAAGTGGGTGGACGCAGGGAAAACCAAGTGGGAAAGACTTACAGTAGATGGGAAAAATGTAGAGGAATTCCGTGGGCAAAATGCCCCCGACCCAGGAAACATTATTCCAACATTCAAGAGCAAGGAGTTCCATTACAAAATCAATAACCAGGTTACACAGTGGCTGCATAAGGTGTCAGAAGATTATTTGAAAAATGCCAAGCTTCCATATCCAATTGTGTATTTTACGCCAGAAGAGCAGAAGCGCTTAAATGTGCTTAATACTGACATTAGTACGTATATCAATCAAATGGAAGCGAAGTTCATTATTGATAAAGATGCGCTTAGCGGTTGGGACGATTATGTGAAAACGGTCAATAAAATGAATGTGGATGAAATGGTGAAAATTTATCAGGCTGCCTATGATCGCTGGAAAGCTGCGAAATAAGCACGGCTGCAAATTGACAGAGAGCGAGGCAAACGGATTATGGAGAATCAAGCGAGAACCTATGAGGAAGCAGCAAGAAAACTGCCAATAGGCGGGGAATTCGACGTCATTGTAGCAGGGGGAGGGCCGGCAGGCATAGGTGCAGCCATCGCAGCTGCAAGGAGCGGGGCTAGGACGTTGCTGTTGGAACGCTATGGATTCCTAGGCGGTATGGCTACAGCAGGACTTGTTGTACCACACTTTGATTGTTATTCGAACAAAGGGATCAATCAGGAGTTGATCAAGAGGCTCGAACAGCTGGGAGGTTGGGGGGCGCCATTTTGGAAAATTTCATTTGATCCCGAATTGTTTAAGCATGTGAGCGAAGCACTTGTGCTCGAAAGCGGAGCGGAGATACTGTTTCACAGCTTTGTCGTCGCTCCTATTGTTGAAGAGAATTATGTGAGCGGAGTTATTGTGGAAAGTAAATCAGGCCGTGAAGTGTATTTGGCCAAGACGGTTATCGATACGACAGGTGATGGCGATGTGGCTGCCCGTGCAGGTTGTCGTTATGAAAAGGGACGTCCCGAAGACGGACTTATGCAGCCAATGACGTATATGTTCCGAATGGGAGGTGTGGAGTGGGTACAGCGTGTTCACAGCGATCTGGTCGATCTATGTAACAAAGCAATTGAAGAAACTGGCGATACCTATCGTTTACCATTCGATGTTCCGTGGGCGATCCATTTGCCGAATCCTAATGAAATCGTCATGCAGTTAACACACATCCGAGGTGTGGATGGAACATCTGTACGCGATTTAAGCCGAGCGGAGATTGAAGGACGCAAGCAAGTATTAGAAGTTTGCCGATTCCTGAAATCGCGTGTGAAGGAGTTTGCGGATTCCTATTTAATCGAAACAGCAACGCAGATTGGCGTAAGGGAAACCCGTCGCATCGCAGGCGAATATCGGCTTAGCGACGACGACATTTTTGATGGAGCGCGGTTCGAGGATGCAATTGCCGATGTCACGTTTCCAGTCGATATTCATGATCCGGTAGATAAATCCCAGCCCGTATTTGATGTAGGGCGCCGGAAGGGGAAATCGGGTGCTTACCAAATTCCCTATCGATGTTTAGTTCCCGAAGATCGCGAGCAATTACTAGTGGCGGGAAGATGTATTTCTGGTTCGTATGTCGCTCATGCGTCTTATCGTGTCAAAGGACCTTGTATGGCAATGGGGCAAGCAGCGGGGACAGCTGCTAGCCTTGCCATACAAGAGCAAGTACCCGTGAGAGAAGTCAATATTCAACAATTGCTTCATGCATTAGGCGAGCAAGGGGTCGTTTTCTCTAAAGCTGGTAAAGAGATTAGTCCTTCTTATACGAACAAGGAGGTAGCCACTCAAAGGAATTATAGAGGACCGGGCTAAGATTGCCCGTTATATGGATAATAACAGGTATAAATGAAGATAACCTCCAGGATGTTCAATCCTGGAGGTTTCAAATTGTTGGTCGAGCTGCCGCTAATTTAGCCGTATTCCTGCCAACAACCATATCTTATTGTTCAAGTGCACGGGCCTTTTTGCCATCGCAAATCCGATACCAGATGCCCTACCCGCTGCTCCGCGTTATCATTCCTTCATCGTTTCTCATTTCTATAAGTGGAAGGCGACTTGCCGCACCATTTGTGGAATTGCTTCGAGAAGTGCAAAGCGTCAGTGAATCCAACAGACAAGGCAATTTGCGTAATGGTAAGTGGCCCGTCCAGCAGCTTTTCTGCGCGATCCATTCGAACCTTGAGCAAGTACTGCATGGGAGATAGTCCGGTCATTTTCTTAAACATCTTCGACAGGTGGGTACGATTGTAGCCAAGTGAGCGAGACATGCTTTCGATGGAAATGGGTTGATTGTACTGAAGTGTCAGCCATCGTATAGCTTGAGCAATTTGCCGTTCGATGTCGGACTCTTGCGAAGGTTTTGTTGGCATATTTATTCGATTACAATGGCTAAACTCATGAAGCAGAAGCCTTAACAGACCACCAGCTTCCAGCTCGATTAACAGCCTAGCCTCGGCCTTCTCAAAACAGAGCCTGAGGTTACGATAGATCGGCATTAAAGTTGCTGTGTCGCTGCCACGCACAACGGGTGCTTCGGGTGTTACTCCAAGTGCTGCCAGAAACGGATCATGGACATGTCCTGTAAAGGCAACCCAGGCATAATCCCAAGGATTCTCAGCATCGGCTGCATAGCGGAACAGTTGACCTGGAAAAATGACGAAGGTATCTCCCGCCTCACAGCGATAAGGGACACCACCTGATTCGAATATACCTGCCCCGGTCAGCACGGTATGAATGAGATAATAATCATACATGGCCGGACCCACGCAGTGCCCAGCAACCGGACCGCCTTCTCCGCTGTACAGAACTGTCCAATCCGCATGACCAGGTGCCGGGTTATATGCGATATGAAAGGTACGGTGACTTGGCCTCATAGCAATACTTGTCTCCTTTATCCGTCATTCATGCTCATAAGTCTACCGAACAAAACTACAAATGTCCATACGCTTCACGCTTTGTTCCATAGTAAGAGATGCGATGTGCCGAGTATACTTTGTGTGTGTGATGGGTGATGTATTTTTCTATTCAGAGGAGGAGACGAGATGTCGAAAATTACTTTTTTGGGAGCAGGCAGCTCTGTATTTACGAGAAATGTGTTAGGGGATTGTATGCTGACTCCGTCGCTTCAGGGCTACGAGCTGGCTCTGTTCGATATTGATCATGCTAGGATGAAAGATTCCTATAACATGCTGCAAAACCTTTTGAGAACAACAGGCAGCACATGTGTTCTCAAGGTGTACACATCCCGCAAGGAAGCGCTTCGGGGGGCAAAATATATCGTAAATGCCATCCAGGTAGGAGGTTATGATCCTTGTACGATTACTGATTTTGAAATCCCGAAGAAGTATGGGCTTCGTCAGACGATTGCAGATACGGTGGGCATCGGCGGATTGTTTCGCAATCTGCGCACGATCCCTGTCATGCTGGACTTTGCCGCAGATATTCGCGAGGTATGTCCGGATGCGTGGTTTCTCAATTACACGAACCCGATGGCTGTGCTCACGAATGTCATGAATACATATGGTGGTGTGAGGACTGTAGGACTTTGCCATAGTGTACAGGCTTGCTTGTCCCATCTGTTCGATAATCTGGGCATGGATAAAACGGGTGTCAAGACACGAATTGCCGGGATTAACCATATGGCTTGGCTACTCGAGGCTTCGCGGGACGGCGTAGATTTGTACCCAGAGATTAAACGCCTTGCTATTGAGAAGCAGAAGGAAACACATGAGGATATGGTGCGACTCGAGCTTATGTTAAAGTTTGGCTATTATATAACCGAATCGTCTGAGCATAATGCTGAATATCATCCATATTTCATCAAAAAGAGCTACCCGGAGCTCATCGACCGATTCAATATTCCACTTGACGAATATCCTCGCCGATGTTTAAAGCATATTAACCGCTGGAAGACGTTGCGAGATGAGCTTGTAAACGATGTGAATCTGAGCCATGAACGATCCTATGAATATGCCTCCTTTATATTTGAAGCGATGGAAACGAACATTCCCTTCAAAATCGGCGGCAATGTAATGAATACCGGTCTGATTACGAATCTACCCCGGGAGGCATGTGTAGAGGTGCCGTGTATGGTGGACGGCAATGGCATAAATCCGACATATGTAGGTGATTTGCCGCCTCAATGCGCAGCCTTGAACCGAACGAATATTAATACTCAACTGCTGACGATCGAAGCGGCGATTACGCAGAAGCGGGAGCATATTTATCACGCTGCGTTGTTGGATCCTCACACCTCTGCGGAGCTATCAATGGATGATATCGTTGCACTTTGCGACGAAATGATTGAAGCTCATGGCAGCTGGCTGCCTGCGTATAAGTAAAGATACAAAGCTGAAGAAAACCTCCAGGATGTCCAATCCTTGAGGTTTTTTCATCAATAGTTGTATGGACCTCGATGTCTAAGAGGTGGAAGGCTAGTTGAGAAGCAGCACGAACAAGAAAGAAACCGCTGCTGAAACGGTATGGCGTAGTTGTTGCAGCACGTAATGTTTACTTTTTGGCTAAATGTTTAGATCTTATACCTCTACCTTGTTACTATTTATGAAAGACTATGGTTATTGGCGTAGCATGGTATTTTTGCCTTAGATATGATGAATCTGTAGAGACTACAACATTCATATCAGGAGGAAACCATGCATAATGTAAAATCCAAACTTTCAGCCGAGGAAGCCGCTAATCGATCTGCAGAGATAACTGCCGGCTCATCAACAAATGTATCAACTACCGAATTTCCTGCTCACTCAACCTCAACCGCTATGAGATTGAAAGCGAACTCTCCTTTCTTACGAAAATCAAGTAGCTGGTTCCGCAAAAACGGCCCCTTATTTCTCATGACCATCCCGGGTTTGGTTGTGCTGCTCGTATTCTCTTACTTGCCTATGCTCGGAATCATTATCGCCTTCAAAGACTATAATTTTCGCGACGGATTGCTCGGAAGCAGGTGGATCGGTTTCAAAAATTTCGAATTTCTTTTTGCTTCCGCAGACGCATGGACGATCACTTACAACACTTTATACTTAAATTTCTTGTTCATCGTAATAGGGCTCGTTATATCTGTTGGTCTTGCCTTGATTATGAACGAAGTCAAAACGCGTTGGGTGAACAGTGTCGTACAATCCGCGATCTTTTTCCCATATTTACTGTCGTGGGTTATTGTCAGCTACTTTGTATATGCCTTGCTGACTTCTTCTGGTATGGTGAATCATTTGCTGGTCGGCTTCGGAATTGATCCAGTCCAATGGTATAACAAAGCTCAATATTGGCCTGCCATTCTCGTAATCGTGTATGCGTGGAAGTTCTCAGGTTATTTCAGTGTCATCTACCTTGCAAGCATTCTTGGCATCAACAGCGAATACTTCGAAGCAGCCAAGATCGACGGGGCGAGCAAGCTGCAGCAAATTTGGTACATTACGCTTCCACTGCTTTTCCCGGTCATTATCATCATGGTGTTATTACAGTTGGGGCGCATATTCTACGCGGATTTCGGTTTGTTCTATAATGTGACGCGCGATACGGGCATGCTCTATCCGACAACTGATGTCATCGACACTTACGTTTTCCGTATGTTCCGCACTGTGGGTGATGTCGGCATGGCTTCCGCTGCGGGCTTGTACCAATCAATCGTGGGCTTCGTGCTTGTATTGTTGTCCAATATGATTGTCCGGAGGATGGATAAGGAAAAGGCGTTATTCTAGCTTAATCAGCTCAGTCGAACGACAATACAAACCTAATAACCATACAAGGAGCCCATTAGCGATGCATACATCTGTGCTAAAAACACTGACCAAAACGCTCTTCTATAGCTTTCTACTCGTCCTCACTCTCATCTGTATAATTCCGCTTGTACTTGTTATATCGATCTCATTTACAGCCGAGAAAAGTCTTGTTATGGACGGTTACCAATTATTACCAAAAGTATTTTCGGCCGATGCGTATCGTTATGTATTAAACGGTGCAACTCTGATCTCTAATGCCTATTTAGTCACAGCCATGACTACCGTTATTGGGACCATGATCGGCTTGTTTATTACCTCTTTGTTAGCATATCCGCTGTCGCGGCCTGATTTTGCATTGCGTAATAAAATTTCATTCTATGTATTTTTTACGATGCTTTTTCACGGGGGTCTTATTCCATTCTATATTCTTGTTACACAATACCTGCATCTGAAGGATTCGATCTGGGCACTGATCCTTCCTTATCTGGTGCAGCCGTTCTATGTATTGCTGATGCGCGCCTTTTTCGCGGAGATTCCTGCTTCATTGATTGAATCCGGGAAGATCGAAGGGGCTGGGGAGTTGCGCACCTACTTCCAGATCGTACTTCCGCTCTCTACACCGATTCTTGCCACGATTGGATTATTTTTGGCGCTGCACTATTGGAATGACTGGTATTTGAGTTTATTATTTATAGATAACCACAAATTACTTACTCTCCAATATCTGCTTGTTATGCTCATGTCCAGCACTGATGTCATGATGAATGCCCCTAACGGCGAGATGCAGGACATTCCTACGGAAGCATCCCGGATGGCAATGGCTGTTCTGGCGATTGGACCCATTATTTTCATCTATCTATTCTTCCAAAGATTCTTTGTTCGGGGATTGACAATCGGCGCTGTGAAAGGATAATCTCCTATGTTCAGTTTTTATTCGCGATCCATCTTCGCTAAACTGCTGCTGTATACGACCTTGGCGCTCAGCATCGTCATCATCTTATTGTCTATCATTTTGTATGCCACTTTTGAGAAGCGCTTGCTAGATTCTGTCTCCGTGTCCAGCGTCAATTACTTGAAACAGACAAGCTACAGCGCTAACTACATGAATGACAATGCTCGCAACTTCGCGCTGTCCGTATTTAATGACCCCAATTCAGTCTCCTTGATGTATAACGACCAACCGATTGGCATGTCAGCATTGCTTCTTGAAATGAACCGGATCCAGACGTTCGCGAATATGAATTCCTTTGTACATTCCGTCTATATTTATAATAAAAAGATGAACCACTTCTATTCAAATAATCAATCGCTTGTAGATACTCACTCCCAGTTTTTCGACCGGCAAATCGCGGCCATGATGGACAAGCCGAACCCGGAGCTTAGACTGAAGCCGATTCGCCGTATTATCGATAGCGAGAAGGCGTTCCCAAGAGAAGCTCAATTGTTTACTTATTTGATTTATGAGAATTATTCGGAGTCTGCCGGTGTAGACGGGGCCGTTATTGTAAACATCCGGAGCGAATATTTGCAAAATCTCATCTCTTCTTTTAATTCGAACAATGTTCTTATGAAAGGAGATACATTCATCTTTGACCAAGGTGGCGAGATGATCCTCGATTCCCGAAGCAACCCGGTATTCGGCAACGATACAGTTCTACTGATGCAGGATATCGGGAGGAAGGTCGACACGGCTGGATATTTCACAGCTGAGGTCACGGGACAGAAGTCATTGGTGACCTATGTCCGGTCCGACTTCCTTGCATGGACATTCGTTCATATTGAGCCCTACAGTGGAATTGTTAATAATGCTGAAAAAATACGCGCTGCGACTTTCCTCATCGGAATCGGAGTGCTGCTCGCAGGACTTCTCATCTCCTTCCTGATTTCCAAACAAATCTACTCCCCAATCCGCAATCTGGTCGGCAGGGTCAAGTGGCTGGTGGGAGCTCCTGCTTCCGCCAGCCAGGAGCGGTTGAGCGAGCTGGATTTTCTGAACAATGCGTTCTCCGAAGCGTTCAAAATGACGCGGACTTCGATTCAATCAAACCGCAACGATATGCTGAAAGGCTTGTTGCAAAGTTCCTCGCCGCATGATAATCAGATGGAAAAGTTATTCGTCAAATATCAGGTTCCCTTGAAACTGGACGACGGTTACATGATGATAGCGCTAAAAATTGATCATTATGCCCGGTTCAGCGGCGATTACAGTGGCAAGGATCAGGAGCTATTTCGCTATTCCATTGGCAATGTGGCTGCGGAAATGATGGCAGTGAAGTGTCCTGTCCAAATGGTGGATTTTGAAGACGGTGTCTTCGTAGCCATCGTACAGGCCGAAAGTAGAAGTGATGAAGAACTGCTGAGCTTATACCGTCCGATAATAGCGGAGATTCAAGCCTGGTGTGGACAACATCTTCGTTTGTCGTTAACAGCGGCGATCGGGGGTAAGCAGGACGAGCCAATTCATTTACCCAACAGCTATATGGAAGTTATGAACTTATTGAGCTACAGACTTGTACTTGGCCATGGTTCAATCATCGCGGGGAATTTGTTAGAGGGGCGATACGAAACGTCTTTCACCTCTTCATACCGAATTACTTCAACGGAGGAGCAACAGCTTTACGAAGAGCTGGTGAGCGGTCGGATGGAAGAGGCTATGAAGGTATTCAGAGGCATTATGGATAAGGTGGCCAAGCATTCTTACGATGTCATTATGTCGAACATTTTATATTTGCTTTATTTTACTCATAATACGATGAGCGTCATGGAAAGCAATAGTATCGATAAATATCAGATCCACTTTCACACCTACCTCGAGCAGCTTCCGCGACTGGAGACGCTAGAAGACGTGCATGCGATCTTCGAGGAAATGTTCGTACGCATTACGGATACCGTAGCATTGAGGAAAAATAAGCGCAGCTCCGTGTTGGCAGATTCCATTCAAAATTATGTCATGACCCATTATGCGGATCAAGGCTTATGTCTGGACATGATTGCACAGGAGATGACCATGTCGAAGATTTATCTGGGCAAGCTGTTTCGCGAAGCGTTCGGCCAATCAGTGGCGGATTATATCATCGACGTTCGAGTGAGCAAGGCATTGGAGCTACTGCACGAGGAGAATAAGTCGCTTAGCCAAATACTGGATGAGGTCGGCGTGGAGAACAAGAAGTATTTCTATACGTTATTCAAGAAAAAAATGGGCGTTTCCTTCAGCGATTATCGGTTGAAGCACATGAATATGGTACCAGGGGAGCCAGATGTCGAGTAAGTGAGACAATATTGACTTTTTGGCTCGCAGATTTGTTAGGAAATAGGGAGATTATTCACTTTTTATCCTTTTAGAAACTTGCAACTCTTCTATATGATCAAGTTGTCTACCGGGCTTACCGGGAAGAACAGCAAATAATAGGGAGGCAGAACAGAATGATTAAACGCAACAAATTCTTGCTTGCAATGATGCTTATCTTCACCATGATTGTAAGCGCTTGTGGGAGTGCGGACTCACCGAAGTCTACGTCAGAGTCAACCCCGACCAAAGAAGGTGATAAGAAATCGGTCGAAACGAAAGCCGATCTTCCGCCGGTTGAACTGACTTGGTATTACAGTGCCGCATTGCAGAACATGAAGGATATTCAAGCGGTTGAAGACGAGATGAACAAGATCGTCAAGGAGAAGATCAATGCGACGATCCGCCTGAAAGCGACGGATAGTGGAGCATTCGAACAGAAGATCAACACGATGAACGCCGCAGGCGAGGCGTATGATCTCATATTCACGGCTCCGTGGCTGAACAATTACTTCCAGAATGTAGCGAAGGGATCGCTGCTCCCGCTGGACGACCTGCTGGCTAAGCATGCGCCTAAATTGAAAGCTTCCGTACCTACCAAAGTATGGGAGGCAACGCGGGTGAAAGGCAAAATCTACGGCGCTATCAACTATCAGATCGTGGCGATGCCTTACGGCGTCGGGATTGATAAAAGAGCGATCGATAAGTACAAGATCGATGTGAACGCTTTGAACAAATACGAAGACTTTGAGCCTTATTTGGCAAAGTGGAGCGAACCTTTCGCGCCGCAAATCGCGGTCAAAGGCACCGGAGAAGGCTTCACCAATCAGCCTCCTTATTGGGGGATGGATAGTATTGGGGACGATCCCTCCGTCGGATGGGTCAAGCTGAACGACAGCAGTCTCAAGGTTGTCAACCAGTACGCAACGCCTGAATTCAAGCAATTCTATGAAATGAAAAGCAGATGGCAAAAAGCTGGATACTTCACCAAGGATATGCTGGATAGCGCTCAACAGACGGCGCGCAGAACGAATAATCCGGAAGCATTTACATTGTTTGGAATGGGATCGCCTATTAAGCCGGGCGGTGAAGCGGAGTCCAAGCAAAGGTACGGCGTCGACATCGTATCCAAGGCGTTCAGCAAGCCGTTGATTACGACGAACCGCGCTATAGCTACGATGACCGGTATTAGCGCTACTTCCAAAAACCCCGAAAGAGCGATGATGTTCTTGGAGCTGATTAATACGGACAAAGCGCTGTATAATTTACTCTGCAACGGAATCGAAGGTAAGCATTATAAAGTTGTGGACAAAGACAAGGGTGTCATCGAGCAAATTAAAGACAGCGGTTACAAGCCGAATACGGATTGGATGTTCGGTAATCAGTTCAACGGGTACTACATTAACGCCAGTCAGGTAGGAACTTACGAGGAAACTAAAAAGTTAAATGAAAGCGCCGATGTGTCTCCTCTGTTAGGGTTTTCGTTCAATCCCGACCCAGTCAAGACGGAACTGGCTTCTACAACTTCCGTATGGAAGCAGTATCAAGACGTATTCGCCAATGGGTTCGACGATCCTGCCAAAGTCCTGCCCGAATTCCTGGACAAGATGAACAAAGCGGGTGCGGAGAAAATTATCGCAGAGAAGCAGAAGCAGATCGATGAATGGAAAAAGACGAAGTAAGAAGTAGCAAGCAGTAAGCATTCGCGCCGATTCGACCGGTCAGTCCGCTTTACAAAACGAGCTGTAGTCCGGTCGGGTTGATGCGAGTATTATGAATACGGAGGATTCATTGGAAGCTACTTCGCGTATTGTTACAAATGTAAGCGCTTGCTTTTTTTTAATCACAATCATGTATCTGACAGTCATACTTGAATAAATATCTAATCAGTGTAAGAAAGGGGAAAAATAATGCTAAAAAGCAAATCAAAAGGTAAATTTTTTATTTTAAGTTTTTTATTACTAGTTTTTATGAGCTGTCTGGTTATTGGGGGCACATCGTTGCCAAATACTGCTCGGGCAGCCGTTCAAGCTGAACTGTTTGCTTCACCGAACGGAAGCGGAACCCAGTGCACGTTGAGCGATCCTTGCTCATTAACGAAGGCGCGTGATAAAGTTCAGAGCTTGAACGACAACATGACCGGGGATATTAGTGTGAACTTGCTGGATGGCGAATATGCTCTTCCGACTGCCTTTACATTAACCACTGCGGACTCGGGGTCTAACGGTTATTATGTCATTTACCAAGCCGCTAATGGAGCGAACCCGGTGTTTAGCGGGGGAACCCAAATTGAAAACTGGCACTTATTTGATGAGGAGAAAAATATTTATCAAGCTTCCATGCCGATCGGTACTCCGAATTTGGATTCCAGGCAGTTGTTCGTAAACGGAGAACGCGCTACTCGTGCTATGAGCGATAAGTCGCCCATTACGTGGAAGGCGAATCTGAACATCGGTTACGTTACACCGGAATCCATTGAATCCTGGTACAATACGACCGACATCGAAGTCGTCTTCCTTCGCAACTGGCAAATGTATCGTTGCACAGTCGAGAGCATCGCGGGTACATCTGTAACGATGAAGAGCAGCTGCTGGAAAAACATCAGCTCATTTGCGAACATGAAGCCCACCTGGATTGAAAATGCCTATGAATTGTTGGATGACGAAGGGGAATGGTATTTGGACAAAACAGGCGTCATAGACGGTTCGGGCTCGCGCAAGCTGTACTATAAACCGCGCGCAACTGACAATATGGCTTCAGCTGATATCATTATGCCGACGCAAGAAAAGTTGATTCAAGGTACCGGGACGTTGGATCAGCCCGTTCACCATATTCAGTTTAAGGGCATTACGTTTGAATATACGACATGGATGGGGCCAAGCACGGTAGTCGGATATGTGTCATTTCAAGGCGGCTACCGTTATGAGAATAATAAATCTACGACCGCCAAGAATCCGGCTGCTGTTTCATTTAGAGCGGCCCATTATATTCAGTTCGAGGGAAATGTGTTTCAGCATTTAGGTGCTGCGGCTATTGACTTTGACTATGGGAGCCAGAATATCGAGATCGACGGCAATCGGTTCGAGGATTTAGCCGCAGGTGCAGTTATGTTAGGCGGCATAGACCGAGAGGATCATCATCCGGAAAAGAATCCCGCCAGAGCGATGAAAAATATAAATGTGTCTAACAATTATATTGCAAGAATAGGCGTCGAATATTTCGATGTTATCGGTATTATTGCCACCTACATAGATACCTTAACGATCGAGCATAATGACATATTCGATGTGCCTTATTCAGGAATTTCCGTAGGCTGGGGCTGGGGGGCCATCGATAATGGAGAGGCTGGAGGTTTTACGACACCTACCGTTGCCCGGAATGCCCAAATTGCGTATAACCGCATTGAGAAAGCCGGACGTACACTTCATGATACCGGTGGTATTTATATACTCGGTTCCATACCGGATTCCAGCATCCACCATAATTACATCAACGGAGTTCAGGACCTTAAAGATAGTCGGGATGCTTCGATCTATCTGGATCAAGGCTCACGATGGTTCAACATTCATGACAACGTGACCAAGAAAAGCTACTGGGGACTTAAATTATGGAACTCTTCCATTAGAAACAATCAGTTAACGAATAATTATCTGGAGCCTAATCCGTTGGAAGCGAGTCCCATTTGGAATGCTGCGGCGAACACGGAATCCGGCAATGTCATTGTTACAAATGATAATTGGCCTGCTGAAGCTCAGCAGATTATGAATGAATCGGGTCTTGAAAGCGCTTATTCAAATCTGAAAACAGAAGCGCTGGGAGGTACGATTGCCGCTTTTGAACGCACATATACACGCCAGGGCGATTCCGATAGCTTCTATTTCGGACTTGCCGAGATTACTCAATTTACGATTCCCGGACAGAACTGCCAAGCGCGGATTAACAATAGTACTAACGAGCTGTTTATCTGTATGCCTGAAGGAGCGAATCTGACTCAGCTTACTCCTGAAATTGAGATTAAAGGTGTATCGATTCAGCCGGCATCTGGTACCGCGCAGAATTTCACCATGCCGGTCAGCTATGTCATTACGCATGAGGATGGTACGCAAGTAACGTGGTCGGCACGCGTGATAAAGATAGGCAGCATGACCAATGCGACGCTAGATACGAGCTTTCATCCTATAGACGATGCGTTGTCCGATCTCGGGAATTGGAAGGGGAACTTCACGTCGGTTTCAGGAGGGTTGGTCGCCAACAAAGGAGGACAGACGACGTACGAAGGCGCCAAGTTCGGCAATGAATTGTTGGAATTTAATATGAATTTGACTTTAGGAGGCTGGAACGGAATATCGTTGCGATCGCAGCATCCCGGCCTTTCCATTTTGGATGGAGATACGGCTTATCATATTACGTTCGGTTCAGGTGTATGGGAGTTGCAGAAGTGGGTGGACGGGCACAGGGAAATGTTGATCGGAACGATTACAGGATTCCCGGCCCGTTGGGGAATATTGCCGAACACGCAGTATAAGAGCGGGCAATCCCAACGCATTCAGGTTGGAGCGATTCATGTATCGAACGGCGTCCGATTGGTGATGTATGTAGACGGGGAGAAAGTATTCGATGTCGTCGATACGGTGAATCCAATTGTAGAGGACGGGTATATTAGTTTCTATCCCATGGGGAATTCAATGACGTTAACTTCTGTTTACCCAACGGGTTCTGCCAATGTAGCTTTGAATCGCTCTACAATGTATGCTTATAAACCGGATATGAAGACACCGCTTACCGTTCATGCTGGCGCCCCATTATCTGCCGGGGTGAACGGATCGCGCGTCGGCACGTTTGCTCAAGCGTCAGGTAGTTATCCGTGGGCTTATGTGGTGGATCTGGGGCAAGTGATTCAGGTGGACAAATTTATTGCTACATTCAATAACAATAACTACGCTACCGAATATGATCTCATGGGTTCAATGACCAATAATAACGATTGGTTCACGATAAAAAGTAAAACGAATGGAACAGGAGGCAAACCGCAGCCGTACATTTTGCCAACGCCGCAGCTTATGCGATATGCTGCGATTCGTGCGATCAAACCTGATAGAGCTGAACAAACAGGCGGTCAGATGGGCGTAGCTGAATTTGAAGTGTACGGGGTGCCACGGGTAACCAGCATAGCTATTGTAGATTCCGGAGGAGAAGAAGTTAACGGGATTACATTGGGGATTGGCGAAATACAATCGTTAAGTGCCAATGTATACAGCGATCAGACGATTAAGTGGGCAAGCCAGAACAGCTCGACTGCCTATGTCAATGCAACCGGACAAATCACGGCGATAAGTGCGGGCACGACGACAATTACGGCCATGTCGCTGGACGGCAGCGTCAGCGCTTCCATCACGGTGACCGTTGCCCCGCATGAAAGCGGCAATCTAGCACTGTTCAAATCGTCCAAAGCATGGAAAAATGACGGAAGCAAGGAACTGGGCCTTCAATCCGCATTGAAATTATCTTCAGGTGTTGATAATAATGTGGACACTTATGTGCAAGCAACCGGCGACTATGCCTGGACGTACAGGGTAGATTTAGGGCAGAACGTCTCGCTGGGACGTTTAGCCATTACATTCCCTGAATACATTTACGCAACGGATTACCGCTGGCTGCTCTGGCAGGATGGCGACAATTGGGGCGACGCGGAGGTCATCAATCCTCAAGCCATCGGAGCCGCCAGTGTCACTCAAGCGGTCTATTTCCAGACGGAGAAAATAGCGCGATATGTGGCGATCAAAGCGATTAAACCGAGTACGCCAGGGGAAACGGGCGGTCAGATGGGCGTAGCCGAGCTTCAAGTATTCGGTTATGTGCCGCCGATTAACACGATTACGCTTAATCGCGAGCTGCTGATCCTCGATATGGGACAGCAAGAAACGATCATTGCAGAGGTTGCGCCGGCGGATGCGGAAGATAAAACGCTGCTTTGGAGCTCCAGCGATAATTCCGTAGCAACAGTTGACGCACTCGGAAAGATTACGGCTGTCAGTACGGGCTGGACGGACATTTATGCGAAATCGCCAAACCAGTTAGTCAGCGCTAAGGTGAGGGTGAAGGTGAATCCGCCAGCGGATGGCAATATTGCGCTCAAGCGTCCAACCAGGGCAGAGCGGGCAACTTCTAACGTTTCACTTAACTTCCATGTGGCGGCGCCTGGGTCGAACGGAGTAGACGGCAAACTAACTCAATTCGCGCAAGCTTCAGGCAGTTATGCATGGAAGTACATCGTGGATTTGGGTCAGAATTATCTCGTCGATAAGATGACGGTTATCTTTGGATGGAACGCTTATGCGACCGAATTTGAGTTGTTAGGCTCATCTGACGGGACTACCTGGAATGTGCTGAAGTCTTACACGAATGGTGCAGGAAGTGTAAAATATACTCATACCATGGCGCCGCAATCGATGAAGTATGCCGCAGTTCGGGCTCTGAAGCCCGATGGGCAAACTCAAACAGGCGGTCAAATGGGAGTCCTTGAATTTGAAGTGTTTGGTACGCCGGCCGTAGAGCCTGCGTCCGGCATAACGCTGAATCAGACCGTAGTCAACATGGATACGCAAGTGCATTCGACAGAAACTTTAATAGCAAGTGTTCAGCCTGTTAACGCAACGAATAAATCGGTAACCTGGTCATCGAGTGAAACGGGCATCGTAACTGTTGACGCAAACGGACATCTGACTGCACGTGCACCGGGAGAGGCAACCGTTACAGCTGTAACGGTCGATGGGAATTATAGTGCCAGCGCCTTGGTAATCGTCAAGACTCCTTCAACAGCAATATTGTCCGGTACCTCGCAGGTATTGCAAAATCATTCATTCCAACTGACCTACGGCTTGGGCAATGTGACGGGCAGTGTATATAGCAGTGTTTACGCTCAGGAATTTACTTTAGTTTACGATCCAAGTCAACTGGAATTCGTGTCAGCAATTCCGTTAAAAGCCGGTATCGCCATTGCCCTAACCGATACGAGCGTGAGTGGTCAGGTTCGAATTGTAGCCATATCACAAGGTGCCACCAACGCGATTACTGCGAACAGCGATATTCTCACTTTGAATTGGCTGGCGAAACAGACTGTTGAAACGGTGTCCTCCTCGATTGTGTTACAACAGGTTATTGTGGCTAATGGTTACGGACAGGAGATGCCTTTGGAAGCAAGCACTTACACAGTGCAGATCGTTGTCGTAAACAAGGCTGCATTGCTGGGGCTGATTGAAAGCTCGCAAGCCGCGCATGACGCAGCGGTAGAGGGCGAAGGACTTGGCCAGTATCCTTCTGGCAGCAAGGATGATCTCCTGGCTTTCATAAACATAGCCATCCTAGTTGCAAGTAATGCAGATGCCTTGCAGCCGGAAGTGGATCAGGCGGCTGATCTGCTGCAGATTGCGCTAAACGCATTTCAGAATTCCGTCATAACGGTGCTTGAGGGTGATCTCAATGGAGATGGTCAATTCCGAATCGGCGATGCTGGCATTATGGCTGCCAGTTACGGAAAATCTTCACAGGATGCGGTTTGGGATTCGGTCAAACGGGCGGATTTAAATAAGGACGGCGTGATCGACATCCTTGACTTCGTCATTCTGGTGACGAAATTGTAATCAAATCGCCGGGGGAATATCAATAAGCGAAAAGGAGACCGTCAGGATTCGATCCTGGCGGTTTTTCATTAGCAATCATGTAAACATTTCAGGCATATGTTCAGATTTTGTACACTCGGTTTCACTACTATTTATGAAAGTTGTTCATTATTGGCGTAGCCCTGTCATTAGCGTTTATTTATGATGACCTTAAGGAATGCATCCATCTCCGAAGCGGGAAATTATTCCTGACAATCCGGATTATCAATCACTCAATGAGGAGGAGATCCAACAAGATGTACCAACCATTTCCATCCAAGCAAACCGCATCAACTTATTCATATGAGCGTCTGACACTAGAAGTATCGCTCAAGCCTTTTACCTCGGTAGAGGAGTCCGCTATCCGCGAAGTATGCGCGGTACTGTGCGAAAACTGGAGAGCGCTTGCAAAGAAAGCAGGAATCATTGCCTTTCAGTTGTTTATCGGCGATGGCGATGAAGTGTTCAACTGGAAGGGAGAGCTCGGGGATACGATCAACTGGTGCAATTCAACAGGCTGCAGCAATATGCCTCATGGCTACAATTTCATCCATCCGCAATCCGAAGAATTCATCCGGGAAGATCTCCCGATCTGGACATACCGAGACCTGCTGCTGCTTATTCGCTGTCTGAAGGAGTCCGTGCGCGATCTTCTGCACAAGGAGGCGATCGTTGGCACGATAATCGATGCGGGAGTGGAGTTCGTAGAGAGCGACTTCAAATTCAAGTTTCACCCTGAAATGATGAAGAATGGCAAGGACTTGGGACTTAGCGATATTTTTGGCGCATTCGTCGATGTAACCGCTCAATTGCAGCAGGATTCAGCGGCATATGCAACCTTTCCGGATGGAATTCCAGCTGCAGGCGTCAGCTTCGGAGAGTTTCTAGGAAAGCAGTACCGATCCTTAAGTGAGGCTGTCGGCTTCGATTATGTATGGTTTTCCAACGGGCTAGGCTTCGGATATACGCCTTGGGAGTCTAGAGGGGAAGTGTTTGACGGAGCTTTTTTCCATGTTGACAAATTTAAGTTAACTAATGAAGGAATCATCCAATTCTGGAAAGATTTCCACCTTCATTCCGGCGGAATGCCCATCGGCATCCGTGGATCGAATGCGTCGATCGGCTTCGATCTGGCGGTATTTGGCGTCTCGATAAAAGATGTGTACGGTTCGGCCAATATCATGATGCCTCCTCCAAATCCCCCTTGGGGTTCGATTAACCCTGGCATGGAATTCATGGTTTATATGTCGAGAATGGCGACGAATCCTGATAAGGGATATCCGTTTAGGTTTTACTACAATGATACTTGGTTTCATTCCGACCCTTGGTTCGGTTATTACGGTGCTGAGGGCTTCGATATTCTGATGCCGTTCAAAATAACGAGAATTGGTGCAGACGGGAACGTGCAGCACCCCTCGGCAATCCAATTGTTTTCGATCGATGACGATCGGGGAGGGATGGATGAGGGACAAGTGTATGAAGTCACAGGCAACTTCTATAGGGCGTTCCGGTCGTTGCCGGACGAACCGGGTGTTGTTACTTGGGTGTATCCGTTCGAAGAGATGGACAGGTCGGCCAAGGAGCAGCCAAAGCTGCTCCCGGAGATTTATTTTCACGATGCCTATGTGCGGGATATTCTTAATCAGAGCTTTCCGATGAATACGGTGATCTCCTCGTCCAGTTTCCTAGAGGTAATGGGTAGTGATGGAAGAAGTGATTCGCTCGATGCTACGATTCTGTTCCTTGCTGCGCCGAAGGCCGGAACTGCGTACTCAGAGGCAGTCATCAAGTACATAGAGTCCGGTCGACGCGTAATCCTTTACGGACCTCTGTTCGATTGCGATCAGCGGGTATTGGATATGCTGAACGTTCGTCTGGAGACGCCGATTTCAGGAGAATTGCAATTGAAGGTTGATGGTACCGATCATACTTACGAGGGGGAGTGGCCAGAGTACTTCCATCATCTTGCTGTCACATCCGGAGGCGGTATCCGGGAAGTGATGGCGGGCGGGGGTATTGCGGCAGGGTCGAAAGCCATCTTCACCGTTACGGACGGGTCGCAAGAAAGAGCTTATGCAGTCGTATCTAGTGCAAGCAACCGGGCCTTGGCTTGGATTCGCGGAAGCGCGGGGCTAATCCGCAATACGTTCCATACCGATTTTCCGGAAGCGAAGCTGATTCATTCGGTACTTGCGCACTTTGGTTATAGCATACGGGGAGGTTACGCTTTGCCGGGAAGTCGAACGGTCGTTAGTCTGATATCACGCCGCAACGGAGCCTACTATGTAACCGGCCACAAGCCAGATGATACCACCTATGCCCATTACGAGTTCCCGGAGGGGGCTCCGCTTTTTATCAATTCGCAGGCGTTGGTTGAGGGCACTACGGCGACCTATGCGCTGAGCAAGACGTTCGAATATGAAGTCCGCTGCTTTGTGAAGCAACAAGGGAAAGCTGTCATAACGTGCAAAGAGGCTCAGATTACGAGCTACAAATATCGCAGAGCCATCGAAGTGTACAATCTGAACGAAGCTACGCTTTACTTTTTATCGCCAAGGGATGTTCCAGATTTGACCGAACGAATTGTCTTTCGCGATCTGAACAGTCCGAACCACTGGGGATGGAAGTTTGACGGGACTGGCTATCGCGTTGAAGGTGTAACGGGAGATATTGAAATTCGGTGGTAGTGCAAGAGCATCCACATTGATGGAATCATATACAATACGAGGAGAGAAAACATGACTAGACTGTATCCCAGAGCAAAAGCAAGAGTAAGGGTATCCACTGTAGGACACAAAATGTATTGGCCGCAAATTCGCAAGGTTGCCAAGGTGCTCGGTATTCAGCACGAGTCGGTGTAAGAACTATGATGCTGAGGAGGCAAATCGGCGAATCCATTGTGCTGTCTGGTGACGAGGCTCAAGCCCTGCGATACAGAGCTATTGCGCCCGGAACATTCATGCTGCGTGGCGGAATCGGAAAGAGAGGAGTAAATCTAGATGAAGGCTCCGAAAGAGTACCCGAATTTCGCTTCGTTGAAGGCGTGGATTACGTGGTAGATTATGAGCGAGGTACGATACAAAGAACGGCATGCAGCTTAATTCCCGATTGGAGAGGGCATCCCTTGCATGGGGTGCTCCGCTTCGATCATCGGGAATATACCAGCTTGGGAAATTCGGACTATACGGTATATGTGGATTATGTTTACAGTGAGGGGGGGGAGACCGGGAAAGTAGGGGGTACCTTCCCTCATAAGCCATTTCGAATGAGCCGTCTAGCTCAGAAAATGGCAAACGGCGAGCCTATCCGGTACGTGGTCTTCGGCGACAGCATAAGCAGGGGAGCTGAAGCTAGCAGTATTTCTTGCATGTTTTTTCACATTTTGGTCCGAAGATTGATGTCGCGATATCCAGGGGCAAGCTTTCAAGTTGTGGAGAAGGGTATAGGCGGTCAGACGAGCGAGCACGGCTTGGAGCGTGTACAGCGGGATGTGCTTGAAGAAGCGCCGGACCTGGTGACAATTGGCTTTGGCATGAATGATCAGAATTGGACTGAGCTTGGCGTCAACGCAGTTACGACGGTGGAATATGCGAATAACCTTCGCGTCATGATCGAGCATATCCAAAAGTATACTGCGGCAGACATCGTCTTGCTGACACCTTGCTTGCCGAATCCTTCTTGGATTCATGCAAGCCCCAACGTTTCCGAATACGCCGATAAGCTACTGGAGCTCGGCCAACAATACGGAGTATCCGTAGCCGATCTGCAATCCCTATGGCTGGCAGAGCTTGAAGCGGGTAAGAAACAGGAAAGCTTGCTTCTGAACAATGTGAACCATCCCAATGATTATGGTCATTCCCTATATGCACAAGCATTGGAGGATACAATCGTGCAAGGAATAAGTCTTGCAGCGTCAAGCTGACGAACTTTATTACAGAATTAATTGGAATTGTTGCAGAATAGCTTAGACGTTTTGTTTTAGAATTACCAAGATAGAGTTTTTATGCAATTTAATGTAAAATATACAAAAAGAAGCAGACATCTGATGAATTCTCAGTTGTCTGCTTCTTTTTTATGAAGGGTAGTAGTAATCCATGATGAATAAACATTGGACGACAGTGGGAAGGAAGTTGTTGTTGCGCGGTTTGGTTTAGAGCATGGCGGCGAAGAGCGGACGCAGAGGACGCATCGGGAGCGTATTGACGAGAAAACAGTGGGAGTCGCTGGTTCTACAAGCGTTCAAGTTCAATAGAAAAACAGGAGGAATTGTCCCATTTCAGATTGCCTGTGCAGATGAGATCAGCCGTTTTCAGCTCCCGAATAGTTACACTCTTTTCAATGCTTCAATAATTACTTCAACTTTTTCAAAACACGCAGTTAATTTTAACCATTTTACCCGATCTGAACAAAAGTGGCAGTTTTAACGACATGTTTTACAGTTAAATAGAATATTAGAGGAGATTCCTCCGAAATAGATGGATATTTTCCAGTAAATACTAATTTCATAAGCGAAGCCCCCTAGAAGCCACACCAACACCGTTTAGATTTAATTACAATAAGTCGAAACAATCAATCACCAAATGAGTCAAATAATGGAAGGGTTTAAGCTCGCTTCATGGAATCTGTTTATCGAAGGAGGTAAAAATGGCCTATTTCCGTTTGATTGTTTTGGTATTGTTCGTTGAAGTTACGATAACAATGGCAGTCAGTTTCGGTATTTACTTTGGATTTTCGATCTATCCGTATACGCTGACAACGTTAACTCCATCAGGGGCTGCTGTTCAGTCAGCTGGTTTTAACGCAACGATTCCTTTGTATATGCCTTCACTTGTTGATTTGAAAGTTCCATATTCGCTGCTAAGGGGAGCTACTCCAGCTTGGGGAGTAGCAGCATTCCTAGTCTCTGCAGTCTTAATGGGCATACAAAGTTTTATTCGAGGTATGTACCTAGGCGGTCTGAAAGGATGGGTGTTGAACCAGGAGAAAGTCCCACTATTCGCAAATGGGCGCAAATATTTCGGCGATATGATCGCATGGACGATTTTTCAATTCGTAACTGGCGCGGCGATGATCTTCTTCGCAGCTGCTTTTTTTCCAATTGGCATCATCTTGATCATTGTTTTAATGTGTTATTCACTCACGCCATATTTAATCGTTCTCGAAAATATCAGCTTCAGTACTGCTTTGGCGAAGGCTACGGGCACGTTTAGGCGAAATTTTGGTGCCATGCTGCCACTCGCGTTGCTTGCGATGATTTGCACGCTACTTGTGAGTTTGTTCCGTTCACTAACACCACCGTGGGGATACGCAGTACCGTTGCTTGCATACGCATGTGTGGGAACTTTGTTGATCGGCAAGCTTATGCAAATACTAGCAGAGAAGCTTAGGATTACCCCTGAGCAGCAGCGTACAATTCAGCCCAAAGATGAAATTCGAACTCATGGCATGGTCAACGCTTTGATTGTGCTGCTAATTCCAGCGTTACTCTTCACAGGAATATGTACTGCTTCTGGAAAGCACTTAAAGATGTTCGACTTCGGTATTAAAAAACAGATCGAAGGTATTTCGTATCTGACAAGTTTCTCCGATGTGTACTATGCGTCTAAGACGAGGTATACAGCGTATTTGTGGCAATCAGCCGACTACAGGATTGCAATGAAGATTCCAGATTTAACCGGCGATCGAAAGCCAGAAGAATTGCGAGGCATAGCAGAGATCACGTGGCAGTTGGATGAGAATATTCGTACAGCACAAGGGAACTCAACTCAAATCGACGTGAAGCCAATCATGCACAAGAGCCAGTTGATGTATCGGCTAGTCAAAGAGACCACTATGGATGGCCATGTTTATTATTCTAGTTTGAGAGGCTCATCTTCGATTCTGCCAGGTGACGTGGAGCCGCGTGAGCCATTATCCGTACAAATCATGGTCAGTGGAGATGGCAGTCAAATATTTGTTATACAATACCCAACACGCTTCGATATTTCGCCTGTATTCCGGATTTCGGATGACGGGAAATATGTGATCACAGGAACCAGTCCAGTGAATCCAATGGATTTCCACACCTATTGGTTCACTGCAGATCAACGTACCGATCACATGTTCAACATACTGGCTGCCAAAAATCAATTGAATGACACTGCAATGTTTAACCGAGCTTACTTTGCACTTGCTGCTGCTATGCAGGAGGGAGATGGACGTACGGTCGTAAATCTGCTTGAGACGATGCGGAAGTCCGGCGTAGATGTGAAAGCACCTGAATGGGATATCCAAACGTGGACGGATAACCTACATCGTCGATATCAAGATGCAAGCTTGCCTAATTTCCTAGAGCTGCTGTCAAAAGCAGGCATGCAAGGGGGATATGAAGTCACAGAGACATTTGATAACAAGGAGGAGAAGGTCGGTGCTTACCATCTAGAGGTAGTGTTCCCTGATGGCGTTATACCGATAACGTTCAAGGAATCTAAGGTAGATGGCAAGCTGTTGTCTATCCATGTCATGGAGTAGAAGATAATTGGATACGAGAGTGCCTCTAAAGCCAAGTATGTGGCGGGGACACTCTTTTTCCATTTTAAAAAAAGCAGTAAAACAATAACAAAACGATAAATTATTATTGTAAATTCAAATCAATAATTATGAAAGAGGTGCTTTTGGTGAAACAAGGATCAACATTATTCTCGAAAATCCAGTTATACTTATTGGCCTCCCTGTACTTGCATTGTGCATATTCGTGGTGCCGGAGTTTGGAAGATATGCCGTAGAGTTATATCCAGGTAAGACTTATCTGCAATATCTCTTTTACCTTGATATCTATGCAACGGCGATACCCTTTTACTTTGCCTTCTATCAGGCTTTCAAGCTGTTAAGTTATATCGATAAGAACGTTGCCTTCTCCGAATTATCTGTAAAAGCATTGAAAAATATCAAATACTGTGCAAACACAATCAGTATCTTATATGTGCTAGTCTTGCCGCTCTTTTATCTCATTGCGGAGAGAGACGACGCTCCTGGACTCATCGTTATTGGATTGAGCTTTATATTTGCTTCCAGTGTAATTACTGTTTTCGCCGTTCTTCAAAGGCTTTTGCAAGAAGCGATCGATATCAAATCAGAAAATGACTTCATCGTCTGAGGTGAATGAAATGGCGATAATAATCAATATTGATGTGATGCTGGCCAAAAGGAAACTGCTTTGTGTACTAGCCGCTACCATTTTCTCCATTACAGAAAGTGGCACAGATGCGAAAAAAGAATATTTCAGATTATATAAACTTTGCTTTACTTGTGCTAGCATTTATAATTGATAGCGTGGCCTTATCAGCCATCGCGTTCAGACTTTCCTCTTATGGGATTACGCCTAACCGAATTGCTGTTCTAGGAGTCAATATATTGATTTGGGCTGCTTTTGTTGCATTTACGTTTCTTTTCATTTTCAAATAATATAGTGATACTAATGGAGTGTAACCGACATGGGAAGAGAACGTTTAAGACCTATTTACAATGCTGGAGAATCGCTGTTGAAGGAAATTCAACGTACGCAGGTCCCTGTGGATGGGGTTGCCATTTGGAGTTTGGGTCAAGCTGGGGCGTTGATTAAAGGCGGCAGTTCAGACGAAGTTATTTGTATTGATCCCTATCTAAGTTATTCAATTGAATTGGAAAATCCGGATACGGAATTTAAAAGGGAAATTCCTCCGCCGCTTACGCCTCAGGAGCTCGATGTAAACATCGTATTGCTCACGCATTTCCATAATGATCATATGGATTTAACTACGATCAAGGGTGTTTCTGAGGCACACCCAGAGACCAAATTCGTTGCTCCAGCGTCACATGTGAATTTGCTGCAAGATATCGACGTAGATGGGAGCCGAATCATAGCTGCTAAGCAAGAACAAGTCATCACGGGACATGGTATGACCATTACCCCTGTAGCTTGTGCGCACACAGCGTATGAGACAGATGAGGATGGGAATCAAGTGTATTTGGGCTATTTTATCGAAATTAATGGGGTTAGAATCTTCCATACAGGAGACACGGTTGTCACACCTGAGTTGATCGAGCATGCCAAGAAATTTCAACCTCACGTTACACTTCTGCCGATTAACGGAGGGGATTATGCACGAACTTCCAGAGGGATTGTAGGCAACATGAACTTCCGTGAAGGAGCTGATTTCGGTGTGGAGATTGGAAGTGATCTTCTCATTCCAATCCATTTTGATATGTTTTCCAACAATCGAGATAACCCGGCTTACTTCGTCGATTATTTATTCCATACTTATCCAGCCCAGAAGTTCCATATGATGTCCGCCGGAGAGCGATTTATTTACTTTAAATAATTGCAATGTAATACTTGTAGAAGAGTTGCCTAGCGGCAACTCTTTTGGTAGTTTAAAGAGGATTATATATAAAATATCCCGCTGAAAAGACAATTAGACATCCACCTCGAGGTTGTTTTTTGGTATATTTATAAGGAGTAAGATCATACAAGCCGTTAGGGAGGAATGTACATGTACACATTCGGATGGTGCAGTGGGATTCAAGAAGCGGAGAGACTCAAACATATTGGTTTTGATTATATCGAATGTGCGCTCGTAGCCTTAAATTTAGAAGATGAGGCGGATTTCGCCACCAAACTTCCCATGTATTTGAACAGTCCACTCCCGGTACAGGCATTCAGTATATTTTTCCCAGGTGACTTGAAGGTGGTCGGTCCAGAGGCCGATGAAGAGAGAATTCGACGGTATGTCCACAAAGCTGCAAGCGCTTTACATAAAATTGGCGCTACAACGGCTGTTCTCGGCAGTGGAAAAGCACGTCACATTCCAGATGGTTGGGAACGGAACCGCGGCGAGCAGCAACTTCTTCAGCTACTCTCACGTATCGGGGAAGAGTTCTCCGGAACAGGTGTTACACTAGCCATTGAGCCCCTGAATCAGAAGGAGTCCAACATTGTGAATACGGTTTCAGAAGCTGTGATGTTGGCCAAGCAAGTTAACCTACCGACGATTCGGGTTTTGGCCGATTTCTATCATATGGATGAGGAGCAGGATCCGATATCTACCTTGATTGACAATAAGGATTGGCTTCAGCATATCCATCTAGCGGATACAGGGCGATTATCGCCAGGCACAGGGCAATATCCGTATGAGCACTTCGCGGCCACGCTCAAAGCATCCGGTTATGCGGGGATGATTTCTGGGGAGTGTACCGTTCATGATCCAGAGAATGAACTTGCGGCAAGTTTGGCTTTTATGAGAGAGAAGTTCCTATAGTGTCCCATCAGCTAGAAAAGGATTTAGCAAAAAGGAGTCGAAATATATAATACCGAGTAATTACATATGAATTGATTTATCGGGAATTAGGCAGATAAGGTTGTGACGCAATTGTTAAAGGACAAAATACTTCGAAGAGAGCCGGGTATCATAACCTATGGAATGACGCCTCCGAAGGAAACACATTCGCTTGAGAAAATGGCTGAAATTTCACAAAAACAATGTGAGCGACTTCAGAAACTACAAATAGATGGCTTAATTCTCTACGATGTCCAGGAAGAAAGTGATCGCATTGATCAAGATCGGCCATTTCCTTATCTACAGACAGTTGACCCGACGACGTACAGTAAGACATATTTGAGTAAGTTAAATATCCCCAAAATTATTTATCGTTGTGTAGGGAAATACACAGAGGAACAGTTGGCGGAGTGGATTCAAGGTGATCTTGACGAGGAGAGATTCTCCGTATTTGTGGGGGCGTCATCCAGTAAGCAAGAAGTGCAAATGGGTCTTCCCGAAGCGTATGAATTAAGCAAGAAACTGAATGATAAGTTAACTTTAGGAGCAGTCGTAATCCCAGAAAGACATATGAAAAAAGATGACGAGCATCTTAGAATGATTAACAAAATAGCAAGTGGCAGTCAATTCTTCATTTCTCAAGCGACTTATAATGTAGAAGCTTCGAAAAATTTCTTATCGGATTATTATTATCATTGCAAAGAGCATAATCTCGAAATGGTGCCGATCCTTATGAATATTGCGCCTTGCGGTTCAACGAAAACCCTGGCATTCATGAAATGGCTCGGGATCTCGATACCGAAATGGTTGGAAAATGATTTGAAGTACTCACAGGATGTCCTAGACAAATCTGTCTCGGTTTCTCAACAAATTTTTGAAGAAATTTTCGAGTTCGGTTTGGAAAAAGGGATTCCGATTGGGTGCAGTGTCGAGAGTGTCTCCACACGCAAAGTTGAAATTGAAGCTTCGATTCAATTGGTACATGAGATCAAAGCGATGATGGAGAAGAAAATGAGATCATCGTTTGTTTTTTGAGGGAATGCAAGGAGAAGGAGCAGCTCTGCGTGAGCAGTTGCTTCTTCTTTTTATTTAGAGCGAATCGTTTTGAAATAGATCAGGCATTGTCAACGCGAGTTGGCTTTATGTAGGATTGGAAGTAAAATGGGGTTAAAAGAGTTTTTTAAATCGGAGAGGATGAGCTAAGCTTGGCCATAAACCATGAATCTCAAATTGGAGAAGTTCTGTCAACCAGTCGATATGCTACACATTCCTTTAGTAAACAGACTTTCGATAGCATTAGTCTCTTGGCTGGACTAGGTGTGGAAGGCGATGCACACATGGGAAAGACGGTAAAGCATCGCTCACGTGTTGCGCAAAATCCGGATCAACCGAATCTTCGCCAGGTTCACCTCATTCATTCAGAGTTATTTGACGAATTAGTCCGTTCGGGTTTTCTTGTGGAACCTGGTCAGTTGGGTGAAAATATTACAACCCGTGGTATAGATTTACTCGGACTGCCAACCGGTACCAAGCTAACCATCGGAGTAGATGCTGTCATTGAGATTACAGGACTTCGTAATCCTTGTGTGCAGATCGATAACTTTCAAGCAGGGTTGCTGCAAGCGGTTTTGGACCATGATGCAGATGGAAATCTGATCCGTAAGGCCGGAGTGATGGGTGTTGTGTTAACGGGGGGAGAAGTGCGAGTTGGAGATGAAATCCGCGTTATCTTACCAACAGAGCCCTACCGACCGCTCGAACGCGTATAAAGAATGAAAGGGAATTGGTATGAAAACAATCGGATTAATAGGCGGTATGAGTTGGGAGTCTTCTTTACTGTATTACCAAATCATCAATCAGCGAGTAAAGGAAAAGCTAGGTGGACATCATTCGGCCAAAAGTCTGATGTATTCCGTAGATTTTCATGAGATTAAAACGCTTCAGTTTGAAGGGAAATGGGAAGAAGCTACTGGTATGATGATCGATTCTGCTCAAAGACTGGCTACCGCTGGTGCGGATTGCATTGTCATTTGTACGAATACGATGCACAAGATGGCCAAAGAAGTTGAAGATGCTGTACCCATCCCGTTACTTCATATTGCTGATGCAACTGCGAAGGAGATTGTAAAGGCTGGGATTAAGAAAGTCGCTTTGCTTGGCACAGCCTTTACGATGGAACAAGATTTCTACAAAGGAAGACTTGTGGACAAGTTTGATCTAGAAGTTCTTGTCCCTCCAGCGGACGCAAGGAAAATCATCCATGATATCATTTACGAGGAGCTTTGTCTTGGAACGATAAAAGAGGCATCCAAGCTATCTTATATGGAGATCATCCGAAATTTAGTGAGTGAAGGGGCTGAAGCGGTCATATTGGGCTGTACGGAAATTACACTTTTAATAGCTCAAGAAGACGTGCCGGTTCCCTTATTCGATACAACGAAACTTCATGCTGAATCTGCGGTTGATTATGCATTAGGGGATGGCGAGTATGATTCATGAGATAACGACTCGGTGGGATGAAGCACTGTGGGAGGAAGCGGAGCCTGTATATCAAGAAGCCTTTCCTGAACATGGAAGAAAGAATCGTAAGCTTATTCGAAGCATGTTTGAACGAGGCATTTGTATGCTGCATACATGGCGAAAAGATGACAAAGTCGTGGCAATGGCCCTTACTGCGTTGAATGCGAAAGCACGTATGCTTATTATTGATTATATCGCCGTCCGTCAAGAGCAGCGAGGTCAAGGAGTCGGTTTGGCATGTATGCGTGATATTCGAAATTGGGCGGCGAATGAGGCGAAATGTCAGGGCATTGTCATTGAGGTCGAGGCTGAAATATCCATGGAAAATGCAGATCGGATTCGATTCTGGGAAAGAGCCGGCTTCCATTTGACCGACTACGTCCATACCTACATTTGGGTTCCGGAGACCTATCGGGCCATGTATATGAGCTTAGGTTCGATCGATGCGTATGATGGGAGACAATTGTTCGATATTATTACCGAGTACCATGAGAAAGCTTATCGTGGGAGAGGGTAATAAGAATAGCCCACTCCTTGATTAGGAGGGGCTATTTCTAATCTTCTTTTTGTTTGCGCTGTATGTGAAGAGCATGCGTAATAGTGGTGGAACCGCGAAGAATATGAAAAAAGTGCGAAATAACTGATAGCCAACAACGACAGATAAATTAGCATTAATTTCGTTAGCGATGATCCCCATTTGGTCCATGCCACCTGGTGCTAGACTAAGTAAAGCCGTTGATTTGGAGATAGCATGCAGCTGCATAAAGATATAACTAAGCCCAAACGAGCCTAATAGAAGGACTAGACTACTGCCGATTGATAGCGATATGATTTGAAACTTGTGGTTAAGTTGAGCAGGCTTGAGCATTAAACCCACCTGGATACCAATCATGACTTGGGCTGCATTAATTATACTGGTTGGCAGCGCTGGGCCATGGAGCCCAATGAGTTGAATGATGGCCGTACTGAAGGCAGGGCCGAGTAAAAAGGCAGTTGGAAATTTGACTTTATGCCCTAGGAGTGCGCAACTGATGCTGACAACGGCAAAAATGAATATATTCGGTACTAAGTTACCCCAGCTAGCAGTCGAAGTCGTTACCGATTGAATTAGCGTTTGGGTTGCATGCTGATTCCCCATGATCGGACTAAATACCAACAAGGGAACACAGATAACAATCATCATGAGCCGAATAACTTGCATGACGGTCACAATTGTAAGATTAATGCTTTCTGTCTCTTCAGCCAAGATAACCATTTGGGTAAGACCGCCAGGGATACTTCCGAGTAAAGCCGTTTTGAAGTTAATAGGTGATAGCTTGGATAGGAAGTAAGCAAGACATACACAGAGTAGCATTAGAAGCAGTGTCATGAGCAGCATGGAAGGCAGCTGAATCGCCATTTCATGTAAAGCTGTCGCGGTCATGGAGAGACCAATCGTATATCCGACAATGATAAGTCCTGCATTTCTGATCGAGGTAGGCCACGCATAGCGATGTTTGAAAATATTGGAACCTATTAATACCGCGATCATAGGTCCTAGCAGCCAGGGGATAGGAATATGTAATACTTTGAACAAGTAACCACCTAGCAGGGCAGTAATGAGCGCTACAATCAATTTAATGGGTTGTAGTAAGGAGAGTTTATTGAGCAACATGGAACTAATTCACCACCTTGGCAGAACTGTACTTATGTTAGCACAGTTATACTAAGGGTTCAAATTAGGGATTAAAACCCATACAGAAGGTCGAGGTAAGTCATCATGATTGTAAGAAAGATGTATCGTGCCATATGGCAAACAGGAATGAAGGATATAGGCGTAAAAGCGCTAGAACTAGACAAACATGTCCAATTGTTAGTTGCTCAAGGTGAGTTAATGACTGCTGCAGCCTACGTATGGCGGGACAATGTATTCCTCTACTATGAGTGTGTGGACCGCGAGGTGTTGCCAGATGAAGTAGCTGGGGCTGCGGACTCTTACCTGATGGAATGGCCAGGACAAGAACAGCCTCGTAAATGGATCTTAATGGTCGATGTTTTTCATTTTAACGAGCCAGCAAGCACTGAGCATTGGTTAAGAAAAGAGCCCGTCGTATCCCGAGTCGGAAGGGTTGCGCATTTGAAACCTGAGATGGTGAGCAGCTACATCTATTATCATTACCAACTGCAAGAGGAACGTGCTTTTCATGGAGAAAAGTATGAAATTATTGCGATGCACGAAAACCTGTTATTCGGTTATCAAGAATTCCCAAAAGTAGTGGAGGAACCTATCGTTGCTGGGCGTCTAAGCACGAAAGGGACACCTGAGAATTGGACCGATTCACGAATGGATCTGCATTTTCAGCCATGGGAAGAGGATGGATATTTGTATTTTAAACCGATTGATCAAGTGTTTGCTTATTATGTGGGCGATTTGAAGGAACTTGATTAAGTTGAAGCATTTGAAGATAATTGGCGTTGACCAGGGAAAATCAGTCGCTTATAGTCGAAAAAATCGACTATCTCGTGTGAGTCGGCGCCTTTCGGAGTGAGATAGTCGAAAAAATCGACTATCTCTGAGTCCATCGGTGCCTTTCCCACGCACATTCGCTCTCGCCATCCGCCTCACTTAGTTATAAACACATTATCCATATACAAAATGCCTGTAGTATCGCCAGCGACGCCTACTTTCAACCGGCTGACGTCAGACGCTGCTGAATTTTTGAAGCCCAATTGATTGGCTTTTTTTGCTCCATTTACATAGAGGTCGAATTTTTTGGTAGCGGTATTCATGATGACTTTGATATCATACCAGCTGCCGTTGGTGATAGGTTCGATACTCGAAAGCGTAGTTGCACCATCATACACCTTGATGTAGTTTCCTTGTAGTCCAATATGCAAGGCTGCTCTGCTCGAACTGTCGTAGACAATGAAGTCTTTCCAATTGGCATCCTCTGTCCGCAAGGTGGCTTTGAAGGTCACGATGCCAGTCTGTGGGGTGAATGTTTTCTCGGCAGTGGCGGCATTCGTTGTGCTGGTTTTATTGATTTTCATGCTTCGATCAGGACCGGTTGCAAGTCCCACTGTTGGGACATTCTGCACGGTAACAGTGCCCCCAGTGGTCATTGTCGTCCAATTGGAGGGGGAGACTCCCGCAGCCGAGTAGCCATTCATAGCATCCTTGAAAATGATACTTTCCGAAGAAAGCGTTCTTCCGAGCGCTGGAACTTCATCCCTGGTGATCGTAACGGCATTACTATAAAAAGTTTGGATCGTGTACGTGTCATTGCCAGGTCCATTTGCAGCGGGGTATCCATAGAATTGATTGTCTGCCCAACCGATTGCCCACGTGAGGAACCAGGTGTAGTCAAAATTCGTCTGAATGGCAGATTCCAAAGGAAGCAAACCGACTTCGGACAAACCGTAACGTTTATTGCCTAGAACAGTGGCTAACTCACTATTTCCATTTGTGAATTTGGCATCTCCACGTGCTTGCGTATAGATGTCAGCTCCACCGAGATCTACATAGGAGGAACCTGGGTAATAATTGCTGGTAACGGCATTGTTATCATCACGTCCTGGAGCCCACACCCATAGGAGGTTGTTCAATCCATGATAGTTGGTGTAGCGATCGTACATATTTTGCCATAACTTTTTGTAACTTGGAGCTGACTTACCGCCCCACCAGAAGCCGATATTCATCTCGTGATAGGGCCGCCATAGTACGACAACGCCTTGATCCCGAAGCGATTTCAAATAGCCCGCCATTGTATCAATATGCGCTAACCATTTGTTATATAAGGTCGTTCCAGGGGTTGTAAGCGAGTCGAAATCCGCTTGTGACATGGAACTGATTACACTATTCCATCCGCCAGCATCTGCTGTGGTATCCAAGGGGTTCGTCTCATGCCAAGAAAGGGTGACAAGACCGCCCTTCTTCCAATAATCTGTCGCATGATCGACTATGAAAGATCGCCATTTTGCGAGATCGTCAGCATTTGTTACATTGTAAAGCAGATCATAACCAATCATCGCTGGATATTTACCCGTTACATTGTAGAGGTGATCGGTCTCTAAGTAGCCATAGTTTTGCCCTCGTACGTATTGTCCAGAGATGATTTGGTTGTTTGTTTGGACGGTATCAAAATAATTCAGTACATTTTGTACAGATTGTGTCGCATTAGGATTAACAGGGGTTGCGGCATAGGCAGAAGTTCCACCTAACCAGGGTAAGCAGGAACCGAGTAGAGCAACAATGAGTGCAGCAACTACCAACTTGGACAAACGTATTTTTCTCATTATTCATTTCCTCCTTAATGGATGTTTGAGTACGATGAAACTTCAATTGACCATATGGCTTTTAATCGTCCCTCCTCCTATGCAGATGGTTTTATTGTAAATGCTTTCAGGAGCAGAGTAGTCTGATTTTTTTGGAAACTAGTTATGGATCTTCGGAAGTTAGCGTAGGAGCGAAACTTTTAATTTCAGTCAACAACGATGAAACTAGGCTTGACATTCCTGCGATTCCCTTGTAATATATTGAAAAATTCATATCCAAATATTAATGAATGGGACAGTAATTCCTAACAGACAGTCACAGCGAGCCGGGTCAGTGTAAGCCGGTACGGATGTTAAGAATGAAACGGACCCAGGAAATGGTTTGCCGAAAATGGAGTAGGTAAATCCGGTCTGTCGACCGTTACGAAGCAGAGGGGTTAAACCAGAGGTTTAACACTTAGAGTGGTACCGCGGGAATTTATAGCTCTCGTCTCTTTTATAGAGACGGGGGCTTTTTATATTTTCTAAAAAAGGACAGGAGAGACACGCTATGTTAAATTATAAGCTGTATTTTGCAAAGAAGATTTCATCGTTACTTACAGGTTTCGAGACTCAAGACATTATGGCATGGATGGAATATCCGGCGAAATCGGATCAAGGCGATCTATCTTTACCTTGTTTTCGTTTAAGTAAAACCCTAAGTAAATCACCACAAGCCATAGCTGAAGAGCTAAAAGCTTCGCTAGAAGACGAGAGCATTGAACAGCTGGAAGCTGTTTCTGGTTATTTGAACATTTATCTCAACAAGCCGATGTTTGTGGAGTCACTTATCCGTCACATAACGCTAAGTGGAGAACGCTATGGATCTCAGAATTTGGGTCATGGTAAGACAGTAGTAATCGACTATTCGTCACCTAATATTGCGAAGCCATTTCACGTTGGACATTTAAGATCTACTGTGATCGGGAATGCGATATATCAAATCCATGCCTTTCTCGGATACAACTGTGTGGGGATTAATCATTTAGGCGATTGGGGGACGCAGTTCGGAAAACTGATTGTTGCCTACCAATTGTGGGGAAGCAAGGAAGCTGTGAACGACAGAGGGATCGATGAGCTTCTTGATTTGTATGTTAAATTCCATGATCAGGCTGAGCAAGACCCAACGCTAGAAGATCAAGCTAGATCTTGGTTTACCAAAATGGAGCACGGTGATCAGGAAGCACTAGCGTTGTGGCAGTGGTTTGTGGAGATCAGCCTCGCCGAATTTCAGAAGATTTATAAACTGCTTGGTGTACGATTCGATGCGTATCAAGGGGAAAGTTTCTACAATGATAAGATGGCACCCGTCATTCAGGAGTTGAAGGAGAAGCAGTTAGTGGAAGAAGATGAGGGTGCTTTATTAGTTAGGCTAGATGACTTTGGCATGGCTCCAGCACTAATGCAAAAGAAAGACGGCAGTTCCTTGTATCATACGCGTGACCTTGCGGCAGCTGTATATCGTGCGGAGAAGTACGATTTTGATAAATTGATTTACGTAACCGATTATGCTCAGAATCTCCATTTTCAGCAGTTGTTTAAAATTATTGAATTAATGGGCTACTTGTGGTCTTCTAAGCTTGAGCATGTTGCATTTGGCCGTGTGAGCATTGAAGGAGGGGGCTTGTCGACACGCAAAGGCAATGTGATCCGACTGGAGAACGTACTGGAGCAAACGGTTCAGAAAATAAGCGATGTCATTGAAGCAAGAAATCCGGGTTTAGAGAATAAGGCGAAAGTTGCTGAGCAAGTTGGCATTGGGGCTGTGATATTTAACGATTTGAGTGCAAATCGTATCAAAGATATTGATTTCTCCTGGGAGGATGCGCTTAACTTCGATGGTGAAACGGGGCCTTATGTGCAGTATACCTTTGCAAGAACGAGCAGTGTGTTGAAGAAAGCATGGCTGCTGGAGGGAGATGGAATGCACAGCTTTGAAATAGATGGCACTAGTTTGCAGAATACTGAGGCGATAGCGGTAGTTAAAATACTTTATTTATTTACCGAAAGAGTAGAACAAGCGATGGTGAAACTGGAACCTTCAATCGTATCGCGTTATCTCATAGACCTAGCACAAGCATTTAATCGTTTCTATCACGCATGTTATATCTTAGTGGACGATAAGCAGGTGCGTGAAGCGCGTCTTGCTCTCGTGAAATGTGTTCAAACGACGTTGCAGAATGGGATGAAACTTATTGGGTTACAGGCTCATTATGAAATTTAATGACATTAACTATTAATGCTGTAAATTATTTATTTGACCCAAAATTAAATTGGTAAAAAACCTCATTCATGAGAGATTTTCTTAGGGGAATACTAATGGGCAACACAAGGTTTAACCCCTAAGGAGCTGGTTAATCGTGTTTAAACGGATTGCTGCAATTGTTTCGACATGCTTATTGGCAAGCGGTTGCTTAGGAGGTCCCCCTACGCCTAAAGAAGATACAAGGATCGAAACGAAGCATATTGCTCCTCTCGTCCAAGAGACGTCTCCACCGAGACAGTCCGATCCCCCGTATCATACGACCGCAAAGACGCAAGAAGATGCTGTAACGAAAACCACTCAGGTGAAGCTTGCTGCAATCGGGGATGTTCTCATTCATGATAAAGTTTATATAGACGCAAAGCAGAAGGATGGCACGTATAATTTTGATCGTATCTTTGCAGGTGTGTCGAACGAATTACAAGCCCCGGATATCCTTGTTGCTAATCAAGAAACGATGATTGGCGGCAAGGAACTGAGGTTATCCAGCTATCCTTCATTTAATAGCCCACATGAAATTGGAGATGCCTTGAAGGTAGCAGGTGTAGACTTAGTTACGATTGCGAATAACCATGCGCTTGATCGAGGCGAGCAGGTGATTCAAAGTGCGCTCACCTATTGGGATACACTCGGGATTCCCTACACGGGTTCATTTAAATCTCAGAACGACCGGGATACGATACGAACGGTCACGAAAAATGAGATCACGTTCTCCTTCTTGAGTTATACGTATGGGACGAATGGCATTCCTACACCAAAGGGAAAACCGTACTTAATCAATCGAATCGATGATTCGCAAATTCGTAAGGATGTGGAACAAGCCAGGCAATTGTCTGATGTTATCGTGGTTGCGCTTCATTGGGGGAACGAATATCAACGATTTCCAGATGTTAATCAAACAAACCTTGCTCAAAAGCTAGCCGACATGGGGGTTCACATCATCATTGGGAACCATCCGCATGTACTGCAGCCTCCCGCATGGGTAGAGGGAAAGCAAGGGCATCGAACCTTTGTTGTATACTCACTGGGTAATTTTTTATCGGCCCAAATCAACTTATATAAGCAAATTGGTGGAATGGCCACCATTGACGTGGTGAAAACCACGAACAGAGAAACCAAGAAAATTGAGCTTGTGGAGCCCGGTTTTCTCCCTACCTATACGTATAGTCAGCAAGGCCGTCACTTTCAAATAATATCCATGGATAGGTTAACCAATAATCAACTCATTCATGCTAAATCGCACTATGAAAGCATAAAAAAACATATGCGTTCGAACATCCCTGAGCTGCATATCATGACATCTTCGTGAGAAAACACAAACACCGCTCCTGCTTAGCAGGGCGGTGTTTGTGTTGGGTTCAATTACAACGAAGATTCATCTTGAGGGGTCACTTTAGCAAGATTTAGCTTCAAAGCAGTTTTCTTTGCTGCTAGATCTTTCGCGAGATCTTTTTGCAGACGATCACTAATTTTAATCTCTTCTTTTAATTTATTCACGCGTGACATTTTGCTGCTCAAATCACTGTGGGACTGGCTTAATTTCATATCTCGCTCAATTTGCTTCATTTTGGCTTGCGCTTTTGCATTCTTTTTCTTCTCGTTAACTTGCTTGCTTTCAAGCTCAGCAATTTCCTTTGTTAACTGAGTAACAATTGTTTTCGTAAAACTAATGGCCATTCTTACACCCCGTATCCATGTCATGTAGCTGAGACATAATTCTACTATAAATGGGTGTGTTAAGCGAGAAATACCTCTATCATTTATCCAGCTATTCGTTATTTCCATCCTTTTGCGGTTATGTTTTGTTTCTTCCGATTGAACATTCGCTTGAACAAACTGACATTCTTTTTACGTCGGAGAGTGAGTCGAACACCTTCGATAAGCAGCAAGGACCTTAATGAATCGCGGCGATTTAGGGTATGTAATCTTTTGATAAACTGCTCGTCCATGTCGATCATCCTCCCAAATGTAGGCACATTAGATAAGAACGAAACAACCTTACCTTAGTCTATTATAAATTATACTGGCGAAAATTATTGTCAAACCATAGCTGAGTTTAAGGCTATTTTTGTCGAAATCCAAAGTGAAATCACGGGTGAAATGAAATATTTGAATTTTTTAACAAAAAGGTTTACTTTCGCCGACATTCCGCATATAGTTAAATCACGGTGTTTCCTTTGGTAAACTTTTTGTCCCACTGGAAACTTTATTTTTGCCCAAAATGTTTCCCTAGGTAAAAATTATTGTAAACAAGCAATTTATAATAGGAGGTCATAGCGATGTTTCAGAAATCAGATAAAAAGTTATCGAGGCGTAATTTATTGAAGTTAGGAACGACAGGAGCGTTCGCTGTGTTAGGAAGCGCATTATTGAATCCTTCATCGTTATTCGGTAGACCACCCGTTGCACAAGCACACGATAAGCATGAGATTCACACTGCGATGAAGGAACAATTACATGAGGGAATGAAGCATGGCTATGTCCCGAGCAACGAAGTCACGGAAGGGTTCAAAGCTGCGCAACATGCACTGACGGCTTTTGATTATGGCAAAGTGAGTCTACTGCCAGACGGTAGAACGCTTAGGGAATATGAGATCGTAGCCTACGAGGCGAGTGTGGAGATTGCCAAGGGTATCAAGTTTCCGGGATGGACGTTTAATGGAACTATACCTGGTCCTACGATCCGTTGTACTGAAGGGGACGTCCTTCGTGTGAAATTTACCAATGGAACCTTGCATCCGCATTCGATTCATTTCCACGGGATGCACCCGACGAATATGGATGGTCTTGAATCAGTGCTATCTGGGGATTCATTTACGTATGAATTTGAAGCCAAACCAGCAGGCATGCACGTCTATCATTGTCATGTGGCTCCCTTAGCCAGACATATTCACAAAGGTCTCTATGGTAATTTCATCATTGACCCGAAGAAACCAAGAGCTGCTGCGAAAGAATTCAATATGCTTATGAATGGCTACGACCTGGATCTTGATGGAGAAAATGAAATTTACACCGTGAATGGTTATGCTTTTGCCTATCAGCAGGAGCCGATTAAAGTGAAGGCAGGGGAACTTGTTCGTATTTATTTAAGCAATTTAACGGAATTTGATTTAATTAATTCCTTTCATCTTCACGCGAATTTCTTCAACTATTATGCAACAGGGGCAGACCCAGAAGCTCGGCCGGCGTATACCGATACCATTATGCAATGTCAGGGCGAACGTGGGATATTGGAAATTGTGTTTCCCCAACCTGGGCGATATATGTTTCATGCGCATCAAAGCGAGTTTGCCGAATTAGGTTGGATGGGATTCTTCATTGCTGAATAAGAAAGGAGGCGACGTACGAGATGAGTATTAATGAACAAACCACTAAGCCAGCATCTTCTTCCAAAATAAAAGGGATTCTTTGGGGCCTTCTGCCCTTGATCTTATTATTAGCGCTTATTACTACGGTTGCCAAAGTAGGAACGGGGGTTGAGAACGAGCCTGCGGCTCCGATCGAAGTCTTGAATGTTGAGAAAATTACGCTGAATGATGACGGTATTCAAGTTCGAGTTCTCAATTCTGGCCCAGAAGAAATAACCATCGCTCAAGTCGTTGTTGATGGGGCATTTTGGAATGCTTCTTTCTCGCCAAGTGATACGTTAAAAAGATTTGAACAAGGCATGATTCACATTCCCTACCCGTGGGTGCAAGGTGATCCACATGAAGTGAAACTTATCACGTCGAATGGATTAATTTTCATAGGCGAAGTAGCCGCTGCTGCCGCTACACCTGAAGCGAATGGCAAGCTATTCTGGCAATATGCGTTAATTGGCTTCTATGTGGGTGTAATCCCAGTAGGGCTAGGCCTCCTATGGTATCCATTTCTACGTAGATTCTCGGTTAGAGGCATGCATGCGATTCTTGCTTTGACTGTTGGTCTGTTGTTCTTCCTTGTCATTGATACCTTTGGTGAAGGTTTTGAGATGGCTGCTGAAGCGCCTGGTGTCTTCCAAGGTTCAGGTTTAGTATGGTTCGGCGCCTTACTAAGCTGTTTATTCCTCGTTGCTGTCGACCAGTCGAACGAGCGTAAATTAAGCAATGAGTCATTTGCTGGGAAGCGCGTCGCGAACAAAATTGCAACAGGCATCGGGCTTCATAATTTCGGTGAAGGTCTAGCGATTGGTTCTGCATTTGCAGTGGGGGAGGCCGCACTAGGGACCTTCCTGATCATTGGTTTCACCCTGCACAACATTACAGAAGGGGTAGGTATTGCAGCTCCACTTCTGAAAGAACGGCCATCATGGAAAACATTCGTCAAATTAGCCTTAATTGCCGGCGGACCTGCTATAATAGGTACATGGGCTGGAGGTTTCATATTTAACGATACCCTTGCTGCTCTGTTCTTCGGTATCGGTGCTGGTGCGATTCTGCAGGTCATTTATGTTATTTCCAAAATGATTCTGAGAGAGTCTGAGAAGAAAGGTCTATCTCCGGTATCTTGGTTAAATTTCAGTGGACTCACAGCAGGGATATTGATCATGTATGTGACTGCGTTAATGGTTAAATTTTAAGAGTAAATTAAAGTTGAGAAGGTGGTGACTCACATGCTATCAGGTATTGGCATACCAGGACTTATTGTGATTGTAGGTGTTGCATTACTGTTATTCGGGCCAACGAAACTTCCGCAACTAGGTCGTGCTTTTGGAACGACAATCAAGGAGTTTAGACAAGGAACGAAAGGTTTGTTAGAGGACGAAGAGACGAAAGATAAGCAGAAAGATACGCATTAAAGATTGCGGAGATAACGGCAACGTAGAGCAGGCTGTCCAGAAGTAGCGTAAGCTGCTTTGCTGGGCAGTTTATTTTTTTTGTATAATATATGTAGGAGGATCTGCCAAAATGAAATCACTGGAACAATATTGGAATGAATCGTATCAGAGGCCTAACCTCGAACCTACAAGCGATAATTGGCTGGACAAATACGGGGAAACCTACTTATCGACTGCGAGTCATGGAGGTCTTATCGTTGATCTTGGCTGTGGTGTCGGTAATAACACGAAGTACTTGATAGACCATGGACTGTCGCCAATCGCTTGTGATATCTCCGAAAGGGCCATCCGAACACTGCAGTCATTCTTGCCAGATGTGCAAACGCTTTGTTTGGATATGACGGAGGGGCTCCCTTTTCCCAATGATTCTGTACAAGTCCTAATTGCTGATCTTAGTATACATTATTTTGATGAACCCACTACGCACGCCGTCATCCGAGATCTTAGTCGAGTGCTGATGAGGGACGGTATTTTACTTATTCGATTGAATTCAACCAATGAAATTGCCAATAAAGGGAATATCATCGGAACGACAGATCCATACTTAATGGAATCAGAAGGGATTTACCGAAGGTTTTTTGATCGAGGGGAGATTGAGCGATTTTTCAAGGAGGATACGTGGACTTACCTCCATATTGAGGAGTATGAAATGGATCGCTATACCAATAAGAAGATGTTATGGGAAATTGCGCTGAAACCAAGCGGATAAGTGAAAAGTCATGATAAAGCAAGAAGTAGTCAATTTCCGCATGTGTCAACGTAAAGGAATTGGTGTGGGTTGGGCGAACCTGTATTATATACATGTGTAACATGGAATTGAACCATCATATCGAAGCAGAAAAGGGGATTCCAATGAAACAAATAGGCGTTGCACTTATTGGTTGCGGGGCGATTTCCGGCGTACATTTGAAAGCTATTTCACAAATACCAAGTGCGAAACTGGTGGCCGTAGTTGACACGAACGCCGAATTAGCTGCGCATACAGCGGAAACGTACTCTTGCGCATACTATACGGATTATCGCGAAATGTTGACCAATCCCGAGATTGACGTCGTTCATATATGTACGGCTCATTACCAACACGCGCCAATGACAGTTGATGCGTTGCACGCGGGTAAACATGTTCTGACAGAGAAGCCGATGGCTGAAACGAAAGAAGCGGCTCTCACAATGTTACGCGCAGCAGAAGCGAATCCGAGTGTACAGCTTGGTGTTATTTTCCAAAATCGATATAACCCAGCCTCTCAAATCATGAAACAAACCGCTCAATCAGGTGAACTAGGGAAATTGTTATGTCTTAAAGGAATTGTCACATGGAGTAGGAATGCTTCTTACTATGATACCGCATGGAAAGGGAAATGGGCTACAGAAGGTGGCGGTGTCCTCATTAACCAGTCCATTCATACATTAGATCTATTACAATGGATAGGCGGCGAAGTAACGAGCATTAAAGGCTCCATGTCGACGGATTCACTTGAGGGCATTATCGAAGTAGAAGATACTGTTCATGCACATCTTACTTATGGGAATGGTGCAACAGCCGTCTTTTATGCAACGAACTCATATGGGGTGAATTCGCCTCCCGAAATTGAGCTAGTGTTTGAAAAAGGGAAGCTCGTACTCACTGGTGATACGTTATATCGTGTGATCGATGGTGAGCAAACGATGTTGACTTCTCCAGAAACGTCGAATCTAGGGGCCAAATCCTACTGGGGCATCAGTCACGGCACGCAAATTGCTGATTTCTATGACCATATCTTATCGGATCGCAGCTATTGGCTGAATGGCCCTGAGGGCTTTAAAGCCTTTAATCTTGTTATGGATGTATACGAATCTGCTAGAACAGGGAAACGTATCAACTACTAGAAATTAATTAGAAATCGTGCTAGGTATCTGCTCGAAACACAGTTCCATCATCGCGGAAATAAAAGGCAATCTCATCAGAAATCGTGCTCATTCTAATAGATGTTCGGGTGAATTCTTCAATGATTCCGCGGTCAACTTCACAGTACACGCCGTTCTCATCTGTTTGCCACACGGATACCGTTGTTTGAGATAGCGCTGCTGTAAATAGATCTCCATCGGAAGTTAACGTCATCATCATGATTATCGCCCTCTCTCTCGGTTTTGAGTTGCTATTTGAGTATATTCAGAGTTATGTGTGAAATGCGAACTTTACGAGATATGTTCTTATTCTACTATGTAATTCTAGTCGTTGCCTTTTGGTAACGGCTTTTTTGTTGTTTCGAACTAGAAATGGCGTAATTGGCCATCACGGTTTATCTCTTTATTCAAATGGTCATAATGGGGAAGGGATGAGAATAAGGAGGGATACACATCATGCCTGGTGATGCATTGATTCCTATTGACCCGAGTGTTGAATTAAACCTAGAGCGTATCATCATGGATTTAGGCGGAAGTGATGATGTCGTTATTCGAGAGATACAAGATGATGGCACTTTGATAATAGCAGCCGCAGTTGTGTATATCGATGGACTTTCTGATACTGTGGCTATTAATACGTATATTTTTGATGTTTTAAAAATGATGATGAGGGATGTCCCTTATGAACCACATAGAGACAAGAGGGATACGGAGACACTTGCCAAAGAACTGTTAACAGGCTTGGGCTGTATTCAAACCGTAGCAGATATGGCAACTCTGTATGAAAATTTACTCTCAGGTGAGGCAATCATTTTATTCAATGGGCAGAATCACGCCTATCGCGCAGACATTCGTCAATGGAAAGGTCGTGATGTAACTGAATCCACCAACCAGACGTCTGTACGAGGTCCGAGGGAAAGCTTTACCGAGACGCTTCGCACCAACACGGCATTAATTAGACGTAAAATAAAAGATCCTAGACTGTGGCTCGAGACAATTTCCATTGGTCGAATAACGAAAACAGACGTAACGATTATGTATTTGAATGGGATAGCCAAGCCGTCCGTCATTGATCTCGTTCGGTCTAAATTAAGGGCAATTGATATTGATAGCATTCTGGATAGCGGGTATATCGAAGAATTGATCGAGGATAATAAATTTTCGCTATTTCCAACTATATATAATTCGGAGCTCCCAGATACCACGGCTGCGCAAATATTAGAAGGAAAAGTGGCCATTCTCGTAGATGGTACACCAAACATATTGCTAGTACCTACGCAACTCGTTACTTTTTTTCAATCAGCAGAGGATTATTATCAACGAGCCTACTATGCGAGTCTTCTTCGATTACTTCGATTCAGTACTGTATTCATTTCTTTGTTGTTGCCATCCATTTATATAGCAATTACGACTTTCCATCGCGATATGCTGCCGGCCTCGCTGTTAATTGGCCTAGCCGCTCAACGAGAAGGGGTGCCATTGCCGGCTTTTGTTGAAGCGCTAGTCATGGAAGTGACCTTCGAAATACTGCGAGAAGCGGGTCTCCGCATGCCTCGTGCTATTGGACAAGCCGTTTCTGTTGTTGGTACGCTTGTGATCGGACAAGCTGCGGTAGAAGCAGGAATCGTCTCGGCAGCTATGGTTATTGTCGTATCCGTAACGGCGATTTCAACCTTTACGTTACCCGCGTACAGCATGTCTATTCCAGTGCGTCTACTTCGGTTTGTTTTTATGGGAGCGGCGGCAAGTTTTGGATTATTCGGGATTGCCATGGGGATGTTTGTGTTATTACTCCATTTGTGTGCTCTTCGTTCTTTCGGAGAGCCTTTTATGTCTCCATTATCACCATACCGCAAGGCAGATTTAGAGGATACACTACTTCGTTTACCGCGATGGCTTATGTTTAAACGTCCTGAGACATCACTAGATGAAGGCAGTGATCGAATACGAAAGCCGTAGTAAGGAGGCTAATTAGGATGAAATATAAACTAACCATAGGAATTCTTTGCCTTCTTATGCTATCTGGCTGCTGGAGCCGACGTGAATTGAATGAGTTGCTAATTGTTCTTGGTGTTGGCGTAGATTGGAAGGATGGCGAGTATGTGGTGTCTTTCCAAGTCGTTAATCCAAGTGAAATATCCGCGCAGCGAAAAGGTGGGGATCGCCCTCCGAGTACCCTGTATCAAGGGAGAGGGAAAACGCTATTCGAGGCAGCGAGATCATTAACAGCGGAAGCGCCTCGGAAAGTCTACATGGGTCACTTGCAACTGTATGTTATTGGAGAGGAATTGGCGAAACGAGGCATAAAAGATTTCCTAGATAATTCAGTCCGTGATAATGAATTACGAATGGATTTCAATCTCGTAGTCGCAAGAGGAACCTATGCAGAGAATATTTTGAAATTATTTACACCTGTTGAGAAATTGTCGAGTTACAGCATGCAGCAATCCTTACAGACCTCACAAAAGTCATGGGCTCCGACTGTCGCGATGACATTAGACGAAACGTTGAATAAGCTATCTGGCCAAGGTTTCGAACTCGCGCTAACAGGAATCAAAATAATCGGTGATACAAGAATTGGAGACACGAAAACGAACGTGGAATATTTTCAGCCGCCTAGTCGATATCGCTATACAGGCATCGCAGCGTTCAAAGAAGATAAATTAATTGGCTGGCTGGATGAGCAGGAAAGTAAAGGGTATACAGATATAACCAACAATTTAGATAGCACATCTATCGAAGTTGCCTGCGGTGAACAGAAATATATGGCAATTGAAGTTACATCATCGGATGCTAAGTTGAAAGGGAGTGTGCAGAATGGAAAGCCTAGTATGGATGTATCCATACGGACGGAAGCGAATATTGTGGGCAGACAATGCAGAGATATCGATTTAACGGATCCTCAGGCGATCGAACGTCTGGAAGGAGAATCCAAACAAATCATTCAATCCCATGTGGAAGCAGTCATTTCACGTGCAAAGGCATTGAAATCGGATTTCATCGGTTTTGGTAACCAACTTGGCAAGGACGAGCCTACCTATTGGAAAGAAGTTAAAGATACTTGGAATGAAGACATGTTTCTTCAAACAAAAGTCAATTACAAAATAGAATTTTTTATTAGAAAAACAGGCACAATTGGAAATTCAACCATGAAATAAGCATGGAGAGAGGACTTGTTCGTGAATGGCGTCTGTACTTACTGTTCTTGCATTAGCTGTGGGTACGTTCTGGCTAGAAGCGCCAAAACTATTGCGGCAAAATCATAAACGCGAATTTATCATATTCACAATGTTCCTGTTGCTAGCAAGTGGTTCGTATGTCTTGCTAACCTTAGAGGTTGTTTTACCGAACCCATTCAAAATCGTTGAATGGATGATCGGTTGGATGATTTAATTTCAGGCTGACTGCAGGATTGAGGAGGTCCAATGAGTACATTTGACAATGCTACCATTTCTGTACGCCAATTTACGATCTTGATCATTCTTGGTGTTATTGGAGATTCAATTCTCATTATGCCGACAATCCTTGCGAAATCTGCGAAACAAGATGCTTGGTTGGCTGTAGTATTGGCGCTCTTTCTTGGGTTCGTAACTGGGGGTATCTTTGCTGCTGTTGCGAACAAGCTTCGCAGGCGGCGACTTTTTAATTTAATTAGACTACATTTAGGTGTCTGGGTTGGTAGTATAATCATCCTTCTATTTTTATTTGAATTCTACATGTGTTCGCTAACCTTGTTAAGTGAGATGAGTCAGTTTATGACAACGCAATTGATGCCAGAAACACCCATTAATGCGATCATCGTTGTCTTTATTTTGGTTATCATCATCGCATACAAGTATGGTGTTGAAGCTTTTGCTCGAATGAGCGAGCTGTTGTTTCCTGTCTTTATCCTTTTGTTCCTTATTCTCGTCGTATTACTGCTGCCACAAGTGGAATTTGCTAATTTGCGCCCCATAGCAGCAGGAGGAATGGGGGAGATCTGGCGGGGAGCATTCATGGCGTTTGCAACAGCATTTTCAGAAATGGTTGTCCTTCTTATGCTAGTACCCAATGTTACTGGTTCTGCTTCGCTAACCAAACCCATCTTAACAGGTTACGCGATTGGCGGTGCCATTTTGTTTATTATCGTAATGCTGTGCTTGCTTGTGTTAGGACCCAATTTAATGGAGACGAAATATTATCCTACCTTTGTACTCGCTCAGAAAATCACGATTGGACATTTTCTAGAGAGGTTAGAGGCGGTTATGGCTTTCTTATGGTTCATATCAGTGTTCTTCAAGACGTTGCTTATCTTTTTCTCGCTTACCTCAGGTATGGCAGAGCTGTTTCAATTGAAAGAGAGTCATATGCTGACAATTCCTTTGAGCATGCTGTTACTCGTGGGAACCGTAGTAGGAACACCTAATATTACAGAGTATAATCTCATTCTGGAGAAGTATTATTCGATGTTTGATCTTATTTTTTGCATCGGTATTCCTCTGCTGTTACTTGCGTTGTTTTATATACGGGATAAACCCAAGAATAGTGTGACAAGTGAAGATGACACCCATGAACCAGCTGTTTAAAATGAAGGAGCGAGGGACGCCTGCAGCAACGGGAAGTAATACCAGAGATACTAAATACAACGGATGGATTTCTATGGTGCATTCAAGTCAACCGTGCATGCGAGCACTGTAGTACTGTAGATTTTCTGGTTAGCGGACGTCACGGCGTCTGCTTTTTTGACGTTTCTAGTAGTATTCAATCGGGCAAAGCTTGTTCCGCTTTCGTACCATGCCTTTCTGGACAAGGGACATAAACTATCTAGAACTACTATATTGAGAGTGTGGTATAGATGGAAAATGAACTTCTCGCAGCAATTGCGGACACATACGGTTTGTCGATCGAACAGGTTGAAACTATCCGTGACACTTCACGTTCCTATGTCATGAAAATCACGGCCACCCAAGGCAGCTTTGTGTTAAAAAGAATGCATATGGATAAGCGCCGATTACAATTTATGCTGGAAACGGAAGACTTTCTTAGGAGCCGCGGCATTCACATTCCAATCGTTTATCAGACAAAAGAGAATAAGAAATATGTGGCCTATACAGGTCACGTGTATGTTCTCCAGGAATGGATTTGTGCCCATTCTTACCCATTGGTCAGCGTAGAAAAGGCCGTTCAGTTAGCTGAAATACTTGGGAAAATGCACGAGTTGTCTAAAGCGTTTCATTCTTCCCATGGAATACTTCGATTAGGTGGTGCGAAGTGGGTACAAGAGTATCAAGAAGCTCTTCATTTTCTGGGCAGATGGAAAGGGAAGCAGGAAGACACTGAGGAGCCTTGGCGCAAAGCGGTATTAACCTATATGGATTATTATATGAAAATGGGTGAATACGTAAAAGAGCATATAAATGCCTATTGCACAGCTGGCGGGGAAGCTCATGCACAAGTCGTTCTTAGCCATCATGATTTTCATACGCAAAATATTTTGCTGAATCCCTCTGGGGATGTTTATATCATTGATTGGGAGTTTGTTCGATTTGATTTGCCTTCTAGGGACGTGAATCGATTGTTATATGCGATGATAAAAAAGTCGAAAACTTGGAATCATCGTGCATTTGTTAAAGTGATGCGTGCATATCTGCAAATGAACCCTTTATCTAAGTATGAAATGAAGCTGTTGTATCTTGATCTGGCGTTTCCTCATAATCTGTGCCGTAATCTGATTTGGGGGAAATTCAAAGGTATGACTGAGAATCAAATCCATGATCTCCTGCAGAAAGAAGCAGCTAAAACTGAATTTATGATCGAGTTGTATCTCAGTCAATCGTAATGAAATAGAGAAAAAAGATGCCTCGTCAACCGAATCGGTTGAGAGGCATCTGTATTTTTTAATACGCTAAAGCAAATAGTCCGTGAATGTGCGAAAGATAACGAACGTTACTTGCTTCTTTCATTAGTGTAGCAGGTAAGCCCTTTAATTGTGTGTTCTTACCGCCGATTGTACCGACGCCATCTTTACGACCAAGACTGCCTAGTGTTCCTGAGAATACAGGCACGAATTTATCCATTACGCCGCCTTTAAGTTGAACAGATAAGTTGTAACCAACCGTTTCACCCATTTGCCAAGCAAGTTGTGCAGTAGGGGGATAGGGTCTTTCGCTGCCTTCAGGGAAGACAACTGCGCAATCACCCGCTAAGAAGATATCTGCGTGTGATGTGGATTGCAATGTTGAAGTTACCGTAGCACGGCCACGATCTTCTGCGATGCCACAGCTGCCGACTACCTGGTTGCCTTTAACGCCGCCAGTCCAAATAATCGTACTTGCTTCAATCGTTTGTCCGCTTTTCAATGAAACTGTATTGCTCGTAGCTTCCGTGATTGCAACGCCAGTCAAGAAGGTAACGCCACGTTTCTCAAGGCTGGACACTGCACGCTCGATGAGTACTGGTGGGAACACAGGAAGAATGGCTGGGCCTGCTTCCACGCAGTAGATGGAGATATCATTGAAATCAATGCCTTTAGCACGGCATACTTCAGGAAGCTTATCTGCAAATTCACCGACAAGCTCAACTCCCGTTAAACCACCGCCACCAACCACGATAGTTGCATCGGCTTTATTGCCGGAAGCTTTGTAAGCGTCCAAACGAGCTTCAACGTGTGCGCGAATGCGGTTAGCGTCAGAAGCGGATTTCAGAATTAAACTGTTCGCTTCCAACCCAGGAATACCGAAATAATTCGTTTCACTGCCAAGTGCGACTACAAGCGCATCGTATTTATGTACCGCACCGCTGCTTGTAAGGACTTGTTTTTTATTAGGTTTAATTTCTTGAATTGTGTCAACAATGATATTGACATTTTTGTCGCCTAGCAGCTTCTGTAGGGGAAGCGCAACAGCCTGCTCTTTAATCGTACCGCCTGCTAATCGATGTAATTCAGTAATGATTTGGTGCGTAGAAAATTTATTAATAATCGTAATGTTTGCTTCAGAAGCAGATAAATGTTTGCGAGCGGTTAATGCAGTCAAGAGACCGCCGTACCCGCCGCCAAGAATTAGTATTTGTTTAGCCATCGTTACCATCCCTTGTCCGGATTAATTTTTTCGTTCAGCGAGTACGTTCAAGAATGCTTGTGCAAATCGAAGTGTTTTCTGTACTTCAGGGTCTTTCAGCATTTTCAACATTCCGAATAGACCGATGGTTGTGCTAACGTCAGCTTGCGAACGCTCACCAGCTTCAATTGCTGCCGAGGCGATGTTTTTTGCTTTTTCTTGTACAGGTTTTACGAATTCGCCAATACCTTGAGCAAAATCATTAATAAGTACTTTATCAGTCGCCACATTTTGTGCGAAATCGTATGCTTTGGTAAGCATGTTAACCATTTCAGCAAGTTTAGGGAGATTATCCACCAGGATCGTTAAAGATTCTTGCACCTCTGGTTTCAATAATTGGTCGAGTACGTCTAAAGATTTGGGTTCAGCTGCAATCTGAACAGGTATTTCTTGAACAGTTGATGTCTGTGACATATGACATATCCTCCTTCGCGTAGAAAAAACGTATTACATTATTCTACACCTTTTGACAATAAAAATATAAAGACAGATATATCAAATTGGTGAACATTGCTATGTAAAACGCAACTTGATGGCGAAATGGGCCTTATCGCCACCGAGCGAGCTTGCAATCGCACCAGTTACTCCAAGAAGCGTAAGTAATCCTCACTCTCACTAACTTCGGATAATCGGAACGCAAGGGGGGATAATCCCACCATTTTATGAAAAACCTTTCCGAAGTAGCTCAAGCTGGTATAACCGCATAGTGAAGCAACATTTGTGATGGACAGCTCATGATTGCGCAGAAGCTCGGCTGCTCTCTCGATACGCCGGTTGCGGACATAGTCCATCGGGGTTATGCGGAAGTAGTGGGGGAACATTTTGCACAAATAATATTTATCTAGCTGTGCAACTTCTGCTAACCGATCCAAGGTGAGATCTTCCGCAATATGGTCTTGAATGTAAGTGACAACGCGCTTGTAGGGGGAGGGGATCTCCGAACGAGTTGTTGCGTTTCCTTCTAATAAACAGCGGTGTAGTGAAAGCATCCATTCATATATTCGAAGTGAAAAATCGAAACGATCATTCAATTGGTTTGCTGCAGTATCGGAATACAATCGCCAAAGGAGCTGGATGGGAGCGGTATTAGATTGAAGTTCGAAAACTGGTCCCACCATTTGAAGCAAATCTTGTCGCAGCCATTCTTCCTTAAACCCCTCGAAACGTATCCAAATAAACTCCCATTGATCACAAAGTGTCGAATCAAATGCGTATTCATGATCGGACGGGATAGAAACTATGAACGCATGGCCCTTCGGAACGGTGTAATGTTCTTTTCCCATGCGAAGTTTGCCTGCTCCTTGTATGGACCATTGAAAAATGACCCCTTGCCCGCCTCGCTTAAGTCCGTTCCATTGGTAGTTCTCGTCCGCGACCGTGCTGTGTCCAACCGATAGGAGCTTGAGAAGATGGCCATTCTCACTATCCTTATCTGTGTATCTAAAACCATAGGATTTATGCACAATATTTTACCACCAATCATCAAAATGTTACTATTTTACCTCTTCTTACAAGGATGTATAATGTGCTTATTAAATAATATATTACCATATTGGAGGTTGCGGTAGATATGCCCCTTAAGGAATGGTTGGATTGTTATGTGCGCGTTGAAGGGATTTTGCTTCGAGTGGGGAATGGCAGAATAGAAAGGTCCTGGTCATTCGCCAGCGGCCATGCGGTTAATGTCTCCATTTTCGATAAAAACAAAGGTGAAGAATGGCTTGCGTCGGAAGCCGATTCCCCAATGTTTCAACTTCCAGGGTTGTCGGATGAACAGCATCCGCATGCTATATTCATTTCGTCACTCGTTGCGAATGATTACGGCATTTCTCAACCATATCTACAAACGAATGTAGACATTCACCTTGAAGCGATCTCCACGATGCATCGATTCACATTGAAGATCTATCCAGATGCACCGTTTATTCGACATGAGATATCCGTGATGCCAGTTCATCATTTTAGAAGCAAAGATAGCCTGATCGACAAAGAACCGAACCTCGTATGGACCGAAGATGATTTTAAAACAAATCGCACACTTTCCCCTGTTTCATTACAATTAGATTCGAATAATAAGCATAATTACACTGTATTGTCTGATTATTGTGAACGTATGTTACTTCGAGATCTGCATTGCCGATGGACATCGGTTCAATTTCTTGATCAGACGGATACGAATAATAACCTTGTGAGTCAGGAGACAGGTTTGATTTATGTGAGAGAGAAGCGGAACTTGCGCGGAAATCTCCTGTTCCTTACGAAAACACTTCAGGAGAGCGGCTTATTAATCATAAAAGAAGGGCCGACAGAATTGGGGATCTACGGTAACTCTCGCATGGAATTTCAATTTCACGGGAAGAGTTTGAGTCTGCTAGGGACGGGGGTCAGCGAAGCGGATTTGCGCGAAAACGTAGAAATGACTGCATATGGAGTAACCGTCGGTGTATACGATGGGACAACGCTTGGAGGTTATGACTTACTCCAGACCTATCATCGTAGTCTTCGTGCTCACATTGCGGATAGGGATAGTTTCATGATGAGTAACACATGGGGAGATCGCTCCAAAGATGGCGCCATCAGCGAGGCGTTTCTACGTAAAGAATTAGTTGCGGCAGCAGCGCTGGGGTTGAGCATTCTGCAAATTGACGATGGTTGGCAAAAGGGTGCGACGGTAAACTCTGTTGATGCAGCGACGAAGTCGAATGGCGGACTGTGGAGCGATTATTACAGCGGTGATGGCGATTTCTGGGAAGTTCATCCGGAAAGGTTCCCAGACGGTCTCACACCGATCGTTTCGCTTGCCGCTGAACTTGGGGTAGCCTTGGGTTTGTGGTTCTCCCCGGACTCCGTCCGTGACTTTATAAACTGGGAAAAGGACGTTGCGACTTTACTGCTTCTTCATAGGAAATACAATATTCGAACATTCAAGTTAGATGGTATTGAAATACGCTCAAAAGTAGGAGAGATTCGTTTGCTGAATATGATGCGATTCGTTCAGAAAGCGACCAATGGGCAAGTTGATTTCAATATCGATACGACTGCGCAGAAGAGATTAGGTTACTTTGGGCAAACGCAATATGGCAGCATCTTTCTTGAAAATCGTTACACGGATTGGAGCAATTATTATCCTCATTGGACGCTTCGCAATTTATGGATGCTTGCTCCTTATTTACCATCTTCGAGGCTGCAAATGGAATTCTTAAATGTTAACCGCAACACGAATAACTATGCAGAAGATCCTTTAGCTCCAGATGCTTGTGGGCAAGTCTATGCTTTTGCAGCGACGGCTTTCTCGAATCCATTAGCATGGATGGAACTAACGGGATTAACGAAGAAGCAAATGGGTTCTCTCACAACAATGATTCAAGCGGTAAAGCCATATCATGCGGATATCTTAGCTGGACAAGTTTTACCAATTGGTGATGAGCCATCGGGAGCTGGTTGGACAGGTTTGCAAAGTATTTGTAGTCCCGCACACGGCTATTTCATCATCTTCCGAGAGCTGCACGAATCCGACATTGCCGTTATGAAGCTTTGGGGTGTGAGCGGTGAAGTAAACGTCACAGAGCTACTGAGAATGGATGTCAAAGATGAAGTGCTTGTTCCTCAAAGACAGTATCAAGTAACGTGGGAATCGACACAACAAGGAGATTATGTAGTTACGCGACCAGCGCCATTTACATTCGTCATGTATCGCTACGATAATTCATCAGTTTCTAACTAACCGCTGAACAACTCAATAGAGGTTGGCACTTTGTCTTCAACGACATCGGGCCAACCTCTTAGTTTGCCTATTTACTCAAGTGCCTTCTCATATAGAAACGTCAACTCAGTCCAACTTCAGCAGGGATGCTGCGCAGAGAGCTGGAGAAACAAGGAATGAAATTTCTTCTGGAGAAGCAGACGGAGAAAATTCTTGGCAAGAAGCGAGTAGAGGGTCTTCTGTTTAAGGATGGCAGCAAAGTGGAAGCCGATCTATTTGTTATTGCAGTCGGTGTCGACCTAATATTAAGCTTGCAGCAGATAGTGGGATTGAAAGAAATTGTGCTATTATGGTCAATGACGATATGGAAACGAATGTGCCAGATGTGTATGCAGTCAGGGAATGCGCGGAGCATCGTAATACGGTCTATGGGTTGGTGGCCCCGCTATATGAGCAAGGTAAAGTGTTGGCTAAGAAGATTTGCGACGTGGAGACCGAGTGCTATCAAGGGTCAATTTTGTATTCCCAATTAAAAGTATCGGGTGTTGAAATCAATGGGTTGAACGTATTGGGATTACGCAGTTACGTGAACATTTATTCAATCTGACCATTCGAATGAAGCTGCTTCGCAGATGGCAGGTTGAAAGCAAGTTGATAGAACCACAGCAAGTAAATTCGCAGCCCACAGCTGCTTTGGTCAGGTGAGCTTATGAGTCTATTTTCACAGCAAGATCATATCGTTGCTACTTCTTTACATGTGATGGATACGCAGTGCCCGTTTTGCAGTGTACAGTGTAAGATGCAAGTCATCGAAGATTGTAATGCCTCCAGTGGAAAGTCTGTTTATTCTGTTGTGCCGAAGCCTAATCAAGCATCAGAAGGACGCCTCTGTATCAAAGGTATGAAAGCATACCAGCATGTGCTGACAGGTGAACGTATACTCCATCCAATGATGAAGCGGAATGGTCGTTTCGAGCGGATTTCCTGGAGCTATGCTTATGAGCTCATCGTAAGCAAATGTAATGGTCTCCGTGAAACTTATGGCAACCACACGGTAGGATTATACGGTGGCGGCTCGCTTACGAACGAATCCGCATATTTATTAGGCAAATTCGCGCGTGTTGCACTGCAAACAAAGTACATTGATTATAATGGAAGATTCTGTATGTCGGCTGCAGCATCGGCCGGGGTGAAAGTATTCGGGATTGACCGAGGGATAACGAACCAACTATCGGACATTGAATTAGCCGAGTGCATCATTCTTGCGGGAACGAATATTGCGGAGTGTCAACCTACGCTGATGCCTTATTTTACAAGAGCGAAAGAGAAGGGTGCCATCATCATAACCATCGATCCGCGTGAAACGGGTACAACACGTATCTCCGATATTCATTTACAGGTGAAACCAGGCATGGATGCGACTTTGGCCAATGGAATGCTCAAAGTACTGTTAGAGGAAGGTTGCTTAGACGAAGAATTTGTAGCTAAAAGAACAACAGGATTTACGGAATTGAAAGCGCATCTTGAAGCACTGAATATGGAAGAGATCGCCAACATGACCGGAGTTTCGGCTGCATTGATTCGCGAGGCTGCACTGAGTTACGGCAAAGCGCAGACGGGAATGGTGTTTACAGCGAGAGGCGTTGAGCAGCAAACGGATGGTCATATGGCCGTTCGCAACTTCCTGAATCTTGTACTCCTAACTGGTAAAATCGGCAAGCCTGGCTGCGGCTATGGGGCTGTTACAGGACAAGGGAACGGCCAGGGCGGTAGAGAACATGGTCAAAAAGCGGATCAGCTACCAGGTTACCGACTGATTGAGAATCCCGCGGATCGTGCGTATGTCGCAGGTGTTTGGGGCATAGATCCGAGCGAGTTACCCGGTAAAGGCGTGTCTGCTTACGAAATGATGGAGAAGATTCATGAGCAGGAGATTCGCGCGTTAATCGTGATGGGATCGAATCCGCTTGTTTCGAATCCGAATGCGAACTTCGTTGAAGAAGGGTTGAAGAAGCTTGATTTCCTTGTTGTTGCAGATTTCCTCATCTCCGAAACGGCCCAGTTAGCTGATTTGATATTACCGGTAACGGCTTTTTTAGAGAATGCCGGGACGGTGACTAACTTGGAGGGACGCGTACTACTGAGAGAAGCTGGTCGTGCAGCTCCCGGCGAAGCTAAGCATGACTGGCAGGTGCTATGTGAGCTTGCTGAGCAGTTTGGGCGAGGTCAATTTTTTCGATTTGAACATGTGGAAGAAGTCTTTAACGAGCTTCGACTCGCAAGTCGTGGTGGAACAGCAGACTATTATGGCATTACCTATGAGCGATTGCGGAAGGAAGAAGGCGTCTATTGGCCTTGTCCGGAAGTGGAGCATCCAGGTGTCAAACGCTTATTCGAATCCGCATTTCCGCTTCCAGCGGGAAGAGCACTCTTCACAACCGTGGAGAATCATCTGCCCAAAGAGCAGACCAGTGCAGATTTCCCGCTGTATTTGACCACTGGCCGCGTGCTTGTGCATTATTTAACAGGCGTGCAGACTCGCAAAAGTCCAGCGTTAGCTGCTAGAGACGTAGAGTCTTTCATGGAGATCCATCCTAGAACGGCGAAGAAAAACCATATCGAAGATGGGACACTTGTGAAGTTGACATCCAAACGCGGTGAAATTTATGTGCGTAGTCGCTTTAGTGATGCGATTCGGGAAGACACTGTCTTCGTTCCGATGCATTGGGGCGATACGCAGAACGTCAATAAATTAACGAATGATGCCCTCGATCCAACCTGTAAAATGCCTGGGTTTAAAGTTTGTGCGGTCCAGGTAAGTCCGTTAGTATCTCTGAATATGTATACAAAATAAACGGCTACGCCGTCCTTTGAAGGACAGGAGCGTTTATCTAGAAATTCAGCATAATTAGTAAGCAAACTTATAAATTCTGATATTCAAATGAAAAACCGAACTCGTCGATCTCTTATAACGATGAGTTCGGTTTCTTTATATTTGAGTAAGATGATAAGCATATTCCATGGGTCTGCGATACAAATCCTTTAATTTGAATCCCTTTAGATCCTCATATATACTTTTTTGAGGCATGCCATTAAGTTCAATAATCCATAATTTACTTTGTTTGTCCAGTACAAAATCCACGCTCAATTCTCCTAAATTTCCCATGAGAGTCTCTGCTTCTTGAGCGGCCTTGACACTCACATCATTCAAAGATTGCAGGATTTCATTTGCTTTTTCAGACGCATATAGTCGATGGAGAATTTCGGCTACCTCATAGACACGTTCACACATACTCGTGTTAAAGTAATGTTCATGTGCCACTCTACAAGCGATGCTGGCAATCTTCCATTGACCAACTTTTCCCTTCTGAACAAGAACCCGGATGTCAAAATATTGACGATCGAGTCGACTCATTTGGATCCCTTCTTGGACCAAATAGGTCTTTTGTCCGAGAAGCTCATCTAGCTTTTCTTGAATGCTTTCATTTTTCCTACAAATAATTCTTGGTGCTAAACTGTGTAAGGAAATGTGAATATCTTCATTCTCTAAGCGATCAATTCGATAGACAGACGTACCTCTAGATCCATAAATCGGTTTTATAAAGAGAAGATTATTTATCTCTAATTGTTCTGCTAGGTTCACTTCATGATATTGAAATGTACGGGGTACATATTGCGAAAGACTCGATTGTTGCAACTGGTTGTAGATGTCCCACTTATTGAAATGATTAATCGTATTGAAACACATACGCTTACCTATTATTTTCTCCAGACGTTGAATAGTCATCGAGACTTTGTTGAAACAACGGTTATAGACGACACGTGGAAAAGGGAATATACGTTGTATCCATTTGCCATTGTTCAAGCTGAGTCCAATAATACGTTGCTGTCTCCAACGTATATCTGCTGGAGTAAAGGCGTAAAGTCTCAGATTTTTACTTTGATAACGTTGACAAAGAGCTAAAATTCTTTTTCTACTATTCCGTTTAGTTACCATAATACCTATCCATGGGCGCTTGTCCATTCCAACACTCCCTAACCATCGAACCATCTTAAGTAGCTAATGCTAACGCAGTCATTTTGGTATGGGACAATAACATAGATGAATAGAGTTTTGAGTGAATAATGGTTCTATTTCCCACTTTTTATATTTTGATAGGCATATACTGTGTCTATCTATTTAGGCATTTAATATGATGAATTACGTTTAAAAATAGGGAGATGAGAATAGTATGGGAAAATGTAATTGCCCCCCTGGACCGCCCGGGCCAGAAGGGCCGCGAGGTCCCCAAGGACCTGCGGGAACATCAGGGGGAGCGGGCCCTACCGGAGCATCAGGACCTGCAGGATCAGCAGGGTCAACGGGAGCTACAGGGTCTACGGGGCCAGAAGGGCCACGTGGTCAAAGAGGGGAAGAAGGTCGACGAGGGCCTCGAGGGTTTGAAGGTCCAGAGGGACCAGCTGGTGAAGCAGGAGCAACGGGTGTTACGGGAGCTACTGGGGCTACTGGGGCGGGAGCAACGGGAGCAACAGGAGCTACGGGAGCGACAGGACCAGAGGGGGGACCACCGGGACCAACTGGGCCAACGGGAGCACCGGGAGCAGGGGGAGCAACAGGTCCAACTGGCGCAACGGGAGCAGCAGGAACAGCGGGAGCAACAGGTACAGCAGGAGATGCAGGGCCAACCGGACCAACCGGAGCAACGGGTACAGCAGGAGATGCAGGGCCAACCGGAGCAACGGGAGCAGCGGGTACAGGGGGAGCAACAGGGCCAACCGGGGCAACGGGAGCAGCAGGTGGCGGAGGATTAATTCCATTTTCAACGGGTATCATCCTTAGTGGGGCTACAGTCGTATCGGCTGCGCCAATTTTAATGGGATTTGGTAATCGAACAGTTGAAGTTATTGATGGTTCTGGAGAATCTACGATGCCACCAGAAGCAGGTGGTTTTGCATTTCCAATTCCTTTTAATGGAACCGTTCAAAATTTACAAATAAGTGCTGATTTGTTGGTCGCTTCAGTAGCTTCGATCAATGTGACACCTCTTGTCTATGATTTCACAGTTTTCAGAGCTCCTTCAGCTCCTAATAATGGGGTTAGTCACCTTGCTTCTCTTTACTTGACAACTCCACTGACTAGCTCGGTTTCTTTTGGAGGTCCTGGTAATACGGTTATTGCCGGTACTTTCTATGCAGCAACTAATATTAATCTCGGATCATTAGGTGTCGTAGCAGGTGATCGTATTGGTATACGTATAAGGACGAATGTAGCGTCTGATCCTTCAGCAGCTGATATTACCCAACTCTCGTTTAGTGCATCCTTATCTTATACGCCTAGTTAAAACAACGTGTCCGTAATTAATTTAGTTAGTTTATGTTCAGTTCAGGAACTCTCCCAATAGGCTGCTTTGTGCAGCTTATTTTTTTTGCAGTTGTATTATCATTTTTGTAGCTAGTAGAAGCGAATGAATACGTGCTAGTGAATAGGGGAATATAATCGTTGGCTTGGTAATGCTTGTATCGTATATCAAAGGAGTAGGATTATGGGAAAGCTTGATGGTAAAGTTGCGCTCATTACTGGAGGAAGCAGTGGAATCGGTTTGTCCGCTACGCAACTGTTCATTGCAGAAGGTGCGAAAGTTGTGATCACAGGGCGGAATCAAACGACGTTAAACAACGTGGCGAAGGAACTTGGTGCACATGTCCTTGCCGTTCAAGCGGATGCGGCTGATCAGGTTAGCATGGAACAGGCAGTGGCCCAAACCATCTCAGCCTTCGGCAAACTCGACATTGTGTATGCGAATGCGGGTATTGCATCCCCTACACCATTAGGAGGTACTGAGCTTTCGGTTTTCGAAGAAGTACTTCAGGTGAATATAACTGGCGTCTTCTTCACCGTACAAGCTGCTTTACCTTATTTGAAGGAAGGGGCTTCCGTTATCTTGACGGGTTCAACGCGTGCAACGGATGGTGCTCCGGGAAGAGCAGCTTATGCGGCAAGTAAAGGAGCCATTAGCTCCATGGCAAGAGTTTTCGTATCCGAGCTTTCGCCACGAGGTATCCGAGTAAACACAGTGGTGCCAGGGGCAACACGTACAACCATTTGGAAGAAAACAACCCCTGAAGAAACCGCTAAGTTAGAAGCAACACAAGCTCGAACGATACCGCTCAACCGTATGGGGGATCCAAGGGAAATTGCTAATGTGGCCTTATTCCTTGCTTCTGACGAGTCTTCTTTCGTGCAAGGAGCAGAGATTACAGTAGATGGGGGAGCACGCTCAGCTCCATTCGGAGCACCTATTTACCGTGAAGGATGATTCACGGACAAACCAGAGATATGGAGGATACAATGAGAATACTTGAGAATAAGATCGTTCTAATCACCGGCACAGGTGGAGGGCTTGGACGCGCTGCGGCGCTCACTTTTGCCAGAGAAGGAGCAAAGGTAGTTGGATGTGATATTAATGTTAATGCGAACGACGAAACAGTTGAGCTAATACGTAGTTCCGGTGTGAAATGAAGGGTGTTGCACCGTTCGATCTAACTGACCACTAACAGGCGCGGAAAATGGTTGAGGATGCCGTGGCTGCCTACGGCGGGCTAGACGTTGTCTATAACAACGCGGCGATTCAACGTTTCGGTCCGATGCCCGATTTCTCAATAGAAGATTGGCGGGTAACCATAGCCGGCGAACTCGACATCCCTTTCTTCGTCTCGAAATTTGCATGGCCACATCTGGTTCAGCGGGGTGGTGGGGTCATCATCAACGTCGCGTCCTTGGCGGGTTTGATCGCTGGTGAGACCCCTCCGATGGTCGGGCACTGCGCAGCGAAAGCAGGTGTCATTGCCATGACGCGGCAGTTCGCGCTTGAAGGCGCGCTCCATGGGATCCGTGCAGTGGCGATTAGTCCCGGTCCGTTCTTGACACCGGCGAGTGACCGCGACCTTGGCGACAATCAAGCGGCCCGGGACGCAATCACCAAAAAGACGCTTCTCAAGCGTTTTGGCCAACCCGAGGAGCTGGTGGAGCTCGCAGCTTTCATCGCTTCGGATAGGGCTTCCTATATCACAGGGGCAAACGTCCCGGTCAACGGCGGTGCATCTGCTTGGTAATAGGTGGATACGCCATTTGATATAACCTTAATAAAAATCACAATTAGAGGGGCATGCTGCATAGCAGCTCTTCTTTTTTTGTTCTTTCAAGCTACCATTGCTCACTTAAATCTGTGTTGACAAAAGGATAGACTACATATATCCTATGTTTAGGTTATTTATTATTATTTTAAATATTAATAGAACAAATTTAAATCATCATTTGGGTAACTATCTACCATGAAGGATAGGATCGTTAAATATCTTTTTGAGAAAAATGAGCTGTTCGATTCGTTGTTCCACGGACAAGCCACTGATTAGGAGGAAGCTATGGGAATACTTGATAATAAGATCGTTCTGATCACCGGTACGGGTGGAGGACTTGGACGCGCTGCGGCGATAACTTTTGCTAGAGAAGGAGCAAAGGTAGTTGGGAGTGATATCAATGTTCATGCAAACAACGAAACTGTTGAACTCATACGAGGTTCTGATGGTGAAATGATTGGTATCGCGCCTTTTGATCTAACTAACCCCGAACAGGCAAGGGAAATGGTCGAGGAAGCTGTGGCCGCATACGGCGGTATAGACGTCGTCTACAATAATGCGGCGATTCAACGTTTTGGTCCAATGCCCGATTTTTCGATTGAAGACTGGCGGGTGACCATAGCTGGCGAACTTGATATCCCTTTCTTTGTATCGAAATTTGCATGGCCACATTTGGTTCAGCGCGGTGGCGGTGTCATCATCAACGTCGCATCCTTGGCAGGTTTGATCGCTGGAGAGGCCCCTCCGATGGTCGGGCACAGCGCAGCGAAAGCAGGCGTCATAGCCATGACGCGGCAATTCGCGCTTGAAGGCGCGCGCCATGGGATCCGCGCGGTTGCAATCAGTCCTGGGCCGTTCTTGACACCGGCAAGCGACCGCGACCTTGGCGATAATCAGGCGGCCCGGGACGCAATCACCAAAAAGACCCTTCTCAAGCGCTTTGGTCAACCGGAGGAACTGGTAGAGCTCGCAGCTTTCATTGCTTCGGACCGGGCTTCTTATATCACAGGGGCTAACTTCCCGGTTGACGGCGGTGCGTCTGCGTGGTAATTGGTTCATACTCATTTATATAACCAATTCTTATTGTTTAAATAGGAATTGAGTTAAACTTGTTTTATTTTTATTTTATATAGAGGGGGATTCGATATGGAGATAGGCGTAGATACTTTTGTCGAAACAATGCCAGATGTACGAACAGGTGTGACGATAAGCCATGCGGAGCGGTTGCGACAGGTCGTGGAGGAAATTGTCCTTGCCGATAAGGTAGGGCTAGATATATTTGGGGTCGGCGAGCATCATCGGAAAGAATTCGGAGATTCGGCTACAGCTGTTGTGCTTGCAGCAGCGGCAGCTGTGACTACAAGGATACGTTTAACCAGTTCTGTAACTGTGCTCTCTGCAGCGGATCCAGTGCGCTTGTTTCAGCAATTTGCCACACTGGATGGGATATCAAATGGACGTGCCGAGATTATTGCGGGCAGAGGCTCCATGGTGGATGCATTCCCGTTGTTTGGATATGATTTGAAAGACTATGAAGAACTTTTTGAAGAGAAATTGGAATTATTATTAAAATTAAGAGACTCGGAAATGGTAACTTGGAGAGGTGGTCATAGACCGGCCTTTACGAATCTTGGCGTCTATCCGCGTCCGGTTCAGGATCCATTCCCGATTTGGCTTGGCAGTGGAGGAAATACGGAATCGGTCATCAGAGCTGGGTTACTTGGGCTGCCTCTTGTATTGGCGATTATCGGAGGGAGTCCGCTGCAATTTGCTCCGCTTGTACCTTTTTATAAGAAAGCCGCCATGCAGGCAGGGCATGATGCTTCGAAGTTAAAGATAGCCGTGCACGCCTTAGGATTCGTTGCGGAGAGTACTTCACTTGCGGTAGATAAGTACTTCCCGCCTACGCAAGCATCGTTTAATTATTTTGGGAAAGAGCGGGGATGGGGACATTACAGCCGCGCAAGCTTTGATGCCGCAAGCAGCTTAGAAGGGGCCTTATACGTTGGTGATCCTGACACGGTAGTCAACAAAATCGTACACATGTATAAGCATTTAGGCTTCTCGCGATTTTTCCTTCATTTGCCTGTCGGCACCATGCCGCACGAAGATGTTATGAAAGCCATTGAACTATTAGGAACGGAAGTCGCACCTCGAGTTCGAGAAGAAGTTGGGAAGTTAGAGGTTGAGGGAAGAAATATCTTAAACACGTAAGAGTATACTATGTTGTTATAGAAGAGGTTGTTTCAATAGTCGAAGTAGACTTATTGAAACGCCTCTTTTCGTTGTTGACCATATTGACCGATAAATAATAAACCGACTTTCCGCGATTTAACTGGATTCTCTCCATCTATTTGAAACGAATTTAGCGAATTCGGATGATTAACTGTATTGCTTGTAGTTAAATTCCTTTAATTATCTCGATTTTTCTAATTTCATAGAATTTACCTGTACTTTTTCCATCTAATCACGAAAATACCTAGAATTCGAGCACATTAGCTGTAGTTTTTACATCTAAATACGATTCAGCAGCGGGACAGCCCCCGTGTACTTTCTTAGTCAGTATTAGACGTATCCCCATACTAAGGAGAAATTAACCAGAACTTATATGTCACACTTCGAAGTCCTCAATTGTCTTATACTTGTCAAACAAAATTGAAGTACTTAATAACACATCACTTGCCCTGACAAAGGGCTATAAACTAGGAGGAATTCATATGAAAATTGTAGTTATTGGTGGTAGTGGTCTAATTGGATCCAAAGTCGTGCAGAACCTTCGTGAGCTTGGGCATGAAGTATTGCCAGCATCGCCTTCCTTAGGCGTCAATACGATTACTGGTGAAGGGCTTGCAGAGGCACTACATGGTGCAGAGATTGTCGTAGACGTGACGAATTCGCCTTCTTTTGAAGATGAGGCAGTTATGTCGTTCTTCGTGACATCGAATAAGAATCTTCTAGCTGCTGAAGTGGCGGCAGGTGTGCGTCATCACGTTGCATTGTCGGTCGTAGGGACAGAGCGTCTTCTCCAAAGTGGCTACTTCAAGGCGAAAATGGCCCAAGAAGAGCTAATCAAAGCTTCTCCGATTCCTTATACCATTGTCCGCGCAACGCAGTTCTTCGAATTCATCGGGAGCATCGCTTATGTGGCTACGGAAGGGGACACGGTACGCTTGCCTTCCGCTCTGACACAGCCTATTGTTTCGGATGATGTCGCGGCCGTAGTTGCGGATTTCACGCTTGGTGCACCTGTGAATGGGATCGTGGATGTGGCTGGTCCTGACCAAATTGCTCTTGACGAACTTGTGCGACAATTCTTGGCAGCCAATCAAGATCCACGTCAAGTGATCACAGATGACAACGCACTCTACTTTGGTTCGGTGGAAGTGAATGATCAATCTCTCGTTCCAATTGATAGCGGTACACGAATCACGACAATTACAACAACACGTTTTCATGATTGGCTCAATCGTTCTGTAACTCAAGTATAAGTAAGCAATATGTTCCGGTGGTGTCCCTACCAACCTTATAACTATCAAGCCACGCTGTAATCTCACAGGGTGGCTTTTCTCATGTATCTTGAAGTAATTTGAAGGAATCGAATGGGAGAATGTTCTTGTCATTTGATATGACTACTTTTGGGATAATAGCAGTGATTATGTCAACCAGGAGGATCTTTCATGAGATGGTTTATAAAAGGGAAATCCCATAAAAACGATAAGCTTCCTACGATGAAAACCATTATCCTGGAGGAAGAGAATAATCATGTGTTTTCAACAGATATGGATCACAATGAGAAATTGATTAAAGAAGCGTTCCAGGATTGTTCCGATGTGGTTTACCGCAAAATAGAAGTTAAGCAAGAAACACATTGGCTCATTGTTTATATTGATAACTTAATTGATACGAATATGCTTGAAGAACAAGTTATCAAACCCATGCTAACAAGTGTGGCAAGGGATAGGATTCCGTCGCAAACAGGAAATCTTAAAGATGACTTGGTTTCCATTGGAACCACAACCAGTTCCACTAAAGTTGCAGATGTCATTCAAAATGTCCTAGAAGGACATGCGGCCATTCTCAAGACAGGCAGCAATGACGTAGTGACAGTTTCTATACCAGGCACATCCAAAAGAAGCATTGATGAAGCTTCATCTGAGCCTGTCATTCGCGGCCCACGAGACGGTTTCATCGAACAGATTTCGACAAACATTAGTTTGATTCGATCCCGGCTCAAAACGTCAAAATTAAAAATAGAATACATCAAGCTAGGGGAGCATACCCAAACCAAAATAGCGATCACCTACCTGAAAGGTGTTGCAATGGACTCTTTGGTTGAAGAAGTCAAAACTCGATTAGCGCCAATTAAATTGGACGGTGTACTTGAATCTGCGTATATCGAAGAATGTATTGAAGATCAACCATTTTCACCCTTTCCTCAAGTCCATAACACGGAACGGCCAGATGTGGTGGCTGCAGAATTGCTTGAAGGTAAAGTAGCCATTCTTGTAGACACGTCACCATTTGTTCTCATTGTTCCAATGACATTCTGGACTGGACTTCAAGCAAGTGAGGATTACTACATACGTTGGCCAGCCGCTACTTTTTTTCGCTGGATTCGGTTGTTATTTATCCATTTTGCAATTTTTGCTCCACCCTTGTATGTAGCGATTACGACCTTTCATCAAGAGATGATTCCAACTAGCCTTGTGCTGAGTATTGCAGCTTCAAGGGAAGCTGTTCCCTTTCCAGCGATGATTGAAGCATTAATCATGGAAATTGTATTTGAAGCCCTGCGGGAAGCTGGCATCCGGCTGCCGAAACAGATCGGTCCAACCATTAGCATTGTTGGAGGTTTAGTCATTGGTCAATCAGCGGTTCAAGCGGGCTTAATCTCTGCACCGGTCGTTATTATTGTATCCATTACGGGTATAGCCGCTTTCACAATTCCTCGCTATAGTTTTGCCAATGGCATCCGATTGCTTAGGTTTCCCATGCTGTTCTTAGCGGGGAGTTTAGGTCTCTACGGCATCGTTCTTGGATTTCTCGGTATTATGTTACATGTGACCTCACTTCGATCATTCGGAGTTCTCTACTTTTCGCCAATTGCACCATTCAAGCTCGCAGCTTGGAGGGATGTTCTGATACGAATACCAGTTTGGGCGAAACGTTCGTGGGGGAACAAATGAACATACTGAAATGGATGATGCTACTTGGAATAGTTGTCCTCATGAGTGGATGTTGGGATCGTACCGAAATTAATGATCTTGCCTTTGTAATGGGGACTGCCTTAGATCTAACGGATGAGGGGGACATCTTATGTACCCTTCAAATCGCCATACCCTCATCGGCAGAAGGTGGGAAGAGTGGCCCTGATCATAGCAACAAATCATTCGTAATCTCGGTTATAGGGAAAAATGGGAATGAAATTCATCAGAAACTTCAGAAAAAGAGCTCACGCCATTTGTTCTATTCTCATCGTAGTGTTGTGTTTCTTAGCGAACGCTTGGCCAAGCATGGCATTGAGAATGTTCTGGATATTTTCACCCATGATCCTAGGAACCGCTTAAAGACCTATCTTATGGTTGTAAAAGGGGGAGAAGCGCGGAATATCTTGCAATTGAATTCTCCGTTGAAGCCAGTTCCGATTGAAGCAGTTAGAGGGATGGAGGGTTCGGGAGAAGATGTTGCGGAGACATTGCGCGATTTTTTTATCTTGTACGGCAGTGAGGGCATCCATCCCGTTGTAGGAGTAGTTGAACCCGAGCTTCACTTCGATGACCCCCATAAGCAAATTTTCAGGGTGGCGGGGACTGGCGTTTTTAAAGATCTCAAACTATCTGGCATATTAGATGAAAAAGAAACTCTAGGACAAATGTGGGTGACAGGCAAGTTGAGAGTAGGATACCTCACAGCAAAACTACCCAGGGGTAATGGGCAAGTAGGGATGGTCATCAACCATGCTAATCGCAAAATCGCTACACAGATCCATCAAGATGCTGTTCAATTTCATATTCAACTGGATGGTCAAGGAACCTTACTCGAGAATAATTCAGCACTGGATCTCAATGAGCCTGCAAATTTACAACTAATTAAGAGTGGGTTGGAAGACGCGGCTAAGAAACAAGTTCAGGCCTATTTGACCAGAATCCAAAAGGAATTAAAAGTGGACAGCGCGGGCTTTGGTCAAGAAATCTACAAGAATTACCCAGATCAGTGGAGTAGATTGAGGGATCATTGGGATACGCGATTTCCGGAAGCGGACATAACCCTTGAAGTGAACCTGAAGGTACATGGGGCTGGTATGATACATTCCACCTTCGAATTACGTGAATAGGAGACCTCATTATGATCCTGAAGTTCATAGCTTATGTTATTGTCATGTTGAGTTGGACCGTCTATAGCGCTCGAATATATTTCAAAAAACAACAGTTTAAAGAAGCTACAATCTACAGTAGTCTAATGGGATTATGTGTAATTCTAGGGGCACTATACATTGCCCATGTTCGGCTCCCAAGCACAACGATTCCTGCAAGACTTATGTTTAGGTACATTGGAAGAATCATCCTCCAGCATTGACTTTAAGGCGCTGATTTCTTCCAGTGCTTCTTTATCGTATCAACTAGTAGCAGGGATAGCGGTATTAATAAATGAGTAGAAAAAGCGTAGCTCGGATACGTATCTCTCAGGTAGCTATTCAAATCGGTGGAATAATTATCGAAAACGAAAACCGATCCGATCACAGATAGAATCACAATGGGCACTATAAAGGTTCTATAGCTTTTTATTGCAAATAGATGAGCGATCGTTAGACAGATAATGAAGAAGGTGAGCGATACTTTGATAAAGCAACCCATCACCCAGATCGCTACCGCGACAGCTTCCAAGCGTTCAAAGCTTCCTTTGATTCCAATGTATTGAATGACGCTTAATACGGGAAAAGCTAATTTTCTCGTTAACGGACCGAAGATCATAATGAGAGGTAAAACGGTTATACAGAATAGGCCAGAAATAATGGACAAGGAGATGAATGACGCTTTGGCTGCTTTCTTCGGTTGATTCAAAAAAGGAAGGAACCACCCTAAAACCATAAATTGGCCTAAGTATGCAATAGGAAAAATAGACCCTTGGAGCACAGGGACAATCCCTTTACTTAATACGGGGCGGAGTAATTGAGGATCCGATACTGCGATCATGAGTAGCAGCAGTGGAATTAGTAGTACAAAGATAAGATAGGAAAGATATTCATTACATCTAGCAATCGATTCAATGCCCATATAGACGGCAATTCCACATAAAATAGCCAACGTGAGACTGACAACAATGGATGGCGTTCGTATGAGAAAGATGCTATTGATGAACTGTATATGTTGGTTAAGAATAACAAAATCAAAGTTAATCCAGTAATACAGTAAATAAAAACCTACTAATTTTCCAAAGAATTTACCTAAGATTCGGGAGCTGTACTGGATGATGGAGAGCCCTGGATAGCGTTTCGATAAAACGATCATAATCCAAACTTGTAAGGCTCCAATCAGAAAAGCAGGGAAAATCGTCATCCACGCATCTTGATGCGATATTTTCTCCATAAGTGAAGGAACAACGAGAATGAGGGTGGGAGCTATAAAGGAAAAAACTAATAAGCATAGCTGATTCCCCGATATTTGTTCAGTAGACTCCATTCAAGTTCTCCTTCTAATTAGTTTCTCTCCAAGTATTCCCTCCATAATATCCTGTATGCAGTAAGTAGCCAGTTGCGCATGAACGCACGACTCAACGAACTTTGGTTTCTTTGCCGAATAGGAGAAGTATCCCTGTTCCTATCAAAATCACGACTGCAAACATCCCGAATATGGATGCGTAGCCAATGTCCTTTTGTACCAGTGCACCTACCAAAAAGGGTGCAATTACACTGCCTATTCTGCCAAAGCTAGCCGCAAATCCTGTGCCAACTCCTCTGATTGCTGTCGGGTAATTCTCAGGCGTGTACGCGTACAACGCTCCCCATGCACCTAAATTAAAAAAAGAAAGCAACGAGCCAAAGCAAATAAGCATGGACATACTTTGGCTTAAGCCGAACCCCATTGCCATTCCCCCAGATAGGACGAGGAAAAGAGATAACGTCGGTTTGCGTCCCCATTTCTCAACGAAGTACGCCGCAGCAAAGTAACCAGGAAGTTGGGCTAGTGTCATTAGCAGGACATAACGAAAGCTTTGAATCATAGAAAAACCTTTATCGACCAAGACAGAAGGCAGCCAAAGAAACATCCCATAATAGGAAAAAGCTATCGCGAACCACACTGCCCATAGGGCAATCGTCTCTCTTCGAAAAGTAGTGAACAACTGTCCTAATTTAATCCGTTGTCCGCGTTGAATGAGGTATTGAGGAGATTCTGGGATCGCTCGACGGACCCAGAAAGCGAACAAAACGGGGATTGCGCCAACGATGACTGCTATTCGCCATCCATAGGGAGGAATTACAAAGTACGCGAGAACAGCCGCTATGATCCAGCCTGCCCCCCAGAAGCTTTCCAGCAGCACAACAATTCGTCCTTTTTTATCAGGCGGTGCGAATTCATTGACGAGTGTAGAAGCTACAGGAAGTTCAGCACCGAGTCCGAGTCCCATGAAGAAGCGTAGTATGAGCATACTGCCTAGTCCAGTTGCAAATCCACTGCCAAAACTGAATGCACCAAAACAGACTAACGTTAGTAAAAATATGGGTCTACGTCCAAACTTGTCCGCTAGATATCCCCCTAGAGCTGCTCCGATTGCCATGCCAACCAAATTGACCGAACCGAGAAGCCCCGCCTGTTGCGCCGTGAGCGCCCACTCTTTACGAAGGGCAACAAGGATAAAAGATAATAAGCCGACATCCATGGCATCGAATAACCAGCCAAACCCAGCAGCCCAAAATACGTGACGAAAGACGCGTTTGGGATCTTTATTGTCCTTTATGTTGGTTATATAGCTTCCTCCTTACGTAGCAGCTGAGTCTCTCCCCTTACATCAATTCGTATATATTTTCCATCTCAAGCTCAGAAGATACAGGAGGGCTAGAAGCTGTTTTTGTTTGAATCGGTTATAATAGGAATGAATTGTAAGTAGAGGCATGTTTAAGTTGTGTGCGAGGAGTGCGATAAGAATGAAACGAATTACGATATTAATCGCGGATGATGAGGCGGAGATCGCTGATTTGGTCGCGTTACATTTGGAAAAAGAGGGTTATCATCTCATTAAAGTGTCCGACGGGAAAGAGGCAATTCAAGCGATAGAGACACATCCCATTGACCTGGCGATTCTGGATATTATGATGCCCAAGATGGATGGCTATGAAGTGACGCGGCAAATTCGTGAGAAATATCCCATGCCGATCATATTTTTAAGTGCCAAATCGTCGGATTTGGATAAAATTACAGGCTTAGTGATGGGTGCGGTCGATTATATGACGAAACCTTTCAACCCCATGGAGTTGGTAGCTCGGGTGAATGCACAGTTGCGCCGAACGATTCAATTGAGTCAATCGACAACAACAAGCAGCGCTCTGTTGGAGGTAGGAGGGGTGACCATCGACGCGGATCAAAGGTCGGTTCTTCTCTATGGAGAGAACATCGAGCTTACACCGAAAGAATTTGATATTCTTTATCTGTTAGCAAGCCACCCTAAGAAAGTGTTCAGTGCCGAACATATTTTTGGACATGTATGGGGAGAAGCCTACTTTGAAAGTGGTAACACAGTGATGGTACATATTCGAACGTTGCGCAAAAAACTCGGTGAAGATGCCAATAAAAACAAGTTAATCAAAACCGTATGGGGTGTGGGATATACATTCAATGGCTAATTTATTACGCAGTTTTCGATCCAAAATGATCGGTTTATTAGGACTCAGCATGCTGATTTCTGGTGCTTTTACTTTTATTCTTTATCGTGTATTGAAACTTTATTATGCTGGCGTTCGAAGGGAAGATCCTGTAGCTAAATTACGTCATTTTGTGAATACAATTGGAGACTTGAACTTTTTCTTACTCGTATTTGTACCGCTCTCTATATTGTGTTTCTTCTTCCTGACGAAGCGCTATGCCACGTATTTCAACGAGATTTCCACGGGTATTCATCGCCTCGCTGGGGGTGACTTTCATAATCGCATTCATATCGACTCGAATGACGAATTCAAGGATATTGCTGATGACATCAATATGGCCAGCGAGAAGCTGCAGCAAGCCGTGGAACGTGGAGATTTTGCAGAAAATAGTAAGGATCAGCTTGTATTGAATTTAGCACACGATCTTCGTACACCGCTCACGTCTGTGATTGGTTATTTGGATTGGATTCTTCAAGGCGAGCAGTTGACGAGAGAACAAATGATCCATTATACGACCATTGCTTATAATAAATCGCAACGATTAGAGAAGCTCATTGACGAACTCTTTGAAATTACGCGGATGAAATACGGCATGGTGACCATTGACAAGAAGCAAATTGATCTTAGTGAACTGCTCACTCAACTCAATGAGGAATTGTACCCCGTTTTTGAAAAGAGTAAGTTAATAAGCAGGTTGGATGTATCACCCCATTTGGACATATCGGGGGATGGCGAGCTGCTTGCGCGCGTGTTCGAGAACCTTTTGACGAACGCTAATCGGTATGGGAAAGATGGTCAATTCGTGGATATTAACGGTCATCGGGAAGGGGACGAAGCGGTTGTTCAAGTCATCAACTATGGCAATTGTATCCCCCCAGACGAGCTGCCCCATCTCTTCCAAATGTTTTATACCGGCGATCAAGCTCGAACCCACCAGGGGGGAAGCACAGGACTCGGATTATTTATTGCTAAGAACATTGTAGAGCAACACGAAGGGACGATTACGGTCCAAAGCAATGTGATTCGTACACTTTTTGAAGTCAGATTACCACTTTCCTGAAACAATTTAAGAAAAATTTTATCTTTGTCCCACTTCTCATTTAAACAGTTTTCTTTATTCTAAATGCAAGATCAGGTTTAGGAGGAAACGAGTTATGAGGAAGTGGGTTTTTTGGTTTGTCATAGTTGGATTACTAATTTTTGAAGCTATCCAGCAGCATAAAGCACCCCGTGAAAGAGCTGATAGGCTTGAGCAATCGCAAGTTATGAATAGTGCCTATGCGGAAACTGCCCCTGGGAAGGTTTCTGTTATTAAAGTGATGAAAGATCAGATATATCAAGGAAATCTGGTTCTGATCAATAAAGATTATCCGATTCATTCTGGTGGCGTGCAGCCGGATATTCTGAATCTTTTTGACAATAAACAGCTTATTAAAGGATTTGGGCTGTTAGACAACTCGGTTCGCTTGTCGCGAAGTGTTGTTGAATCTTTTACGACGATGGTCAACGCTGCTGCCAATGATGGGGTTCGTCATTTCATAATTAACAGCGGCTACCGTGACAATAAAGAACAAAGTCAGATATATAAGGATATGGGAGCAAATTATGCATTACCTGCGGGACATAGCGAGCATAATCTGGGTTTGGGACTTGATATAGGTTCTACACAAGGGGAAATGAATTCAGCACCTGAGGGAGAATGGTTGATCCAGCATGCGGCGGAGTACGGGTTTATTTTGCGATATCCCAAGGACAAAACAGCGATTACAGGCATTCAATATGAACCCTGGCATTTCCGCTATGTCGGCTTACCGCACAGTATGATCATGCAGCAGATGAATGTGACATTAGAAGAGTACTTGGTGTACTTGAAACAGCAAAAGAATATCACAACAAAGGTGAAAGGGAAGATTTACGAGATTTCGTATCATCCGATCACCCAGAACAGTACCATCCAAGTACCTAACAATCGTACGTATTACCTGTCTGGGAACAATATGGATGGGGTTATCGTTACGGTGATGCCATGAGGTTACATGATCTAATTTTGAGGAGAGTGAGTGTGCTATGACAAATAAAAAAGTATGGAACGAAATGTTGCTGTCGGCTTTATTCGCTTTCTATATGTATGTTCTGTTCAAGATCATTTTGTTTAAATTCAGTTCTATTGACCTTACGGTAGTGTGGCAACATCTACAGCGGACGATTGAGAATCCGACGAATATCCAAACTCGCTTAGGATTTGCGAACTTCCAGCCGTTCTTTTCAATCATGAATAATCTGGAAAACTTCACCCGGCATGATGTGATTAATTTGTTTGGGAACATCGCAGTATTTATGCCATACGGGATGTTTCTGTTGCTTATGTCGGGGCCCAAAAGGATGTCATTCTTCGGTGTATTCCTGCGAGCACTGGGGGTAAGCTTAAGCTTGGAAAGTTTACAGGTTATTCTATCTATGGGGAGCTTTGATGTGGATGATCTTATTTTAAATGTGCTCGGTGGCTTACTAGGGTATTGCAGTTTGAAACTATGCTTAACCTTGATAGCAAGTTTATTACGTATGTTTCATATTCAAAGCATCATGCTGACGAAAGAAAGTAACATAACCTAAGATGATGCGATGTAAAAAGGGGAGACCAATAGGCTGATCTTCAAGTGAGCTGCTACTTGAGATCAGCCTATTGGTATAAGGCTCGAAGCGGCCCTGTATCGATGACCTCGAAATCGCTGCCTTTGATCTTCCTGAGTTGATGTAGGTCATCATCGTCCCACCTCGTACCACACTCCATTCTCTAGTTGGCATTCTTCGAGATTTGTCCTATCATAAGAATGTTCGTAGATTATTGTTGGATTTGTGTCCAGAACGACGAAAGAAGTTCATATATACATTTATTTATGATAAATATACAATCACGGAGGTTTACAATGAGTCAACGCTATCGGATTACGAGAGCATTTCAGCAACAAGAAGGAACCGAACCAACCATTTCATTGGAAACGTGTAAACAATACTTCGCCACCCAATCGGATTTCACTTACACTTCCGTCTTTACAGTGACTGGTGCCACCACGATGTCCATCGAGGGAGACTTCTTCATGTGGAGTTATGGTGAAATCACCATTCCTTTTCGCCACTATCAGGGAGATATTTATGTGTCGGGAACGAATGAAGCTGTCATTCCAAGAATGTTAGAAGTGGCAAGTGCATTAGGCGCCGATGTGGCTGAAGGTTAATTTCTTGTATTTTAAAATAGTTTCAACATACTCTCCACATACTTTTCCTATATAGTAGTTGAATAAAGCCAAGTAGCTATCGTATATTCTAGAAGAGCATTCGAGTCAATTCGCAATTCTCGTATGTTGAGGAGGGTCAACTTTGCATACACATCCATTCATTCACTTATTACAAACGGAACTGGTCGTCGCGCTCGGCTGTACAGAGCCCGTTGCAATCGCTTTGGCTGCAGCCAAAGCACGAAGCTATATCCAAGGTCCAATAACACAAGTAACCGTACATGCCAGCGCCGGCATCATCAAGAATGCATTAGCCGTTGGGATTCCAGGTACGCATATAACGGGGATCGATTTTGTCGCGGCTTTGGGGGCTATTGCGGGGAATGCGGACAAACAATTAGAAGTCCTTGCTGATATACAACCTGGTGATGTTGCTATGGCGCAAGACATGGTAGAACAGGGCCTATCAGTGGTTCATCTCGCGGATACAACCAGGAAACTATATATTGAGGTCATCGTCAACACAGCGCATCGTTATGCCAAGGTTGTTATCACGGATAATCACACCAATATTACTTTAATAGAGGTAGATGGCAAGGTTGTTGAAACAGGAGGCTGTGCCAACGCGAGTTTCAAGAGTTCCAAGGAGGAACGTGAGGAGCTTACCGTCGATGGCATCATCGAATTCATAAATACCGTTGATATCGCTGAGCTTCAATTGGTTAAGCAAAGCATTGAATTGAACCGTAGGGCTGGATTAGACGGTCTAGCGAATGAGTATGGTCTCCAAGTCGGAAAGACGATCAAAGAGAACGTGCAGAAAGGCATTTTGTCCGATGATCTAATCTCGCATGCGATGGCGCTTGCTTCCGCGGGATCGGATGGTCGTATGGCGGGGTCGAGCATGCCAGTTATGGCGAATTCGGGCAGCGGGAACCAAGGGATCGCCGCGACCAATCCCGTTATTGCCGCAGCAGAGAAGCTTGGTTCAACGGAAGAGCAACTGATTCGTGCTGTGGCACTAAGCCATTTGGTGACGATTCATATTAAATCCAAATTCGGTCGGTTATCTGCCCTATGTGGGGTCACTGTCTCGGGAACAGGCGCAAGTTGTGGCATTACCCACCTGCTCGGTGGAGGGAATAACGAAATTAAAGCCGCTATTCAGAACATGCTCGGCAATGTGACAGGGATGATGTGTGATGGCGCCAAAGGCGGTTGTGCGATGAAAGTTGCAACTTGTACGAGTGCTGCCGTTCAATCTGCGCTTCTCGCTTCAAAGGGGATGACCATATCCTCAACGAACGGCTTTATTGAGAAGGATGCTGAGAAAACGATCGACAATTTCTGTCGCATCGGTAATGAAGCTACATCCGATATTGATAAGCTTGTCCTTGAAATGATGCTGAATAAAAACATTTAGTTGGTTTGCAATCCGCCGAAAGGCGGATTTTTTATTTTTCATGAGGGAATACACCCAAAAAAGACGATACCACCAAGTTGATGAGCTTGGCGGTATTGTCTTTTTTATCAAGAAGAGGATTTGCTGCTAAGCTTTGCATTAAGTTGGTCGATTTGCTCATCAAGCACATGACTCGCTCGCTCGAGAAACGTTGAGATTAAAGTTAGCTCTTCCTCTGTATAGGAGGAAGCCAATTTCACCATTGCACTATGAAGAGGGAGGTAGGTATGACTGACTTCTTCCTTATTTTCATATAAAGGCACAATAATTACTTTCCGACGATCATTCGGGTCATTCTGTCTGCGAACGTAACCGTTTTTCTCAAGCCGATCGATGAGTGCAGTAACACTGCCAGTAGTTAGTCCGGTTAGCTTTGATAACTCTCCCGCGGTAATCGGACCTCTCTCTCGGAGAATATCGATGGAAATAAAATCGTTATTGTATAACCCTAGCGAGGTAGCGACATTCTGCTGATAGAGCACCGTACGTGAACCTAGGCCACGCATGCGTAAGGTAAATTGTTCTTGTAGCTCTGTTGGTTGTACTTCTTGATGGCTTGACAAAAGACAGCCCTCCTTTTAAGATGAAATATATCTTGATTATCAAGATACTTTATTAACGAGATACTTGATAGTCATATTATTAATATTGCTTATTATAACGAAATCGTTTCCCTCATGCAAAGAGATAGATGGATTTCGAAAAATAGGAGGAATTAGGATGAATGAATGCATCATCATCAAGGGTGCCCGTGAGAATAATTTGAAAAACATAACATTAACGATTCCGAAATATAAGTTAGTCGTGCTGACAGGACCGTCAGGTTCTGGTAAATCAACGCTTGCGATGGATACACTTCAGCGTGAATGCCAGAGACAGTATATGGAATCCATGGGTATGTCATCAGGTTCAGTAAGCAAACCGAAGGTCGAATCCATTGAAGGACTTTCTCCGTCCATAAGTGTTGGACAGCATGTGACGAACCGAAATCCGCGCTCCACTGTAGGAACGGTAACGGATATTTATACGTATGTCCGGTTTATTTTTTCCCGGTTTGGGGAGCGGATATGCCCGTCCTGCAGCGGACTAATACCGCCATCATTTGAGCAGCAAGGATTGCGCGTAGAGGATGACGAGGAAATGGATCATCCTACGATTGCCTGCCCTCATTGCGAGGTGTCATTGGATAACCTAGGCATGTCGCACTACTCCTTCAACAAGCCGGAAGGAGCCTGTGAGACGTGCAGTGGACTTGGGCATGTCGCGAGCATTCACGAACCCGCGGTGTTCAATCCTGAGCTGAGTCTGCGAGAAGGTGGTGTTGCCTCACTTAGCGGTGTCCATCGTGATATCCAAATCCGTATCCTAGTGGCGGCTGCCAAGCATTATGGATTTGAACTTGATCCCGATCAACCATTGAAGGAATACGGCGACATCCAACTTGATTTGCTGTACTACGGAGTTGAGAGCGAAGCATTTAAGCGACATTTTCCCCATGTGAAGCCAGCCCAAGGTACGAAGTTTGAAGGTGTTATTCCCGGCTTATGGCGGCGCTATAAAGAGAAAGAGGGGGAATCCGGCAGCCAGGAAAAGGATAATAGCTTTTTCCATGAAAAGATGTGTCCAGATTGCCTTGGAGCGCGCCTGAAGAAGGAAATCCGCCTAGTACGGACAGGGGGAGCAACAATCACTGAAGTAGCGGAATGGTCACTTGGCGATGTTTATTCGTGGTTAAGCGAAATACAAAAAGCGATTCCGTCAGAAGGGCAACATATGCTAGAGCCAATCCTTCATGACATGCCTACGAAGCTTAAACGGATTATGGATGTCGGTCTTGGTTATCTTACATTGAATCGTCAAACGGTGACATTATCAGGTGGAGAGACACAGCGGCTGCGATTAGCATCTCTACTAGGATCAGGTTTGACTGGCGTGCTCTATATCCTAGATGAACCAACCACAGGATTGCACCCGCGGGATATGGCTGGTCTCATTCGTGTACTCCAGCAGTTGCGTGATCTAGGCAATACCGTCCTTGTGATTGAGCACGATGTCGAGATGATGCGTGCTGCAGATCATATCATCGATATCGGACCTGGGGCTGGAGAATACGGCGGAACAGTTGTAGGAGAGGGCAGCTTGGAAGATTTGATTTCAAATGAGTCCTCCGTAACGGGTGCTTATTTGCGAGAAGAGCTGCCATCTCCGAAACGGCTTCGCAGCGCAGGGAATGGACAGTACATCACGATCCGGGAAGCACAGTTGCGCAATATCAGTATTCCATCGGTTTCATTTCCATTAGGTTGCTTAGTCGCCGTTACTGGCGTTTCTGGTTCCGGAAAATCGACACTCGTTTTTGATATCCTAGCGCAAGGAGGCAATGGACATGTAAGTGGATGCGAAGAAATTATTGGCATGGACCATGTTGGTCAAACCATTCTCTTTGACCAAATGCCAATGGGGAGAATGCAGCGTTCGAATGTCGCGACCTATACTGATGTGTTTACGCATCTGCGTCAGCTATTTGCTGGATTGCCTGAAGCCAAGCAACGTAAGCTCACATCTAAACATTTTTCATTTAATACATCAGGTGGTCGTTGTGAAACATGTCAAGGTCTAGGTACAATGTCCGTCGATATGAATTTCCTTCCCGATCTGGAAGTGAAATGCCCGGATTGTAAGGGGAAACGATTTACGGATGAGGTTCTCCAGGTTCATTTTCAGGGACAATCCATATCTGATCTGCTGAATATGTCCATACAAGAAAGTCTCGAGATCCTAAAGACAGAAGTAAAAATAGCGGATATCATCGAGATGCTGTGCGAGGTCGGTCTTGGTTATCTGAAATGGGGGCAATCGGTCAAAACCTTGTCAGGCGGTGAGGGACAGCGTATCCGACTCGCCAAAGAATTAAGCAAGCCGACAAAGCATCACACGCTTTACTTATTAGATGAGCCCACTACTGGACTTCATCCATCGGATATCAAGCAGCTGCACGCATTGCTGCGGAAGTTGGTAGACTCCGGCAATACCGTTGTGATTGTCGAACACAGCTTGGAATTAATACGAGAATCCGACTGGGTAATCGATATCGGACCTGAGGGAGGCGCAGCAGGAGGCAAGCTTGTTGCCGTTGGAACCCCTGAGCAGGTAGCTGAGGTTTCTGCGTCGCATACGGGTAGATTTTTGAAACAAATAGTGTGATAAGTGGAGGTAATGAGGATAATGGCAAAAGAAAATAAATTAGGTATCATTATTGGTGGCTTGCTGCTTGCGATTCTAATGGCATCTATGGATAATACGATTGTTGCAACGGCGATTGGGACCATCGTTGGTGACCTAGGCGGGTTTGACAAGTTCATGTGGGTGACATCCGCTTATTTGGTAGCAGAGATGGCGGGTATGCCGATATTCGGTAAATTATCTGATATGTATGGACGCAAACGGTTTTTCATTTTCGGTATTATCGTATTCATGATCGGTTCTGCCTTATGCGGGACAGCAGATTCGATCGTTCAACTGAGCATATATCGCGCAATTCAAGGGATTGGTGGCGGTGCGCTCATGCCGATCGCTTTCACCATTATGTTTGATGTCGTCCCTGCAGATAAACGAGGCAAAATGGGTGGATTGTTCGGAGCGGTATTCGGTCTATCGAGTATTTTTGGTCCGCTGTTAGGCGCATATATAACGGATTATATCCACTGGACTTGGGTTTTCTATATTAACTTGCCACTTGGTTTCATTGCTTTCGTTATGATCGCTTTCTTCTATAAGGAATCCGTCCAGCATTCCAAACAAAAAATTGACTATCTCGGTGCATTTGCGCTAGTAGGTTCCATCGTTTGTCTCATGTTCGCACTGGAGCTTGGCGGTAAACAATATGCGTGGGACTCCAGTACGATTCTTGGATTATTTGCCGCGTTTGCCGTGCTCATCGTAGGCTTTATCTTTATAGAACGTAAAGCAGAAGAGCCAATTATTACGTTCGGTATGTTCAAAAACCGGCTCTATGCAACGAGCAATATCATGGCTATGTTTGCTGGCGCCGCATTCATTACAGCTTCCATCTACATTCCCATCTTCATTCAAGGCGTGCTTGGGGGATCCGCAACGAATTCGGGACTTGTTCTTCTGCCCATGATGCTCGGTTCAGTTGTGACGGCTGCTGGTGGCGGTTCTATGCTCGCTAAGTTCAAATACCGTTCCATCATGATTCCGACATTAGCCATTCTTGTAGTAGGTATAGCCTTGCTCACGACACTAGCCACGGATTCATCCCGATTCTTTGTAACGATCTACATGATTCTGGTTGGTCTAGGGATCGGCGCTTCGTTCTCCGTGCTAAGTAATGCGGCGATCCACGGCTTCTCTGCAAGACAACGCGGTTCAGCAAGTTCAACGCTCAATTTCATGCGTTCACTTGGCATGACGCTAGGGATCACTGTATTTGGTATCATTCAAAGTCATCAGTTTGCCAATCAATTAGCTGGTATGTTTCGTGCTGGTGGTCAAATGCCAGAAGGTGTGGATCTAAGTGACCCGCGTAAAATATTGACACCAGAAACCCGGGAACTCATCCCTGTTCAGGTTCTTGATAAAATTACAGCGGCTTTGTCCTCATCCATCGTTCATACCTTTGCATGGGCCATCATTCCTTCCGTTATCGCCCTTGTGGCTGCATTCGCTATGAGTAAAGAGAAATTTGATCCTGCTGCAGAATTGGAAGCCTATTCGGCTTCTCATTAAGATTTGAAGGGCTGCCTCAGGGCAGTCCATTTTTCAATATTTCAGTAGCTTAAAATGGAAACTATTGGTGAATCATATCGTCTAATTGAATAGTAAATAACGTTTGGAGTGATGCATATTGGAAAGAGCAGGTCTATTTATACGCAAAATAACGATCCTGCTGGCGCTCATGCTAGTTATGCTGCCATTACCGTCATTCGCGGCAGAGTCGCACTGGGTTGAACCTGAACTCAAGAGCTATAAACAGCAGATCATACCGTTTAAGGACGGCAGCTCGATGGAAGGACCGATCACGAGGGAAGAATGGAACTCTTTCTACTTCTACGTTCTCAATCCAGCACGCTATAATGAACCGATTGATATCGGAAACTGGGCAACGATGATGAAGATGGGGGTACAGCTGCCAAAAGGCAAGGAAAGCGACTTAATTGCGGGTTATGTCTATGATCTGGCACCGAAATATGCTCAATATGTGAACCGTGAGACAGCTGTAGGAGGCTTAATCAAATTGCTCACATATAGCCTCATACAGGGAGGCGGGCCAAATAATCAACTGGATGCCAGGCAAGTTTTCTTAGATTTTAAAGACATTAAAGAAATGCATCAAGGGCTTGTTCAAAGCGCGTATCAGTACGGTTTGTTAGACAGCGTAACGACAACTTATTTCCGCCCGAAAGACAATTTGACGAATGCGGAAGCCATTTCGATGATGCACAAAGTGATGAATAGATACGAGGAAGAGGCATTGAAAATTACGCCACCATCTCAACCAGGATTTCCAAGTGTGGTTACTTTATTTGAAAATACACCTATATACAGCTCCAAGGATGCATCTACCGGAATGAACGGGATGATCTCACCGCAGGATGTACGAATCGTTGCCGTTCAAGAGGATTGGCTCACCTATAACAATGTGACAGATACGAAGTGGTTTCAGGTTGAAACTTGGCTTGGACCACAATGGATTCAATTGGAGCTGCAACAGGTGGGCAACTTTGAACGCATAGATACATTTCTGCTCCTTCAGCAGCCAACTTTGCTTCAGGATTCGCCTCACGTTGCTAGCACGCTTTCGGAAGCACTCTCGCCGCAAAAGGTACACGTGATTGGGCTTTTCCGTAGCAAATTTACGGAGTGCTTTTTAATTGAAACATGGGTAGGGCCTAGATGGATAGCGAAACCGAATGGAGCCATGTAAGAAAAATAATGCATTTTACAAAATTTATTGTTTACGTACCTCGCGTAATTTGATAATATTATCGCAATAACAAATGCGTTGAAGAGAAGAGTAAATAAATGGCATCTTTCACAGAGAGCTCCGTCCGCTGAAAAGGAGTAAAGAGAACTTTATTGAACAAAGCCTCAGAGCAGCACATCGGAACCAATTGAGGGGGATGGTGTGACAGGAGCTCCTGTTATAGAGCTAAAGTATACGCAAGGCTTCGGCCTGTCGTACTTGAAGAGGCTGATATGGCGACATATCGGTGAAACTGGGTGGTACCACGAGGATATTAATCTCGTCCCTAAGACTTACAATAGTCTTGGGGGTGGGATTTTTTTGTTATTGCGTAAGAAACTTTATGCACGTGTTATAATATTAGGCACACAGAAGTAAGCTGTTTGAATTAACTATTGAGATGCTTATCATGAATATCATACGAATGTGAAAGGATTTGAATATAGGATGTCGAGAAAATTAAAAGTAGGTATTGTTGGTGGAACAGGAATGGTTGGACAGAGATTCGTTGAATTGCTGGATCAACACCCATGGTTTGAAGTGACTGCAATCGCAGCAAGCAGTGGTTCTGCAGGTAAAACATACGAAGAATCTGTTCAAAATAGATGGAAACTGGCTACACCAATCCCTGAGAATGTCAAACACATTATTGTGCAAGATGCATCGAAAGTGGAGGAAGTTGCCGCTGGGGTTGATTTTATTTTCTGTGCAGTGGATATGAAAAAAGATGAAATTAAAGCTTTAGAAGAAGCTTATGCCAAAACAGGAACGCCAGTTATTTCGAATAACTCCGCGCACCGCTGGACACCAGACATTCCGATGGTTATCCCAGAAGTGAATCCAGGTCATATTGATATTATTGCTGCGCAAAGAAAACGTCTTGGAACATCTACTGGTTTTATCGCGGTAAAACCGAATTGCTCCATCCAAAGCTATGTGCCAGCTCTGAACGCTTTGTTAGATTTTAAACCAACGAATGTGGTTGCATCTACGTATCAAGCTATTTCAGGCGCAGGTAAAAACTTCACAGACTGGCCTGAAATGTTGGATAACGTTATTCCTTACATCGGTGGGGAAGAAGAGAAAAGCGAGCAAGAGCCGCTGCGTATCTGGGGTAGTATCGTAAACAATGAAATCGTTAAAGCGAGTTCTCCATTAATTACGACACAATGTATCCGTGTTCCAGTAACGGACGGACATTTGGCAACAGTGTTCGCTTCATTCGAGAATAAACCATCCAAAGAAGAAATTCTTTCTCGTTGGTTGAACTACAAAGGACGTCCGCAAGAGCTAAATCTGCCGAGTGCTCCGAAACAGTTCATCACGTACTTCGAAGAAGAAAACAGACCACAAACGAAGCTCGACCGTGAAATTGAGCGCGGTATGGGCGTTTCTGTTGGACGTTTGCGCGAAGATAGCATGTTCGATTACAAATTCGTTGGATTGTCGCATAACACATTGCGCGGCGCAGCAGGTGGCGCGGTTCTGATCGCTGAGTTGCTTAAAGCGGAAGGTTATATTCAAGCGAAATAAGGTTTGGAATGGCAGCTCGATAGACGTTAAGGCTGTGGAATGGCGGCGCACGATAGGCTTTAAGGCCCTTTTTGGGCCTTAAAGAATCGTTAAGCCGTGGAAAAGCGGCGCGCGATAAGCGTTAAGGCCCTTATTGGGCCTTAACGTGTCGTTAGGCCGAGGAAGAGTGGCGCGCGGTAGATGTTAAGACCCTTTTTGGGCCTTACAGTGCCGTTAGGCCGTTGAAGAGCGGCGCACGATAGATGTTAAGGCCTTTTTGGGCCTTAAAGAATCGTTAAGCCGTGGAATGGTTGCGCGCGGTAGATGTTAAGGCCCTTTTTGGGCCTTAACTGCTCCCACATGTGCTTGGCTATTCACTTAACAAAGCAAAAAGGGGCAACTCCTGCGTAGATGGCTCTACGTGGAGGTAGCCCCTTTTTGCTTTAATCATGATTCGGATAGCGTTCCTGCAGGAATGTGACCGATTGGCTGATTAAAGCTTTTAAGATATCAACGTTGATATCGGCAACTTTGTTGATGTATACGCAAGCTTTGGCGGCCTCATGTTTGCCAAGCTGCTGCAATAATTCCTCTCGAGCGGTATCTCCCGTTGCAAAGTATAAACTGATTTTGGCTTTGCGCGGTGAGAAGCCAACTAGAGGGGCATCGCCTTCATGACCAGACGCATATTTGTAGTGATACGTGCCGAAACCAATAATGCTGGGACCCCACATTTTCGCTTCATAGCCTGTCACTTCTGTAAAAATATCGACCAATTGATATGCGTCTTCACGCTTTTTAGCGCTTTCTACATTTTCGATAAACTCAAGGACACTGCTGTCCGTTGCTTTCGTTTTGGCTTCGTATGCCAATGCAAACACCCCTTATTGATGAGTCCGATGTGATGGTGAGTCATGATTATTTTACCAAAGTGTGACTTGAAATAGAAACATTTATCAGGGAATAATCGTCTAATACATACGACAGGATGGCATACATTTTATCAAGTGGAAGTAGGGTGGGTGGTTCATGTGGACAAAGCGAAATTACTTTGCGATGGTTCTATGTTCGATTCTTGTAAGCATATTGATTACGGGTTGCGGCACTCAAAAAGTAGCAAAAAAGCAAGTCGAAGTCTACGGGAAAATCACGGCGATTAATGATCAGGGTGGTATCCTGGTCGTTTCAAACGATACATTCATCGGGCAAGATAAGAAAATGCCTGATGCAGATTGGTATAGCATTTCAGACAATGCGGCCATTAAGTTTAATGGGAAAAAGTTGCAATTGAATGAAGTTCAGATTGGGTCTACAGTTAAAGTATGGACGGATGGTATGATGCTAACGAGTTACCCTGGTCAAGCTGCAGGTTTTCGTTTTGAAATCGTAACACAGGACAACGGTGCTGGTGATGCAAGTGGTAAGGTCACTAGCATATTAACAACTGGAGAAGGTGTTAATGTCGAGCGGTTCATTGCTATCGATGGTGCGAAGCAGAGAATACTGCCTTTTACACAACTAAGGAAGGGAAGCGAGCCAGCACAGTTCTCGGATATCATCGTTGGACAGCAGGTGAAAATCTGGTGGGCTGGTTATGAATTCGGTCCGGAGAAGTTTGTGACTAAAATTGTGATAGATCGATAAGTTGCAGGCGTAGTTGAGTGGGTATGGGAGTAGAAATTGATTAGCTGGAAAAACTCCATTTATTTTGCCGATTTTGGGTGGAATTTTGAGAATAGATGGAAAAAATACATCTAATTCACTCACACAAGTTGATTTCGGCCGTTTGGATTGAAAATAGCTGTACTTTTTACAGTTATTCCTAATAAATCGCAGAATTCTGTACAATTAGCTACATATTTTCCATCTATTTGCTCAAAGTAGAGTAGCCAGGCCAGAAATGGTGTTGCAGCAGGAACTGGCGCTAGTGGTAAGGTTGGAATTGGCGTTGTAGCAGGAACCGCCGCTAGAGGTTAGCTTGGACTGGTTAGAATGACTCCAAAGGAAGTGTTCGAATGAGCCAATCGAAAGAGATAGCAATTGACTTGCAATGCGTGCAACAACTGGTCGCTTCACAATTTCCGCAATGGGCAGAGCTTCCGATTCGGCCTGTGGATTCAGCTGGAACAGACAATGCGATCTATCGTCTTGGCGATGAGATGGTGGTTCGGTTGCCGCGTGCAGAATGGGCTATTTGTCAAGTGGAGAAAGAACAGCGTTGGCTGCCGTTGCTAGCTCCGATGATCCCGATATCGCTGCCAGTCCCTTTAGCCAAAGGCGTCCCTACGGAAGACTACCCGTGGTTCTGGTCTGTGTATAGTTGGCTGGAAGGTGAGAATGCGACAGTTGGGCAACTAGACAACTACAAGCAGGCAGCGATCGCACTTGCACAATTCATCAATGCCATGCAGGCAATTGATGCTACAGGTGGCCCTGCGCCTGGTGCTCATAATTCCGGCAGAGGTGAACCCCTAGCCATGAGAGATGGTGCAGTTCGAGATGCCATCACGAGCTTAAATGGGATCATCGACCCTGACGTTGCTTTGGCACAATGGAATTTGGCGCTTCAAGCTCCGCAATGGCAAGAACAAGGCGTTTGGATCCATGGGGACTTACATCCAGGGAATCTTCTAATTGAACAGGGAAGATTAAGTGCCGTGATCGATTTCGGTACGTTAGGTGTGGGGGATCCAGCATGTGACCTCATGGCGGCATGGACTTTTCTCACGAAGGAGAGTCGAGAGGAATTTCGCTCCTTGTTGACAGTTGATGAGGCAACATGGATTCGGGGACGCGGATGGGCGCTTTCCTTCGGATTAATTGCGTATGCTTATTACATAGACAAGAATCCTGGATTGGCGGCAATATCCCGTCGAACAATTGATGAGGTTCTCAATGAATATGTGAAATTTTGAAACTAGAGTGATTTAGATTTACGATGATTTGTAGATAGGAGAAATACATCATGCTTTCGGCCATCTTCCAAGGAATTCTTTTATCAGCAGGTCTGATCTTACCGTTAGGTGTTCAAAATGTATTTGTTTTTAATCAAGGTGTAACGCAATCACGGTTAAGTAAGGCATTGCCTGTCGTTCTAACAGCATCCTTATGTGATACGGCACTTATTACTTTGGCTATTCTAGGCGTTTCCGTCGTTATTGTAACGATTCCAGCTATTAAGTTTGTACTTTTCATATTAGGGATACTTTTCCTCATGTATATGGGGGTTGTTACTTGGACAAGTAAGCCTGCTGCCACATCATCGGATGAGATAGCATTATCACCTAAGAAGCAGATTGCATTTGCGGCATCGGTGTCACTTTTAAACCCTCATGCTATATTGGATACGATTGGCGTGATTGGGACCAGTTCAATCCACTATGTTGGCAGAGAAAAATGGGCATTTGCTATTGCCTGCATACTGGTCTCATGGATATGGTTTTTGGCTCTTGCCGTGGTGGGGAGACAGGTTGGGAAGTTAGATAAATCGAACACATTGATGAGGGTTCTCAATAAAGTTTCGGCTTTGATCATGTGGGTGACGGCCATATTTTTATTGAAACAATTAATGGCTTGATTTCCAAAGAATGTTCCGATTATAGTTACGGAAGCAGGTTTCTAGCTTGGGCGGCATATTATATGAAGAGCCAGGGCAAAGGGTGGCTGCGTTTAGACTGTATGGCAGATAACCCAACACTGAATGACTATTATCTGAACCTCGGTTTCACTCGTCAAGGAAGGTACGATGGCAACGGGTGGAGCGCCCATTTATATGAACGTCAAATTAAATAAGTGATGTGATCGCAGATCAACTAGAGCTGTCCGACAAATAGAATTATCTATTTGCGGGCAGTTTTTATGTATGTGAGGGGGCAAAATCAAGAAATCGTTCTATGAAATAGGGGATTTTGATCCTTGAAGGGTTGAAGAGAAGTTCTTAGAATGAAAGGGGCTTCCTCCCGTTTGTTCTCATTCCAAAGCCCTTTGTGATAGACTAAGAAAATATTTGACACAGACCGCTGAAGCGAGGGATATTTACATGCCGCTATTCCATTGGTTTTCATCCTTAACTTTAAAATATCGCCTATTTCTGGCATTTATTGTGCTCATTCTACTGCCTTTTTCCGTTTTGGATATTTATAATTTCCAGAAGGTGAAGCTCAATTTACAACAAAAAACGAGTGAGCAAAGCCTTCTCCAAATGAACAAAATGAATGAATCACTTGAAAGTCTGTTAGCTACGACATTTAAAACGATTACGATGTTCGAGCAAGATTCTTCCGTCATTTCGGTATTAAAGCAACCGGAAGTCGCTGATCAAATAATAAATCAACGCAAAATTGAAGAACGTTTCCGCTCGGTAACGAACAGTCTGTTCATTTCCAGCCCGCCGGTTTTCTATACAATTGTTGATTTACTTGGTAATGTGTATACCTCTTTCCCACCAGCGCAGCGTTTGAATTATGACGTGATACAGGCAAAGCCATGGTTTCAAACTGCGTTAACAGCCTCTGCACCTTACAAATGGCAATTGGAAAGTAATGAAGTGTTGTTCGATGTTAACAAAAGTCCGCAGCTTGTAGCGATTTCTACGCCTCTCAGGGATGCAGACAGCACCATTCGAGCGATCATCCATATCGCGGTGGACTATGAAAGCTGGTTTAAATCTGCGACTAATGGAAGTGCAACTTCCGAGCAATATTATTTAATAGATCAACATGGAAATGAGATCGTGCATGCTAACACAGGAAAGGCAACGATGTCATTGGAAGCACCCATTATTAATCGGTTGTTATCAGACAGTTCCAACAGCGGTTTCTTCACACATGGGAGTACGTTTATTAACTATACCGTTGTACCATCTTTCCAAGCATATTTGATCAAAACAGTTCCTTCTAACGTGCTCTTTGCTGAGCTTCGAGCGATTCAGAACGCGTATATGGGGACGCTAATTTTATTCACTATTGCCTTCATCATTATGACGTTTCTCATCGCATCTGCGGTTACGCGCCCACTTCAACTCATTCAGAATAAAATGCAAGATGTCGTTCGTAAAGAGCTGAAAGTACGTCTTCCTGATCAGAAATATGGCGGGGATATCCAGCCGATTGTACAAGCATTTAATCAGATGATTGTTGATATGAACGGCCTCGTGCAGCGATTAAAAGTAGAGGAGCGCCAGAAGGAAGCAAGTCGCTTCCAAATGCTGCTTTCGCAGATGAACCCTCACTTCTTGTTGAATACGTTGAACACCATACGCTGGCTGGCCTTGGATAAAGGGGACTCCGCGATCCCGAAGATTTGTGTGTCCCTTGGCAGATTGACGGAGGCGGGTCTTAAGCTCGATGTGGATCTGATCCATCTGGAACAAGAATTAGAGCTTGTTCGTGGCTATGTCTATATCCAACAATTCCGATATGATCAGCAATTTCAAGTTGACTATGTGGTTGCTGATGAGTTGAAATACGCACTTGTTCCTAAACTCAGCCTGCAACCCATTGTTGAAAATGCCATCTATCATGGCATCTCACAGATACAAGAGAACGGACATATTTCGATCCATGTGTACACGGTAGACGCTCAACTTATCCTAGAGGTGGTCGATAATGGTGTCGGACTTGCCTATAGCGAAGGACTGTCCAAAGAGGATTCCCATGGTATCGCTTTACAAAACTTGCGAGAGCGTTTAGCCCTTCTTTTCAGAAAAGAAGCCAGTCTGACTTTCGTTCCAGTACCACACGGATGTACGGTTCGGATTCAGCTTCCACTGCTAATGTCCACCCCCTATCAGAAAGGAAATGATCACCATGTGGACGGTACTACTCGTTGAGGATGAGGTTTTCGTTCGAAGAAAAATGAAAGAAACGATGCCGTGGAAGGAAATGGGCTTCACCATCATTGGGGAAGCAGGCAATGGCATCGAGGCCATGCATAAAATTCGAGAATGCCAACCTGACGTTGTAATCTCGGATATTGTGATGCCGTTGATGAACGGCGTGGATTTGTTAAAGCAAGCGCGGAAGGAAGGGTTCTCCTGCCGTTTCGTCATGTTGACGGTGATGAGTGACTTCGACAACGTTCAGCAAGCGCTGGAGTTCGGAGCGACGAGCTACATGTTGAAACTGTACATGGATCAACCAACATTAGCAGAGACGATGAGCAAGGTAGAGAAGGAGCTGATCGAGCGTAGAAATACCGACATTCGAGAAGCTCAATCCGTGTTGCGCAAGCTGTGGAAGGTCATGGTGGGAGGAGTCCCACCCTTGGATGCAAACGGAATCGAGTTTGAGGTTCCAGGAGTTCATGGGCGTGACTTCAGCATCATCGCAATACAACACGGTCGTCAAGCATACGCATTAGATGATTTCATGATACTTAACCTGCTGGAAGACGATGTGGCATCCATTGCGGTCTGGCATTCGATAACCATCGAAGGTGTTAGCTATTTCTTCATGTGGCTGCCAGCTTCTACACATTTCAGCATGAATACAGAACTACCTTTACCCTATAGCCTCGTCTATACAGATTTAACTCCATCTGCAAAGCTTATGGAAGCATGGCAGAGCGTCCTAGTGTCACTCAATAGGGAGTGGTACACGCCCACTTTCAGTGCCAAACTATGCACTGCCCTAGGTTCAACTCTGCAGGAAACTGGAGATACGTGGGGCTTGGAGCATGAAATCTGGCACAATCTGGAGCAGTTAAGATGGGAGGCCGTTCTTGGAGCTGTCAATGAACTGTGGGAGAAATTCGAAGCCAAGCATGCGCCGCAACGGCAAGTGAAACAAGCTGCCGCGCGCATTGTGCATTTGTGTGCGAGAATATCTCAACTTACCACGTCAGACGAAGAGGTGCTGCTTGCAACGGACCATGTGCACCTTAAATCGGCGTTCATAGCTCGCTTGGAAGCACATTTCAAACATTTGAGCGCTTCGCGCATTCCGAAATCGGATCATCCCGAGATCAACAAGATCATTACTTATTTACACGAGCAGTACGCGGAAGAAATTACTTTAGATACACTGGCAAAGTTAGTTTGTATGGATGACAAATACGTTAGCGGTTTATTTAAGAAGAAGCTGGGAGTCAGCATCATTCAATATTTGCATGGGATTCGAATTGAACATGCCCAGAGATTGCTTCGTGAGACGGATCGGACGATTAGCGAAATAGGTGAACGCGTTGGATTTGCGAATGATAATTATTTCATTAAAATTTTCAAACGTTTCACAGGCGGAACGCCTGCAAGCTTCAGGAACCGAACATAACCCATTTTGCATGGATGCATGTATGTATTTAACAATGTGACTTTTGTTCTATGAATTCATGGATTCTGTTTCTTATTCACATTCGGAATGGGTGATAAAGTAGGAACTGTAAGAAATCAATTGCAGGAGGTCAATGGAAATGACAAAGAGAAAGAACACAATGATGCTTGGTGCACTAGCTCTTACTTTAGGTCTTACAGCATGCGGGAATACATCGGGTGACTCAGCCTCCAGCAGCGCCAGCACGAGTAGCCCTAGTACTACAGCAGCAGCTCCTGGCAAGATCGTTAAACTGAAAATGTGGGGAGGCGTTCCGCCAGAATCTGGTCCTCAAGCGGTAGTCGACAATTGGAATGCAAAGAACCCCGACATTCAAGTGGAGTACGAACGTTATGTCAATGATGATGCAGGGAACCTGAAATTAGATACAGCACTACTTACAGGTCAAAGTGTTGATTTATTCGTGAACTATTCAGGCACGGCCTTGAAGAAGCGTGTAGATGCTGGTGTTGCGTTGGATATGAGCAGTTATTCCGATTATAACATTGAACAGAAGATGGGATCGACGGCGAAGGATTGGCAAGTTAATGGTAAATATTACGGTATTCCAACCGTGAAGAGCACCTTCTTCGTCTGGTTTAACAAAGAGATGCTCGATCAGGCTGGGCTCAAAGTGCCGACGTCCTGGTCATGGAAAGAGATGCAGGACTATGCGACGAAGTTGAAGGCGGATAAGCGATTTGGACTTGTTCAGCATTTAGAATCGTTCCCAGATTCGTTAGATTCTGCATTGACTCACGATGGATATACGAAAAAAGATGGCAGTTCAAATCTTGATAATCCATTGGTCGGCACATGGTTAGATACGTTGAATGCCATGATGAAGGACAAGAGCACGCCAATGCTTGGCGAACAGTTGACGACTAAGATGCCTGTCGAAACGATGTTTCTTAAAGGCGAGAGCGCCATGCTGAATGCGGGTTCCTGGATATTCCGGAATTCCAATAACCTGAAAGATAACCCAAGGACATTCAAAATCGCTTTCGCGCCAGTGCCGAGACTAGACAGCAATGAGCAAAATGCGATTGGCCGCGGCGGATTAGGAGATCTCGTTTCGATCAATGCGAAGTCGACGAATAAAGATGCCGCTTGGAAGTTCTTGAAGTGGTATGCAGACGGCGGATTGCTCCCACTTGCTTCCGGAGGACGGATTCCTGCTTCCAAGGATGCGAATGTTGAGGATGCATTGAAGCTCCTGCTTGGTGAGAACGAGAGTACGTATGATATTCCTTCTTTGAAATTTGTACTGTTCGAGAATAAGACGCCTACGTTTACACGTAACCTTCCTCAACAAGTTATGGACCTACGAAGAGAAGAATATGAGAAGTTTTTCTTAGGCAAGCAAGATACCGCAACGACGTTAGCTACAATGGTTAAACGCCATACGGAATATTTGAAAACAACCAAATAATTAGAAAAGCAGGGGGAGTGGCTTCGGCTGGTTCCCCTGTATGCATACTAAGGGAGGTTATCGGATGTGAAGACAAACTGGATGGCCAGACAAAGTCTTACCGGCTACTTATTTATTGCACCAAACATGCTGGGCGTTCTTCTCTTTTTTATCGTACCGGCGATATTCTCTTTCGGCCTCATATTCACGAATTACCAATTTGCCAATCCCAATTATCATTTCGTGGGGATCGATAACTTCAAGCGTCTTCTCCATGATGACTTGTTCTATGTTTCGCTCCGGAATACGGGATTGTACCTACTGTCGGTACCTATTTCCATCATCCTAGCGTTTCTTGTAGCCCTTGTATTGAATAAGCATGTGTTTGCCAAAGGACTGCTGCGAGCCATGTATTTTCTACCTTACATTACAAGTGGTGTGGCTGTCGCTTTCGTATGGATGTTGCTCTTTCAACCTTCGGAAGGCCCGATCAACCAACTGTTAAGAGCGATAGGCATATCCAATCCACCTGGCTGGCTTTCTACAACGGAAACGTCCATGATGGCCATTGATATCATCTGGATCTGGTTCATGCTCGGCTATAATATGATTATTTATTTGGCAGCTTTACAAGAAATTTCGCCTGAGCTGCTTGAAGCTGCTAAAGTCGATGGCGCGAGTGGTTGGGTCAAAATCAAATCTATCATTTTCCCGATCGTCAGTCCGACGACGTTCTTACTGCTCATAACCGGATTAATTATGACGATTAAATCCTTTGGCTTGATCCAAGCGATTACACAAGGTGGTCCTGGGAATAGCACGACAATTCTATCTCTATTCGTCTACAAAAATGCGTTCGGCTATTATGAAATGGGCTACGCTTCTACGATTTCTTGGGTTTTATTCTTAATTATCGCAGCAATTACATTCGTCCAGTGGTTTGGGCAAAAGAAATGGGTTCACTATTAAGGCGAACAATGGAATAGGAGGTAACCTCAATGGCTACTGTGCAATCAGACATTAGGGCAGGTGCAAAAGTTCGAACCAAGAAGCGATTGCCACTAGCAACTCTTGCAAAAGCAGGAACGACACTTATCATGTTTATCCTCGGTCTGGCTATGATTATGCCATTCATATGGATGATCAGTACGTCTTTTAAATCGCCGGCTGAAGTATTCGAATATCCGATCCGCTGGATTCCGTCCCATTTTAATATGGAACATCATATCCGGGTTTGGACAGGCAGTATGGGCTTTGCGACATATTATATGAATTCAATCAAAGTAGCCGTTGTGTGTACAATTGGTGCAACTTTACTTTCGTCATTAGCAGCGTATAGCTTCGCTAGAATTACATTCAAAGGCAGAGATACTTTGTTTCTGATCTACTTGTCGATGATGATGATTCCGCCGCAAGTGTTGTTCGTCCCCAAATTCATTATGTTTGAATGGGTGGGCATCTATAATACGCTTTGGGCACTCATTCTGCCTGGGATGATCTCGATTTTCGGAGTGTTTCTGATGAGACAATTCTTCATCCGAATTCCATCCGAAATCTCGGAATCAGCATTTATGGATGGCGCTGGTCATTATCGTATTTTTCTTCAACTAATGCTTCCTTTAGCGAAGCCTGCCATGGCTACATTAGCTATCATTGATTTCTCGTGGCATTGGAACGATTACGAGAATGCGCTTGTATTTCTGACAGATCGCAAATTATATACAATCCCGTTAGGATTGCAGAATTTCATTATGGAATTTAATGTGGATTACAACGGAATGATGGCCGCTGCGAGTGCGGCAATTCTACCGATGATTATCGTTTTCATGCTAGGGCAGAAGTTCATTATTCAAGGAATATCGAATACAGCTGTGAAGGGATAATCGTATATAACTCATGAAAATAGTAAAAGCCAGTAGACGTGGGACGCGTTTATCTGGCTTTTTGCCCCTTTATAAATTGACATCATTCGCTAAGGGAGATATGATTTTAATGGGTAACACGATGAAACAGGGGTGTGAACGTGTATGCAAAAGCAATTCAAAGTCGCCGCAGGCGTATCCATTGCAGGTTATGTCGTCAGTCTCATTACGTCAAATTTCTTGCCAGAAGCTGTTAATTTATTAGTGCCGGCCTCACTGACATTTGGAACCATACTTGTTTTGCGTCGTTCTGCTAAAGCGATTAAGGGAGCAACAACTCCTGTAACAATAAATGAACCTACAGACAATAGGACGCCTGCTCCGACGACCGTGGTGACTAGTGATAATGAAGGTCAAGCGGAAAGTGATCCTTTCTGGGGACCTGTAGCCGAGTACATCCATGTCATTGAAGAAACGATGATCTCGGAAGGCCAGAAGAATACATTAGATGATGAAATCGTAGAGAAGACACTTAGCTTACTCTCACGTGTGGGTCGATTAATTCCTCAATTGAAAGAGCTAAATGATGCAAATATGAATCATAACATACAACGATTAATTTTTAAGGATCTCAATGGGGCCATTAATCCCTTTCTGAAGTTAGGTGGGGAAGCCAAGCGGTTGAATCGTCGTCTTCTTCTTACAGGCATTAAGGATATTAACTCCAAGCTCACGGACTATGTAGAAACAATCGAGCAAAAAGACTTAATTGAGTTGCAGACTCGGATGGAATTAATTCAACAGCGTTATCGTTCAACAGACTAAGGAGGCATGGTAAACTTGTCAACCCAATTGGTGCAATTGAAATCAACCGATTTGCAGAAAGTAGAGCAAGAAGCCAAACAATTACTTGAGAAAGTTTCGTCGACGGATACGATGGAATTAGAAACCTTAATGGACTCGATTGGACGCATGGGTTCCAAAACGATGGAACAAGCAGGACAATCCCTAGCGATGCTAGAACGTCCAGTGAATGAATTGATGTCAGGCAAGCGCTCAGAGGTCCAAAACAACATTCTGAAGCTGCGCGGCGAGATTGATTCGTTAAGCAAGAGCAAGCAGCTTGGGTTCTTTGAGAAAATGATGAAGAAGACACCGCTTAAGAACTATATTTATAAGTATCAATCTGTCAAAACAAATGTAAATGCCATTGTCCAATCCCTTCGTAATGGGAAAGAAACGCTGGAAGAGAATATGGCGTATATGAAGACGCTGAAGAAAAATTCAATTGAATCCGTCTATAATTTGCAAATGCGAATTGCGATGGGGGAGAATTTGAAGCAACTCTTTGAAGTTGAAATCGCTAAACCGGAGAATGAACACCGTAAAACACATTTAGAGAGAGGACTTCGTAAAGTCGTGACGCGGATCCAGTCCTTTCAAGAGATGGTTATTCTGTATCAACAAGCGATTGCGGGAACAGATATCATTAACGATAATAATGATAAACTAATTGATGCTGTAGATGCGACGATTGATAAAACGCAGAATCTATTAACGGTTTCAGCGATGATCTCGATGGCGATTGAAGATCAAGTTCAAACGATTGAAGCGGTGAATTCCGCGAACTCAACGTTGAATAAAATGTTCGAGGAAAACTCGCGATTGTTGAAAGAAACCACACAACGTACGAACGACTTGCTTGGGAAACCTGGCCTGCAAATGGATTCGATTGAGCGAGGCATGACGGACCTATTCGCCGCCTTGGATTTATTTGAACAGTCGAATCGGACAATCATCCAATCTGCAACAGAACATACGCAACGACTAGGTAACATCAGTCAGCAAATGACGCAGAAGCTTGGTTTAACACCTGGGAATAAAACGACTGCAGAAATAAAAGCCGCTGAGTTTGGCGGGCTATTAGAATAAATGAAATGAATGTAGCTGCCAAGGTCTCATCTTGGCGGCTTTTTTGTGCTTTTCTCATACCGTTTAACCCATGCCATTTCTATCTCCTGACATATGATATTTCATATGTTTGAATAAATGGAGATGAGTAAATGTTCATGCAAATTCAAGAGGAAAAGGTTAAGACACCTCAAATTGATGTGCTAATCCCAGCGATTGAGAAGGACTTGGGGACTCTGCCCCTTGTCATTGACGCGGTCAGGAAATATGTGAAGCATCCCATTGGTGAAATCATCATCGTAGCGCCGTGGAAACAAAGAATTCTCGATCTATGTGAGAGAAAGGGATGTCGTTTCGTTCATGAAGATACGGTTCTCCCTATTACGAAAAAGGACATCCATTATCAATCCAAAACGTGGGATCGGACAGGATGGCTATATCAACAATTGCTTAAATTGAATGGAGATACCCTCTGTACATCCCAATATTATATGGTTATTGATGCGGATACCGTGCTCATACGACCTCATGTTTTCAAAGTTGGCGATAAGACCGTTTTCTATTGTCGGAATTGGAGTCAAGGCGAATATTTCAATACGTACAGAAAATTGATGGGTAAACATCGATCTGCTCGCTTGTCTTTCGTGACCCATTACATGCTATTCGAGAGGTCTAAAGTCAAGCAGTTGAAACAAACCATTGAGTCCAAGCATAAGAGCTCCTGGTATGCCGCCATTATGAAAAGCATGAATAGATCGAAACAGTTTGCTTTCTCAGAATTCGAAACGTATGGGAATTTTCTGTATGCGTCATCCGCACATAAGATGATATTGAAGCCTGCTTTGAATAAGAGCTTGCATCTGAACAATACCCAAATCACATCCTCTAGAATGTCTTCCTTGGCCAAAAGGTACCGATCCATTTCCTTGCATAAACGCAAGGGATATGTGAAAGCGGCTAGGTTGGTGAGACCTTGAAGTCCTACGTTGTTGTCTGGAAGGGACCTATACACAAAGCGAGTGGTCTTGGCCATGCGAGTAGAACCTATGCGGCTTCTCTGAGGAGGAAAGGCGTTGATGTAAGACTTGGCCATTTGCGAATGGGTAAGCAACCTTCCATCGGCAAAAGAGTGCTTATTTATCACGATGTTCCGAGCCATATGCAATGGCATAGCGAACGCAATGCCTATGATGCCATTATTCTAAATACGGTTTGGGAAACAAGTAGAACGCCGAGTGAGTGGCTGTCACATATGAACAAATTTGATGCCATCTGTGTACCCACACATCATAATAAGCGGGCGCTGTTGAATAGCGGGGTAACCGTGCCGATCTACATTGTACCGCATGGTGTAGATACGAAGGTATTTCATCCCAATAATCAGAAGTTCGTACTTCCGCGTGCTGCGGGTAAATTCACATTCGTGTCGGTATTTGGCTTTCAACATCGTAAGAACCCAGAAGGCTTGCTGCGCGCTTACTGGGAAGAGTTTTCCTCCAAAGATAACGTTATCCTTGTGATTAAAACAAATGGCTATGAGTCTTATGAGACTGAAAGTTGGATTCAAAGTCAAATCTGGCAATACAAAAAAAGATTGGGAATAAACAAGGATACAGCACCCCTTGTCATTATTGGCAAACGATTAAGTACAAGGCAAATGAGAGGGCTATACACCCTTGGAGATGCTTTCGTTCTTCCAACGCGCGGCGAGGGAGTAGGGCTCCCTTTCCTAGAAGCGTTGGCCAGCGGCATCCCCGTCATCACGACTGCTTGGGGTGGACATATGGATTTTCTAACACACAATAACTCTTTTCTCGTTCCCTATCACCTCAAGAATCCGTCCATAAGTATGAATAGTTCCCATGCCATTTCCCGCTCATTCAGCTATTTGTTTGCCGAGAAAGGACAACTGTGGGCAGAACCCGATCATCATAGTCTACGAATGAACATGAGGAAAGCTTACGAGAATCCCACATTATGTAAGCGCAAAGGCAGACGAGGAAGATTAGATGTTCTTCGTTTAACATGGTCACGTGCAGGGATGTTGATGAAGTATGTGGTTGAAAAAAGCATTAGAACGAAGAAATCACAGTAATGCATAAGGGTGATGTCTCCCAGGAAAGGAGGACTTGGCTTGCGTATTGTACTTTTGTGTGGGGGATCAGGTAAAAGGCTATGGCCTTTATCCAATGAGATTCGCTCCAAGGTGTTTCTGAAGCTTTTGAAATCGCATAACGGTGTTCGAGAATCGATGATTGAACGAATATGCAGACAATTGGATGAGGTAGGATTACTTCAATCCACCATTATCGTTACGCATCATAGTCAAGTAGAGATCACTCGTATGTATGTTGGCGAACACATCCCGATCATAAGTGAACCCTATAAACGTGGAACGTATGCAGCTATCGCTTTAGCTATCACCTATTTGCACGAGCGAATGCTAGTTGATTCAAACGAAACGATATGTATCCTCCCAGTGGACACTTATGCCGATTCTTCATTTTTCCAGTTGCTTCATCACTTTCCCGAGATTCTGACACGGTCCAAAGCTGATCTTGCACTTCTCGGAACGAATCCGACAACACCCTCTGATCAATTCGGCTATATCGTTCCCGTACTTCCTGAAGAAAACGAAGAATTTGCATGTATCCATCACTTTATCGAAAAGCCCAATGAGCATGCAGCGCTTCAATTAATACATCAACATGCCCTATGGAACTGCGGTGTATTCGCTTTTCCACTAGCATTTATGCTGAATTACCTGAAGAGTAAAGCGGAGCCGCTACATGTCGACACCTGGCTGACTTCTTATGAACATCTGGCTAATAAAAGCTTCGATCGTGAAGTAGTTGAGCTTAATCATCATGCTGTTGTTGTGCGGTACGAAGGCTTATGGCAGGATGTTGGCACATGGAAGGCACTAGCCCCTCATTGCGAACAGCGTGTAATTGGCACAGGAAGAATCTCGGATGATTCCGTAGATACGCATCTTATAAATGAACTTCCTATTCCCATAGTAGTCATTGGTGCATCAGATCTCATTGTCGCCGCAAGCCCGGATGGTATTCTGATTTCACATAAGGAGAAAGCCCATCAGATTAAAGAAAGCCTTTCACAAATCAGCCCATTTCCCATGTATGGGGAGAAAAGATGGGGTTCCTATCATATCGTGAGATGTTGGAAGATAGACGAGCAGGGGAATGAAGGCATGATGAAAATTGTGCAACTCCATCCTGGGAAGATGACCAGTTATCACCTCCATGAGAATCGGCATGAAAGTATAACGATTCTTTCAGGCATGGGGGAAGTTCTAATCGAGGACAAACTATATAAACTAACAGCAGGAGATGTGATTCGAATTCCAGCCGAAATGAAGCATGGGATCAAAGCGATTACGCATCTAGAATTTATGGAAGTCATAGTTGGGAAAGATCTGTCAGAGGAAGATCGTATCCGGTTTGCAGAAATATGGTAGCGGAGAATACAAAAACGCCATTCTGATGTGACTCAGGTTGGCGTTTTTGTTTGTTAAACCTAGGAGAATTGAGAATACTGGACTAATCGTTCCTGAAATAGTATACTGATCCTACTGAGAAGGGGAGATAAACATGGGACGTGTTAAAGAGTTTGACAAGGAGCAAGTACTCCATAAGGCGATGTTAGTATTTTGGGAAAAAGGTTATGATGCAACAAGTATACCTGATTTGTTGGCAACGATGGGATTAAGCAGATCAAGTTTATACGAAACTTTCGTGGATAAACAAACGCTATTTATGGAGGCAATAGACCAATACAAGAAATTCAGACAAAGCAAACGAAATCTCTTAATTCATGCGCCTTCTGCGAAAGTTGGAATTCGCCAGTATTTTGACCTTCATATTGCTTCTGCATTTGATGAAAATACGCCAAAAGGATGCTTAATTACAAACGCAACGATTGGTTTGGAATCACTGGATGAACAACTTCATAAATTAATCCTGGACGGTTTTGAGGGATTGGAGCAGGCTTTTTTTGAGCTATTAAGTAAAGGACAGCAGACGGGAGAAATTGACCCCAAGAAAGATATCAAGGTACTAGCACACCTATTACTTAACCTTAATCATAGTATTACTGTAGTATCCAAGGTGAAAAACGACAAAGAACTCATGTATAGCATGATCGACACCGTTATTGAGATGATATAATCATATTTTTTTTAACATTATTGGAACGATCGTTCCCGAAAAAATCTGAAGGAGTACTACTATGAGTTCAATTGAAAATCAGAAAAATAATAATCCTGTTTCGGCGTGGATCATACTCATTTTGGCTGTGGCTTGCGGGGTAATTGCCGCAAATCTCTATTATGCGCAGCCGTTAGTAGGACCAATTAGTTCAGCACTTGGAATATCTACTGGTGCAGCTGGCCTAATCGTCACACTGACTCAAATTGGTTACGGTATCGGGTTGTTATTCATCGTACCCTTAGGAGATATATTTGAAAACCGAAAACTTGTTGTTTCGTTATTGCTCTTCACCGCATTTGTTTTGATGATGGCTGCAGTTGTAAAAAGTGCTGCTCTGTTTCTTACAGTTTCATTGTTTATTGGGCTGGGATCCGTCGCGGCACAGGTATTAGTCCCGTATGCGGCTCATCTGTCGCCTGATGCCACCCGTGGCCGTAATGTGGGGAATGTCATGAGCGGATTATTACTGGGTATTATGCTTGCACGTCCCATTTCAAGCATAGTGACAGAGTTTATGGGGTGGCGCACCGTATTTATTTTATCTGGTGCAACGATCTTTGTTCTAGCTTTAGTATTAGCAAAGGCACTTCCTGCAAGGCAGCCGCTGACAAACGTACAATACCCAAAACTTCTAGTTTCAATGTTACATTTATTTAAAACGACTCCGATCTTGCGCCGAAGGGCGATCTATCATGCCTGTTTGTTTGGTACTTTTAGTTTGTTCTGGACAACTGTTCCTTTGTTATTGACTAGTTCGGCTTTTCATTTTTCACAAAAAGAAGTTGCGTTGTTTGCATTGGTTGGGGTATCTGGCGCGGCAGTTGCACCTGTGGCAGGCCGTCATGCGGACAGAGGTTTGAGTCGTTCTGCTACAGGATTAGCCGTAGCGATAGTGATTGTTTCTCAATTACTGCCCCTCATATTCCAAAACGGTTCGACACTCGCATTAGCATCACTTGTAGTTGCAGCTATTCTTTTAGACATGGGAGTTTCAGCAAATTTGGTCCTTGGGCAGCGTGCTATTTTCTCATTAGGAGCTGAGTTTCGAAGCAGGTTGAACGGTATATTCATGGCTATTTTCTTTGCTGGTGGAGCTATTGGTTCAGCGACAGGCGGATGGGCATACGCCATGGGTGGCTGGAAAGCAGCAATATTGATTGGTATAGCTTTACCGACGATTGCGATGATTTATTATACGACAGAAAGGAAGCAAGGGATGTAGAGTTAAAATATGAAAGCTCAAGCCGATGTAGGCTTGGGCTTTTTTCTTTTGGCCGTTCCGAGCATGCCCAACTCACAAGCATTACGTTGTTACATCGCATATGGTGTAACCATGAAAGGAGTGACAGAATGGATGGAAATTACAATTGCAGCAGTCGGAGATTTATTGATGAAAAAGGAGATGATAGCCGCGGCGGCACGGGAAGGTGGATTTGCCCCTATTTTTTCAAAAGTAAAACCTTATCTTCGGGGAGCCGATTTAACAATAGGTAATCTAGAGACGACCTTCTCTGGCAAAAATTTCCGCGGTGAGTCAGGAAAATTGTTGTTCAATTCCCCAGACAAATTCGCTGCTACGCTGCGAGATTTGGGTTTCGATGTTGTAGGTACAGCTAATAACCATTGTATGGATGGGAAACGATCCGGTTTGGTGCGGACGTTAAATGTCCTTGATCAGCAAGGTCTGCGACATACGGGTACGTATCGCTCTGCCAGTGAAGCTAGCGAGAAACTGATTGTTAACGTAAAAGGAATAAATATTGGTATATTGGCTTATACGAAAGGAACGAACGGGATTCCAGTCCCGGAGCCGTGGTTAGTCAATCGGCTCTATCAGAAAAAAATAATAGCGGACGTACGCAGCTTGAAAAGTAGAACAGATTTTATTATCGCCTGCCTACATTTCGGAAAAGAATTTCGTACCTATCCCGACCGCAGCCAAATTCAACTCATGCAGGTATTGTTCAATCATGGTGTGAACGTCGTACTGGGAGCGCATCCCCATGTCCTGCATCCGATAAGAATGTTTAAAGCGAAGGACATCGACGGACTCATTAGAAATCGTATAGCAGCGTCTTCTCTAGGAAATTTTGTATCCACTGAACTTCCCAAGCATAGAGCTAGACTGCGAGGAACAATCTTGATGTTAACCGTATCGAAAGATGAAAATGGCATAACGGATGTGACGAAGATATCCAATGTGCCAACCCGCATTTTGCAAAACGTTGGTAAGAGAAAAGTATTTCGGGTAGTGCCAGGTTAAGAATAACGTTGTGGAGTCCAAACAATCAATCGCTGTTTTTCATACTACTAGAAGGTATGGATTCTGCTCATTGGGGTGAAGGTGTGGTGTACTGGAATAATAAGTTAGGCAAATATAAAGTATTATTAACGAACGAGGAACTAGCTCTTCATCTGCCACCAACAGCCCTTGCAACCAAAGCAAACGTGGAAGGGATGCTGGAAAAATATCACGTCGTCTATCTAAAACCGAGTAATGGCACTGGAGGGCATGGCATATTTAAAATGTCTCGTACAGATGCCCAATATCGGTTGGAGAACGGCACGCGGCTTCGTTCGTTCACGACCTTTAAGGGAACGTATGCTGCTTTCCAGAAAGCAAAAAGGAAGAAAGTCTACTTGGTGCAGAAGGGCATCCCTTTACTCCGCTATAAGGGACTTCCGTTCGATCTGCGAATTATGGTACAGAGAAACCGGCAACGTAATTGGGAGGTAACTGGAATCGTGGGACGATTAGCTTTGCCTAATAAGATCGTGACCAATTATCATAGCGGGGGAAGACCGATGCCGGCCGGTAAGTTACTTGCCCCTTTTATGACGAAAGAGGAGCAGGTTTCCTATATGGAATCGCTAAAGGAACTAGGTATTAAGATCAGTAAACACATGAGTGGAGTTTTTCTGAAATTTATGTCGTATGGGGTTGATATTGGCCTTGATAAAGAGATGAAGCCTTGGATCATAGAGGTGAATACACAGCCTGATAAATACATTTTTAATGCCCTTTCCGATAAGCGGATGTTTCGCAAAATCATACGTTACGAAAAATTTACAAAATTAAGTAGAAGATAAAAAACCAGTTCCCAAATACAGTGTCAAGCGTGCAGCCAGGAGACTTTCGATCCTTGGCTGCTGCTATTTAATTTTAGAGTTTATTTATCTAGAGAGTGTAAGGTATGCTTATACAATAAAGTCTGAAAGAAGGAAGTGCTCAGGTGCAAGCAGATGTGATCTCCGCTCTATTAGAAATAGCCGATTTGAACATTCTCACATTTGATAGCCATAACCGAGTGGAGATGAACTATCGCAATCGTACTCTGGAACAATTTTACATGATGACCTATATAAGAAAAGGTTCTGCCAAGTTAAAAGTGGAGGACAAAGTCTACCATCTGAAGCCGGGAACGGTTATTTTTATCCCGCCTCATCTTAAGCATGATCAATATAAAGATAGTGATGAGGAAACGGAATTCTTATGGTGGCACTTTACGTATACCATTCATCATGTGGTCGATGTTCTACCATTTCTTCAGATCCCCTACATATACTCACTAAAAAATCATATCAAATTTGAGGATGTTTTTGATGAACTCATGCTATCCATGTCCAGGGTAGGTTATTTGCCTAATGTCATTTTACAAAAGGCAAAGTCGCTGGAATTACTATATTTACTGTTGGATAATGCCTTGGGAAGCGTCAGGCCAGCCATCGAGAGTCAGCCTTCTCACAATTTCTTATCCATCTTGCTGAAAATTGTAAATCAACCGGAAGCGTCATTTACACTTGCCGAATTGGCTGCCGAACTGCACATGAATCCAACCTATGTCAGCAATCATTTCAAAGCCATCTTCGGCAAATCCCCAATTCTTCTTCACCGGGAAATTAAAATTGCAAAAGCCAAGTCACTGCTCGAAATGCGAGAAATGACGATTACGGAAATCAGCGAAATGTTGAATTTTAACGACATTCAAACCTTTACGAGACTTTTCAAAAAATACTCAGGTATTTCCCCTCGACAATACAAAGAGCTATTTAATAGAATGCATTAAATAGGTTGAACCTGTATAAGTGTTAAATTTCAGCAAATTATTGCTCTGTTTTCCAAAGGCGTACCGCTCTACACTTATCTCAAGGGATAAAGTTCCCATCTAAGGAGGTAATGGTAATGGAAACAGTCAGCGTTGTTTTTACTGAAAAGCAAAAAGTGGAGGTCATTAAGCAATCTTTTGATGCTACTCTCAGTGAGACAGAAATACTGTGTGCATCGATCACCTCGTTGATTAGCACAGGAACAGAACTTCAGTGCCTAAGAGGTGTCTTTGATCCGGACACCAATTGGTCAAGCTGGGTGCAATATCCGTTTCATCCCGGCTATTCCATGGTGGCAGAAGTGATAGAAGTAGGGGCGAGTGTACAGCATCTTCAGAGAGGAGATCGTGTCTTTGTTGAAAACGCTCACACGCAATTCTTCAAAGCGGATGCATCTCGTGCTGTACTTCTGCCAAATGAGATTAGTTCTGAACAAGGCGCATGGATTAATTTGTCCAAAACAACACAGCTTGGCGCGAGAAGAGCGGAGCTGTTTCTGGGGGAAACGGTTGGCGTGATAGGTCTTGGATTGCTTGGCCAACTGGTGACACAATATATGTATCTGTCCGGTGCCAAAGAAATCTATGCCATGGATCCAGCGGAGAGCCGCGTTCAGCTTGTACAAGATCGGCCAGGCATTCACAAACTTGCGATGGACGCAGGTACAGCCAAAGCGCAAATTACAGAGGGGACGAAAGGCAAGATGCTAGATGTTGTCTTCGATATTACGGGGCATCCAGCTGTACTAGCACAAGCTACTCAACTAGTTAAACCGCTGGGGCGCGTTATTTTATTGGGAGATACGGCAACGCCATCCATCCAGGGGATGGGGCGCAATGTCGTGTCCAACTCCGTCTCCATCCAAGGCATACATGCACTAATGGATTATAAAGGATGGCAGCATCCGGAAATGGCGGATTTGTTCCTAACTTATCTCATGCAAGGAAGAATGGATGTCAAGCCTTTAATCACTCACCGCTTCTCTCCACTGGATGCTCCGCAGGCATACGATTTACTGGTTCACAATCGAAGTTCGGCGATGGGTGTTCTTTTTGATTGGACTAGGCTTGGGAAAGAAAGCTGAGGGTGAGTGTAACCTATATCGAGGAGAAGAACCGCCTCTTTGAAGAGGCGGTTGTTTTCATGATATGTTCTCTTATTTTTTGCTAATTTGTTCCGCTAAACCGACTAAAATGCCTTCATCTCCACGAATGTAGCAGAGCCTGTACGAGTTCTCATACTGAACCACTTCGCCAACGAGCTGAGCACCACGCTTCATGAGTCTGGCTACCAATTCGTCAATGTCCGAAACAGCGAACATAATGCGTAGATAACCGAGGGAATTTACAGGAGCCGTTCGGTGATCTGAAATTGTAGGAGGGTTAAGAAATCGCGAGAGTTCAATTCGACTTTGGCCATCTGGGGTAACCATCATAGCAATCTCTACATTCTGTGAGCCTAGCCCCGTTACGCGACCAGCCCATTCACCTTCAATAGTAGCTCGCCCTTCGAGCTTCAAGCCAATCTCCTCGAAGAAAGAGATTGCGTTATCAAGAGATTCTACAACGATGCCTACATTATCCATGCGCAGTACTTTGTTTTTATCCATAGTTGGATCTCCTTATATCTACAAAATGAGTATCTGATCATCTTGTAGATATTCTATCAAGAATTACTATCTCCTTCCAAGCATCTGACATTCTATTCGCAATTATAGAACATTTGTTTCCGCCTCAGAAGCACTGCCACGATTCAGGTGCTATGCCGATTATGAAGGGATCATTAGTGAATGCCTCGTTTCTTGGGGAATCGATGATGATTATGATGTATTGCTAAGCCGGAAAAGCTGCTCAAACCGCTACTCTTGTCCATTTGCATTCCATCGTTGCTCGCAATTATTGCGACAATGATGGTTATTTCAACTTTTGGGATATTAGATTACGCGAACATCGTCTGGACTGCCTACATTTTTTCTATTTTCATCGTAGGACTTCCCTTGGTTATTCTATTAGTAAGTCATATTAGAGGAAGATATGTACAAGGGGGGTGAATCCCAAACCATGAGATTGTCCCACAGTGGATTCGGTATTAGATGTATAAACTACAGTTGCGTGCCTAGCTAAGCTAGGTACATCTAACCGATGAAAGTTCGGTCGGGGTAAGGACCAAGCCGCCCCGTAGCTAGCAGACAGACATTGGCGAAATCCAATGGCTGAAGCTCTGTGAAAAGCGTAATTTTTTTTTACGGGAAGCAAATCTACAGGCTGTAACGTCACGTGAATTCTGCCGCATCGTCAAGATTACCCGAAAGGGAACAAGAGAGAGCCGAGCCCCGAGCTGTAGGGCGAAGGCCATGGAATGTGTGGAGACCTTGGAAACCACAACACAGAAGAACTCTCCGGTGTATGGGGATCTGCATGTAGATAGAGATGTATCTGGAACTAGGGAGACCCTCCCCTGCACGGGAGAAAAAAAACCGTAGACAACAAACCTATAAGCTAAAAAGTGAAGTGGAGCGTTGCAGGAAGGGAGTCGGAGGGGGTCATAGTACCAATGAAACAAGGACAACACAACCTTGT